>DAOTXN010000142.1:0-22789 GCA_034435435.1 Anaerolineae bacterium | reverse complement strand
ATACATTTGCTTAATTGCGTCTTTTATGGCACGATACCTGCGTCGGTTGTCACTCATAGTATGCTCCTTGCTCTTTCGTTGGAGCTTTAGCATACTATGAGTCAACCTTTAAAAAAAGTGTCCGGTAGTGAATGAGCAAGCCGCCGATAACGAGAGAGAAAAGTCCGGCCCTTTTCACCCGGCGCAACCACGTAACACGCTCTCCCCCGGCCGTTCGGTCAAAGGCGCAAGCTGCACCGGCGGATACTCCCCGGTCCGCTCGTAGATAAACGCCCCCCACTGGCGGAGCATGCTCCGCATTTGGTCGCGCTGGGCAATGTCTGCCACGTCTGCTCCCGCCTTGCACGCCAGGCGGATAAAGCTCTGCACCTCCTCGAGCTGCACAGCGTCAGGATTATCCGTGAGCGCTTCTTGAAGCGCCAGGTGTTGGGCGACGATTTGATCATAGATTGCGTTCATCTCTTGTGCACCAGAGAAGAAGCGGGACGGGGCAACAGATTGATCTGCTGCACCACGTCACGCAGTTTTTTATCGGCCCGGTAGTGTTGTATCCACGACTTTACCTCACCGTGGCCCGGATAACTTTCTCGTCTATCTATGGGCCTGCGGTTCATCTGTTGCTGTGGCGTTCTATACTCGCAATCTCCAGCAAAACGTCGTGCAAGCTCGGTTCGGTGCTTTCTTGGACACCGTCCATAGTATGTTTGTGATGTGGAAACGTCCGAACGTCTCGGTGATGCGGCGCATTATCATATCGGAAAATCATCTCTTGGCTGGCATCCATGTACTGATAACGACACTTGATTTTCTCCACTACGTCCACATCTTTCACCTCGATAAAGTCCAGCCGATGCCCGTTTCCGAACGTGATGGTCCCACCAATGTAGCCTTGCCTGGTATTGTATATCTTTTTCTGCAAGGTATACGCACGGATGTCAGGAAAGGCTTGCAATACATTCTCTATTTGGGCCAGGTATGTTGCTATCATTGCAGGGCTGCCAGGCGCCGTTCATTCTCGCTCAGCATTTCGTACAATCCGGCCCAGAGAATATAATCTTCGCGGTCATCGGCGTTGCCTCGACTAAAAGCCTGATAAAAGTCCACACTGGAACGGTGATACTTTGCCTCATACTCTTTCAAGTCAAGCCGCAAATTGAGGATCGCTTTCTTTATCTCCGCGATCTGGTAAGCAATGATATTTTGCGCAAAGGTTTCTTGATCAGGAAACAATTCCAGCACCTTGCGCAATCGTTGTGCTGTTTGAGGTTTTACCTCCAAACGTAAATCTAGCATCTATACCTCCCACACAAATAGTTTCAACTATTGTATGGCCTTTGTGGGGAAAAGACAACCATATTCCCATCTGGCCCAACCTCATTCCATCCGCTTCACTTGCACCTGCGCAAGTGCAGGTGATCCGTTCCCCCATCCGCTAATCCGTTGTCACCCCCAACACCTCCATCGCCAATTGCGCATACACCGTCGCGGCTTTGAACACGTCCTCCAGCCGGATACTCTCGTCGGCAGTGTGGGCGCACTCGTCGTCACCCGGCCCAAAACCGATGGTCGGGATGCCTGCTATGCCCATGGTGTACACGCCGTCGGTGGCAAAGCCCCATTGCCCCACCTCGGGCCGGTAGCCCAGCGTCTTTTTCACCGCGCCGGCGGCCTTTTGCACCAGCGCATGGTCGGCCTCCAGCGCCCAGGCCGGGAAATAGTTGCGTTGCCTGGCCTGATAGCCGGTATAGCTCACCCCATCGTACTCAGTGACGCGCGCTTCGGCCCGCACCCTCTCTCGCACGATGATGTTTTGCACCTCGGCCAGGGCTTTGGCCTCGCTCTCGCCCAACGTCAGGCGGCGGTCAATGATAAAGCGGGCGTAATCGGGCACGGCGTTGCGGCTGCCGGCCTGGCTCTCCACGTGCGTCACCGAAAGCGAGCCTGAGCCCAGAAAGGCGTCGTAGCCCAATTGCTCGGCCAGGATCTCTAGATTAAAAATGAGCCGGGCGGCGCTATAGACAGCGTTTTGGCCCAGCTCGGGCATAGAGGCGTGGCACGAGCGCCCGTGGGTGATCACCTCCATCTCCAGCCGCCCGCGGTGGCCGCGCTTGAGCTGCAAATCCGACGGCTCGCCCAGCACCACCCAGTCGGGGCGCAGACCCTCCTCTTCGACCAGCACGCGCACGGCCAGCCCTTCGCACGGTTCCTCTTGCACCACCGCCGCCAGCGCCAGGTCGCCCTTGAGCCGGGTGGACAGGCCGGCCTTGTGCAGCAGCTTTGTCCCCCAGATCATCGCCGCCAGTGCGCCTTTCATATCGCACGCGCCGCGCCCATACAGCACGCCGTTCATGACATCGCCGCCAAAGGGGGCGTGGGTCCAGGCTGCGGGGTCGCTGATGTCCACCGTGTCCATATGGCCGTCGTACAGCAGCAGGGGGCGTTTGCCGTTGCCCATGCGCCCGACGACGTTGCCGATGCGGTCGGTAAAGACCTCGCGGCAGCCGGCGCGGCGCATGGCCGCAGCAACCCGCGCGGCGACGCGGTCCTCCTGCCCGCTGAGGCTGGGCGTGCGCACCAGGTCTTGGAGAAATTCGACCAGCTCGGTTTTGTCGCGTTCGGTCAATTGAAACATTTCGGCATCCCCCCCGGATCACTGGAGACCGAGTTGTCTACGGATCAAGTCACACAGGCTGTCCTTGATTTCCGAATGTCGCGGCACAGGCGCTTTGCGCTCATTCTCAGGATTCACATAAATGTCGTGTTTTTTCCGTGTCGCTTCAAATAACAACCGGCCCGCGTCAACTCGCGAATAAAAGCAGACCGTTTCACAATTCGACCACCAGTTCTTTTGTGCAAACTTTCAAGCTGGGCAAAGATTCCTCTTCTTCTTGCATCATCAGGGAGTAGACCTCCTGGATGTTTTCTTCCAATTCCTCCAGAGACGCCCCCTGGCTAAACACTCCTGGGACTTCTCTCAGCCTCCCCACATACCAATCCTCGTCTATCCAGTACTCCAGAGTAAAACGTCTCGCCATATTGCTTACCTCCTGCCTATTCAGATTTGGATAGAACCGCTGCTGCGTATCCTAACCTGGACGAGCCAGAACCAAAAGGGCCTTTGCCGCAGAGCGCGCCGAGAACGCTGAGAAAAACAAAAATCTCTGCGATCTCTGCGTGCCCGGCGGTCAAAATCCTTGCTCATTGTGCAAGAATTCGGTCGGTAAGGTACTAAAACGCCCCATCGCCCAAGAATACCTTGGGCACGGTGCGCAGTAGAATCTTGATGTCCAGCAACGGCGACCAGTTCTCAATGTAATAGATGTCCAGCAGACACATCTCGTCGAAGCTGAGATTGCTGCGCCCCGACACCTGCCATAACCCGCTCAGGCCTGGCGCCACCTCCAGGCGGCGCATCTGCCAGGCTTCGTATTGGGCCACTTCAGCGGGCAGCGGCGGGCGCGGTCCGACCAGGCTCATCTCACCACGCAGCACATTATAGAGCTGCGGGAGCTCGTCCAGGCTGGTGCGCCGTAGCCAGCGCCCGACCCGGGTGCGGCGGGGATCGTCGCGCATTTTGAAAATCGGCCCGTCAGCCTCGTTGTGCGCCAGGAGCTGGTCTTGTTCTTGTTCGGCCCCCTGGCGCATTGAGCGAAATTTGTAGCACCAGAATTGCTGGCCCTGCTTGCCCACGCGCAACTGCTTAAAGACAGCCGGCCCGCGCGAATCGAGTTTGATAGCCAGGGCAATCATACCCAGCACCGGCAACCCCAGCGCGCCAATGACGACCGCGCCCAACACGTCCATCGCCCGCTTGATCGCCCGCTGCCAGCGCCCAATCGTCACTTCACGCACGCCGATGAGGGGAATGCCCCCCAGGTCGTCCACGTCTACCTGGCTGAGGCTCATCTGAAACAAGTCGGGCACGATATGGGCGCGGACGCGTCGGCGCTGACACTCGCGCACGATGCCCATAATCTTGCGATGATACATCCAGGGCAAGGTGACGATAACCTGATCCACGGCCTGGCTGTCTATGATCTCGGCCAGCTTTTCCAGCCCGCCCAGCCCCTTGACGCGCCCGATGGCTGTGTTGCCCCTGTCGGGGTTGTCATCCACCAAACCCACGATCTGATAACCCAACTCAGGCCGGGCGACGATGGTGCGGATGACGGCCCGACCCACTTCGCCGCCGCCAACGATGAGCACCCGATCCACGCCGACGCCCCGCCGGCGCAACCAGGCCTCGATCCAGCCTTTGAGCAGGCGACTGATCCCGGTCAAGACGACGATCAACACCGCCGCCTCCAGAAACAACAGGCGTGAGTAGACTAGCGGGCGAAAACCAAAGGTCAACGCCAGCAACACGATTGTCCCTTTGGCCGTGGCGTTAATGATGGCATACATCTGGTCGAACCACGATTGGCCGCGTCGCCCGTTATACACACCGTCGAGCTTGAACGTGATAGGTAAAAGAATCGAGAGAACCCCTGCGAACAAAGCATAATCGAGCAGGTCGGCGTCAAAACCGACTTCAGCGAACCACTCGAGTTCGTAGCGCATATAATATGCGCCGATCAACGCCAGATTGATCAGGATCAAATCGCTGAACGCCAGCCATGCTGCGACACGCCGGCTGAACTGCACCTTACCCCCCTCTTTCTAACGCCCGTCGGTAACTGGACACGGTGGCCTGGGCTGTCATACTCCACGTGTAGGCGGCGGCCCGCGCCAAGCCGCGCCGGCTCGAATCTGCGTGCAAGTCGGCGTCGGTCAACAGGCGATCCATGGCATCGGCCAATCCATCGACATCGTCAGGCGAGATCAACAAGCCTGCTTCTCCTACGACTTCGGGCATGCAACTGGCATCGGAGCTGACGACCGGTGTGCCGCAGGCCATCGCTTCCAAGAGCGGCATGCCAAAGCCTTCGTAAATCGACGGATAGACAAACACCGTCGCCGCATTGTACCACAGCGGTAGATCGGCGTCGGGCACAAAGCCCGGAAAGTCAACGGCGTCGGTCAACCCCACGGCCACGACTCGCTCGAAAACCTGATGATAGTACCAGCCTTTGCCTCCGGCAATCACTAGCTTGACACCCCGGCGCACCGCATCGGTCCGAGCAAAGGCTTCGATGAGCATCGTCAGGTTTTTGCGCGGCTCCAGCGTACCCAAGAACAACACGAACCGGTCGGGCAAATCTTTCTCTCGTCGAAAGCGCATCACGCGCTCAGCCGATTGAGGGCAGAAACGCTTGTGGTCTACCCCGTGAGGGATGACGTCGATTTTTTGCGGCGGCACGCCTAACAATTGCGTGCATTCGTCGGCGGTCGCCTGCGAGACAGCGATGATGCGCCTGGCTCGGCGACAGGATAGGCGCGTCATGGTGGACAAATACAGCCGGTTGGCCGGGCGAAAGCGTTCAGGGAAACGCAAAAAGCTCAAATCGTGCACTGTGACGACGGTAGGGACGCCAGCGACCAGCGGCGACACAAACGCCAGCGCGTGCAGGAGTTGCAAGCCTGCCCGATGTGCAGTCCAGGGTTGTACTCCCTGCTCCCACAAAACACGCACCCAAGGATTTTCGGTGGGCCAGCGACTGATCTGCCAATGCAGTCTATTTGAAGCAGCAAAAGAGTTGCCACGTTTATGTCCCGCAAAAACTGTGAATCGCAGATGCGCGTCAACCGCCGGCAGGCGCCGGATCAAATTCAGGATGTAGCTGTGGATGCCGGCGCTGCGATAGCTGGCTTGGCGCGAGAGCAGATGCGCGCTGAGACCAATGTGATCGGCGGCTTTTCCATCCATAACCGGCCACATTATACCACGTAAGCCGATCAAAAGAAAAGATTTGCGTTTGGAGTCAGAGTGTGGTAGAATTCCCGCTGGTCAACTGACCAAACGATTAAACACGCCCTCAGACTGCCAGAGGCGTGCTCGGTTGCGACAGCCACCGGGTTCTCCGGCAGGACGAAGGGGGCGGACGGCTTCGGCAAGTCGGACAAGCCTTGCCGAATGCAAAAACAAACCAAGGGAGGTATTTACTGTGGCTGTCGTTTCTATGAAACAACTCCTGGAGACAGGAGTCCACTTTGGTCATCGGACTCGGCGCTGGAACCCCAAGATGAAGCCTTTCATCTTTACCGAGCGCAACGGGATCCACATCATTGATCTTCAGCAAACTCTTGCAGCTCTGGAACACGCCTATGAGGTTGTCCGCAATACGGTAGCCGAAGGAGGCACGCTTTTGTTCCTGGGCACCAAACGCCAGGCTCAAGACAGCATCGAGCAGCAAGCACTGCGGTGTAGAATGCCCTACGTCAACCAGCGCTGGCTAGGTGGCACATTGACCAACTGGCGCACCATCCGCGACCGAATTGACGACTTGCACGGCCTGGAGGCGCGGCGGGAGCGGGGCGAGTTTGAGGTGCTCAAAAAGAAAGAAGCCCTGGGACTGACCCGCAAAATCGAAAAGCTCAATCAGCGCCTGGGGGGCATCAAAGAGATGCGCAACTTGCCCGCTTTGCTCTACATCGTGGACGTGCGGCGTGAGGCGACGGCGGTGCACGAGGCCAATATTCTGGGCATCCCGATCATCGCGTTGGTAGATACCAATTGCGACCCGGATCTCATCGACCACGTTATCCCCTCTAACGACGACGCCATCCGCGCCATCAAGCTTATCACCACCAAGATGGCCGATGCCGCATTAGAAGGCATTGCGATGCGCAAAGAAACCCCCGGCCTGGAAGAAGAGATGGAGCAAGTCTACCTGGATGAAGACAAGATGTACCTGGGTGAGGCCACTCTGGCCAAGCTGAGGGCTGGCGATTTGGCCTTTGAAGAAGAAAAAGAAGAAGAACCAGAGGCCGAATGGGAGACAGGTTTTGACGAGGAAGCCGAGACCGAGATTTTTGTTAACGAGGACGAGGACCTCGAAGAAGAACAAGAAGCGGCTGCTCTGGACATAGCTAACGAAGAATAAGAAAGGAACTGCACGTTGGAGATTCCGGTCACACTCATCAAAGAACTACGAGAAAAAACCGGCGCTGGGGTATTAGACTGTCGCAAAGCGCTAGAGACTAGCGTAGGCGACCTAGACAAAGCCGTCGCCTATCTGCGCGAAAAGGGATTGGACACAGCGGCCAAAAAGGCCAGCCGCGAGGCCAGCGAAGGCCTCGTGGAGGCCTATGGTCACCCAGGAGGGCGCGTGGGTGCGCTGGTGGAGGTCAACTGTGAGACCGACTTTGTTGCCCGCACAGAACAGTTTAGGGCTTTTGTACACGACATGGCCCTGCACGTGGCAGCGATGGCGCCGCGCTACCTGTCACCTGAAAGCGTCTCGGCTGAACACCTGGAGCACGAGAAAGCCCAATATAGACAACAGGCGCTTCAGGAGGGCAAACCCGAAAACATTGTCGAGCGCATCGTGGAAGGACGGCTGAAGAAATTTTACGCCGATACATGCCTCATGGAACAACCCTTTGTCAAGGACGATTCTATCCTGATCAAAGACCTGGTGCAGATCAAGATTGCCGAGCTCAAAGAGAATATTGTCATTCGCCGCTTTGAGCGCTTTGAGTTAGGGCAGCACGGAAAGCAATAAACAAAGCGGGTGATTGGACCATCAATCACCCGCTTTGTTGTGTGAAAAAACCATTTCGGGGGTAACATGGCCGTACCCAAATATAAACGCATCTTGCTCAAATTGGGAGGCGAAGCCTTGGGCGGACCAGGTGGCTTTGGCATCAGCCCGCACATGGCCGAAGAAGTTGCCGTCAAGATCAAAGCTGTGCGCGCCCACGACGTCGAAGTGGGCCTGATCATCGGCGCGGGCAATCTGTGGCGCGGCAAAGATGGACTGGCCCACGGCATGGAGCGCGCCACTGCCGATCATATCGGGATGATCGCTACCGTCATGAACTCGTTGGCGTTGCGTGACGCGCTGGAGCGCGTGGGAGTGGCGACTCGCGTTCAGACCTCTATTGAGATGCGGGCGATAGCCGAGCCTTACATCCGACTACGGGCCATTCGACACCTGGAAAAGGGTCGGGTGGTCATCATTGGCGCCGGCACAGGCAATCCCTATTTTACCACCGACACCGCCGCTGCGCTGCGCTCGATGGAAATAAACGCCGAGGTGCTGATCAAAGCGACCAAAGTGGACGCTGTTTACGAAGAAGACCCACACGTCAACCCGGCGGCCCGGCGTTTTGAACACCTCACCTACATTGACGCACTGAATATGCGTATCGGTGTATTAGATAGCACGGCCATCACTCTGGCGATGGACAACGACCTACCGATCATCGTCGTGGACTTGTGGCAACCCAACAGCATCGAGCGCGCCGTCATGGGAGAATCTATTGGGACGATCATCTCGCGGTAGCAAGAAGCAGAAGGAGAGCTATGATCAAAGAGTCACTACGCGAGACCGAAGGCACGATGAAAAAGACCATCGAGGCGTTGGAAAGCGACTTGCGCATCATCCGCACAGGGCGGGCCTCGCCGGCTTTAGTGGAACGGGTACAGGTCGAATATTATGGTACACCTACACCCCTCAACCAATTGGCTACCATCGCTGCTCCCGAGCCACAACTCTTGACCATCCGCCCCTACGATCCGGGTTCGCTGCGCGATATCGAACGCGCCATTCTGTCCTCCGACTTGGGTCTGACGCCTAACAACGATGGCAAATTGATCCGCCTGGTCATCCCCCCGCTTAACGAAGAACGACGTATGGAATTGGTCAAACTGGTGCGTCGCCGCGCCGAAGAAGCCAAGGTATCCATCCGCAACATTCGTCGAGACGCTTTAGATGACTTGCGCGAGTTTGAAAAGGAAAAGCTGATCTCCGAAGACGACTTTTTCCGCGGGCGTGACGATTTGCAGGAACTCACCGACCGCCACATTCAACAAATTGACGAGATCCAGGCCTACAAAGAAGCCGAAATCAAAGAGATTTAACGACGTATGGTCTCTGAAGATCCAACAATAAGGATTTCTGATCCATTAATAATTCCTCACCATCTGGCGATCATCATGGACGGCAACGGACGCTGGGCCAAAGCCAGAGGGTTGCCGCGATTGGCCGGGCACAGAGCCGGTACGGAAAACTTGCGTCGCATCCTGCGCACCTGCGGCGAGCTAGGCATCAGGATATTGACTATCTATGCCTTTTCCACCGAGAACTGGGAGCGCCCCGACAGTGAAGTGCGCGGGCTAATGAGCATCCTGGAACGGGTGATTGACCGTGAGCTTAAAGAATTGAACCGCAACGGCGTGCGCATTTGCCACGTCGGGCGGTTGGATGGCGTGTCCGAACGACTACAAGCCAAGATCAGGCATGCTCTGGAAACCACTGCCCACAACGACCGGTTGATCTTGAACGTCGCCTTTAATTATGGCGGGCGGGCCGAAATCGTCGATGCGGTGCGCCAGATCGTCACCGACGGCGTTCCCGCCGATCAAATCGACGAAGCGCTTTTTAGTCGCTATCTCTACACGGGTGGACAACCCGATCCCGATCTGATCATCCGCACCAGCGGGGAATTGCGCGTTAGCAACTTTTTGCTGTGGCAAGGGGCCTACGCCGAATATTACGTCACACCGACCTACTGGCCCGATTTTGACCGCCAGGAACTCGTCAAAGCGTTGGAGCACTATAGCCAGCGCGAACGCCGCTTTGGCGGCCTCGTATCTTGATGCTGCCTTCCACGCTGCTCACTCGAACCCTTAGCGCCGCCGTGTTGATCCCCCTCGTGTTGGGCGCGATCCTCATCGGCGGGGACCTGTTCGCCGTCCTGGTCACACTGGTGTTGGGGCTGGCAGCGTTTGAATTTGTGCGCCTGATGCAGCGCGGCGACTTTCAACCAGCTCTGCTCTTTACGTGGGGATTTGTCGCGCTAGGGGTGCTCGTGGCCCGCGACCCCGCCGGCGCATGGGTGCGGCCAACCATGGCCGGATTGCTGGGTGGGGCGCTGGTGTGGCAACTTTTCCAGCCCAAGCGCGATGCGCCCACCGCCGATTGGGCGTTGACCGTCGTCGGCGGCCTCTATATTGGCTGGATGGGCGGGCACTTGGTTGCCCTGCGTGACATGCCGGATGGCGCCCAGTGGCTTTTGCTTCCCCTGGTCATCACCTGGTCCGCCGACACCGGGGCCTATCTGGTCGGCTCGATGTGGGGACGCCGCAAGCTGATCCCACGCCTCAGTCCGGGAAAAACCTGGGAAGGGACCATCGGTGGGTGGCTGACCGGCATCCTGGCGGGAGGGCTGCTGGCCGCTGTGTTCAACCAGGGGGCTATCCACGGATTGGTTATGGGGGCTTTGATCGGCGTCGCCAGTCCGCTGGGCGACCTGGGCATCTCGATGATGAAACGCCAGGTGGGCGCCAAGGATTCTAGCCGCCTGATCCCCGGCCACGGCGGCATGCTAGACCGCATTGACAGCATTCTATTTACCGTCGTCGTTGGCTACTATTATGTGCAGTGGATCGTTTTCTAATTTCTCATTTGACTAGGCAAGCCAAGAGTGCTATAATTTGATTGTTCATCAACACAGATTTGATTCACCCCAAAAGTGGGACTCGTATTGTTTCCTCATTGACCAATTCATTCCTACTCCTCTCGTGTCGGCTTTGTACTCGCCGGAAAACTGGTGTGGGTAGCTGGTTAAAAAGTCACCTGGCCATACATTCTGGCACATTGTGTGCCAGCAACCAGCCAGTTGAAAAGCAGGGGCGACTCGGCGAAACCTGACCCGTTTCCGCACACGTGTGGCAAAGAGATTGCTCTGGGAAAAAACCGGCACATGAGGAGGAGCACACCCTCCACCAAATCGTGAGAGGTGTGACGAGATTCTCACTTATCACCCTGAGACGGAGAAAGAACCGTGGACATTGCAGAACTGGAACGCAAAACGCTGGCCGAATTGCGCGAAGTCGCCAAAGAACTGGAGGTCTCGGGCTATAGCCGCCTGAAAAAAGAAGACCTGATTCTGCGCCTGTTGCGCGCCCAGGCCGAACAGCGCGGCCTGATCTTTGGCGGCGGCGTGCTAGACATCATTGACGATGGCATCGGTTTTTTGCGCTCGGATCACTATTTGCCCGGGCCAGAAGACGTGTATGTCTCACAATCGCAGATTCGTCGCTTTGGCCTGCGCACAGGCGACATGGTGGTGGGGCAGGTCCGCCCACCCAAGGAGAACGAAAAATATTTCGGCCTATTGCGGGTCGAGGCCGTCAATGGCGTGGACCCCGACGTGGCCAAGGAACGTCCGGTCTTTGAGCGTCTCACGCCCATCTTTCCCGACCAGCTATTCGACCTGGAAACCACCAGCGACATCCTCGCCACACGCCTGCTCAACCTGATCGCGCCTATCGGCCGCGGCCAGCGCGGTCTGATCGTTTCGCCGCCCAAGGCCGGCAAAACCACCGTCCTCAAGCAGGTCGCTAACGGCATCACCAGCAATTATACCGACGTTCACTTGATGGTTTGTCTCATCGGCGAGCGGCCGGAAGAAGTGACCGACATGGACCGCTCGGTGGAAGCCGAGGTGATCAGTTCCACCTTTGACGACCCGGTCAAAAGCCACGTGCGCGTGGCCGAAATGGCCCTGAACCGGGCCAAGCGGCTGGTCGAGACCGGGCGCGACGTCGTCATTCTGCTCGACTCGATCACCCGTCTGTCGCGCGCCTACAACCTGGTGGTGCAACCCAGCGGGCGCACGCTATCGGGCGGCCTGGACCCGGCGGCGCTCTACCCGCCCAAGCACTTTTACGGCGCCGCGCGCAACATCGAAGAAGGCGGCAGCCTGACCATCATCGCCACCTGCCTGGTAGACACCGGCAGCCGCATGGACGACATGATCTACGAAGAGTTCAAGGGCACCGGCAACATGGAGCTGCATCTCAGTCGCCGCCTGGCCGAGCGACGCATCTATCCGGCCTTTGACGTAGAGCGATCCGGCACGCGGCGCGAGGAACTGCTGTTGGCTCCCGACGCTTTGGCCAAGGTGTGGACCATGCGCCGCATGTTGACCCAATTGGCCGCTCCGCCTCCTGCCGGCGCCGGATTAGAGGCGGCCTCGGCGTTGGAGCTGCTTTTGCAGCGCATGGCCCGCACCAAAAGCAACGCCGAGTTCCTCGACACGTTGCACAAAGACGTGCTATAATACGCTCTCCGCCAAAACCCACCCTCCCGCCAGGGCGACCCGTGCGGGAGGATGGGTTTTTCAACGCGCGGCAATGGCCTCGATCTCGACCAATCCCCCTAGCGGCAACGCCGCCACCTGTACGGCCGAACGGGCCGGCGGGTTCGCGCCGAAAAATTGCGCATACACCCCGTTGACCGCCTTGAAATCGCTGATGTCGTGCAAAAACACGGTGACTTTGACCACCCGCTCCAGGCTGCTCCCGGCGGCTTCCAACACGGCTTTGAGATTGATCAGCGCGCGCTGCGCCTGGGCCTCCACACCCCCTTCGACCAGCTTGCCGGTGGCCGGGTCGAGGCCCAGTTGACCGGCGGTGAACACAAAATCCCCGGCCCGGATGCCCTGCGAGTAGGGACCGACCGCCGCCGGGGCCTGGTCCGTGACGATCACCTCGCGCACCGGCGGCTGGCTCAAGACTTGAGCCTTTCCTACCTGGAGTTCTTCCATTCTTGGTCTCCTATTCTTGACCTAAATTCGGTGTGTCCATTGTAGCGGGGGTGGCGTATTGTGTCAATGCTCTCATTCTCCCTTTCATTATCCCCAGCGTTGCGTTATCCCCATCACTTGATTGACAGGCCCGGGCAAGGTCGGTATAATGAAATTACCTGACCGGCGCGGAGTCGGGCGTTCGTCTGCCCCATTGCAGTTCTGCAATCTCTCTCTCATCAACATCTTGATCTCAAGCCAAGAAAAGGAGAAAACGATGCGTGAATTTAATTTTCGCTTCCCCCGTTTATGGGTGACGGCCTGTCTTTCCCTCCTTCTGATCGGTGTGGCCTTGTCCATCGCGCTCTTTTCGGCCCAGCGCAGTCTGGCCCAGGTCGGCGCGCCCCAGCGCGCCCCAGCCGTTGCACAGCCTTCCCCGCCCCCTCCACTTAGCCCACCCGCGCAAGGCCCGGCCCTGAACTGG
Source organism: Anaerolineae bacterium (assembly GCA_034435435.1). Classification (GTDB taxonomy): domain Bacteria; phylum Chloroflexota; class Anaerolineae; order S140-20; family S140-20; genus DAOTXN01. The sequence continues at coordinate 9,669 of DAOTXN010000142.1, read as the reverse complement.
GGACCCCGCCAAAGTGTGGACCAGGCCAGCTTGCACAGTGTTTTAGAGGCGGATGAATTTCAACCCCAGATGAGGATTCAATTAGCCGATACGCCCCAGTTACAGGCTGCCCCCAAAGTGGCCGGCGGCGAGCGGACAGACGCCCCAAGACCCGCACCGGAGCGCGCCAGACCCTCTGATGGCCTCCAGTCGCCCAACCAGGCGGACGAATTGCAGGCTGCCGGCTGGAACTGGATTGCCTACGAAGGCTTTGAGGGCGCCTTCCCTGCCTATCCGTGGACGCTGTACGACTATGGTCCCGACGGCTACGACCGCACCTGGGGCGACACGTACAACGCATATTATGGCTGTTGTTGGTCAGCCTGGCCGGCCGCTGGCGGCCTGGATGGCCTGGACCCAGCCACTGTCTACTATTACACTGACAACCTGTATAGCTGGATGGTCTGGGGTCCCTTCGACTTGAGCACGGCCGCCGACGTTTACGTGGACTTTGGTCTGTGGCTGGACACAGAGCCGGACTATGACTGGTTCTACTTTGGCGCGTCGGTGGACAATTTCAACTACGACGTATATTACTGGTCCGGCTATAACGGCGGGTGGACCTATGAGCCATTTTGGATGACCTCCTATGCCGGCTATTCGCAGGTGTGGTTCGCCTGGATCTTTTACAGCGATTCAAGTATCAGCAACTATTACGGTCCCTACGTGGACGAGATCAACTTGTGGACCTACGAAGCGCCCGCGCTCGATCCCAGCGGCGACCTGGTGATAGACGGCAGCTTTGAAAATGGCGGGGAAGGCTGGCGGTATGCATCCTTTGCTCCGACGACGAGCCAGATCGCCGAAGCTGCCCTCGCGGAGCGCGTCACCGGGGGCGGCGCTGCGCCATTACAACCGATGCAACCCACCGCTCCCACCGACGTCTACCTGACCGACCTCACCGCCGTGGACGGGGTCTGGTCGGCCCTGATGTTGGCCGACGCCGATTGGAATGACTTTCTCTTCCAACCAATCACCGTCCCTGTCGGCACCACCGACATCCAATTCGATTTCTGGTTCGCCGTCACCACCGACGAATTACAGCCGGACACAGATTGGTTCTGCGCCAGCCTGTCCGATACCAGCTTTAACATCATCGTAGACCTGGGTTGTCAGGATGCCTCTTTCACCACCGGCTACTGGCAAGAGGTCATCTATACCCTCGACGACCAGCAAGTAAGCGACGCCGTGGCCGCCGGGACGGTGAATCTGGTTTTCGAGCTGTACAACCGCGGCTCCACCGGCACAGACACAGCCGCCTGGATCGACTATGTGCGCTTTTACGCCACCGGCGGCGGCGGCGGCGGCTACGTTGACCCCAACGAACCCAACGACGATACCGCCAGCGCCACCCTCATCGGTTGCGGCGATACGCGCAGCGGCGTGATTGGCGATGCGCTCGTCGGCTACGGCGACGTGGACTGGTTCCGCCTGTACAACGTGCCCGTCGGCCGGCTGGACCTGGACATTGACGCGCAGACACTGGTGCCTGCATCCGCCCTGGATTCGGTCGTATACGTATACGACGACAGCCTGAGCACGCTGCTGGCTTATAACGACGACGACGGCGCCACCTACGACTCGTATGCCGTGTACACCAACAGCGTGCCCAATGCCACTCTATACGCCGCGGTCGTCTCCTACAGCGGTTATGGCGGCCCCGACTCCTTTTACAACCTGAGCGTCTATTGCGCCGACAGCGGCGGCGGGCCGCCGCCGCCGCCAGACACAACCGAAGGTGCAAATAACACCTGGACCGTCATGCTCTACCTCAACGCCGAAGACCCCGGCTTTGAGCCGATTCTGCTCCAGTACATTGATGACATGGAAGCGGTCCTCGCTGGCAAGACCGATTTTCTCAAAGTCGCCGTGCTGTACGATGGGCCAGATAGCGGCGACACCGTGCGCTACCTGCTGCAAGCGAGCGAGGTCTACACCGACGGCGTGAATCGCTGGGCGCTGGGCGAGCTCAACGTAGGCCACCCGGACACACTGTCCAATTTCGTCAGTTGGGCCATGGACCAATACCCGGCCGAAAATTACTACCTGGCCATCGACGACCACGGCGACGGCGCGTATGGCATCAGTTGGGACCGCAACGCCAGCAACGATCAGCTCACTCCACCCGAGCTGTACTCGGCCCTCAAGAGCGCCACCCACAACGGCGCGCGCAAGATAGACCTCTTTGACTACGAAGCCTGCCTGATGGGGCTGGCCGAAAACGCCTACGACCTGCGCGAGTGGGTGGATTACGTGGTGTTCTTTGAGCAGATCAGTTGGGGGCTGGACACCTACCCGCAATACTTTAGCGACCTGGCGGCGACCGACGCCCCCCTCACCGTGGGCCAGCGCATCATCGACCGCTATTACACCGGAGCCAGCAACGCCGGTTATCCGCACACCATCTCGTTGATCGACACCAGCCAGATGGCGGCCGTCAGCGCGGCAATAGACAACTTTGGCAATGCCATCATGGCCGTCGATACTCAGACCCGCAAGGACAACATCAACGCAGCCCGCGACGGCTCACAGGCCTTTGCCGCCGACTTGGATGCCACCGATCCCTTCCGCGCCGAATACATTGACCTGTGGGATCTGGCCAACGAGGCCAACAATCGCAATCTGGTCCCAACCCAGGCAGCCGCCGTGAGAGCCGCCGTAGACGCGGCCGTGGTCCACGAACGGCACGCCAGCGGCGGTGTGGACGGCTACATCTGGGAGCACGGCGGCGCGCACGGCCTGTCCATCTATTTCCCGCCCTCCAAGTCGTCCAGCGCCTTTAACAGTTACGTGGCCGAGACGCTCTACCAAATGAGCCAGCAAGGCGACTGGGATGAGTTCCTGAACTGGGCCGTGCCCAGCGGCGCCCGGCGCGGCATGAGCACCCACCGCTCCGAGATCAAGCTGGATGGCGGCGACACCTTTATCTACCGCTACGTCTATTTGCCGATGCTGACGAAATAGGTCGGGTGCGCCTCATAAATCGAAACCTCCCGCAGGTTTGTAACCTGCGGGAGGTTGTTGCTTGCCTTCCTGGCAGTGCTAAGGGTATAATGGCGGGTGTTAGCTGATCGAGTCATTACGGCAACCTGGGGGGAGAAAACCGATATAGAGGTTAGGCATGTCCTACCTGTTACAGACACTTGCTGCCTACGTGCCGCCGGCCATCGTCCGCGCCACGTTGAGCGAAACATCGCCTGAACCGCCTACCGCAGCCAGGTCCGAGTTTTTTCCTGCGGCGGTGCTCTTTGCCGACATCTCCGGCTTTACCCCGCTCACCGAGGCCCTGGCCCAAAAAGGCTCCGAAGGTCCCGAAGAGCTCACCCGCCTGCTGAACGCCTATTTCAGCCGCATGATCGCCGTGGTCGAAGCCCAGGGCGGCGAGGTGGTCAAATTCAGCGGCGATGCGCTGACCGTGCTCTTTCCGGCCGCCGGGGAAGACCTGGCCCATGCGACCCGCCGGGCCTGGCAAGCCGCCCAGGCCATGCAGGCGGCTATGGACGAATTTGCCACGCTAGAAACCAGCGTCGGCCCGGTGGCGCTGGGCATGAAGATCGGCGTCGGCGCGGGTAAAGTTCTGGCGGCCCACGTGGGTGGCTTGTCCAAGCGCTGGGAATATATCATCGCCGGCGATCCCCTGCGCCAGGTGGCCCAGGCCGAACACCAGGCCGAGCGAGGCGAGATTATTCTCAGTCCAGAGGCCCAGGCCATCCTCCTCCCCCAGGCTCTGCCTCCCCGTCCGCTCGCTCAACCCGACTGGACCGCCGTCCAAGACCCTCAAGCAGTCGAGACGGTCCTGCAATGTTACGTCCCGGGCATCGTCAGCGCCTGGCTGGAGCAAGAGCTGCACGACTGGCTGGCCGTGCTGCGGCCCATGACCGTGTTGTTCGGGGGTCTCAGCGGCCTGGACTACACCCACCCCGACGCCGTGACCCGCCTGCACACCTTTCTACACGCCGCCCAGGAATTGATCCAGCATTACGACGGCAGCATCAACAAGCTGGCCGTGGATGACAAAGGTACCATCTTGCTGGCTTTGTTCGGCGCGCCGCCTCGCGCCCACGAAAACGACCCCGAACGCGCTCTGCGCTGCGCGATGGACCTGCAGGCCATGGCCGAAAGACAGGGCCTGCAACTGGCGCTGGGCGTCACCACCGGGCGCGTGTTTGCCGGCCCGGTCGGCAGCCCCACCCGCCGCGAGTACACCGTGATGGGCGACACGGTCAACCTGGCCGCCCGCCTGATGGGCCTGCCTACCGGCGGCCCCGTGGGCCTGGCCGGACCGGGGCAAATCCACTGCGATTACGAGACTTATCATAGCGCACGCAACCGGCTGGCCTTCGACTTGCTGCTCCCCGTGCGGGTGAAAGGCAAGGCCGGTCTCATCCGCATCTACCGGCCCCTGGGCGAGGCCGGCAGGATCAGCGCCGAACCGGTCGGCGGGGCGCTGGTGGGGCGGCGGGCCGAAATGACGCGCATCATGGCCTGCCTGGACGACGTACATTCTGGCCGCAGCCGCATCTTGCTCATCGAGGGCGAGGCCGGCATCGGCAAATCGCGCCTGGCCGAAGAAATGGTGCAACTGATGCGCGAGCGCGGCCTGGCCGGTCTGTTGGGAACCGGGCGCAGCATCGAGCAGCAAACCCCTTATCGCGCCTGGCGCGACATTTTTATCTCCTATTTCCTGCTGGAGGACGTGACCGATCCCGTGGAGCGCCAGACCCGCGTCAAGGCCCACGTGACCGACGTAGACCCCGACCTGATCGAGCGCCTGCCCCTCTTGAACGACGTGCTCAATCTGGCCTTTCCGGAGAACGCCCTGACCGCCTCCCTGGATACCCAATTGCGCCACGACAGTCTCATCTCGCTGCTTTTGGCGCTGCTGCGGGCATGGGCAGCCGAGCGTCCGTTGGTGCTCGTATTCGAAGACGCTCAATGGCTGGATTCGCTCTCGTGGGACCTGATCCTCCAGGCGGCCCGGGCGCTGACGGTGGCCCGGGCGCCCTTGCTGTTGACCGTGGTGATGCGCCCGCTGGAAGAAGAGACCGTGCACCTGGAGCCGCAGGCTCTGGCCGACATGGCCGAGACCGAGCGCCTGTTGCTCACCACGCTCACGCCCGACGAGACGGTGGCCCTGGCTGCGGCGCGATTAGGAATAGCCGCCGCCGATTTGCCGCAGCCCGTGGCCGAGCTGGTGCGCACCCGCTCCGGCGGCAATCCCTTCTTTGCCGAAGAGCTGATCTATGCCCTGCGCGACAATGACCTCATCCGCGTCTTGCCAGCCGAGGAACCCGAGATCGGAAATCGCTGCGTGGTCGAAGGCGATTTGGAGCGCGCCGTCCAGACCTTGCCCGACACCATTCAGGGTCTGGTGCTGTCGCGTATCGACCGCTTGCCTCCCGAAGAGCAGCTCACGCTCAAAGTAGCCGCGGTCATCGGGCGCACCTTTGCCTTCGCCCCCCTGCGCGACACGCTGGGCGAGTACGTGGGACTGAGTCAGCGCCTGTTGCGATCTTATCTCGACGACCTGGCTCAACTGGCGTTGACGGCGCTGGAAGCGCCGGAACCGGAGCTGACCTACATTTTCAAGCACATCATCACTCAAGAAGTGGCCTATCAGACGCTGCTGTTTGCCCAGCGCCGGCAGTTGCACCGGGCCGTGGCCGAGTGGTACGAGCGCACGTTTAGCGAGTCGCTGCTGGCCCCTTACTACCCGTTGCTGGCCTATCACTGGCAACAGGCCGAAGAGCGCGAGCGCGAGCGTCGCTATGCCGCTTTGGCCGGTCACTGGGCGGCGGCTCAATTCGCCAACGCAGAAGCGGCCGGCTACTTTAGCCGCGCCCTGGAGCTGACGCCGCAGAGCGATTTGCTTGCCCGTTATGATCTACTGCTGGCGCGAGAGGCCGTGAATGACCTGCGTGGAGAACGCCAGGCGCAGGAGCAAGACCTGGTTGCCCTGGCGGGCCTGGTTGATGCGCTGCGAGATAGCCGACGCAGCGCACAGGTGGCCTTGCGCTTGACCAACTATACCGAAGTGACCAGCGACTATTCGGGCGCCTTGCTGGCCGTGCAGCAGGCCATCGAACAAGCGGCCCAGGCCCAAGACCAGACCATGGAAGCTGAAGGTTACATCGCCTGGGGCAAAGTGCTCTGGCGGCAAGGGCAATACGAGGCCGCGCGAGCGCCTCTCGATCGGGCGCTGACGCTGGCGCGGGCCGCCAACAATCGCTACGTCGAAGCGCAAAGCATGCAAGCCCTGGGTCATCTCTACCTTTACCAGGGCCACTACCCACACGCCCAGACCCACTACCGTCATGCCCTGGAAATCTACCGCGCCGAGGGCCACCCTCAAGGCGAGGCTGATAATCTGATCAACCTGGGTAGCACCTATTATGAGCTGGGTGACTATCCGGCTGCGCGCGACACCTATGCCCAGGCCCTCAACATTTTCCAAAACACCGGCGACCGGCGCGGGGCCACCTTTACCCTCAACAATCTGGGCACCGTCTACTGCGACCTGGGCGACTATGCAGTGGCGCGCGACTTTCACCAGCAGGCCCTGGACATCCGGCTCGCCATCGGCGACGCGTATGGAGAGGCCGCCAGCCTGGTCAATCTGGGGCTGGTCTATCATAGCCTGGGCGACCACGAGACCGCCCGCCGGCACTGCGAGCGCGCCCTGGCGATTCAACAAGAGATCGGCGACCCGCGCGGCCAGGGTTATAGCCTGACTTACTTGGGGCACGCCCTGACCAGCCTGGGCGAGCTAAAAGCCGCCGCCGCCGCTTATGACCAAGCCATTCGCCTGCGGCGCGAGATGGGCCAATACAGCTTGCTTTTAGACGATTTCGCTGGCCTGGCCCGCATCGCCGTGGCGCAGGGTCAAACGGCGCAGGCGCTAGAGATCGTAGAAGATATTTTGACCTGGATCGAGTTTTACGGCCTGGCCGGCATCGAGTATCCGCTCCAGGTCTACCTGACCTGTTATCACATCCTCCAGTCTACCCCCGACCGCGCTCAAGAGGTGCTGTCGGCTGCGCACGGCGTGCTGATGGAAAGGGCCGCCAGCATCCGCGACGAGGCTCTGCGGCTCAAGTTCCTACAAGATGTAGAGGTCAATCGGGAAATTATGGCCGCCTCACGGGGGCGACGCGACGCCAAAAAGACACACGGCAATCATTAAACCTGGCGCACGAAAGCCCGGCTCTGAACCAGAGCCGGGCTTTTTTAACGCGCCAGGGCCAAGTTACACTGTTTCGTGGCTTGCAGTTGGCTCAGCCTGCGCCTGTATCGTAGTCCATCCAACCTTCATCGTCGTTTTTCTCTGTTTCGTGGCTGGCAGTTGGCTCAACCTGCTCCGTCGCTGGCGGCTGCGGCGCGGCAGCAGCCGGTGCGACGTAACCCGCAGGCTCTTCGGGCACGATGATCGCCAGCACGATGTAGGCCAGCAAGCCCGGACCAGCGGCAAAGGCCGCGATGACGAACAGCAAACGGACCAGCGTCGGGTCCACGTTGAAATATTTGGCGATGCCTCCACACACACCGGCCACCATACGCTCATCCCGCGCCCGATACAGACGCTTGTAATCTCCAGACATTTCAAACCTCCTCGTTTTCACTTTACCGTTTCCCTCGAACGGCCTGTGTTTGTCGTATCTGGTGATCTATACGGGATTCCGGCGCCAAGGTTGCGGAAAAAATGCGCGTCGCACGTCAAAGCTGTCTGTCCAGCGCCTCCGGATCGGTAACGGGCATCTGACACGAATAGTTCTCGCACACAAAAGCCGTAGGCCGGCCATCGAGCTGCATCCGGCCGGCCAGTAGGGGAATGCGTTGACTCAGTTCGCCCACCTGGTCGGGGTGGGCCAACACCAGGACCTTGTTGGGCAGATAGCGCCCGTGCACCGTCGCCAATAGCGCCCGCGTCGCCTCGGATTGCGGGTCGCCGACGATGACGATCTCTTGGGTCACAGCGAGATAAGCGTCGAGGGCGCTCAAGGCGTAGCCGAAAGCGCGAGGATAACGCGCCATCGCCGCACCCAGCAGGCGCAGCGTTTCGACGGCGCGTTGGCGATAGTTTTCGCCAGCCGGAGGACCGACCAACACCGCCAACTGCAACAACACGGAGGCGGCGACGGCGTTGGCCGAAGGGATGGCGTTGTCGGTGATGTTTTTGGGACGCAAGATGAGCGACGAGTCGGCGTGGCCTATGGCCGTGTCGAAAAAGCCGCCGTTCGCGCCATCCCAAAAGCGAGCCAGCATGTCGTCGGACAGCGTGCGCGCCGCGTCGAGCCAGCGCACGTCGAACGTGGCCTGATACAGCGCCAGCAGGCCATCGGCCAGATAGGCATAATCCTCCAGGTAGGCGTCGAATCTGCTCTGGCCGTCTTTGTACGAGCGCAACGGCCGGCCGTGCTCGTCGCGCAGCCGCGTGAGCACAAATTCGGCGGCGCGGACTGCGGCCTGGACGTAATCGGCGCGCTCAAGCACGGCCCCGGCTTCGGCAAAACTGGCTAACATCAGGCCGTTCCAGGCGGTGAGCGCCTTGTCGTCGCGGCCAGGCTTGATGCGTTTCTCGCGCGCCTCGAACAGGATATGCCTGCCGCGCTCAAGCGCTTCGGCCAACTGTTCAGCGGTTACGCCTGTCTGCGCGGCAACGAGTTCCAGATCGTGGTCTATGTGCAGGATATTCTTGTGCTCAAAATTTCCCCGTTCTGTTATATCGTAATAAGCGCAAAAGGGCAGAGCGTCGGCCTCGCCCAGCAGCGCTTCGACCTCGCCGGGCGTCCATAGAAAGAACTTGCCTTCCTGGCCTTCGCTGTCGGCGTCCTGGGTGCTGTAAAAGCCGCCAGCGGGGTCGGTCATCTCGCGCAAGACATAGTCCAGCGTCTCCTCGACAATGCGGCGATAGAGTGGGGCGCCGCTGGCCTGGTAAGCGTGCAGGTAGACGCGACTGAGCAGAGCGTTGTCGTAAAGCATTTTTTCAAAATGCGGGGCCAACCAGCGCTCATCCACCGAATAGCGGTGAAAGCCGCCGCCCAACTGGTCGTACATCCCGCCCCGGGCCATCTTGTGCAGGGTCAGCTCGATCATCTCCCAGGCCTTGTCCCAGCCAGTGCGGTGGTAGACGCGCAGCAGGAACTCCAGATCCATCGCAGGCGGGAACTTGGGCGCGCCTCCAAAACCGCCGTACACGGGGTCGAACTCGCGAGCCAGGGCATGGTGGGCGACGTCTAGCGTCTCGACGCGCAGGTCGCCATCGTCGCCGGGAGCGGTCAATGAACGGTTCAAATGGTCCAATAAACGCCCGGCGCTCTGCTCGATCTCGTCACGCCGGTCGCGGAAGGCCGCCGCAACACCCGCCAGCACCTGTTGGAAGGAAGGCATGCCGTGACGCGGAGCCGGCGGAAAGTAGGCGCCGCCATAAAAGGGGCGCAGGTCGGGCGTGAGAAACACCGTCATCGGCCAGCCGCCATGCCCTGTCATGACCTGCACCGCCTGCATGTAAATCGCGTCCAGGTCGGGGCGCTCTTCGCGGTCCACTTTGACGTTGACGAACAGCGCGTTCATCAACCGCGCCGTCTCGTCGTCCTCGAACGATTCGTGGGCCATCACGTGGCACCAGTGGCA
>DAOTXN010000141.1:0-31320 GCA_034435435.1 Anaerolineae bacterium | reverse complement strand
CGGTGGGGGCGCCGCACCCGAGTCGATTACTCGCCGATTTGAACCGGCGCGGCGGCATAGTCACCCGGCCAAACCGGGATCAGCTCGCCGTTTTGAACCTGGACGATAAAGAGGGGTGCGTTGGGGTTTTGCCCTTGCTCGTCAAAGAAAATGTGATCGGTAGGCAGAACCAGGCGCTCGCCCTTGAAATCGGTTCCGGCCAGCGCTTCGCGCACGGCATCGCGCTCGGCTTTGCCGGCCCGCTCCAGCGCGTCGGCCAGGATCCAACCGGACTGGTAAGCGTAGGCCCCGTTGCCGGTGATGTCTTCGCCGAACTTTTCATGGTAGCGGTTGTTGAGCGCATCAGCCCCGGCGGCGTACTTGGTGTACTCGATCTCGGTAAAGATGCCTTCGGCCGCCGTCCCCAGCCGCGTGATGAATTCAGGGTCTACCGTGCCGCCAGCAGCGTCAACGAAGGGAATGTTGGTCATACCCAGGCTCTCGCGAGCCTGCGCGATGAGGATGGCATCGTTCAGGTAAGTGACGGTCAGCACCGCGTCCGGCTCGGCGGCTTTGATCTTGGAGACTTCGGTGGTCAGGTCGGCGGCGCTGGCCGGGTATTTGACCTCGATCACCATCTCCATGCCGGCCTCTTCCAAGTACTTTTTCTGCCCGGCGGCAGTGGATTCGCCAAAGTCGGTGTCTTCGTGCAACAAGGCAACCTTTTTGATCTCCAGCCCGGCCAAGTCTTTCAAATCCTGCAGGAAAGTGATCTGGTCCTTGGCGTACCAACTGGCCTTGGGGCAGACGCGGAAGGTGTATTTGAAGCCGCGCTCGGTGATCGCGTCGGACACGGCCATGCTGACGATAAAGGGCGTGGAGAGGCGCTCGGCGGCCTGCGTAGCTGGCGTGGTGACGGCCGACTGGTACGCGCCGATGATGGCCACGACCTTTTCCTGTTGCACCAGCCGCTCGACTTCGCTGATGCCCACTTCGGGCTTACCCTGGGTGTCGCCCCACACCATCTCGATCTGGGCGCCATCCATAGACTTGATTCCGCCGGCGGCGTTGATCTCGTCAATCGCCATTTGCAGGCCGTTCTTGTTCTCGGCCCCCAGCTTGGCCAGGTCGCCGGTGAGCGGATACAGGCCACCCACGCGGATGGTTTTGACCTTCTTTTCTTTTTCGCCGCACCCCGCCAAAAGCAGCGAGAGGACGATGAGCAAAACGAGCAAGATATGTAACTTTTTCACGGCTATTCCTCCTCCTGTGAAATGCACGGAACCACACTTGATAACGGATCATTCGCTTTCGGGGTCGCCGATCACCTCCTTTGCTGTTGCGTGTCTACATAGGCTCAAGCCGACAGACGGACCAGAAAATCCCTCAAGGCCGGATTATCTCGCAACACCTGCAACGCGATTTCGGCGTGGCCGGGCGTGTAGCCGTTGCCGATGAACATGCGCACCGGCTTGCCGGCCCCTTCGGCCCCCAGCGCCGCGCGGGCGAAATCGGTGGACATGCTGAAAAAGTAAATCTGGCCATCATCGCGTGTGGAGAGAATGGTCGCCATCTCGGTGCCGGGCACGCTGGCGCAGTTAAAGCTCAGGTCGGCCAGTGCGCCGCCGGTGACCTGTTCCACCTGCCGGGCCACGTCTAATGCGCGGGTGGCGTCGGCGGGAATGACCACGTCGGCCAAGCCCAGCGATTGTACATCCTGACAGCGGGTTTTGTCAATTTCGACCAGGATGACCTGGCCAGTGATGCCCGCCCGCTTCTTGGCCTCGTGCAGACACAACAGCCCGGCCTTGCCGCCGCCTACCACCAGCACACGCTGACCCGCGCGCACACTTTTGGCGGCGAAGGCCGGCGCGCCGGCCACGTCTAGCGCCAGCAGCGCCAACGGTTCGGGCAAGTCGCCCGGCAGTCTGGCCCACAGCCCCGACTCGAACAAAATGGCATAGCCCTCCACTTCCACTTGGCCGGTCGCCGGGTGAATCTGCCCTACTTGCGTCAGGCGCAGCGGGGTCAGCGCGAGCGAGACCATGCTGGCGATGCGCTCGCCCGGCGTCAGGTCCACGCGCAGGGCCGGGCCGACAAAATCCACCGCGCCCAGCAATACCCCGCCCGAGCCGGTGAGTGGGTCCTGAAATTTGCCTCTCTCGGCCACGATGTGGGCGATGGCCTGCGCCATGCGCTCAGGTTGTTCCTCGGCCTCGCGCCACAGACGGTTAAAACTGGTGGCGGTGATGTGCAGCGCCGACACGCGCACGCCGATCTCGTTATCCAACGGCGGCGTTGTAGGGTCGAGCCGGCGGGCGGCTTGCGGCAGCGCGCCGGCTGGCTCGATGACGCGATGAGCGCCGTAACGGTTTCCTAGAGACATGGGCTTTCCTCAGGGCAAGTGCGACGCACCTAGATGCAGGATGCGACGGGCTTCGATGGGCGTTGCCAGCGGGCGACCCAGCTCGCCGGCCAACCGGGCCACGCGCGACGCCAGCGGCGCGTTGCCCTCGCTCAAAACGCCGCGGGTATAGTAAATGTTGTCTTCCAGCCCGACCCGGGCGTGGCCGCCCCATAAAATCGCCAGCGTCGCCATGGTCAATTGAGCTGCGCCGATCCCCGCCGCGCTCCACGTGCTGCCCTCCGGCAGGCTCTCTACCAGGTGGAGTAGATTTTTAGGTGTGGCGGCGATCCCGCCGGGCACGCCCATCACCAGCCCAAAGTGCAGCGGAGGGGTCAGCAGCCCCTCTTTGACCAGTCGCATGGCAGTCGAGATCATCCCGGCGTCAAAAACCTCGATCTCGGGCCGGACACTGTGCTCTTGTATGGCGCGGGCGAAACGGCGCACCAGGGGCAGATCGTTGACAAACACCTCGTTCCCAAAGTTGACCGATCCGGTCGTCAGGCTGGCCATATCGGGGCGCACATACACCGGCTGCAAGCGCTCTTCAGCGCTCATGCCCACTGCGCCGCCCGTGGAGACTTGCAGAATCAAATCAGGACACCGGGCGCGAATTTCCTCAATGATACGCTGATAGACGGCGGCGTCCTGGGTGGGCGAGCCATCGGCGGCGCGGGCGTGTAGATGAACCACGGTCGCGCCAGCGGCGTGGACGGCGCTGGCCTCGGCGGCGATCTCTTCGGGCGTCAGCGGCACGTAAGGGGTGTCGGCGCGGGTTAGCTCGGCTCCGACCAGGGCGACAGTGATGATCAATGGCTCCACGGATCACTCTCTCCTGAAACGCTGCTTTTCCAGCGGCACGACGCAGGCGCCCTCGGCGCGGGCAAGCAACAGCGGCTCATCCAGCACTTGGGCTGCCGAGTCGTGCTCCGGCGTGTAAGCAGCCTGAATGACTTTGTGAGCGGTAAAGCGCATCTGGCGCGAGGTGCGCCCCACACGCACCAGCTCGGCCCGCACCTCGACAAAGTCGCCCGCGTAAACCGGGGCCAAAAACTCGACCTGGCTGTAAGCGCGGAACAGGCCCTCATCGCCGTCGCAGCGGATGCACAGCTCGGTGGCGGCGTCGCCGAACAGGGCCAGCAGACGGGCCCCATCTACCAGGCCGCCGCCGTAATGGGCGTCGTGCTCCGACATACGCACGCGCAAGGTAGACACAAGCAAGGCAGGTTCGTTCACAGGTGTACTCCGCCTGCGCCGCCGATCTTGTAGCGCAGGAAACAGTGCAACACATCCACGACCAACGCTTCCTGGCCTTGCTCGATCAGGGAGGGCAGTTGCAAGCTGATGACTCTGGGCCGGTCCATACGGTGTACGGCGGTGATGCCATCGTCCAACAGAGCGTGAGAGGCGTCAATCGCAATGTCTTCCAGGTAGAACTCGATGTCCAGCACCAACTCTCCCCGGCGCACATCGCTAACAAAGCCAGGAAAGCTCATCTGCAACTGTTTCATGCGGCCCAGTAGGTAATCGGCTTCCATGACCCCATCCAGGGAGCATCACGAGCAGGGGAAACAAGCAGAGTCAGGCCTTGACGGTGTTATCATAGCATGTGCGAGACGGACTTGTAAATGGTCAGAAAAGCCACAAAAACGGCCCGCAGAGTGTGCACAAAGCACACTAGCTAGTTTCTGTTGCGAAACGTCGCCAGAGTCCCGGCATTGGCCGGGAAACTCCCGCTGAAGCGGGACCTCGGCCCTGTTTTGCACCAAAAACTAGCCATTCGAGCGTAGGCGGCGCTCTTTGAGGGTCACGTGCAAGTTTAGAGCGACAAAGGGATCGTCTAGCTTGAATTGACCTAGAGATTCGATTTTGGCCAGGCGCTGGCGCAGGGTGTTGCGATGGAGGTAGAGTTGTTGAGCCGTGGCCTGGCTGTTGCGACCGGTGTCCAGGTAGGTTTCAAGCGTGGATAAGAGATGGGTGCGGTGGCGCGCGTCATAGTCGGCCAGAGATTCGACCGTCTGGCTAAAGGGGTTCTTGGCGCGGACGGCGGGCGGCAGATGTTGCAGCCAATGAAACACACCTAACTCGTCGAACGAAACGACCGTCCGGTCAAGCAGCGCCGGTCCCAGGTGCAGGGCTTCCAGAGCTTCCTGGTAGCTCTCGGCCAGTCGGTCCCGGCCCGGATAAGCCCGCCCCACGCCGATCAGCAACTCATAGTGCTCGGTTTGGGCATACTCTTGTAGTCGGTGGGCCACCTTTTCCCCGAATTGGGTGCGCTCGCCAGGCAGCAGGAGCGCCAGGTGGGGACCGCGCTCGACCGTCAAACCGGGGATGCGCCATTCCTGGAGGCGATTTTCTACCCACCGCTGCAGAGCGGGTAGGGAGGCGTGGTTTTGCGGGCGCAGCAGGAGGATTTGCTGGCCTTGCGAAAGGTCAAAGCCCAGGCGGCGGGCCCGGGCGGCCGGCGCTCCATGCAGGCCGCCATCGCCGGTCAGCAGCTCGTCAAGCAGGGCGCTTTTGAGACGCTGCTCGGTTTCATATATGGCTTTTTCTTTAAGCAAGATGAGCGCGGCGACGGTGGCGGCGTGCTCGATGGCGATCATGTCCAACTCGTCGGTCTGGCGGTCTTGGGCGATGATCCAGACGTAACCAAAGCGTTCCTGCCCGGCCACAATGGGGGCGACAATACGCTCAAACGTGAGGCCCTGTTCGGGCAACGGAGGGATATGTACGGGGTGGAGGCTTTGGCGCAGGTGGGTCAAGAGTCCGCGGCGGTCTAGCTCGGCCAGCACCGGTGGGGGGGTGCGACCCTGTTGCAGGCTCTGTTCGCGGGCCGGGTCTATCTGGCCGCACGCGCCGGCGGCCAACAGATTAAAATCGGGGTCTTCGATAGTCACAGGGCAGCGCACCAATTCGGCCAGCGCCTGGGCCAGCGCGACCAGGTCATCGCCCATCAAGGCGATCTGGGTGAGCGTGTTGTGAATCTGGAGCGACTTTTGCATCAATGCGTAGCGGTCGTGGACGATGCGCTCCGAGATGGCCCGCGTGACCTCGATAAAGGGGACCTCCCACGGCAGGGTGATGATAGGTAGATCCAGCTCGTCGGCCTGTTGCATCATCACGGATGGGATGTCGTAAAAGTAGCGCCCGATGGCTACCACCATGCCGGCCACACCTTGCGCGACCAGATTGGGGATGAGCGCGCTTTGCACGTCGGGGCGCTCCTTGAGGCCAAAGGCGGTGGTAAAGAGCAGCTCGCCCTCGCGGGACCAGTCGGCCATTTCGGGGATGTCTATCATGTGCACCCACTGGACGCGGTTCGAGAGGCCGCCCCGTCCGGCGACGACCTGGGCGGTTTCAAACACGGGCATGTGGAGCAGTTGGGTGATGGTTAGCATTGGAATCTGCTTTTAGAAAAGCTTTCCATCACGGTTTCCCTTCACGTGGTTAGAAGCGGTGCACACCCACACTGTAGCATGGATGGCTTTACCCTGTCAAGCGCCCGTCGCTTGAGGACTCATGGGGGAGATATCGGATATGACAACGAATCAGAGGATTGATCGAATCTATGCCTTTCAACTCGATGGCCTGGGCGCCACAGATGCGCTGACCGTGGTTCAAAGTGATACGACGCCTCGCCGCACTGCAGGGCGAGGGTATTCCCGTGGGATGCCTGGCAGCGACACTGTTCGGTTAATCCTTCGCCAAGCTCAGGACAGGTTCCTGAAAATTCGTTGTCATATCCCCCATCCGAGCAGTAACGATTGGATGTGAATTGTCTCTACGAACCGGCAGCAGTTGGCAGGTGCGTCTCTGCACCGCGCCGGCCGCGCAGTCGCGCGGCCTGGCGTTGCAAATAGACCGTCACCGCGGCCATCACCAGCGCGGCCCCGGCTGCCTGCCAGCCGGTCGCCAGCCGCTCGCCCAGCAGCAGCCAGGCCGCCGCCAGGGCCACCACCAGCCGCCAACTGATCAGCGCCGAAAAGAGCGTCGCGTTGACCCGCGCCAGGGCCCAGATTTGTAGCAGCGCCGCGCCGAGCAGCACGATCAGCGCCAGCGCCAGCACGCCCAGCCAGACCTGAAGCGGCTGTCCGCTCCAAACGCCCCATTCTTCGCCGTTCAATGGACTGAGGACGACGTACAGGGCGGTCAGGGCGAAGGTTTGCTGCCAATAGACGGCCAGCGGGTGGGTCTGGCGCACAGTACTGCGCCGGATCCAGGCCATGTACAGCGCGAGAAAGAGCGAGGAGAGCAAGGCAAAAGCGATACCCCACACATCGTCTGCGCTGCGCGGCAGTTGCAGGCGCGTCGGGTCGGGCGAGAGCACCAGGTAGGCTCCCAGACCGCTGACGGCCAGCGCACGGAAGGTATAGGGCGGGACTTTTTCTTTCAGCAACAAGCGACTCAACCAGGCCACGTGCAGCGGGGTGAGCAGGTTGATGAGCTGCACGTAAATCGCCAGCGTGTATTGAATAGACAGGATGTTGGTGATGGAGCGTCCGGCGGTGATCAGTGCAAAAATCCACAAGCCCCGCTCGCGCCACAAGTCGCGCGAGAGGTAGGGGCGGGCGACGACGGTCGCAATGCCCAACGTCAGCCCATTGGCGACGGTCAGCAGAGCAAACGGGGGCAGGTAGGCCAGCAACGCCTTGCTGAGTGGCGGATACAAGGCCCACGTACTGTGGGCCGCCAGCACAACCAGCCAGATAGGATCGCGTCTCCAGGTGTGCAATGTCCGGTTCCGTTGCGAGGTGCCCGTCACTTTAGAAGTGACGGGCACCTACATCATCGCGCTCACTCGATGGTCTGCAGGAACTGCCGGGCGATGCTGCCCACGTCCGCGTCGAGACGGATGCCTTGCCAGGGCGTATCAGGCCGCACGATGTTGACCACGACGATGCTGGCCCCGTTAAAGATGGCGCTGCGGGCCTCGCGCAGGTCCACGCCGCCCGCCGCCGAGATGATCACGTCGTATTTGCTTTTGACGCGCTTGACGTGGCGATACTGAATGACTTTGCCGCGCGTGCTTTCTTCGTCGCGGCCGCGGTGCAGCACGATCACTCGGGGCGGCGCTTTGAGCCGGCGTACGACGTCCAGTGGGTCGTCCACGCCTAGCATGTCGATCATTGCGTCCAGGCCCAGCCCATTGCAGTGTTGCACGAACAGGTCCAGCGTCTCGACCGGCGAGCTGCCCAGCGCAGTGACGGCGGTCGCGCCGGCCCGTCCGACCATCTCGACCTCGTCCAGCGCGCCGTCGGTAATTTTGATGTCGGCCACGATGTGTCCCGGCCACAGCTTGCGTATCTCGCGGATGCCGCGCATCCCCTCGCGCTTGACAAAGGGCGTACCGGCTTCGATCAGGATGCGCTCGCTGCGCACGATCTGCGGCAAGATGTGCTTGGCGACGGCCAGTGTGTCGTTAAAGGCCAGTTGCAGGTAGCGGGTTTGCTGGTTTAGCATAGTGGGTTGGTTAGTCGGTTCGTCTTTTGGTCGGGTCGGTTAACACGGCCTCACTTGCCCTGGCGGGCAGCGCCAGGGGGGCGATAGACTCGAAGCTGCCCGGCAAAAAGAGCACAATTTTCTCCGATGGATCGGCGGCGATGTCGCGGATGGTTTGTAGCGTGCGCAGGTGCAACGCACCGGAATGCCGCGACAGGTTGTCAGCGGCCTGCATCAGGTTCACCGACGCCGACAGTTCACCCTCAGACGCGATGATCATAGCCCGGCGCTCGCGCTCGGCTTCGGCCTGCTTGGCCATGGCCCGTTTCATCTCGGCGGGCAATTCGATCTCTTGAATTTTTATGGCTTCGACGTCGATGCCCCAGCCGGAAGTCTCGGCGTCCACGATTCTTTTTATGCCCTGGGCCATCTCTTCGCGCTCGGTGAGCACAAAATCCAGCTCGGCGTTGCCCAGCACATCGCGCAGCGCGGCCTGGGTGTACTGCTTGACCGCCGAGACGTAATCCTCGATCTTGATGATGGCGTCGGCGGGGTGGACTACCTTGAAATAGACCACGGCGTTGGTCAGGATAGAGATGTTGTCTTTAGTCATGACCTCCTGGCGTGGGATTTCGGCGGTCTTGATGCGCATATCCACCCGCTGCATGGTTTGCAAGGCGGGCAGCACGATGGTCAGGCCGGGGCTGCGCGTGCTGGTGTAGCGGCCCAACGTAAAGACGACGCCGCGCTCGTACTGGTACAGCAGCTTGAGGCCGGACAAGACGTAGAGCAGCAGCACGAGCACAAAGCTGCTGCCACAGATTTGGAGGGCGGAAAAATCGTTCATGGGCAACTCCTTTGATGTCAGAAAGACCGCTGACCGCAGCGATTCCTGAGACGGTCTGTGGTCGGTTTAATATATGACTCGCTTTTTCTGTTCTTGCGCTGCTTTGTCCAGTATACTCCCAAATGAACGACCGCGCCACTTGGCGGGGCTGGAGCGAGAAGCGGTTGCCGCTAATGACGTTTGCGATTATTATTCGGTGGTAAAATGCTAAAATAATTTGGAGGAACGAACAACAATGCCAGATCACATTCGCGTTATTCAATTCGGATTGGGGCCTATCGGCAGCGCCATGGCGCGTCACGTCTTTGAGCGCGACGGTCTCAAGTTGGTGGGCGGCGTGGATGTCGACCCGGCCAAAGTGGGTCAGGACCTGGGCCAGGTCATCGGGCTGGGGCGCTCGCTGGGCGTTCCGGTGGTCGCCACGCTTTCCGGCGTGCAGGCTGAAGCTGATGTGGTGCTGCACACCACCTCTTCATACTTTGACCTGTTCAAGAGCCAGGTGATTGACATCCTGGAAGCCGGATACGACGTGGTTTCAACGGCGGAAGAGCTGTCGTTCCCCTGGCTGGACCATGCTGCTCAGGCCGCCGAGATCGACGCCATCGCCAAACGGGCCGGCAAGACGGTGCTGGGCACCGGCGTCAACCCCGGCTTCTTGATGGACGCTCTGCCGCTCTTTTTGACCGCCATCTGCCAGCGGGTGGACCGCATAGAGGTGACCCGGGCCATGAATGCGTCGCTGCGCCGTGGCCCGTTCCAGGCCAAGATCGGCTCAGGGATGACGGTGGAGGCGTTCCAGGCCAAGATGGCGCAGGGGCGCATGGGGCACGTGGGCTTGCCCGAGTCGATGGGCATGTTGTTTGAGGCGCTCGGCCGCCAGCTGGCGCGTTACGAGTCCAGCGTGGAACCGGTCGTGGCAGAAAAACCGGTCCACACCGACTATTTTCAGGTGGCCCCCGGCCAGGTGCGGGGATTGAAACAGGTGGCGCGCGGTTACACCGACGCCGGCGAATTTGCCACGCTGACTTTTTACGCGGCGCTGGACGCGGAAGAGGATGGTGATACCATCAAGATCGCTGGCCGGCCCAACCTGGAGGTCAAGCTCAAGGGTACTAACGGTGATATTGCCACCGTTGCCATCGCCGTGAATGCCATTCGTCATGTGGTCGCCGCGGACCCTGGTCTGGCGACCATGTTGGACATCCCCCTGGTGACGCGCTGGTAGACGACGGTTGAGAGTCGCCAAAAAGATGTGTTCCATTGCGAGGAATTCAATGCGTCCGCGCTTGGCCCTTTTTCCGGATAGCACCCGAGTGTTGACCTTACCGACCGGCGAGACCCTGACGGTCGCCGGTTGCGATTTGTCCGCATTGGCCAACGAGTACGGCACGCCGCTTTATCTCTACGACCGCGCCACTCTGGAAACCGCGCTGCAAAGTTACCGGGAGGCGCTGGCGGCCTATTATCCCGGCCAGGCGGGTATCACCTACGCCGGCAAGGCTTTTTTGTGTGTGGCGCTGGCGCAGTGGGCCGCAGAACAAGGGTTGTGGATAGACTGTACTGGGGCAGGCGAGCTTGCCATCGTCGCCGCTGCCAGCGCGCCCCGGCAGCAGATTGTGGTCCACGGCGTCAACAAGAGTTTGGCCGACCTGAGCGCCGCCGTGCGCCTGGCCGGGACTCTGGTGGTGGACAATCTGGCTGAATTGGAACGTTTGGCGGCGGCGTGGCGGGAGCGCAAGACCGATTTTCCGCAGCTATGGCTGCGCTTCCGACCCGGGCTGGCGGTTGACGCGCACAGCTATACGCAGACCGGTCAACCCGACAGCAAATTCGGCATGAGCGCCGCCGAAATCTTGGAGGCTGCTCGTTTTTGCCAGGCGCACGGGCTGCCGTTGTGCGGGCTGCATTTTCATCAAGGCTCTCAATTCCGTGACCCGGCGCCGCTGAGTCTGGCCTTGCAGGGCGCACTGGACCTGCTGGCGGCGATTCGACCGGCCGAACAAGCCTGGGCGCTGTCGCCCGGCGGTGGATGGGGCGTCGCCTATCACGAAGCAGATCTGCCGCATCCCGACGTTGGCGAGTATGTGCGCCGACTGGCCGAAACACTGGTAATGGGTTGCCGGGAGCGCTCGCTGCCGCTGCCGCGCTTGCACCTGGAACCCGGTCGCAGCCTGGCGGCCCGCGCTGGCGTGGCGCTGTATCGGGTGGGTGTGGTCAAGCGCACGGCCAATCGCCGCTGGCTGTTGCTGGATGGCGGCCTGGCCGACAACCCCCGCCCGGCGCTGTATGGCGTGCGCTACACGGCGCTGCCGGTGTGGGAGCCGGACAGACCGACCACCAGCCCGGCGTGGCTGGCTGGTCCCTACTGTGAGAGCGGCGACGTGTTGATCGAGGCGCTGCCGCTGCCGGAGATTCAACCCGGCGAGTTGATCGCCGTTCCGATGAGCGGGGCCTATCAGTTGAGCATGGCCAGCAACTATAACGGCGCTTGCCGCCCGGCGGTGCTGTGGCTGGAGGCCGGGAGCGCCGCTCTGATCCAGCGCCGCGAGACGCTCGACGACCTGACTCGCCGTGACCTGCCCATATCGAGGTCTTGACCTGGATCGTCCGGATGAATCGTTGACGCTCCCGACCTCATCGGTTATAATATCCTGTAGGTTGTGCGGCTGGTTCTCAAAGGATGACGCAAGATCTCAAGATTGTTGCGCTAGGGGGCGGCCACGGGTTGTCCACCCTGCTGCGCGGACTAAAAGAATACCCGGTCGATCTGACGGCTGTCGTCACCGTGGCCGATGATGGCGGTAGTTCAGGTATGTTGCGCCGCGAAATGGGGGTGCTGCCTCCCGGCGACTTTCGCAACTGCCTGACTGCGCTGGCCGATTCTGAGTCGTTGATGACCGGGTTGTTTCAATATCGGTTTGCTGAAGGGACCGGCTTGGGTGGGCACAGCTTTGGCAATCTGTTCATTACAGCTATGGCGGAGATTGCTGGCAGTTTCGAGCAGGCGCTGGCCGAGTCGAGCCGGGTATTAGCCGTCAAAGGGCGTGTGCTCCCTAGCACGCTGCAAGATGTGACGCTCGTTGCACACGTCCGTGATCGCAACGGTATGCTGAATCAGGTCGTGGGCGAATCGTGCATTCCCCAGGCAGATGGGACCATCGAGCGGGTGTTTCTGGAGCCGGAGCATGCCCCGGCCTATCCCGACGCGGTGCGCGCCATCCTACAGGCCGATCTGATTCTGGCCGGACCGGGCAGTCTGTACACCAGCGTGTTGCCCAATCTATTGGTGCCCGACATCGCCGCAGCCGTGCAGGCGAGCCGCGCGGTAAAAATGTATGTATGCAATGTCGCCACCCAGGTGGGCGAGACCGACCACTTTGGCGTGGCCGACCACGTCGCCGCGCTGGAGCGACACGTGGAGCCGGGGGTGTTTCCCATCGTCGTGGCCAACGATAACCTGGAATCGGAGTGCAATTTGCCCCCAGGCGTCAAGATGGTCGCGCCCGATGCCCCACCCGGCGCGGCCTACCGGCTGGTGACGGCTGACCTGGTGGATGCCGGTTGCTCGTGGCGACACGACGTGGGGCGCTTGAGTCAACTGATTCTGGAAACGTATCGATCCGCAAGCTGACGGCTGACGGCTGACGGCTGACGGCTGATTACTGAAAATTCAGGAGGTTATCATGAAAGTCGGTATCAACGGTTTTGGACGCATTGGGCGCCAGGTATTCAAGGCCATTCGTGACTATTACCCCGACACGCTGGAGGTGGTGGCTGTCAATGACATCGGCGACACACCCACAATGGCCCATCTGCTCAAGTACGATTCGAACTATGGGCGTTTTAACGCTGCGGTCGAGGTCGTCGAGGGCGGGCTGCGGGTAGACGGCCAATTGCTCAAGGTGCTCAAAGAGACCGATCCTGGTAAGCTACCCTGGGCCGACCTGGGGGTCGAGGTCGTCATCGAGTCCACCGGCCTGTTCACCATCAAAAAGGACGGCGTCAACAAAAAGGGCAAGCTGGTGCAAGGGGCCGAGAACCACATCACCAAAGGCGGCGCCAAAAAGGTCATCATCTCCGCCCCGGCCGAGGGCGAAGACATCACCATCGTCATGGGTGTGAACGACGACCAGTATGACCCGGCCCGTCACCACGTCATCTCGAACGCCTCCTGCACCACCAACTGCCTGGCCCCGGCGGCCAAGGTGGTGCACGACAGTTTCCACATTGTCCGCGGCTTCATGACGACCATCCACGCTTACACCAACGATCAGAAAATCCTAGACCTGCCCCACAGCGACTTGCGCCGGGCGCGGGCGGCCGCTCTGAGCATCATCCCCACCACCACCGGTGCGGCCAGAGCCGTGGCGCTGGTCATCCCCGAGCTCAAAGGCAAGTTCGATGGCTATGCCCTACGTGTGCCTACCTCCACCGTCTCGGTGGTAGACTTTACTGCCCAGATCGAAAGACCCACGACGACCGATGAGCTACGCCAGGCCTTCCGCAACGCCGCGGCCGGCCCGCTCAAGGGCATCCTGGCCGCCGTGGACGAGCCGCTGGTGTCCATTGACTACAAGGGCGACCCGCACAGCTCGTCGGTCGATCTGCCTTTCACGTCGGTGCTGGGCAAAGACAAGAACGATTTCGTCAAAGTCGTGGCCTGGTACGACAACGAGTGGGGCTATAGCGTCCGTACTGCCGATTTGGTCAAGTTGTTACTGGACAAGGGGTTGTAATGATCAAAACCATCCGCGACGTAGACGTAAAAGGCAAGCGTGTCCTGGTGCGGGCCGACTTGAACGTGCCGCTGCAAGATGGTTTCATCACCGACGATCAGCGCATCCGGGCCATGCTGCCCACGGTCCAATATCTGCTGGACGGTGGCGCGACAGTCATCCTGATGTCGCACCTGGGCCGGCCCAAAGGCCAGGTAGTCGAAGCGTTGCGGCTCACGCCTGCGGCTGCCCGCCTGGCCGAGTTGCTGGACCGGCCCATCACCAAGCTGGACGATTGCGTCGGTGAGCAGGTGCAGGCGGCGGTAGCGGCGGCGCGGCCCGGCGACGTGATCGTGCTGGAAAACCTGCGCTTCCACGCCGCAGAGACCAAGAACGATCCGGAGTTTGCGCGGCAGTTAGCGGCGCTGGCCGACCTGTACGTGGACGATGCCTTTGGCACGGCCCATCGGGCCGAGGCCTCCACGGTGGGTGTAACCGGGCATTTGCCCGCCGTGGCCGGGTTTCTGATGGAGCGAGAGCTGCGGGCGCTGGGGAGCGCGTTGGAAGACCCGGCCCGGCCCTTCGTCGCCATTCTGGGCGGGGCCAAGGTCTCTGGCAAAATCGAGGTGATCGATAACTTGCTGCCCAGGGTGGATCGGCTGCTCATCGGCGGCGGGATGGCCAACACTTTTTTCAAGGCGCAGGGCTACGCCGTGGGCGACTCGCTGGTCGAGGACGACGCGCTAGACGTGGCCCGCGGAACGCTGGCGCGCGGCGGCGACAAGCTGGTGCTGCCGGTGGATGTCGTGGTGGCCGATGCATTTGAAGCCGACGCCCACAGCCGGGTGGTCGCGGTGGATCAAGTGCCTGCCGGCTGGCGCATTATGGATATCGGGCCACAGACGCTCAAACGTTTTGAGGATGTGTTGCGTCCGGCGCGCACGGTGGTCTGGAATGGGCCGATGGGCGTGTTTGAATTCACCCGCTTTGCCGAGGGGACTTTTGCCGTGGCGCGCGCCCTGGCCGGGCTGGACGCCACCACCGTCATCGGCGGCGGCGACTCGGCGGCGGCTATTGAGCAATCAGGGCTGGCCAGCCAAATGTCGCACATTTCGACCGGCGGCGGCGCCAGTTTGGAATTTCTGGCCGGCAAGACGCTACCTGGAGTGGCGGCGCTGGACAGTTGAGCGAGGTGAGGCGCGACGCATCTCAGAAGATGTGTCGCACCTGTAGAGAGGTGCAAGATGGCGACAATCCTCGTCATTGACGATGACGAGATGGTGGCGCGCAGCATTGAGTTGAGTCTACGACACAGTGACTTTCAAGTCTCTGTGGCAGATTCGGGCGTGGCAGGGTTGAAAATGGCCCGCCGTGAGTCGCCCGATCTGATCATACTAGACATCATCATGCCTGCTATGGATGGCTATGAAGTGTGCCGCCAGTTGCGCGCCGACCCGCTGCTTTCTGATGTGCCTGTGTTGTTCCTCACCGCACGCAGCAAAGACGAAGATAAAATCCAGGGTTTTCGCGCCGGCGCGGATGACTATTTGACCAAGCCTTTTAACGTGGATGAGCTTTTATTGCGGGTCAAGGCCATCTTGCGGCGTAACCGGTCTATCCGCAGAGAAGTCTCCGATCAGGCGCGCACGCTTCAGGTCGGCGGCCTGACCCTGGATTGCCGCACGTTTGAGGTGTCTACGCCGCACAAAAAAGTCGTGTTGACCCCGATCCAGTTCGATTTACTCTACTACCTCATGAGCCACCCCGGTCAGGTCTTTGCGGCAGATCGTCTCTTGCGAGACGTGTGGGATTATCCCTTTGACGCCGGCAGTCCAGACCTGGTGCGGGTACACGTGCGCAACGTCCGCGAGCGAATCGAGCCAGACCCCACCGACCCCATTTTCTTGCGCACGGTTCCAGGACATGGTTACACCATCGCATCTGAATAATCCAGTCTCTGCGAGCAGCTCTACAGGCGAGGAGAACGCGCCGTTGCGCATCCTGGTCGTCGAAGACGATGTGGACACGGCAGCGATGATCTGTCGTCTCTTGCAAATGGAGGGCTATCAAGTCCTGGAATTGCACTCTGGCGTCAAGGCCCTGGAATTGATTGCCGCTGTCGAGAGTGGTCAAGATGCGCCCTTTGATGTGGCGCTGTTGGATATTATGATGCCCCAGGTCAACGGCTATCAGGTCTGTCAGGAGATCCGGAAGACTGAGCGCCTGGGATACATTCCTATTATTATGGTTACGGCGCTCAGTTCTACCGAGGATATGGTGCGAGGGTTGAACCTGGGGGCCGATGACTATTTGGTCAAGCCTTTTAATTCGAGAGAGCTATTGGCCCGCGTGCGTGCTGCTTTGCGCATTCGCAACGTGGACCGGGCCATGCGCCAACGCAACTGGCAGTTAGCTCTGCTCAATACCCTCAACGATGCGATTGGCGAGTCGCTGGACAGGCGCGCTGTGTTGCATGCCGGGTTGGAGCAACTGCTGAGTCACCTGGACCTGTGTTACGCAGTGGCCTTTTTGCGTGATAGGCCCACGGGGGAGATAAGCACGGTATTTCACTTTGATGGAGATCGCTGGGTTGAAGAGAAAATTCAACCGTCCGATGGCTTGAACACGGATAGCGGCGCGGCAAATGACTGGCAAGAACGAGATGCTTTTCGTCTGGCTTTAGAGGTCGTCCAATCTGGGCAACGGCAGTGGCAAACACAGGCACACGGCTGGCCCACAACGCCGCCAGATGATGGATCAGTTCTTGCCGGGCGATATGAGGCGTCTCTCGACTGGCGGGCGTGTGTTCCTCTAAAGACCAAGTCGCCGACGCGCCTGGAATCCGCCTATGCCGAAACCGACCTGATAGGGCCGACTTCGCGCGTGTTGGGTGCGTTGCTGGTAGGAGCGCCCACCGACAGGCCAATGATCGACCTGGACTTGTTGACGGCTATCGGCAATTTGATCGGTCAGGCGTTGGAAAAGAGCTATTTTTACCAGCAAGCGCGTGACCGCGGTGAAGAGTTGACGGCGCTTTTTGATAGTATTTCTGACCTTATTTATGTCGTCGATGAGAGTTATTCTATTCTGGCGTTCAACGCGGCGCTGGGTCAATGGTTGACAGAACATCGTATAGTGACTCCAGACAAGCTCTCGATGGAGGCTACGCTCAAGGGTCAGACTTGCTATCGCGTTCTCCATCATCGAGACGAGCCGTGCGAAAAGTGCCTGATGGCTCAGGCGCTGCGCACGTCCCAACACATCCAGTGGACAGAACAACGCAGGCCGGACGCATCTGCCCTACAAGCTACTCAGCCCATAAGCAAGGCCGCGCAAAAAGGGCGACGCGAGGAGGTGTTCACTTTGCGGCCAACTGGTGCGCGCGAAGAGTGGGAGATCAGCGCCTATCCTATCCAGCGCGGAACGGGCAGGCCGTTGCAGGCTATTGTCCTCGCGCGCGACGTCACCGAACGCCGGATGTTGGAGGCCTCGTTAAGCCAGGCCGACAAACTGGCGGCGTTGGGGCAATTGGCGGCCGGCTTGGCGCACGAGATCAACAACCCTCTCACAGCCATCGTCGCCAACATCCAACTTTTGCTGATGATGGCCAGGCCGGACGATCCCAGCTACGAATCCTTGGGCTTGATCAAGCAGGCCAGTGACCGGGCGGTCAGGGTAGTGCGCAACTTGCTCGACTTTTCGCGCCAGGAACAGTACGAGTTCCACCCCATGGACCTGAATGCATCCTTGCGGGCGACGCTTGAATTGATCAAACACCAATTCCTTATGACCCACATTTCTATCGTCGAAGAATTGGCGCCCAGCTTGCCCCCGGCGCTGGGCAGCCGTGACCATTTACAGGGAGTGTGGCTCAACCTGTTGATCAACGCCCGTGACGCCGTCACGCAGAGCACACAGGGAGGGGCCGAGCCTACGGTGTGGGTGCGCTCACATTTGCGCCCCGATGGCTTGCTAGAGGCAGTCATCGCCGACAACGGTCCCGGTATTCCTCCAGATCAGATCAATCGCATCTTTGAACCCTTTTTCACCACAAAAGACCCCGGCAAGGGTACTGGGCTGGGGCTGTCTACCTCCTATCAAGTGATCAAACAACATGGCGGCCAGATGCTGGTGGATAGTGAAGAGGGCGCCGGCACGACCTTTCGCGTTTTGCTAAAAACCAAGACGTAACGGTATCTCTATCAGAGAAACGCATTTACGCGTTCTTTACGTCCCTTTCACGCCGTTTTTACAGACTTGGACGCGGAATTGCGCTATGCTTGTAGGGGATGGTCGGACAGGAGGTGGGCATGGTTTTGGGGTCGCATCAGACACGGGTGTTGGTTGTCAGCGCCTCTCCCTATACGCGCTATGTGATTTCTGGCGAATTGAGCTCAGAGCCGGACTTGTTCGTAGTCGGCACTGCCCGCACGCCCGACGAGGTTGCTTACAAGCAATCTTTGCTCCAGCCAGATTTGATGGTCATTGATTTGGAGTCTCAAGGAGACTTGATAGATCTGCACCAAACCCTGCTCAAGACCAAGTTACCCGTGCTGGCGTTGTGCGCACACACGCCCGACGGGGCCGAGTTGGCTTTTGCGGCCCTCGAAGCCGGGGCTACTGACGTGGTCGCGCGCACCGAGAGTGGATTTGGAGTGATGGATTACCGATCGGATTTGTTGCGCAAGGTGCGCGGTTTGGCGAACCTTGCCCCACGTTCGGAAGGGCGTGTGTGGAATGGTCTGAAGCAGTGTCAAAAAACTACGCCGCGCCGTTTTTATCCGAACGATCACCTCGTGGTTGTCAGTGTTTCTACCGGAGGGTTGGGGCCGTTGGTGCAGTTGTTAAATGCTTTGCCGGGCGATTTGTGCGCAGCAGTGTTGATCTTGTCGCATCTGCCGTCATTTTATTTGTCTGCCTGTGTTCGGCGCGTCAATCCGATTACCTCTCTGCACGTGCGAGAGGTGCGCGATGGTTTGCCGATCAAGAGTGGTGTGATCTATTTCGCGCCGTATGATTTTCAAATGACGGTGGGCTCGGGCGGCCGTCTGACCCTGGAACGAGACTTGCGCCACAGAGAAGGTCGGCTTTCGGTGGATGCCACTCTAAAATCGCTGGCCATGCGTTACGGCCCGGCTGTGATTGCCGTCATTTTGTCGGGGATTGGCCAAGATGGCGCTCTAGGGGCTCAAGATGTGCGTGCAGCGGGTGGTACGGTTATCGTGCAAGAGGTTTCTTCTTGTTTGGCCGGCGAAACACCAGCCGCAGTTATTCAACGCGGAGCAGCGACCGCTGTGTTGGCAGTGGAGAACATCGCCGACGATATCGCGCGGCGCGTGGACGATCGGCTACGCGGCTAATCGGCTGTTTCCGGCGGACCATGGCGCTGATGGTAAAACACAAACGTCGCTGCCGCCAGCCCGGTATTGACAAAGGCATTTCCGGCGATGGCGGCCAAACGCAGCCACGATTCAGAAGGCGGGATGTTCCAGATCGCGCTCAAACCCAGATTGATGGTTACAGCGGTGAGGAAAAGTCCCACCGATGAAAAGCGATAGCGATGCACCAGCGCCACACTCGTGCCGATGGCGCGCGCGAGGCTCATATTGTCGGCCAAAATGCAGTGGACCGCAAAGAACAGGTGGAATATTCCCCACATCCCCATTCCCACGCCTACCAGTAACACCCAGGGCGCAAATGGCGCCGCCAGAAAATTAACCAGTTCGACGACCAGGAAAAAGGGAACACTGACTATAAATGCAGCCGCCAACGCGACGATGACCAGTCCGACGATGCGGGCCCATTGTACCCAGATGAGCTTGCCCCAGGATTTTGAGGCGGCGTAGGTTTTTTGAGTGCGGCGCGCGATCAACCCCAAGTAGAGGCTACCCAACCACAATCCTCCCGCCGTGAGGAGTAACAACCAGGTGAGGAAAGCGGTCAGGGAGCGCACGGGGATAACTTGAAGCCTGCCGAGGGGGGCCGCGCCTGGCTGGTTGCCGGCCAGTAGGCTGGGAATACCCAGCGGCCACGTGCTCAGCGCCGAGAACATGTTGTAGCTGCTCATGATTTCGATCAGGTTTTGGGAAAAGAGTTGGGCGCTATTGTCGCCCAACTCCCGCGTCAGATGGGTCAGCCGCGCTGTGAGGTCGGGTATTAGGGGGGTCACTGCCAGCCGAGGCCCTAGCCATAGAAAGAGGTCCAGCAAGAATGGGATGAGAAGCAGACCGGGCTTTTGGGCCACTGCGCTAAAGCCGGCGCTGACCGAGTCAATAATCCCCAGGGGAGTAGCTTGGACTTGGGTGTGGTTCATGGGGTTGGCGGAGGGTTAAAGTAGGCGTAAACCAGTTGCGAGATGCGCGTCATGATCGAATTGGTTGTATCCCAGTCAACCCAACCGGGTTGATACAGATAAATCGCCAGGACATAATCGCCGCCCGGCGTGAGCACGATGGAGGCGTCGGCGCGGGTGTCGTCTACCCAACCGTGCTTATGCGCAATAGGCGTGCTGGGGGGTAGCCCGGCGGCAATGAGCACAGGTACGTCGTCCTCGCCCGAAAGCTGGTTGGCCAGCATATGGTCTATCATGGCCTGGCATTCATCTACGCTGAAATCGTCCGGATAAATGAGCGGCAACGCGCCGCCGCCTTTGCTGCACTGGTAGATCATTTCCAGCAAAAGACCCATATCTGCGGGTGTGGTCTGCATGTATGGATCCGGCTCAGTGTTCAGGTCCGTGCGCGAGTTGGCGTGGGTGACGATGGTGGGAGGAATAACCTCTTCGTCGTAAGGCGTAGCCATAAAAGTGTTGGTAAGGCCCAGCTTGCGCATGGAGGCATTGAGAACCTCGGTGCCGCGATAGGCGTCGCCTTGCCCGATCATCCGCAATAACAGGTTGGCGGTAAAGTTGCCGCTGAGTGTCATCGTCTCGGTCAAAATCTTGGTGGTGTCAAGATCGGGCGGCTGATCGAGGTAGCGATAGGCCTCTGTCATAATGGCAATTTTGATGATGCTCATCCCTGCGTAAGCCACGTCGGCGTTGATAGCGATTTCGTCGCCGGTCTGCAGATCCTTGGCGAACACGCTGGCGACGCCGGGAAATGTGGCGAGTTCGTTTTCGATGATCTGTTCGAGCAGTTGGAAATCGGGCGGGGGGGGGTCTTGGATGTTGACCACTAGCGTCGCTTCGCGCTGGTTGGTGGAAAGTAATGCGCTTTCGACGCCGGGAAGTGAGGCTTCGACGTCCAGCCAATGGCCTGGCTCACCTGGCGCATAATTGCCCGTAGTAGGTTGGGGAACGGGCGGCTTGGCCGGCTGATCGTACTGGCGCGCCACCGAAGACATAAATTCGCGCAGCGCCTGCGATGAATAGGTGGCCTGAACTGGAATGTCTACCGGGCCAGGATGTTGCCCAATGAGATATTTGAGATAGCCAGAGATGCCGGCGTTTTTCGCCAGCTCAGCATCCATAGCAGAGACTGTGGCGTCGACGTCGATTTGAAAAGCAACGCTTTGGGGAGCCAGCGAAAGCCGCCGATCCTGATAATGCAAGAGGATAGGGCCATTGAATGCTCCCAGCAGGCGTTGGATGGCCTCGTCGCGTGCTGCTCCTTCCACAGGCACGCCCGCCAGCGTCATCCCGGCTGGCAGATAGGTCCTCCAGCGATTAAAGCTCACCCAGCGCCACAGGAGGAAACCGGCCAATAACAGGACGATGAAAAAGATGATACAGCCGCTCGCACTGCGCTGCTTTTTCCGCTCGATCAATCTAATACTCTCCGCGCAGAGGATGTCTGTCTGGCCCGCACTCGGCGAGTAGCGGGTTGCGGCGAAAGTATATCACAACCCTGTAGGGGCGACAAGGGGAGTGGGGGGCAGAGTTGAGCCGCACTGACTCGCGAATAAAGGTTAGCGAAATCGCAAGCTTGACAAAGGTAAACGCTGAGGCTATACTGGATTTGATGGCTAAACCGCACAGACATCGTGCCTGCGCGTTCATAAAGACAGGAGGATACGACTATGCCACAGATTAGCAGCGCCAATCAAGCTTTTGCTCTGATGGGGGATCGCTTCGATGCCGGCAAAGCCGCCGGTGTCAAAGGCTCTATTCAGTTCAACCTGACCGGCGAGGGCGGCGGTCAGTGGGTGACCCATATCGCCGATGGCGCGTGTACGGTCGAGCCAGGCGCTACGGATGCGCCCACCACCACTTTGACGATGAGCGCCGAGGATTTTGTGGGCCTGGTCAACGGAAATGTAAATGCGATGGCCGCCTTTATGCAAGGCAAAATCAAGCTGCAGGGCGATATGGGTCTGGCGATGAAGTTCCAGACTATATTCGGAATCGCGTAGTGGATGAGATTGAGGTACTTGAGTGCGCCAGCACTATTTGATTGGACTGGTTGGCGGAGCCGGACTGGGCGCTGTCGCAGCCGCGTTGAGCGGCGTGTTGGGCCATTCGCTGTCTTTAGGCGACGGCTTTTTTTGGGGCGCGGTGGTCGGCGGTATCTTGGCAGGTGCGCCTCAGTTTGCCGAGTCTGGTGCAGTGCTCACGCGACGCGATAACCGTGCACTGAACACAGTTGTCGGCGTCGCGGGTAGCCTGGTGGTGCTGGGCGTGATCGTCGGTGTGGCCCTGGCGCTGACGCGGTTGTTCTGGTAGAGCAAGTTTCTAAACCTGCCTCTGAGCGGCGGGTAAGAAGCCCGCCCTACTGGTTGAGAAACCGGATTTTTTGAAAAATCCGGTTTCTTTTTCTACCACACCCGCTCCATGCGGGGGTTATCACAGGCGCGACGACCGATTTTGGCCATGTCGATCCACTCTCCTCCTACCTGGATGCGCACTACGTCGGCGGTAAAGTCTGTATTGGTGTCTACACACGTGTCGTTGGACATCAGTGATGAGCCGACGCCGTAATAATCGGCCGGGACGCCAAGTTTTTCAAAGCGGCGGATTTTTTCGGGGTTAAATCCACCCGAAACGACAATTCTGACGTTATGGCAGTATTGGCGCGCGCGTTCGCGCCAGGCGTCGGGCAATTGCCAGGCCTGCCAGGCGGTGTCGAGGGCCTGCCGTACAGTAAAAACCAGTCGAGGATTGACGCCCAGGTCGAGCGTGGGGTCGCCGAGGGGGGGTACTGCTACGTCGCGCATATTGCCGCTGGTGTCGAGGCGCACGCCAAAGAGGATATACTTCTTGGCCTCTGCTTCGTCGCCGCCCTCGATCAGTTCTCGATAACGCTCAAACATCGCCTTGAGCGTGCGCAGGCTGTCTTGAACACTGTCATTGTTAAAATCAACCAGCGCAATGCGGGGCACGTCTAGCGGCAGCGTTGCGGCAAAGGCCAGCATGGCAGCAGCCGTGTCGCTCAAAAAGCAGGCGATGATAGCGTGCGGCACGGTGCCGCCGCCCCGGCCCCCCCAATAATCGCCTTGGGCGTCAGTGCTGACCAGCGACGTGACGTGCTCGCCATAGTCCAGGTTAAAGCGCTGCACGCCGATGTCGTAGGCGTAACCGTCGGCGGCCTGTACTTCGTGGGCGTCAAAGCGGGCTGGGAAAAACAACACCGGTTTGCCTTTGGCGGCGACCATCGTATGGTAAACGTTGGTGGCGATGCGGCTGCCCCGGCTCAGAATGCCGAGGGTGGGGGTTTCGAGCAGTGCAAAATCGCGGTAGCGTCCCCGCACGCGCATCACCGGCTCGACGAAACGCGGGTCGCCTTCGCTGGCGTTGCCTCTGGGTGGGTAATGCACGATGTCACCGTCGTGTAACGCCCAGACTTGCAGTTCTGACCAGGTTTCTACAAACGCCCTGTGCTCATCCTGGTAGCCGGTGCAGTGGCGCAGCATGGCCAGGGCCTTGTCTACCCCGGCCACAACCGTCGCGCCTTTGCGCCGGGTAAAGAATTGCATTTCGACGCGGATGTTGCCGATGTCCAGCGTAGCCGGGTCGCCTGGGATGGGGCGAGGGAATTGCCCGTCGTAGCGATAGCCCGAAGCCGCCAGCGCAGTGAGCATGCGATGGACGTTTTCGAAATATTTGTCCGAGTACCACCCCGCGCGCATACGCTCGATGTCCAGTTTGAAGGTTTCGTTGGTCAGGCGTTTGCCGTTAAAAATGCTCATGGTTTTTACCGAATCCCTGCCACTATTTCCACGCCGTTCAGGCCCATGCTGTATAAATATATCAGATGCAAGAGGTCGCCGTGGTGGGGCATCATGCCCAACTCATCGGCCACGGGCACGGGCAAGTCATAGGTGTCCACGCAGTCAATGGGCACAATGACGCGATCATGGGCGCGCTGGTGGGCGTTGGCCCGCAGCCGCAGGTACATCGCCAACTGGTAGGTGCACAGGTCGGTGCAGTCGCCGACGACGATAAACGTGCTCACCTCGGGGTGGGCGTCCAGCCAGGTCGGCAGTTGGGTGCCGATGCTGGAGCTGATCGAGTTTTTGGGAATGATGGTACAAGCGTCAAAAAACGGCAAAGCTTTGAACTCGGTCACCGGCTCGCTCTCGGCGCTGCCCCGCGTGCAGTGCGGGGCAAAACTACCAAATTCGACTGCCGTTTCGTCGTGTGTGTCTTGGGTGAGGATGAAATGACGCACACCCAAATCGAAAGCCCGGTGGAACAGGCGCACGATGGGGGAGACGATGGACGCCACGCGCGGGCTGCTAAGCGGCCCCTGGTAGCAAAAGCCATTTATTACGTCTACCGAGAGCATGGCTACAGTCGCCGGGTCGCCGATTTCTGCAGCCAGGTCCAACGTGGGACGCCTGGCTTGCCAATCGTCGATCCAGGTGAGGAAGGGTATTGCGTCTTGGATCAGTTCGTTTATTTTCATCGCGTCTCTCCTTTTTGTGTACGTTTGACACTAATTCGCCTGAAAAAGAAAAGGGGCGGTATTTGTGTATATATTACACAAAGTATAATCAAAAAAAGAGATTTGTCAAGCGAAAGCAGGAGATTTTAAGGAAAGAGCCTTCGCGCTTTGACCTCGGCCACGGCATCGTCGCGAAAGCGATACAGGCGAGCCGGGCGGCCGCCGGTGTCGCGGTGTTGGCGGGTAGGTTCTACCACTTGGGCTTTGCGCAGCTTTTTTCGAAAGTTGCCCCGGTCGAGCTTTTCGCCCAAAATAATCTCATAAGCTGATTGGAGTTCTGATAGCGTGAAAAGTTTCGGGAGCAATTCAAAGCCCACAGCAGTGTACTCGAGCTTGTAACGCAGACGGGTGAGGGCGTATTCCAGGATTTGCGCGTGGTCAAAGGCCAGCGCGGGCAAGTCGTAAATAGACCACCATTGGGCGTCGGCAGCGTCATCGCCGGCCTGCAGAAGAGGCAGGGCGGTCGATGGCGCCAGGGCAAAGTAAGCTACGGTAATGACGCGCGTGCGCGGGTCGCGGTCCGGTGCGCCAAAGGTGTAAAGTTGTTCGATGTAGACATCGCGCACGCCGGTTTCTTCTTCCAATTCGCGCGTGGCCGCCGCTTCTAAGGATTCATTGATTTGCACAAAACCACCCGGAATGGCCCAGTAATCGGCAAAGGGGGGGTGTTTGCGGCGGATCAACAGCACTTGCAGGTCTTGGTCACGCAGAGTAAAGATCACCACATCCACTGTGACCGAGGGACGGTCGTAAATGGTTGGGTCATATCCTTCAGGTACGTCAGGCACAAGTTCTCCCTATTTGTGTTGGCTATACACAAAGTATAGGTCAAGAGCAGCCGTTTGTCAAGACCCGAAAGACAATTCGTTATCAACGCAATACGGCAATCGGATGATAAATTTGCTCCCTGGGCCGCGTTTGTCATCGGCGGTTTGAACAGGACTCTCGACCCACATACGCCCGGCGTGGCGTTGAATGACGCGCCGGGCGATGGCCAGCCCAAGGCCGGTTCCGCCAAAGCGTCGCGTCGTGGACCCATCAGCCTGATAAAACAACTCAAAAATGCGCTGCTGTTCTTCAGGCGCAACGCCGATGCCCTGGTCTTCAACTTCGATTTGAAGTTCTCGGGCATCCCAATCGGTGAACAGTCGCAGCGTCACATCTCCTCCGTCAGGGCTGAATTTGATGGCATTGTCCAACAACTGGTACAGGGCTTGCGCCAGCCACACAAAATCCCCGCGCAGCGGCGGCAGGTCGTGGGAATAGTCAGTGTATAGGTGAATCTGAGCGCGTGTGGCTTTTTGGTGGACGACTTGCATCACGGTTTCGACCAAGTTGTGGAGTTGGATAGGATCGGGTTTCATTTCATCCAGATTCAAGTCTTGCAGAGTGGTGATGCCTTCGACCAATTGCACCAACGTGGTGGTGTGGTTAAAGGCTGTGCGAATGGCTTGATTTTTGGTGGTTTTGTCGAGATCTTCGTCGGTCAACAACTCGACGTATCCGCGTACCAACGTAAGCGGTGTGCGCAATTCGTGAGCCACGTTTTGAATGAATTGGTCTTTGAGTTCATCCAGGTGCCGCAATTCAAGGTTCGCTCTTTGAAGCTCATCCAATAACCGGGCTTTGTGGATGACGACTGCGACTTGATCGGCCAGGGCCTGGATTATTGCGGCGCTCTCGTCGTCAAATGCCCCAGGCTGTCGGCTGTCCACGGAAAGTATACCGACCAGTTCAGACCCAACTAGCAGGGGACTGCCTATCCAACCGCGCACGTAATGCGCGTTGGCCCATCCTCGAAAGCGGCGATCTTGGTGCGCATCGTACAATACGACTGGTTTCTGTGTTTCGACGATGGTTTGCAAAAAGGCGTCGTGGTCGTACTGTATCTCGAGTTGGAGCACGGCCTTCAAGTTTGGGAATCCTCTGCCAGCGGCAACGGTGAAGTGGTCTCCGGCGCGCAAAAAGACCGCTGCGCTGTCATAGGACACGAGTCGGGTGAGCTGCTCCAGGAGTAGATTCAGAGTGTGATTTAGGTCGTGCCCGGCGTTGACGATGCGGGCGATTTCGTGTAGAGCTATGAGTTGTCTGGTTTGACGCCGGGTGGCTTGCTCGGCGGCTTGAATCTCTTGGAAAAGCCGGGCGTTGGCCAGCGCCATGCCGACCTGTCGTCCAATAGCCAGAAGCAGAGTTTGCTCGTCGATGGAAAAGCGCCGCAGAAAAGTGAATGCCAAGTTCAGTGTGCCCAGAACATGCTCACTCACCGCCAAGGGAATCAGCGCCGCCGACTGCACCTGGGCGTGGCGAAACGTCTCCACTGCGGATTCTGTGGGCAGGGCCTGCTCGATAAAGAGGGGCCGCCCGGTCAGGATGACCTGTCCGACCAGGCTATCCTGCAACGACAGACCTACGCCCTGAGAAGCGGCGGCGGTCGAGAGGCCCACTGTCGCCAGCAGGTGGGCGCTATCGGCGATCAAATCGGCCAGGTAAATCGTCCCTGCAGACGCCTGAAAGAGTGTGCAGGTGCTTTCACCAGCCAGTTTGGCAATTTCGTCCAGACTCAACGTGCCGCCGATGGCGTGGCCTACTTCGTGGAGCGAGGCGAGTTGCTGGGCGCGCTTTTGTGCTTCAGTGTATAGTTGAGCGTTTTCGAGGGCCGCCCCGATGATGTTGGCGGCGGTTTGAAGGGCGTCGAATTCCAGCAAAAAGACGGCGCTTTGATCTTGGGGCGTGATGGCTGGGTCTGGCAGTGGATAGTTATCAAAGCCGAGCGCCCCCCACCAGTCGGCTCGCACAAAGATGGGGACGAGTAAAAAGGTGTGAATGTTCCAAGTCTCCAGGAACGCTCGCTCTGCCGGGTAACAATCCTGCACACGGCAAACGAATGTCTGGCCAGCGCCGAGTTGGGCTACCCAATGCTCGAGTCCGCATTCAGAGAAAACGAGTTCCTGTCTATGTGGATGCTTCACCAGTGGCGCGACGCCGGGCGCTGTCCATTCATATTGCTGACGAGCGAGTAAACGTCCGCTTTCGTAGTAGTTTTGCGCCAAATAGACCCGATCCGCACAAGTCGTGGCGCCCAAAGACGCCAGTACTCCGGGAATGCTTGGAAAGGGCTGTCCGGCCTGAAGGAAATGCTGGGCGGCCAGCGCCACAGTCTTCAAGAGAGCGTTGTACCGACGCAGAGAGTGCATGGCGATGTGGGTGTCGGGAGTCTCACTTTGGTCTTGGCGCGTCGCTTGGCTCGTCAATGTTCTATCTCTCCGTTTTTGGAGCCGGCCTTGTCTCGCATCGGGAGGTTGAAGTAAAAGGTCGTGCCAGGCCCGTCCAAATTGTGTTCTACCCAGATTTCGCCGCCGTGGGCTTCGACGGCCAGTTTGCTAAAATATAGTCCCAGGCCAGAACCTTGCGTGCCTACGGGCCGTTGCGCCTGGTAGAACTTTTGAAATATACGCTCCAGTTCTTGAGGGGGAATGCCGGGCCCCCGGTCACTCACGCGGAAACAGAGGTGATCCGGCGCGGCTGTAACACCCAAGAGGATGGTTTCGTGTGAAGGGCTGAATTTGATGGCGTTATCTAGCAGATTCTGTAAGGTCCAGGCCAGCATATTGCGGTTGCCCCATACGCCAGGTAGAGTTGGGGGCATTTCGACCTGCAAATGAATGGCTTTGGCCGCCATACGCGGGCCGAGTAACTCTATGACATCTTGCACCAGCTCGGCAGGCGCAAGGGGCTGACGGTCGGTCAGCTCGTGCCCGGATTCGGCGCGACCGATATTAAGTAGCACGTCGATTTGTTGTTCTAACCGCGCAATGCCCCGGATGGCTGTGTCGAGCGATTTGATGACGTCCGGATCGACGCGCTCCGGCAGCAAGAGTTGGGCCATGCCCACACCCGATTTGATCCACGTGAGCGGGTTGCGAAGATTGTGCACGATGATACCGGTGAATTCCTCACGCCAGTGATCCAGGTCTCGGCGAGCCGTTACGTCGTGAGCAGTCCATTGGATGGCAAGTCCGTTGGCGTAATCAATTCGCTCTATGTGAGCTTCAAAATGGTGAACCTGACCGTCTATTTTGGGACTGAATTCATAATAGATGGTTTCGCCGTCTAGCACACGCCAGATCATTTCACGGAATCGGGTTTCGTCTTGGGGGTTGATGATGAACGCCTTTTGCCCCAATATTTCTTCGCGGCTGCGGCCCAATACACGGCAAGCGGCCGGATTTACATCGAGGAATGTACCTTCAGCGTTCAACAAGGCAATGGGATCGGCGCTGCTCTCGAACAGACCTCGATATTGGCTTTCGGCCGTGCGCATTCGGTCAAAGAGTCGGGCGTTCTCGAGCGCGGCGGCAGCCTGGTTGGCAAAGGCCTGAGCCAGGTCCAGCAGAGACGGATCGCGCCGGCGAGGCTGGTCGAAGTAGAGGGCCAGGCCGCCGGTGACTTGTGCACGGTGGATGAGAGGTAAAATGACGCTCGTACTAAAACCTTCGCGGCGGAGCACTTCCCGAAAAGGCGCACTCGTGTCTATACTTTGTGCTTCTTCGATCCACACCGGTTCTTTGCCTAGAATCCGGTAGCCGGGGATGTTTTGGAAATGTCTCTCGACGCCTCTCAAATATTCATCGGACAGTCCTA
Organism: Anaerolineae bacterium; assembly: GCA_034435435.1. Lineage (GTDB taxonomy): Bacteria > Chloroflexota > Anaerolineae > S140-20 > S140-20 > DAOTXN01. Next base: position 2,412 of record DAOTXN010000141.1, on the reverse strand, counting down.
TCGCGTGAATCCACACAAAGCTGTCTGTCTGAGGGGCAAAGAGAAAGACTCCCACTCGGTCGGCCCCGAGCACGACTTGGGCTTGTTGAGCCACGGCCGATAAGGTTTTTTCTAGCTCCAGATCCGCCGTCAGATGGGTCGAAGCCTGGGCCAATGCGTGCACCTCGGCCAGGCGGCGGCGGGTCTCTTGGTGCAGTTGGCTGTTGACGATGGCTACGGCGAGCGCGTCGGCGATTTGCTGCAAAGGCGGCAGATCATCTGGGCTAAAGGCAGCCAGGTGACGGCTGGCCAGGTTAAGCGCACCGATGACCTGTTCACCGGCAATGAGCGGCACATTGACCCTGGAATGAAAACCGGCCTCGTATAAAGCTTTTTCACCAGGATAGTCGGTTTCCATCGCCAGATCGGGAGTCAAGTGGATGCGGCCGGCCTCCAGGTCGGCGCTGGCGGCGCTGGCCGAGCGGGGCAACGTGACGCCGCGGCCCAGTTCAGTGCGATCCGAATCCAGGGCGACGAAAGTAAAATGCTGGTGGGTTTTGTCGGCCAGGACAAGGCTAACACGCTCGCATGCGACCAATTCCTGTAACCCTCGGACGACAGTCGGAAAGGCGCGCTCTATGTCCAGGCTGGCGTTCAGCGCGCGGACGATATTGACGACGATGGCTTGTTCTTGGGCTCGCCGAGCTGTCTCTTCGTATAGGCGCGCATTTTCCAGCGCGACTGCCAATTGGGCCGCTACAGCCTCAAACAAGCGTTGGTCGTTTTTGTCAAAAGCGGCTAGGCGCGGGCTTTCGGCATTCAGCACCCCGATCACTCGTCCTCCACTTTTTAGGGGGACGCACAGTTCTGAGCGGGTGTCGGGCATTTCTCGATAATAGTTCGAGACAGTAGACACGTCCGTCAGCAATACCGATTCGCCAGTGCGGTAGACCTGTCCGGTGATGCTGTGTTCCATTGGCACATTGACCAACGCGCCATCGGGGCCGGTGGCGAAACCGATGCTGCATCCTGGCCTGGGGCGCATCATCTCAGTCTCTGGATCGGGTAGCTCGATGCTCAACCGTTCGATATGGAGCGAATGGTGCAGAGTCTCAATGGCCTGACAAAGCACTTGGTCAAAATCGAGCGTCGTGATGGCCGCCGATACTGTCTGCAGCACTTGAGTTTCGGTCAAGCGGCGTTGGGTTTCGTCGTACAGTTTGGCGTTTTCGATGGCGATGGCAGCTTGTTGCGCCAGCGCCGTGACCAACTGCTCGTCACGTGGCTCAAAGGCAGCGGCCTCTTTTCCTTCCAGCGACAGCGTACCCACCACGCGCTGGCCGACGGTCAACGGCGCCACCAGCAATGATCTATAAGGTGGCGGCGCCGAACCGGGCAGGAAGCGTGGATCGATCCGAATGTCGGCCACGTTGATGGTACGGCGTTCGGCCAACGCCAGGCCCGCGATCCCCTGTCCAGGATGGAAGACAATTTTCTCCGGCACCGGCATAGCATTGGCCGAGGCGGCCTCAGTGTACAGTGTACCTTTGTATTCATCCACCAATTGTATGGTGGCAGCGGTGGTTTGAGGGAATAGTGCTGTCACGGAATTTACCAAACGTTGCAGCACCTGATCCAACTCCAGTGTGGCAGTAATGGCTGTCGTAACGGTGTTGATGGCCGCCAGCTCTAAATAACCTTGCTCCAAAGCCTTCTCGGCCTGCCGCCGGACCGTCACCAGGGCATGGATCAGCTCCAGCATGGCCAGAAAAGAGACGGCGCTGACGCCGATGGTCAAGAGAGAGGCTTGAAAGCTCGACGAGATTTTTAAAGTGACGGCGATGCTGGCAGCGACCAGAACAAGGGTCAAAGAAACGTAAATGGAGCGGGGATAGTACAGGGCAGACCAGACGACAGGAATGGCTAAGAGCAAGAGAAGCTGGTCGGGCCAATGGGTGATCAGCAATATCAGGCCCCAAAGGACGGTCAGTGTCGCAAAACATGCAACGACTGCCAAGCCAGAGGCGCGGCCTTCCAAAGTCCTGAATTTCAAGCCAGAGAAATCCATCGGCGACTCTTGGGCAATGTCTGCATTCCAAATGGGGATTGTCACATACTAATATTATTATAGCCGTTTACGCACTAGTGTCAACAAGTTGCCATTCGCATTCTTGAGGCAAACTGTTTGGTGATCGGTAGCGACCTCGACTAGGAAATTACCCCCCAAAATAACTAGGTCGGAACCGGTTCATTAGTAGCACAAGGGACATTGACAGGGGACATCCCCCCCAGTATGATTAGGGTGTGTTTCAAATGAGTTGAAGGGTGAGCACTCCTCAATGGTCCTCAGCACAAAACGGGGCTGGAAGCCCGGCTTCAGCCGGGAAAACCCCGATCAATCGGGGCGTCCGTTCCGCTTTTGACTGGGAACCA
>DAOTXN010000140.1:0-22642 GCA_034435435.1 Anaerolineae bacterium | reverse complement strand
GATTTGCGAAAGCCGGTCAGAATTGTCTTCACTTGGCTTCCGTGCAATTTAAAAATACATACTTGTGGTAGGCAGTCGATTCAATCTATCTCAATGATTTGAGACTGCTAATCGATGTGCAGGACACCTGACTAACTACATATTGCTTTTGTTGAAAGCGGCAAGAATTGCCCGATTATTGCTATTGAGTGCTCCCCTGTGCAATTTGTCGTCTCATCTTGACTAAGTTGGAGTATTCTGCATCACGACAATCGCGATTTGGCTTGAACAACGATTATGGCGTTTTCTGGAGTGGAAGCAACTCACTATACCGTAATTTCAGAATTGTAGCCTCGCTTTTAGTGTGTGGAAAGAGACGACCATGTTTATCCTGACGATTACCGCCACTGTTATGACCATCTTGAGCCTGACTGCTGTTCTCAGCCTGTACCGCCGCCACCGCCCGCATCCGATGGTGTATCACATCGTCATGTCGGAACATTTCTGGCAGCCGCGCAAGCTCAAGTAACAGTTTTGGCTCGTTATACCCAGGCTGGGGGACTGGCGCAAATTTTTATTGGCCGGGTTATCGCGCCTGGCTCCCAGAGATACACGACGCCCCGCTATCGGTCCGGCAGCGGGGCGTTTTTGTTTGGCGGGAAATAGTGGATGGATTTACGCAGGTTGCTCGGCCTGCAAGCGCTGCATGAACGCAGCGTGCTCAGGTGACGCCAGCCCCTCCTGCAACACGGCCAGCATGCCCGCCAGGTCGCTCGTCCAAAACGCGGCTGGTTGCAGCCACAGCCCCGGAAACACCTGGCTGCGCAGCACACCTCTTTCATCGGGTGTCAGCGTCTCATAAACTCCTTCGCGCAGGATAAACCAATCCACGCGCTGCTCGTACATCTGCGCGACCAGATATTCCTGAACCCTGCTGCGGGCATACACGCGGCGCTTGTCGTGCAGGTCGTAAGACGCGCTGCTGGCGACGATTTCTACAATTAGCTCCGGTGGACCTTCCAAATAATCATCACCCGTGACACGCGATTGGCCCCCCTGCGCAGGCTCCAGACGCATCAGGGCGTCGGGCTGTACCTCGTTCTCAAAATCAAGTCGTATCGTGGCGTTATCCCCTCCCGAGACACCAGAGGTGGCGGAAATGTATACTCCAAGCCAGGTGATGATGATAAGGTGAGGATAACTGTGTTTCTCAAAACGAACCGGGGAGGGCATGTAGACAACTCCTTCAACGAGTTCGGCTTTTTTGATCTCTGGATGGGCCTGGTAGCGTCGCTCAAATTCCGCCCGCGATAGACGGTCTCCGGCGTGCAGCGGAGGCCGGGTGGCCTGCGGTCGAGGTTGAGGGCGGGCCGGATATGAGGTTTTGCTCACTGTTGGAGCGCCTTGCACACTCATCGTTATACCTCACACACAGATTGAAAACATAATACCGTTAACCCCGAGGGCCGTCAACGGCTTACGGCGTCGGCGCGGCGACCGGTTGCCGGTTGAGCTTGAGGGAGCGATAGGGCGAGCCGGGCCACACTTGCAGCGCAAAAGGCGGGTCGCTGCCGAACCAGTCATCATACAGCGCCGCGTAGCGCCCTTCGACAGCCAGCGCCTGCAACGTCAGGTCTACCAAATCGCGGAACTCTGCGTCGCCTTGCCGCAAGCCCAAGGCAATGGGCCGACGCGTGAGCCGCTCGTCAAGCACCACAAAGCCAGAGTTGGCGTAGGCCAGGTTCAACAGATCGACCCGCCATCCGGCATAGGCGCGATAGGTCCCAGCGGCAACTCCGGATAGGGCTGTGTTCACGTCGCCCACGCTTTGCACCGAAACGACGATCCCAGCTTGCGCGGCGGCTCGTTGCACCGCCTCGGCGGTCACGCCGTCGGCCGGGGCGGCCACCGTCGCGCCGTTAAGGTCGGCCAGGCGCGCGATCCCGGCGCTGGCGTTGACCAGCAGACCAATCCCGTCTTGATAAATGGTCTGGCTGAAATCCAACTCGTCGTCGCGGGGCAGGGTATGCGGCAAGGCCGCCGCCAACAGGTCAATTTGTCCAGCCTGCAGCGCGATCATGCCCGACTCTTCGGTGTGCGGGACGAATTGTATGGCAGCCACGTCGCCCAGCCAACGGGCAGCCAGCGTTCGAGCTAACTCGACCTCAAAGCCCCGCGCCACACCGTTGGCGTCGAAATCGGCAAAGGGGAGACGATTATCAGACAGACCGACCATCAGATAGCCCCGCGCCTCGATGTCCTGAATCGTATTCGGAGCTGGTGCAAGGGTGTCGCCCAGCCCGCCAAAGGTCCAGCGACCCGTTCCGGTCCAGGTTTCCAGGTCGGGTAATGCCTGGTCGGGGAACCACTGCTGGAACAGGCGTGCAAAAGTGCCGTCATTCAACACCTCCATCAGGGTCGTGTTGACCAGGTCGCGCAAGGGGCCGTCGCCGTGGGGCAGGCCGATGACGTAAGGGTGGTGGGTGAAGGTTGGAGTGAGCGTGAGCTTGGCGCTGGCGAGGCGCTCCAGCGTGCGGCGCGGCCCAACGACGGCGGCCAAGACCCGATTTTCCAACCCGGTCACGGCCGCATAGTAATTGGGGTAATAAACGATGGTCGGCGAGCTTCCGGCGGCCCGCAGCAACGGAGTTTCGGTATCACTCTCTTCCACGACGCCCACCGCCGCCCCGCCCAGATCGCCCGGCCCTTTGATGGGTAGCGTGTTGGTGAGAAGCTCTGAGGCGTGGACCAAGAGCGACAATCCATCGAAATAATACGGGGCGCTAAAGGCCACGTCCCGGGCCAGGCTCTGGTGTGCGGGTAGCGCAGCAATGATCAAATCGACCTGGCTGTTTTGCATCTGCTCGCCTGCGCTGGCGTTGGTCACTTGGGCGAAACGAACCGCCTCGGCGTCGCCCAGCCAGCGGAGGGCGAACTCACGAGCCAGGTCCACGTCAAAACCCATCAAGTCTCCGTTCTCGTCTACAATACCAAACGGCGCATCGTCGTAGCGTACACCCACGAGCAAATAGCCGCGCAGCCGGATGCGTGCAGCGGTAGAGGCGTCGGGCGGCGCGGGCGCAGTGGTGGGCGACGGTGGGAGAGGGGGGAAGGTCGGCGTCGATCGGGGTAAAATGCCGTCGTCGCCGCAGGCCGCTATGCTCAGTGTTATCAAGCTCAATGCAAAGAACCGGAACCACGATGTGTGTTTTGTCATATCTTGTCCTTGCGTGTTCAGTGTACAGAATACGCACTACACATTACGTGTATAAACTGTGTTCTGAAAGATAGGTTTCCACCGCCGGCGGCACGAGGAAGCGCAGCGGTAATCCTTGTCGGGCGCGCTCGCGCAGCGCTGACGACGAAACCTCCAGCGATGGACCGATCAGCCAGTCGATGCGGCCGACCAAGCCTGGTACGGCTGCCGATAATTGCCCCAGGTCGGGCGCAGCGCCGGGGCGCGCCAGCACGCCCAGCCGAGCCAAAGCGACGATGCGAGCCGGATCGCGCCATTTGGTCAAATCGGCCAGCGAATCGGCGCCGACCAGAAACCACATCTCGGCTTGGGGGTGCGCTTTTTGCAGCAACGCCAGCGCGTCTACCGTATAGTGCGGTCCGGGTCGATCCAGATCCACCCGCGAGAGGCAAAAGGCCGGCTCGTTCGCGTCAGATAGGGCCGCTTGAAGCAACGCCACGCGGTGCATCACAGGCGACGGCCGCGCGGCAGGTTTGTGGGGCGGTTGGCCGGCCGGGGCAAACAGCACCCGGTCGAGGTGCAACTGCACGCGAGCCGTGTCGGCCAACAACAAGTGACCGTAATGCGGCGGGTCGAATGTGCCGCCCAACACGCCGATTCTGGATAGATTCGCTGCGCTCACTACAGGTTCTGGATTTTGGATTTGGGATTCGGGATTTGGGATTGGTTGGGCGTCCTTCTTCCTTCGTCGCTCGTCCTTCGTCATTCGTCGCCTTTCACTCGCCCCATTCCAGCTCGATGTCGCCGATAAAGACCGTGTCGCCGACTTGCACGCCGGCCGTTTCCAGCGCCCGAGTGATCCCCGTGCGTTCCAGCGTCTTCTGAAAGCGGTCCACGGCCTCGTCCAGGTCCCAACGGGTGCGCCGGGTGATGCGTTCGATGCGCGGGCCGCGCACTAGCCAGCCGTCTGGGGTCCGCTCAACGGTGAAATCGTCGTCATCCGGGTCGGGGCGCAATATGGGAATTTCGACTGGTTCGGGCAGATCGGCTGGCAGCTCGGCCAGGCGGCGGGAGACCCGTTGGGTCAGCTCACGGACGCCTTGTTGGGTCAAGCCTGATAGAGCTACCACTTCATGCCCGCGTCGGGTCAGCTCGTCGCGCACCAGCGGCCACAAGCTCTGGGCATCAGGCAGGTCTATCTTGTTAAAAGCGACGATCTGGGGTTTGGCCGCCAATCGCTCGTCGAACGCAGCCAGCTCGGCGTTGATGGCGTCAAAGGTCTCTAGCGGGTCTTGGCCCGCGCCGTCCAATAGGTGGATGAGCAGGCGGGTGCGCTCGACGTGACGCAAGAACTCGTGGCCCAGCCCGGCTCCCTGGCTGGCCCCTTCGATCAGGCCGGGGATGTCGGCCCACACCATGCTAGAATAATCGTCGAACAGAACGACGCCCAGGTTAGGTTGGAGCGTAGTGAAGGGATAGTCGGCGATTTTGGGGCGGGCGGCGCTGACGGCCGCCAGCAGGGTGCTCTTGCCGGCGTTGGGCATGCCCACCAATCCGACGTCGGCCAGCAGTTTGAGCTCCAGCTCGATCCAGCGTTCCTGGCCCGGCTCGCCGCGCTCGGCCATACGCGGGGCCTGGTTGGTGGAGGTGGCAAAGCGCGAGTTGCCGCGCCCGCCGCGCCCGCCCCGCGCCACAACGAATCGCTCGCCGCGTTCGACCAGGTCGGCCAGCAGCGCGCCCGTGTCGGCGTCGCGCACGACGGTTCCCGGCGGCACGCGCACGAACAAGTCGGCCCCGTTGGCGCCGGTCTGGTTTTTGCCGCGCCCGTGCTCGCCGCGCCCGGCCTTAAAGTGGCGTTGACGGCTAAAATAGTACAGCGTGTTTAGATGTGGGTCTACTTCCAGTATGACGTCGCCGCCTTTGCCGCCGTCGCCGCCGGCCGGCCCGCCGTGGGGAACGTATTTTTCGCGGCGAAACGCGACGCAGCCATCTCCACCGTCGCCGGATTTGACAAAGATTTTGGCCTGGTCGTAGAACATTACGTAATCCTCAGTCCTGTTTTGCCGTCGAAAAAAGTCAATTTGTCCAGCGGTAGGACTACCGGCGCTTGATCTCCCTGCTTCACCACCTCGTTCGATGGGACGGTGACGGCGATGTCGGGCAGCAGCTCGCAGCTTACGAATAGCGTTTGCACGCGACGAGGCAGGTCAAGCTCAATGTGCACGATCCGACCGACGCAGGTTGGCGGCTCGGCAGCGGCCAGACGAACGTGCTCGGGACGAATACCCAGGACCAGCGACCAGCCAACGTTCATACGGGTACACACGATCTCGGGCGCGGGAATCTCCAAATTCCCGTACTGCCATGCCCCGCGCTCGTTGAGCGCGCCAGTCAACAGGGTCATCGGCGGGTTACCCAGAAAACCGGCCACAAAGGTGTTGATAGGCCGGTCGTACAGGGTGGAAAAAGCGCCGATTTGATCGATGCGTCCCGTCCGCATGATCGCCAGCCGGTCGCCGATGGCGATGGCCTCGGTCTGATCGTGGGTGACGTAAATGGCCGTGTGGCGAAAGTGTTGGAGCAGGTGCTTGATCTCGCCGCGCGTGCGCACGCGCAATTGGGCGTCCAGGTTAGACAGCGGCTCGTCGAACAAGAACAGGTCCGGTTGGCGCACCAGCGCCCGCCCCAGAGCAATGCGCTGCTGTTCGCCACCCGATAGGCGGCCAGGGCGGTGCTTGAGCAACTCGTTAAAACCGATGCCCATGATTTCAGAGGTAGCCCGGATGCGCGCCTCAGCTTCCTCCGGCGGGCGTCGCCGGGCCAAAAAGGTAAAACGCAAGTTGCCATAGCCGCTGAATTGGGGGTACAGGGCGTAACTTTGGAACACCATCCCGATGTTGCGGTCGTAAGGCTTGACCTCGTCCATCAACCGGTCATCGTAATATACGTGGCCTTCGTAATGGACCAGGCCCGCCACCACGCGCAGCAGCGTGCTCTTGCCGCAGCCCGACGGCCCTACCACGGCCAGAGTCTCGCCGTGGTGCACCAGCAGGTTGATGCCGTCTAGCGCAATCTGTGGACCATCGGCCGCCCGATGCTGCAATTTACCCATCCCTGGCAATGAGATGGTCTCATGTGCTTCAAAGACTTTGCGCACCTGCTCCAGTCGAATCTTGGCCATAATGGTCTTGCCCTTTTATTCCGTCTTGTGTTGCGGGGCGATTATAACATATTTCAGAGGGTGTGTCAGCCCGAGTTGGTTTTCTGGCAGGCCGGTTGCGGGGTGGTTTCAACCGTGCTAAAATGTGTCCGCATTTTCACAAATCACGCGACAGTCAGGGAAAGTGAGACGGAGCGGTGAACGATAGCAAGACTATTCCAGATATCGTCATCGGACGATTGCCGATTTACCTGCGCGCATTGAATTTTATGGCCGCCGATGGCCAAGCGATCACCTCTTCGCACGAGTTGGGTCAAAAGCTGGGCATCAGCTCGGCGCAGATTCGCAAAGACCTTTCGCATTTTGGCGAGTTTGGCAAACAGGGCACGGGTTACAATATTCAGTTCTTGCGCCAGCAGTTGCAGCATATTCTTCAGGTGGACCGCGAGTGGGAGGTGGCGCTCGTCGGGGCTGGCGACTTGGGACACGCGCTGGCGCATTATGGCGGTTTGCAGCCGCGCGGCTTTCGCATCACTGCTATTTTTGACAGTGACCCGGACAAACGTGGTCAAAAAGTCGGTGAATGTGTTGTGCAAGACAGCGCCCACATGGTCAAGGCTTTGCGAGAGGGAGGCTACAAGATCGCGGCCATCGCCATACCTGCCGCCGCGGCGCAAGAGGTGGCCGACGCCTGTGTAAAGGCAGGCGTCAAAGCCCTGCTCAATTATGCGCCTATCACCCTGTCTGTTCCTCCTGATGTGCAGGTGCAATATATTGACCCGGTGGTCCATTTGCAGCACATGACGTTTTATCTTTAGCGTGGTTTTCGGCCCAGGAAAAGAGCGGCTTTACTCTCTTACGCCTCGACGTGAGTCTGTACGCGAAACGTCGGGGGATGCTCCAGGTGCTTTTTCACCGCGCACAACTCGGCCGAGCGCACCAGCGCCGGGGCGTATTGCTGCGGAAAGTCGGCTGGCAGGTCGATGTCCAGGTTGACGCGCTCGACCAGGCGCGTCGCCGGGTTGACTTGCAGGCTTTGGCGGATGCGGATGTCTTCCGTTGGGATGCCGCGTTGGCGGCAAAAGCCCAAGACGTAAATCCCCGCGCACGTGCCGATGGAGGCCAGAAACAGCGCAAAGGGCGTCGGGGCCGAGCTTTCGCCGCCGCCTTGCGGAGGTTGGTCGGTCTGGACCACAAAACCGTCGAATGCGGCGTCTACGCGCGCCCCACCGGGGAAGGTGATTTCCATGTCCATGGTGTGTGTTTCCTTTCACTGATGCGACGTGTGATTTTTGGTGCGAATGCTCCACTGGTTTAGATGCAGAAACCTGGAAGCCGTTGCATGAAGAACCTAACCGAAAATTAGCAGAGGTGGCTCCCCCGCCGCCGATTTGCCGGGCGTGGGAGCCCGGCCAGCTAATTTATGGATAGACTCTAGCAGCCTGTCGGGGAACTCTGTAATATAGGGCCTTGTGCCCGTTTTTTGCTCGTTTTGCGCCCATTTTGGACGCCCACAAGGGGCTAAATTACATCTCTCCGACAGGCTGCTGGGCAATTTAACAGAGGAGAAAGAACGTGGAAACGAACCTGTATCACTATCGCGCCGTCGTGCGCTCAGTGTACGATGGCGATACGTGCACGGTAGACATCGATCTGGGATTGAGCATGTGGATTCACGAAGAAAAGCTACGCCTTTACCGCATCAATGCCCCCGAGCTCAGAGGTCCAGAGCGAGAGGCCGGATTGCGCTCACGCGATTTTTTGCGGGAACACATCGAAGGCAAGCAGGTCTTTATCCAGACCATCAAAGATCGCAGGGAAAAGTACGGGCGCTACCTGGCCGAAATCTGGCTAGAGGGTGAGGATGGCGAATGGATCAACGTCAACGATTTGATGGTTGAACGGAACATGGCCGTCTATCAAGACTATGACTGATTGTCCCTATCATAGCCTCCAAAGCGATTCGGGTGCGCAGATGGTCAGAAAAGACGACCTCCACCGTGCTTGTGCAAACCTCATCACCGAGCTATAATCGGCGCGTTTTGCCCACCCAACGATACAGGAGGAATGAACACGGTGAACAAACACGCTTATCACGCTATGCCTTTCGCTGAGGCCATCTGGCCCAGGGTCGGCCTGAGAAGGGAGATCATGCTCATCCTGGCCGGCAGTTGGCTGGTGGCCCTCGCTGCGCAGATTGAGATTCCGCTCTGGCCTGTCCCGATCACCTGGCAGACATTCGGTGTCTTGCTGGTGGGAGCCATGTTGGGCAGACAACGCGGGACGTTGAGCATGCTGGCTTATCTGAGTCAGGGTGCGCTGGGATTGCCCGTCTTTGCCGGCGGCGCGGGCGGCGTGGCCAGGTTGGCCGGCCCGACGGGCGGGTATCTGTTCGGGTTTGTCGCCGCCGCTTTCGTCGTCGGCTGGCTGAGCGAACGCGGCTGGGACCGGCGCTTTTTGACCGCCGCCGCAGCGATGCTCGTTGGGAACGCCGTGATTTACGTGATGGGCCTGAGCTGGCTGGCAAATTTCGTGAGCCGGGGAGCACTCCTGAAAGTGGGATTGTGGCCGTTTATCGCCGGGGACGCGCTCAAGATCATCCTGGCCGCGCTGGCGCTGCCGGGAGGGTGGGCTTTGTGGAACACCCGAAAATTCGGCTAATACTAGCGCCCGGCGCTTTTACGCTTACTCTCGTTTTGGCTTAAACACCACCACCGCCAGCGGCGGCAGCGTCAGCTCCAGCGAGCAGGGTTGGCCCTGCCATGGTAACGCATCCGACATAAAGCCGCCCCGATTGCCCACGTTGCTACCCCAATAAATCTCCGAGTCGCTGTTGAATACCTCGACATAGTGGCAATGATCGGGCACGCCGATGCGATAGCCCTCGCGCGGCACGGGTGTAAAGTTGCACGCCACGACCAGGTGATCCGCCGGGTCTTGCGCCTTGCGGACGTAGGCCAGGACGCTGCGCTCCCAGTCGTGAAAGTCGATCCACTCGAAACCCGCATAGCTATCGTCTACCTGGTACAGCGCCGGCTCAGAACGGTATAGCCGGTTCAGGTCGGCCACGTAGTGATTGAGCTTTTGGTGCGGTTCCCACTCCAAAAGGCGCCAGTCCAGGCTGCGGGCCTCGCTCCACTCTTGCCACTGGGCGATGTCAGCGCCCATAAAGAGCAGCTTTTTGCCCGGATGGGTAAACATGAAGCCCAGATACAGGCGCAGATTTGCCATCTGCTGCCAGTGGTCGCCGGGCATCTTGCCTGCCAGCGAACGCTTGCCGTGCACCACCTCGTCGTGCGAACACACCAGCACAAAATTCTCCGAAAAAGCATACACCATGCCAAAGGTGAGGTTGTGGTGATGATACTTGCGGTGGATGGGGTCTTTTTGGATATAGCTCAGCGTGTCGTTCATCCAGCCCATGTTCCACTTGAAAGTGAAACCCAGGCCGCCCAGATAGACTGGCCTGGACACGCCGGCGAACGCCGTGGATTCTTCGGCGATGGTCACGGCGCCGGGGAACTGACCGTGGGCCAACTCGTTGAATTTGCGCAGCAAGTCAATGGCCTCCAGGTTCTCATTGCCGCCGTACTTGTTCGGCACCCACTCACCCGCTTGGCGCGAATAATCCAGATAGAGCATCGAGGCCACCGCATCCACACGCAGACCGTCGACGTGATATTTGTCCAGCCAAAACAGCCCGCTGGCGATCACAAAGTTGCGCACCTCGTTGCGCCCGTAATTGAAAATCAGTGTGCCCCAGTCCTTGTGCTCCCCCAGGCGCGGGTCTGCGTGTTCATAGAGCGCAGTGCCGTCAAAGCGGGCCAGGCCGTGCGCGTCGCGCGGAAAGTGGGCCGGCACCCAGTCCAAAAGGACGCCGATGTCGTGCTGGTGGCAATAATCTACGAAATATTGAAAATCATCGGGCGGGCCAAAGCGGCTGGTGGGCGCAAAGTAGCCAATGACCTGATAACCCCACGAGGCATCTAGCGGGTGTTCCATCACCGGCAGCAGCTCGACGTGCGTGTAACCCATCTGTTTGACATAATCCACCAGTTTATGGGCCAGCTCGCGGTAAGTGAGGAAACGGTCATCCTGTGTACGCATCCACGACCCCAGATGCACTTCATAGATCGACATCGGCGCTCTGATGTAATGGGTCTGCGCTCGCCGCTCCATCCACGCCTGGTCGGCCCACCGGTGTTTCTCGATATCCCACACGACCGAAGCCGTATTGGGGCGCAATTCCGAGGCGTAGGCGTGGGGATCGGCCTTGACGATCATTTGGTCAAATTGACCCTTGATTTCGTATTTGTACAGCGTCCCCTCGCCCAGCGCAGGGATGAACAGCTCCCACACGCCGGTCCCTCCCAACACCCGCATGGCGTGCCGCCGACCGTCCCAGCCGTTAAAGTCGCCGACCACGCTGACCCGCTTGGCGTTGGGCGCCCACACCGCAAAATGGACGCCACGCACGCCGTCCACGTCCATCACGTGCGCGCCCAGCTTTTCGTAGCTGCGATAGTGCGTGCCCTCGCCCAGCAGTTGCAGGTCGAAATCGGTCAGCACAGGCAAAAAGGTGTATGGATCGGGGGCCACGGTTTTGTTGCCGTACAGGTCTTGCACGCCGAGCTGATATTTGAACACCTCCGGGCGCTCCACCACGACTTCGAAAAAGCCGTGCTCGTGGACGCGGGTCATGGGGTGAACCTCGCCTGCATCGCCGATGACCAAGACCTCGCGGGCTTCGGGTCGAAAGGCGCGGATGGCGACCCGCGTTTGCCCATCCACCTCCACCCGATGCGCTCCCAACACCTGGAACGGGTCGTGGTGATAAGCGAACACGATTTGGCGGATTTGGTCGTCGGAAACGGTGGGCATGGTCATCTTAGCCAAACAACCTCTCGTACAATCTATCAATCAACCCCTGATACTCTCCCATCGTCTCGCGCAGGCGCGCCACTTGCTTGGGGCTAGAGAGCCGCACGTGACCGATGGCCTTTTCGACCCGCTCGGTGACGGCCAGGGTGTCTTCCTTGACCAGGATCACCGGCACACCCTGCTCGGCGGCCTGCCCCAACACACGCACGTTGGGGCGCAGATTGCCGGTCAAGATCAAACAGCGCGTCGAGGTCTGCAACGCCGCTAGCTGGATGTCGCTCCGGTCGCCGCCGGTGATGACGGCCTTGTTGGCCTTGTGTTGGAAGTGGCGCAGCGCCGCCGCGCTGCCCATCGCCCCCAGCATCAACGTCTCGACCATCTCGTCCAAACCCTCGTGCCCGCACAGCACCTCACCGTTCAGTTCTTCAGCCAGATCGGCCACCGAGATGGAGCGCAGCAGCGTATCGCGGGCCAGGATGCCATAGAAGGGCAAATCGTGATACGCCACAAAAGGCTTGAGGCGCTCCTCCAACGCGGCCACCATGTGGGGCGGCGTGCCGTTGACAACCATGCCCACCAGCCGCTCGCGGCAGGCTGCTTGAAGCGCCAGCATCCCATCCAGATCAGGGTTGGCGTGGTGCGCGATGACCCCGATGACACTGGCATCGGTCAACTCGGCGACGCGCTTGACGGGCAGCCCTAGCGCCCGCCCGCTGTCCAGTCCGCTCAACGCTTCCATAATGATCAAGTCCTGACCAGCAGACAGCCGGGCCAGCGCATTTGTGATCTTGTCTTCCAATCCGGCCACCGGCCCCAGCAGCGCCGTCTCGATCATCTCTTGGGTCAACAGCACCGGCGACGCCAGGTCCCAGTCGGCCTCGATGCCCAACGCCTGCCAGGCAAAGTAGGCGTCCTCGTCGATAAAGTCATCGCCAAAGCGCCGCAGCGACGCGCCGATGGGCTTCATGTAATGCACGCGCAAGCTCTTGGCCTGAAAACCCAGCGCCAGCGCCAGCGAGATGGCGCTCTTGCCCGAAAAAGCTTCGGTAGAAACCACGTAAAGCGTCTTTGCCATTTTTCACTCCTTGCAGGTAGACAGTAGACGGTAGACAGCGATCCCCTACTCCCTACTTCTTACTCCTTACTTTTCACTGATCACTATCCGAGCATCCACGGCCATCGCGCCGCCCCCCACATCATAGGCGAACAGCGGGTTGATGTCCAGCTCGACGATTTGCGGAAAATCTGTGACCATCTGCGACACGCGCAAGATGCACTCGACGATGGCGTCCAGATCGGCAGGCTTTTGACCCCGCGCCCCTGCCAGCAGTGGGAAGGAGCGGATCTCTTGTATCATCTCGACGGCCTCACTGCGTGCGAGCGGCGCTACTCGAAACACTACATCCTTGAGCACTTCGACATAGATACCGCCCAATCCGAACATGAGCAGATGCCCAAAGGTAGGGTCTTGGGTCACGCCCAGAATCACTTCTCGGCCCACCTGCACCATCTCTTGCACGGCCACGCCCCACACATCGGCGTCGGGCATGTAGCGGTGCGCGCGGTTGAGGATTTCCTCGTAGGCCAGCCGCACCGCTTTGGCGTTTTTGAGACCCACCTGGACGCCGCCGATGTCCGACTTGTGCAGGATGTCGGGCGAGATGATCTTCATCACCACCGGATAGCCAATCTCCTCTGCCCAGCGCACCGCCTGCTCGCTGTTGAGCGCCAACTGGCTCTTGGGCAGCGGCAGGCCATAGGCCGCCACGATTTGCCGCGCTTCGACTTCGTTCAAGCGCAGCCGCCCGGCCTTACCCGCCGTGACGATGGCCGTCGCCGCCCGCTCCCGATCCACGGCAAAGCGTTCGAGCGGCTCGTGGGTACGCTCGCGCCATTCGCGCTGCTCGACCATGCGCGCCAGGGCTTCGGCGGCCTCTTCGGGAAAACCGTAACACGGCACGCGCCCCTCGCCCAGGATGCGATTGCCCGCCGCCACGTCTTTGGCCCCCATAAAATTAGCCAGCACCGGCTTGTCGCTGTTCTGCGCCAGCTCGACCACGGCGCGGGCCGTGTCTTCGATCTCGGTCATGGCCTGCGGCGTGAGTAAAAAGATCACCGCATCTACGGCGGGGTCGTCTAGCGCCGCCTTGAGCGCCAGTTTGTAGCGGTCGGCGCGGGCGTCGCCCAGCACGTCAATGGGGTTGTAACAGTTGGCCGCAGCGGGCAGATTCGCTTGCAACACGCTCACGGTTTCCGAAGACAACGCCGCCAACTGTAGCCCCAGGTTCTCGCAGGCGTCGGTCGCCATAATGCCCGGCCCGCCCGCGTTGGTGATAATCGCCACCTGACGGCCATGCGGCAACGGCTGGTAGGCAAAAGCGGTCGAATAGGCGAACAAGTCCGACACCGAGCGGGCGCGCAAGATGCCCGACTGCCGAAACGCCGCATCGTAGGCCGCGTCGGAGCCGGCCAGCGTGCCGGTGTGCGAGGACACGGCCCGCGAACCGGCGCTAGTGGTGCCCGACTTGAGCACGATCACCGGCTTGACCTTGGTCAGCTCGCGGGCGGTCTGCATAAAGCGTGGGCCGTTCACGATGCCCTCCAGATAGGCCACCACCACGTCGGTCTCGGGATCCTCGCGCCAGGCCTCCAGAAAATCCGTCTCGTTCAAGTCGCCCTTGTTGCCCAGGCTGACGAAATTGGCAAAGCCCAGGTGATTGGCCGCCGCCCAGTCCAGAATACCCGTGCATAGCGCGCCCGATTGGGACATAAAACTGATGCGCCCTGTATCCGGCATACCCGCCGCAAAGCTGGCATTCATGGCGCTGCCGGTGGCGATCACGCCCAAACAGTTCGGCCCGACCACGCGGATGCCGTGTCGCCGGGCGATTTCGATCACCCCACGCTCCATTTGTCGCCCCTCGGCCCCCGTCTCGCGGAAACCGGCGGTGATGACGATGGCCGCGCCGACCCCTTTCGCGCCACAGTCTTCCATCACAGCGCCGACGAACTTGTTAGGGACGACAATCACGACCAGATCCACCGGCCCCGGCACGTCGGTCACGCGCGCGTAGCACGGGTGGCCCAAAATCTCTTTTTCTTTGGGGTTGATGGGGTAAATGGCCCCCTGGAAGCCATACTTGACCAGGTTGTCCAGGACGTTAAAGCCAAGCTTGTCGGGATTGGCCGAAGCGCCAACCACCGCCACCGACTGAGGGGTAAAGAGGGATTCGAGCAAGCCACCCCCTCCTTTCTTCAACTGTGTGTGACCTTTTGCTGGATTGTATGATACCACAAAACGCCGTTCTCACAAGCGCCACCTTCCCGCAAGCCGGGAGCTTCCGGGAAGGTGCAAATGCAAAGACGCAGAGAGCGCCGAGACACCCTCGAAATCTCTGCGTCCTTTGCGCAGCCACCTGCACTGCATCCGCGCGCGGCGCAAGTGATCCTGAGCGTGGTGCGGGACAGTACCTCTGCGGTGAGTTTCGACGCTATTTCAAGTGTGCCGGCCCTGGCGTTACTGCAAAACCAGATGGTCGTTCCCCACCCGAATATTGTCTCCCGGTCGCAAGGGGGTCGGCTGGGCGATGCGCTGGCCGTTGACCCAGGTGCCGTTGGCGCTGCCCAGATCGGTGATGACGTAGCCCGCGCCGGTAAAACTGAGGGCCGCGTGATGTCGCGAAACCTGGTTGTCGCGCAGCGCGATCTCGTTGTCGGTGGCCCGGCCCACCCGGCTGTTCGGGCCGAGCGGGAAGCGTTGGCCGCCATCTGGCCCGCTCACGACCACCAGCTCCCCCGCCGCGCCAGGGCTCACGACGACCGTGTGGCCTTGCGGCGATGCAGCGGGAGCGCGAGCGGGCGGCGGAACGGGCATATAGGCCGGCGCAACCGGCGGCGGCGGCCCTTGCGGGGCGTACATCACCGGTCGGGGCTGTCGCTGCCGGCCGGGGCGCAGGAACAGCAGAAACAAAATCAACACGGCCCCTAGCGCGAACAGGCAAAATACCCCCGCCCCGATCAACACCAGCGTCATATCCACACCTTTGCTTTCCGCAGGCGGCGGGGTTTTGATGTCCTCGATGGTCCGTTGTAGCACCTCGGGCACGGCCTCGGCATCCTCGGCCTCGAAAAAGCTGCCGTCGGTGCGCTCGGCCAGGTCGCGGAACGACTCGACAGCCAGCGGGTTGTACGCGCCATAGTTGCCCACCACCACGGCCTGGATCACCACCGGGTCGGCGTCCCACGCGGCCTGGGCCACATCGGCCGCCGTGTAGCCTTCCCGGCTGGGGTCGTGGGGCGGCGCGTCGCCCATCAGGATGATTTGCTTGTTCACGTTGTCCCGCCAGCCGCCCACCGATTTGGAATCAACAGCCCGCAGCAGCGCTTCGAACACCGCTTCCGGCTCGTCGTCGCCGCCGCCGACGCTCAACTGGTTGATGTTGGCGATGATGGCGCTTTGGTCGGTAGAAAACGAGTAATCCTCAAACATGGCATAGCCGGCCGAGTCGTCCCAGTCGCGGTAGGCCACGATAGCCACGCGATAGTTGTCGGTTTTGCCGGCGATGGAATTCACCACGTTGGACGCCGCCGCTTTCACGCTGGCGATGTCGTCTTCCATGCTGCCCGTCACGTCGATGCAAAAGATGAGGTCCAGCGCGTCCGATGTGACCGGCGGCGGCGTGACTTTGACGCCGCACTCGCCGCACTTGCCCGACTTGTACCCGCGCTCGATTTCGGCCAGGTTGACCCGAAAACCGGTCAGGCTTTCCAGTTGCGCCAGTTGTGCGTCGGTGAGCGGGGCCGACCCATAGCCGTTGGAATAGCGGGCGTCGTTCATCTGTTTGACAAACACCTGCCAGATTTGGTCCAGCTTGGTCGGGTCGCATTTCTCGCCTTTTTTCAGTTCTTCTTCGTAACGCGACAGGGTGTTGGTGAGCGCGTTCAGCGCCAATTCCATGTACCACGTGTATTGCTCGTCGGTCGTGATCCCGGCCGCCTCCAATTCTGAATCGTGCGCATCAAAGATGGCGTGCATGGTTTCGTGCCACAAGGTCTGCGCCGGGACGTTGGTCGGGACGTCGGCCAACACAATGTCGTTGAAATATTCCAGGCCCGCGCTGGAATAATCCACGTAGGCGGCCAGAGCTTCCTGCGTCGCCAGAAATGCAGGGTCTATATACACTTCGACGTCAGACTCGTCCAGCCGCGTCCGCGCTTTGCTCACGTCGCCCAGGCTGATCCAACCGTTAAAGCAATAACCGCTATAGGCCGAGCTGAACCAGCCATTGAGCCGGTTGATCACGTCTTGGGTAGGCACCTCGGCCTGCGTCAGGGGGCGGAGCGGCGGGGCCGCCGCCGTCGGGCGAGAGGACGCTCCCATCCAGGCTCCCATCAGCAAGAGGGCCAAAATGATAGACAAGATGGATTTGTTCAGTTTTTTCATTTCAATGCATCTCCTTTGTTTGATGCGAAAGGCAGTGTGCAGAGTGTCAGCGTTTGTATCTTATTATCGGTCGGTGAGCTCATTTTCTTGAGTGTTCTTTGGTGCATCCAGTGTCAGTCGTCGTGACATTTGACGCGGTTCGTCATTTCAACACATGGCGCGACCGCCCCATGTGCGGTAGAATAGCCCCGGTCAAACCCAAGAAAGGAACGTTCAACCCATGCCTATCGAAGTTGATTTTCAACCCGTCGGGCGGCGCGTGCAAGTCGAGCCGGGCGCGACGGTGCTCGAAGCGGCCCAGGCTGCCGGGGTGGGCCTGTCGGCGGTGTGCGGCGGCGGCGGCAGTTGCGGCACATGCCTGGTCCGTCTCGCCCCCGACGCGCCCGTCGGCCTGCCCAACCTGATCGAGCAGAGCGAGCTGGACGCCGACGACCTGGCCGAGGGCCTGCGCCTGGCCTGCCAGGTCGAGCTATACGCTTCGACGCGGGTGGACGTGCCGCCCGAATCGCTCACCGCTCCGCAGCGCACGCAGGTCGAAGGCGAAGAGCGGCCCATCGAGCTGGCTCCGGCGGTGCGCGCCTACGACCTGATGTTGCCGCCCGCCACCCAGACCGACCTGCGCGCCGACTGGGAGCGGCTGTGCGACGCGCTCGTCGAGGCGGGCGCGCCGCGTCCACAACGCCGTCCGCTGCATGTCCTCGAGGCATTGCCCACCTTGCTGCGCGACAACGGCTGGCGCGTGCGCGTGGGATTGCGCGGCGATGAAGTGATCCACATCGCGCCGCCCGATACGCCGCTGCTCGGCCTGGCCGTGGACATCGGCACGACCAAAGTGGCCGGGTACCTGGTGGACCTGGTCAGCGGCGACACACTGGCCCTGCGCGGCGTGATGAACCCGCAAATCGCCTACGGCGAAGACGTGATGGCCCGCATCGCCTACACAATGGAGCACGCGCACGGTCTGCGCACGCTGCAAACGGCCATCGTGGAGGCGCTGAACGACATGGCGCAAGACCTGATAGGCGCGACGCACCTGCGAGGTGAGTCGCGCCTGGACATCGTCGAAGCGGTGGTCGTGGGCAACACGGCCATGCATCACCTGTTCCTTGGCTTGCCGGTGAAGCAACTGGGGCTGGCGCCCTACGTGGCCGCCGTCACTGCGCCGTTGGACGTGCGCGCCGCCGTCGTGGGGCTGGAGTTCGCGCCCGGCGCGGTGGTGCATGTGCTGCCCAACATCGCCGGATTCGTCGGCGCCGACCACGTGGCCATGCTGCTGGCGACGGGCACGCACTTGAAAACGGGCGTCGTCGTCAGCCTGGACATCGGCACGAATACCGAAATCACCTTGATGGCCAACGGGCGCATGATGGCCTGCTCTACGGCCTCCGGCCCGGCCTTCGAGGGCGCGCACATCCGGGATGGTATGCGGGCCGCCAACGGGGCCATCGAGCGTGTGCGCATCCGCGATGGCAAGATCGAATACCAGACCATCAACAACGAGCCGGCGGTGGGGATATGCGGCTCAGGTATCCTGGACGCCATCGCCCAGCTCAAGTTGGCCGGCGCGCTCGACCGGCGCGGGAGCATGGACCGCGCTCATCCTCTGGTGCGCGAGCGCGACAATGGCCCCGAGGTGATCCTGGCTCCGGCCCCGGCCACCCGCCACGGGCGCGACGTGGCCCTCAGTCGCAAAGATGTGAGTGAGATTCAATTGTCCAAAGGCGCAATGCGGGCCGGGATCGAGATTTTGCTGGGGCAGGTGGGTCTGAGCGCCGCCGACATTGACGAGTTTATCATCGCCGGGGCCTTCGGTACCTACATTGATGTGCACAGCGCCGTGATGATTGGGATGTTCCCCGACATTCCCCTGGAGCGCTTTCACCAGGTGGGCAACGCCGCCGGGATCGGGGCCAAGCGGGCGCTGCTGTCGGCGGCGCAGCGGGCCGAGGCGGCTGCGTTGGCCGAGCGGGTAGAATATTTGGAGTTGACCAACTATGCTGGTTTTGCCAACGAGTTCGCCAGGGCGATGAGCTTGTAAGAGACGAAGGACGAAAGACGAAGGACGGATATTCGTCGTTCGTCCTTCGTCCTCCCTCAAAGGAGTGAGGAGTGAGCGAGCCAACCTTGCGCGATATTTATCTGGCCCGACAGCGGATTGCTTCGCTGGTGCGGCGCACGCCGCTGATCGAATCGCGCGATTTATCTGCACGGACCGGCGCGGCGGTGCATCTCAAGCTGGAGAACTGGCAAGAGACCGGCTCGTTCAAGCTGCGCGGGGCGGCGAACAAGATTCTCAGCCTCCCGCCGGAGGCGCAGCGGCGCGGCGTCATTGCCGTCTCGACGGGCAACCACGGGCGGGCGGTGGCCCACGTAGCCCGGCGCCTGGGTGTGCAGGCGGTGATCTGCCTGTCGCGGGCAGTGCCCGACAACAAGATCGAGGCCATGCAGCAGTTGGGCGCACAAGTGGTAGTCCACGGCGACAGTTACGACGAAGCGGCGGCTCACGCGCAACGCCTGCGTGAAACGCAGGGCTTGACCTGGGTGGACGCCTTTGACGACCCGCTGGTCATCACCGGGCAGGGGACCATCGGCCTGGAATTGCTGGAAGACCTGCCGCACATCGACACGGCGGTGATCCCGCTCTCCGGCGGTGGGTTGCTTTCGGGCATCGGGCTGGCGCTCAAGGCAGCCAACCCGGACGTGCGCATCATCGGCGTTTCGATGGCGCGCGCCCCGGTGATGGTACACAGCCTGCAGGCGGGCCACCCCATCGAAATGGGTGAGCGGGAGACGCTGGCCGACGCCCTGGCCGGGGGGATTTACCTGGACAACCGCTTCACCTTTGGCCTGGTGCAGCGCCTGGTGAACGAAACGGCGCTGGTGTCGGAGGCCGAGATCGCGGCGGCGATGGCCTGGGCGCTGACCGAGCACCGACTGGTCGTCGAGGGGGGCGGCGCGGTGGGGATCGCCGCGCTGCTGCACGGCAAGGTAGCGGTGGGGGACCAAACGGTCGCCGTCGTGGTCAGTGGAGGGAATGTGAAAATCCCGCTACTCCTCGATATTGTGCAGGGAAAGCCATAACCACCCAACCCAAAACGCGAGAGGTACTGACCGATGCCGGCGCGTCACAAAGCGGTAACTGCTTGCTTATGGCAGTGTAGCGAGATAGCCCTCCAACTCTCGGATCAACGCCTGGACGGCGCTGGTGCCCGCCGAGGCTGCGTCCACCGCCAGCCCCAGATGGGTTGGGCTGACGGTTGTCCGGGCGACCTGGCCCGATTGGAGACTCGCCAGGTGGTTGTACAAATCGGTTCCTTGCCCCAGTGTGGCGTCGATTTGTTGGCGATAGCGCATGTGAATAGATTGCAGCGTGGCTTCATTGTCGGGAATCGAGAGTACAGGTTTGGCGCGTAGCGCGTCATACAACGAGACGATACCTGTGCCGGGCAGCGGATCGGAGTTGAGCGCTTGAACCAATGTGAGCAAAGTCTGCTCAGTGTCACGCAACACGGCTAACAGATTTTCGCCGACCTGGCGGGCCGACGAGCGGGGGGTAGCCGTGGCCGCCGGGGTGGGTCGGGGTTGAGTCGGGGTCGCTGTGGCTGTGGGTGACAAAGGCGTAACGGGAACCGAGGGTGTGGCATCGGCGTCAGATGGAAAAATATCGTTGGGCGTGGGTCTGGGAGTGGCCGTGGCCCTGGGGAGACGGGTCACTTCTACGGTGACGATGATCCGTTCGATCACACGCCGTTCCATGATTTTGATGCGCGTGACCTCGACGGTTTTGGTTTGACACGCTACCAGGGTAAGCGCGGCGCTCCATACCAGTAGCGAAAACCAGATTCGCGGGCGATGGCTCATCATTTGTCCTCTGGCAAAAAGTTACTTGGTCGGTTTGCCGCAACGGGCGCAGAACCGATCGTCAACATTCAGCGCGTGACCGCAGTTGGTGCAAAACCCGATCCCTTGAGACGAGGGCTGTGTCTTTGGCGCGGCGCTGCGGCGTTCGGAGCGGGTACGATGGGGGCGCTGTCGCTGCGGCGGCGCTTCGGTCAACGTGAGCTTTGTTCTGCGAGTATACCATACCACCCCGGTGATAGCTGATAGCAGTGCAGTCACCACAACGCCGCCGATGATCAAAGTGGAATTGTTGTTTTTCTGCGCCCGTTGCGAGTTATCGATCAGGGTCACGGTCTCGCCGTGAATCACCGTCCCGACGCGATAGCTCACCGCGACTTGGGTCTCTTGCCCGGCGGCGAACGGACCCAGCGCGGCTCCATAGCGCAGCGCGCCCTCTTCTGGCTGGATCGGCGTGAGCAAAGGATCGGTTTGCACCTGGGTGGCGCCAGCCGGGGGGAGTAGCAGCACTCGAAACTCGCCGACGGCATAATCGCCGGGCCAAACGAACGTGTAGCTGCGCTGCTCGCCGTCGCGTTCAAGCGGGTCGTAAAATTCCAGGTGAAAGATGGGCTGGGGCGTCTCCAGGGTGACCGCCAGCCAGTCTCCTGCTTGAGAGGTGGAGTAGGTAGCGTTGAGCAGCGCCCCACTTCCATCGTCGTAGGCCACCGCGTTTGGCTCGCCGACCCGCGCCGGGATGCGCAGCGTCACACTAGCAGGTAGAGGGGCTGTGGCCGGCAGGCGACCCCGGTAGATGACGAGCATCTCCGGCTGGTCGTATTCCGGCCAAAGGTCTACTTGGAGTTGTTCCAGCTCCAGAGAGGTTTGCGCAACGGCTGGGTGTGGCGCGTTCAGTACCGTGACAAACACGAACACTGCGATACAAATACTCCATTGACTGGCCCGCATAGGTCTCCTCCGTTCGCAAGCGCCCTATGTAGCGGATTCAAGCCCGGTCAGTACGCATTATACCACCGACTGGCTTTACGTGCAGGTCGGTGGGGCGCGCTTGCATCAACCTCAGAGAACCTTTTAGTCCAAGAGGGTTGCCACAAAATGGCGAAGCATGTTATTCGCAGTCGGGGCGATGATCGAACCGGATGGCACGGCTGGTATTGGGCCGCTCGGCTGTTGGGTTACGAGGTGCTGCGCTTCCTGGTAGCCTTGGGGTGAGCGAAGGTCTATCCAATGTGCTGCCGTTTCAAATCCTGTGATGCTTTGATTTGTGGTCAACATTCGCGGAAACACGTCGCACAAAAAATCTAGGCGCAGGTTGGCCGGCAACGCTGCCAGGATGGCGGGTTCGATCACCATCGCGCCCGGACGCGCCACTCGCGCGCCGTCGGGCGCGGGCGATGGTTCCAGAAAGCGGCACACCTGGCCCCGGTCGTCCAGTTGGGCCAGATCACAGTGACCTGTGTTGGTCGCTGCGTGTAGAGCTAGTGTGACCAGTGTGTTGGCTCGGTTGTGAACGGAAAACAAAGCAGTCAAGTTCACATCGGTGTATGCGTGTCCATTGAGAACGACAAAGCTTTCATCCAGAAACCACTCCAGGCGTTTGGCGGCTCCGGCGGATCCCAAGAAAGGTTCTTCGACCGAGTAGTGAATACGCACGCCCCAGCGCCGGCCGTATCCCAAATGTTTGACGATGGCCCATGGTCTACACTCCGCACCAATAGCGATGTCGGTCACACCATGCTTTTGAAGCAGCATCACTGTGTGCTCAATCAACGGCGTACCCCCGACAGACAACAGCGGCGGGAAATGTTCAATTGATGACGGGTGAGAGCGCACATCATCGGTAAAGATCAGTGCTTTCATCCCTCGGTCCTGCGACATGGTTATAGATTGTTGAAGCGATTTCTTTTTAGCACACAAACGTGAAAATGACGTATCAACGTTGTTAGAACAGTGTAAGAATTTTCGGATGGCCTGAATGCGCTGAAATGATGGGGGTGTGTTTCAAATGAGTTGAAGGGTGAGCACTCCTCAATGGTTCTCAGCACAAAACGGGGCTGGAAGCCCGGCTTCAGCCGGGAAAACCCCGATCAATCGGGGCGTCCGCTCCGCTTTTGACTGGGAACCA
>DAOTXN010000139.1:0-32765 GCA_034435435.1 Anaerolineae bacterium | reverse complement strand
TGATAAAGTGCAATTGGGTAACTCGATTCGAGTGTTCACGGCTGTCCTCCGCGTATCATATGCGGAGGAAAGAATACCACAAAAAGCGGAATCGCTTTATTCGGCGCAGTTTGCGCCACTAAACATTACATGAAATAGACAGCGCGACCGTCTATTCGATGACCGGGGAGCTGACCGGCGAGTGGCCGGCCCTCATCGGCGGACAACCCTACACCATTCTCAACCGCAACACCTACGGCGGCGACCCCATCCAGCACGCCACCCAATACGTTTACGAGCACTTGCAGGCCGCCGGTCTGGACGCCAGCTACCATCAGTGGAGCGGCCCCACCAACCCCAACGTCATCGGTGAGCGGACCGGCCTGGGCCGCCCCGACGACATCCTGCTCATCACCGCCCACCTGGACGACATGCCCACCGGACCTATCGCCCCCGGCGCCGACGACAACGCCAGCGGCTCCATCGGCGTGCTCCTGGCGGCCCAGGTGCTCAGCCAGTACCACTGGGACTGCACGCTGCGCTTTGTCACCTTTACCGGCGAAGAGCAGGGCCTCTTGGGCAGCGACGCCTACGCCCAGATGGTCTACGACAACGGCGACAACATCCTGGGCGTGCTCAATTTGGACATGATCGCCTACGACTCGGACGCTTTTCCCATCATCGAGCTGCACACGCGCCCCGGCAACGCCGGCGACCTGGCCATCGCCAACCTGTTCGACGACGTCGTGGACGCCTACAACCTCAACCTGACGCCGCAAATCGTCCAGGATGGCATCAGCGCCAGCGACCACTATTCGTTCTGGGAGCGCGGTTATTCAGCCATCCTGGGCATCGAGGATTTTGAGGACTTTACCCCGTACTATCACACCACCGGCGACCAGTTGGAAACACTGGACATGGTCTATTACACCGAGTTCGTGCGGGCCGCTGTGGGCGCCTTTGCCCACATGGGCTGCTTGATCGGCGACGTGGGTGCGCTCGACGGGACCATCACCGACCTGTCCACAACCCTACCCCTCACCGCCACCGTGACGACGCAGGGCAGCCTGGGCGACCTTAAAGTCACGACCGACGAAAGCGGTTACTATACCGTGTCGCTGCCGGTGGACGCTTACACCGTCACCGCCCAGGCCCACCTCTACGGCTACTACCCGGCCATCGTCACGAACGTCGCTATCCTGACCGACGCCGTGACCCACCTGGACGTGGCGCTGGCTCCCTATCCCAGCTACGTGGTCTCGGGGACGATCAGCGACGCCTCAACCGGCGATCCCCTCACCGCCACGGTCACGACCGTTACTTGCCCTGACGACCCCTGCGATGCCCGCACCGGCGTCAGCGTGAACAGCGACCCGGCCAGCGGCTATTACAGCGCCACCCTCATTTCCGGCGACTATACGCTGCGCGTCCACGCCGACGGCTACCGGCCGGTCACCCGCATCGTGCACGTTGACCACGCGCAGACCCAAGATTTCGCCCTCTCCCCCCAGGGCTGCGTCTTGCTGGTAGACGACGACGGCGGCGACGAAACCCAGGTCCTCTACCAATCCGACCTGGACGCCCTGGGCGTCGGCTATGCCGCCTGGGCCATCACCGACTATGGCTCGCCGTCCCTGAGCCTGCTGGAGCAATATCACCACGTGCTGTGGCTGACCGGCCGCCGCTTTAGCAACACGCTCACCCAGACCGACCGAGAAGCCTTGAGCCAATACCTGGACGGCGGCGGCGACCTGTTCCTCAGCAGTTGGGGCGTTGGCGGCGACCTGAACAGCGCCCCCTTCCTGGCCGACTATTTACACGCCGACTATATCGGCGACGGACCGCACGGCAGCACCGTGTCGCTGACCGGCGACGGCTTTCTGTCCGCTCTGCCCGTCAGCCTCACCATCCCGCCGACCCAGCCCGCCAGCGAGCTGAGTCCGCTGGGCGGGGCCGAGACGGTGTATAGCCTGCCCGCGCCCGACGGGGGCGCCGCCGTCGCCTTTGAGGACGGCTATCAGGTCGTCTACTTGGGCTTTGGGCTGGAATGGGTCGCCGACGCCGCCGACCGCCGCGCCGTCCTGGATGCGGCGCTGGACTGGTTAGGCCCGTGCGTCGCTACCGCGCCCGTGCCCGGCTTTCTCAGCAGCAGCCCGGACCTGGTGGGTAGCACCACCGTGTTCACCAACACTACCGCCGGCGTCCAACCCATCACCTACACCTGGTCCTTCGGCGAGGGTCAGCCGTCAGCCGTCAGCCGTCAGCCGTCAGTGACCCACACCTACTCCGCCGTGGGCGTGTACACCGTCTGGCTCACCGCCACCAACGCCGGGGGCACGGCCTCCATCAGCGGCGCGGTCGAGATCACCGGCACACCGCCCGTGGCCGCATTCGTCCACTCGGCCCCGGTCACGCTGGGCGCGGCAGTCGTGTTCACCAACACCACGGCCCCTGGACAGCCGCCCGAAACCAGCTACACCTGGCGCTTCGGCGACAACACCCCCCCCATCTACCAATCTACCAATCTACCCACCACCCACACCTACCCCACCGTGGGCGCCTACACCGTCTGGCTCACCGCCACCAACCTGGCCGGCAGCCACGCCTTCAGTGACACGGTCGCCGTCACCGCCGCGCAGGCCGAATTTTTCGTCTACCTACCGCTCATCCTCAAGTGAAACAAGGAAAAGTCATGCTCCAAAAATTCCCTTCAGTCTTTTTCGTCGCCCTGCTATTCCTGACGCTCGCCTTTTCCCTTGCGCTGGCCCAGACCCAGGTCCCGGTCGCGCCCTCCCCGCAGCGCCAGGGGCCGTTCGTCAGCCCGCCCGTCACACCGCATGTGATCAACATAGACCTGCGCACGCTGCCCCTAATTGCGCCGTGGCAGCCGGGCGATCCCGTGCGCGAGATTCCCCGGCGTGTAGTCCCACGCCCGGGGCCAGAGGACCACCGGCCCCAACCCGCCCGGTGGTCGCCGGACCCCCTGCTGGCGCTCCAGGCCAACGCCCCGGCGCAAGTGATGGGCGGCGACTTTGCTACCCCCACCCTCAACTTTGAAGGCACTCCCTTTACCGGCGTCCGCCCGCCCGACACCGTGGGCGACGTCGGCCTCAACCACTATATCCAGATCGTCAACGGCAGCGGGGGCACGCCGGTCGCCATCTACGACAAGGCCGGCAACCTGATTGCCGGTCCTTTCGACCTCGACTCGCTGTGGTCGGGCGGCGGGGCGTGCGCCTCGGGTCTGGGCGATCCCATCGTGCTGTACGACACGCTGGCCGACCGCTGGCTGTTGAGCGAGTTTGCCACCTCTGGCAGCCATCTGTGCGTATACATCTCTCAGACCCCCGACCCCGTCAGCGGCGGGTGGTATGGCTATGATTTCACCACGCCCAACTTTCCCGACTATCCCAAGTACGCCGTGTGGCCCGACGCCTATTACGTGTCGTCCAACGAGAACAACCCCGCCGCGTATGCGCTGGACCGCAGCCAGATGCTTCTGGGCCTGCCGGCCACCTCGCAACGCTTCACGGCCCCCAGCCTGGCGGGCTTTCCGTTCCAGGCCCTCACCCCCGGCGACCTGGATGGCTCCACGCCACCCCCGGCCGGCTCGCCCGGCTATTTCATGCGCCACCGCGACGATGAAGTGCACGACGGCAGCCCCAATCCCACCGCAGACTATCTGGAAATCTGGGAGTTTCACGTGGACTGGAGCACACCGGCCAACTCCACCTTCCAAAAAGTGCTCGATCTGCCCGTGACCGAGTTCGACTCGGACCTGTGCGGCCTGAGTTCCTTTTTCTGCTTCCCCCAACCGGGCACCAGCACCACCCTTGACCCCCTGCGCGAGGTCATCATGTGGCGGCTGCAGTATCGCAACTTTGGGGACCACGAAACGCTGGTGGGCAACCTGGTCACAGACGTGGACGGCACGGACCACGGCGGCATCCGCTGGTTCGAGCTGCGCAAAACGGGCAGCAACCCGTGGAGCCTGTTCCAGGAAGGCACCTTTGCGCCCGACGCCGCCCATCGCTGGATGGGCAGCGTCGCCATGGACGGCGGCGGCAACATCGCCCTGGGCTACAGCGTATCGGACGCCATCTCCATCTACCCCTCCATCCGTTACGTCGGGCGGCTGGCCGGCGACCCGCCCGGCGCGCTGCCGCAAGGCGAATACACCATCATCGCCGGCAGCGGCTTTCAAAGCCCCTCCACCCGCTGGGGCGACTATAGCGCCATGAGCGTGGACCCGGCCGATGACTGTACTTTCTGGTACACCAACGAATATATGCCGGCCAGCGGCAACTGGCGCACCCGCATCGCCGCGTTCAAGTTCCCCCAGTGCAGCAAGCCCGACTTTGAGCTGGAGGCCACGCCGGAGACTCAGGAGCTATGCACACCCGGCAGCCTCACCTACACCGTGCAGGTCAACCAGGTGCTCACCTATCCCTACCCCGTCTCGCTGGCGCTGGGCGCTGCGCCCGTGGGTGTCACCGCCGACCTCACCCCCACCCTGGTCGTCCCCGACGGCCAGGCCACGCTCACGCTGATGGGCACGCTCTCGGCCTCTCTGGGCGCCCACGTGCAATTCATCACCGGCACAGCTCAGCTCATCAACGTGCACACCCTGCAAGTGCCCTACACCGTCAACACCACCCCCACCGCGCCAGCCCTGTCCACCCCCGCCGATGGCGCGACGGTGGACACCCTGGCCCCCACCCTGGCCTGGCAACTCACCCCCCCTGCCGCCAGCTACGACCTGCAAGTGGCCGCCGACCCCACCTTCGCCAGCCCCCTGTTCACCGCCACCGGCGTGCTCACCGACCACTACACCCTGCCCGGCGCGCTGGACCCGCTCGGCCACTATTACTGGCGCGTGCGCGGCGGCAACACCTGCGGCAGCAGCGCCTTCAGCCCGGCCTGGTCCTTCGACACCCCCCAGTGGCCCTGCCTGCTGTTGGTGGACGACGACGGCGGTGAGAGCGCCGAGGCCGCCTACACCGCCGCCCTGGACGCCCTGGGGGTAGACTATCACCTGCACACCGTCGCGGGGAGCAACGCCGACGGCCCGGCCGCCGCCACGCTGGTGCAGTATCCCATCGTGGTGTGGCTCACCGGCGAGCGCTACGTCAACACCCTCACCGCCGCCGACCGCAGCGCCCTCAGCGCCTACCTGGACGGCGGAGGCAGCCTGTTCCTCTCCAGTTGGGGCGCGGGGGCCGAGCTGAACGCCAGCCCCTTCCTGGCCGCTTACCTGCACGCCGACTATACCGGCGACGGACCGTGGGGCGTCACCGTCCCGCTCACCCCCAGCGGCTTCCTGAGCGGCCTGCCGGTGAGCGTCGCCATCCCCATCGCCCAGCCCGCCAGCGAGCTGGGTCCGCTGGGCGGGGCCGAGACGGTGTATAGCCTGCCCGCCCCCGACGGCAGCACCGCCATCGCCTACCAGGGCAGCCACCAGGTCGTGTATCTCGGCTTTGGCTTCGAGTGGGTCGCCAACTCCGCCGAGCGCCAGGCGCTCATGGAAGCCGTGCTGGACTGGCTAGGCCCGTGCGCCGCGCCCCCACCCACGCCCGGCTTCTCCAGCTCCAGCCCGGACCTGGTGGGCGCGACCACCGTGTTCACCAACACCACCACCGGCGTCCAACCCATCACCTACACCTGGTCCTTCGGCGAGGGTCAGCCGTCAGCCGGCAGCCGTCAGCCGTCAGCGACCCACACCTACTCCGCCGTGGGCGTGTATACCGTCTGGCTCACCGCCACCAACGCCGGGGGCACGGCATCCATCAGCGGCGCGGTCGAGATCACCGGCACACCGCCCGTGGCCGCATTCGTCCACTCGGCCCCGGTCACGCTGGGCGCGGCAGTCGTGTTCACCAACACCACCACCCTCGGCCAACCCGCCGAGACAACCTACACCTGGAATTGGGGCGACGGACAGCCGTCAGTGGTCAGCAGTCAGCCGTCAGTCACCCACACCTACCCCGCCGTCGGCGCCTACACCGCCTGGCTCACCGCCACCAACCTGGCCGGCAGCGACGCCGTGAGCGGCACAGTCCACATCCTGGCCGCCGGCGACGAGTTCTGGCTCTACCTGCCGCTGGTCCTGAAATAACGGCGCAAACCAAGAACTAACCAGATTTTCACACGTTATCTATGTACGCCGTATAGTCTTTCTGGTATAATCGCTGGACAGTGTACATTGCTCATTTGCGTGGGTGCGAGAGGGAGTTGTTTGCATGCCTGCTGCGCGTTGGACTTGGCGTCTCTGGCTGGTTGTGGGTTTGATCTTGGCGTGGTTTCCCCTATGGTCTCCACCGTTCGCTGCCAGCCAGTCGCCGCCGCCTGACGCGAGCGGGCGCGCCATCTTGCCCCGCTGGTTCCAGCCGCCTCCGCTCGCCCCCCAGGCCGATCTCAAAGGGGACGGTCCGTGGGTCGTGCGCGCCTATTTCACCGGGCGCCAAATGGTGAACGACTTGGCGAGCTGGACCGAACCCTGGGAGGTGCATTCCGACCAGGGCTACGTGGTCGTCGGCGTGGACCGGACCGGCTACCGGCGTTTGCTGGAGGCCGGCTTTCGGGTCGAGGTGGACGCCCAACTGACCGCCGAACTGAACCGACCCCGGCTGCGCTTGCCTGGCCAGACGGCAGCCATTCCCGGCTTTCCGTGCTACCGCACCGTCGAAGAGACCTACGCCACAGCCACGGCCATCGTCACCGCCCATCCCACGCTGGCGAGCTGGATTGACATCGGCGACACGTGGGAAAAGACACAAAACCCTGACAACGGCTACGACCTGATGGTGTTGCGCCTGACCAACGCCGCCGTCCCCGGCCCCAAGCCCAAGCTGTTCGTCATGTCCTCGATGCACGCCCGCGAGTACCCTCCCGCCGAGCTGAACACCCGCTTTGCCGAATACCTGGTGGACCAGTACGACGTGGACCCGGACGTAACCTGGTTGTTGGATTATCACGAAATCCACTTGCTGCTGCAGGCCAACCCCGACGGGCGCAAGCTGGCCGAGGGGGGAGATCCCCAGCGCAAGAACACCAACAATAGCAACGGCGGCGGTTGCAATGTTCCCCCTCAGGAGAACAACCAATACGGCACCGACCTCAATCGCAACTTTGAATTCTATTGGAACGGATGCAGCGTTGGAGGATGCTCCAGTGACGCCCCGTGCGCCTGGAATTATCGCGGTCCCAGCGCGGCGTCCGAGCCGGAAACCCAGGCCATTCAAGAGTATCTGCGCGCCCAATTCCCCGACCTGCGGGCCGCACCCCTCACCGCCGCCGTCCCCATCACCGCCGCCGGGCTGTTCATAGACCTGCACAACAAAGCTCGCGAGGTGCTATGGCCATGGGGCTTTACCGGCGCTGTCGCGCCCAACGGCGCGGCCCTCCAAACCCTGGGGCGCAAACTGGCCTATTTCAATCTTTACACGCCAGAGCAGTCCTTTACCATGTACCCCGCCGACGGCGTCTCTCACGACTTTGCCTACGGCGAACTGGGATTGGCGGCCTATACCATCGAGCTGGGCGAGACGGATTTTTTCCAGGATTGCGACACCTTTGACAACACCATCCTGCCCGACAACCTGCCCGCGCTGCTCTATGCGGCCAAAGTCGTTCGCGCTCCCTACCTGACCCCCGCCGGTCCCGACGCCCTCAGCGTTAGCGTCAGCCCTACCCTGGTCGCGGCGGGCGCGCCCGTGACGCTGACGGCCACTTTGACCGACGCGCGTTACAGCGCCTTGAACGGGACCGAACCGTCCCAGAACATCGTCGCCGCCGAATACTACGTGGACGCGCCTCCGTGGGTCACGACGACCACGCCGATTTCCTACCCGCTGGCGGCCGCCGACGGCGCGTTTGACACGCCCCAGGAAGCGGTCCAAGCGACGCTCGACACTGGCGACCTGACAGAGGGCCGCCACATGCTCTTTGTGCGCGGCCAGGACGCCGCTGGCAACTGGGGACCGTTCAGCGCCGTTTTCATCCACGTGTCTCTCAAGCCCACGGCTCAATTTACGGCCGCCGCGCCCATTCAAGTCAGCCAACCGGTCACTTTTACCAATCTCAGCACCGGCACGCTGCCCATCACCTACGCCTGGGATTTCGGCGACGCCACGCCCCCCATCTACCAATTTACCAATTTACCCACCACCCACACCTACACCGCCAGCGGCCAGTTTACCGTCACGTTGACCGCCACTAACAGCATGGGCCGCGACAGCGTTTCGCACACCGTCACCGTGTTGCCGCCCCCTTGCCCGCCCGTGACCATCACCCACCTGACCAGCAACGCGCCGGTGATGCTCGGCGAAGCTGTCTACTTGAGCGCCGCCGTCGCTGGCCAGCCGCCTCTCAGCTACACCTGGTCCTTCGGCGATGGTCAACCGTCAGCCGTCACCAGTCAGCCGTCAGCGACCCACACCTACGCCGCCGGCTCGTACACCGTCACGCTAGAAATCGCCAACCAATGCGCCGCCAGCGACACTCACGCCATCAGCCTGACGGTGAACCCACTGCCGCCGCCTCAGCCCACCTGGATCACGCAGGTTTATGTCAACGACGTATTGACCGACGCCCTTTCGATTCAAGTTTCACAGGGCGACGCCGTGCAGATCGTGGACCGGGTAAAGATCACCGCAATGCACAACGTCACGTATAGCCTGCTGGCTCTGTGGACCGATTCGCTCACCCTGAGCGGCTGGCTGAGCAGCACAGGCCAGGTCACGGTTACCTCCGGCGCAGCGCAGTGGGATATTCAAGACAGCTTGCCCCATACCGGCTATGCCCTCACCAAGACCTTCCAAGTCGGCGACGGCGAATGGGCCTACGATTATTTGACACAAACGCTGTGGATCTGGCAAGCCGAGACCCAACCGGCCCCGCGCATCTTGATTTTCGACAACCAGGTCACTTGCTCAGCGCCGTTCATCCTCGACCTGCGCAGCGACGCCCCGGTGCAGATGGGCAAACCCATGCACCTGACGGCCACCGTTATCGGCGACGGCCCACTAACATACACGTGGGAATGGGGAGATCATTCGCCGTCCCAAATTGGCGCAGAGTTGAGCGCCGTCAGTCACACCTACGCCCTATCAGGCGCGTATCCGGTCAGCCTGACGGTGGTCAATGTTTGCCCGGAGAGCGATCAGCAGACCTTGTGGGTTCAGGTGACGCCGCGCTACGACCTCTACCTGCCTCTGATGATCAAGCCATAAAAAACAAGCGCCCAGCAACTGAGAGCGCCGGGCGCCTGTCTACTGTCTACCGTCTGCCGTCTACTTGTCCTGGTAAAACGCCACGGCCAACACGCCCGGCCCGGCGTGCGTGGCGATGGCCGGAGTCAGGTCGGTGAGCATGCTCTCGGCGGGATGAAACTCCCTCAGCAGCTCTTCGTACAGCGTGGCCCCCTCCACCGGAGCGTTGCCATGCACGGCAGCCAGGTAAATCTTGCCGCTCTCAGGCGCCAGCCGTTCGCGCACAAGTTCTTTAAGCCGCGCCACGGCCTTGGCCTTGGTGCGCACCCGCTCACAAGGTTCCACCCGCCCGTTTTCGATGGTGAGGAGAGGTTTCATTTTGAGCGCAGTGCCGACGAGAGCCGCCGCCCCGCCAATACGCCCGCCCCGGCGCAAAAATTCCAACGTATCCACCAGGAAAAAAATCTGAAATCCCTGTATCATCTGCGCCACGCGGGCCTCGATACGTTCCAGATCGGCCCCGGCCTGAGCCATGCGGGCGGCCTCGAGTACCATGAACCCTAACGGCGCCGAGACCGAACGGCTGTCAATAACGTGAATGTCGGCCTCGGGCAACATCTCTTTGGCCCCCTGAGCCGACAAATAGGACCCGCTCAGCTCATTCGAGATCAAAATCGCCAGCGTCGTGTCGCCCGCGCCGATCAGACGTTGAAAAAGCTCCAGAAACATCCCCGCCGACGGTTGGGAAGTAGTGGGCAACTCTGAGGCGCTAGACAGTCGTTCGTAAAATTCGGCGATAGACAGATCGATCCCTTCCTTAAAGCTCTCGCCGCCAAAATTGATGATTTGCGGCACGACGTGAATGTGGTGCTGTTTCACCAGCGCGGGAGGTATGCTGGCCGTGCTATCGGTCACTATGTGGATCATGTCCGTTCACTCCATTCGTCGCACCATAGACCGGCGCCGACCAGCCCCGGCCCTGTGTGAGCGCCCAGCGCCGGGCCCAACGAATCTACCATCATGCGCTTGGGCTTGAGCGTTTCACTCAGTTTTTCGGCCAGCGTCTCGGCGGCCTCGGGACATTGCACGTGCACCACGCCCAGGTCCACGCCGGTATGGCCCTGGGCAGCCTCGATGATCAATTCTTTCAAGCGCACCAGGCCGCGATTGCGTGTGCGGGCTTTGTCGTGCGCGTCTATCAGGCCGTCCTTCAGAGTCAGAATCGGTTTGATCTGCAACAGCGTGCCCAAAAAAGCCGACGCCCCGCCGATACGCCCGCCCCGGCGCAGGTATTCCAGCGTGTCCACCATAAAAAAGATGCGCAAGTGTTTACCCATGGGCCCCAAACGGGCGACGATCTCTTCACGGCCCAGGCCCTCCTCGGCCCACTCGCCTGCCCGCCAGACCATGAGCGATTGGGCGACCGAGGCCTGGCGCGAATCCACCACGCTGATCTGGGCCCCTTCCGTGGCCAGTTCTCTGGCCGCGCCCACGGCCGACTCGTAGGTGCCGCTCAACCCGCCGGAGATATGAATAGATACAATTTCGTGGCCCGCCTCGATCAGTGGGCGATACAATTCGACAAACTGGCCCACCGTGGCCTGCGAAGTCTTGGGAAATTCGCCGCCGGTGGTCAGACGTTCGTAAAATGCATCGCGGGTGATATTGACCCCTTCCTGAAAAGACTCTTCGCCAAAGTGAATCCACAGCGGCATCGTTTTGATATCGAACCGCTCCATCAATTCCGGCGTCAGTTTCGCCTCAATGTCGGTCACGATTTTGATCATTGCGCCCTCCTTCGGCATCGGGTATTGGATAGTGAGTATTGGGTTTAGCGGGCCAGACGGCCAAAGGCGCTCATGCCGGCATAGGCGCCGGCATCGTCCAGCTCTTCTTCGATGCGCAGCAGTTGATTGTACTTGGCGATGCGGTCGCTGCGACACGGCGCGCCGGTCTTGATCTGCCCGGCGTTCAGCGCCACGGTCAGGTCGGCGATGGTCGCGTCTTCCGTCTCGCCGGAGCGGTGCGATACGACCGCCGTCCAGCCGGCCCGGTGGGCCATGCGCACGGCAGCCATGGCCTCGCTCAACGTGCCGATCTGGTTGACCTTGCATAACAGCGAATTGCAGGCGCGTGTTTCGATGGCCTTTTTGACCCGCGCGACGTTGGTCACCAGCAAATCGTCGCCCACTATTTGTATTTTGTCACCCATGCGGGCCATCATCGTCTGCCAGCTTTTCCAGTCGTCCTCCGCCAAGCCGTCTTCGATCGAGATAATCGGGTATTTCTTTACCCAATCCGCATAAAACTCGACCATCTGCTCGCCGCTGAGCCGCCGGCCTTCTTTTTTGAGATAATAGGTCACGCCGTCTTCAAAAATTTCGCTGGCGGCCGGGTCCAGAGCGATCCAGATGTCCTCGCCAGGGCGATAGCCAGCTTGTTCGATGGCCTGTAAGATGAGCTCGATGGCTTCTTCGTTCGAGCCGAGACTGGGCGCGAAACCACCTTCGTCGCCGACATTGGTGCTGTAACCCTTACCTTTGAGCACCTTTTTGAGCGTGTGATAAGTCTCGGCCCCCCAACGCAGCGCCTCGCAGAACGTAGGGGCGCCCACGGGCATCACCATAAACTCCTGCAAGTCTGTGCTGTCGGCGGCGTGCTTGCCGCCGTTCAGAATGTTCATCATTGGGACAGGCAGGATATGGGCGTCGGCGCCGCCGATGTAGCGATAGAGCGGCAGCCCCACCGAGCTGGCAGCCGCCTTGGCCACGGCCAGCGACACGCCCAAGATGGCATTGGCTCCCAGCCGCGACTTGGTGGGTGTGCCGTCTAGCTCAATCATCGCTTTGTCAATCGCAGCCTGGTCGGTCGCATCTTCACCCCACAACGTATCGGCAATCTCGCCGTTCACGTTTTCCGCGGCCTTTAAAACGCCTTTGCCGCCATAGCGCGCCCCATCGCCATCGCGCAACTCCAACACCTCGTGCATACCGGTCGAAGCTCCAGAGGGCACCGCGGCCTGCCCCCAGGCGCCGTCTTCCAGCACCACCTCGACTTCCAACGTGGGATTTCCGCGTGAGTCCAGGATTTCCCTGGCCCAAATCGTCTCAATCGTGGTCATCACTTTTTCTCCTTCCGGGTATATTTGCGTACAGCGCAAGGGAATTCTCGCGTGGTGAAAAGCCAGGGTCAATAGTACACCCAACTGGCAGAAAAGGCAAGATTAGCTTTCAGCCGTCAGTCAATCACTGACGGCTGACGGCTAGTAAACGCCAAGAGAGCTGTGGTGCGGCCCACAGCTCTCGTAGCAAAGGAGGAGAAAGAAGCGCCCTACTGTCCCAAGATACCACATCTCTACAGAAAAAACTCAACGGACGTGCAACGACTACCCTACGAAAAGGCTACGCTCTCTGGTTGACGATGTGGGGTGATGCGGGTATACTAGAACCGAATTCAACGTCAGGAGAGCGCCGGTGCGCAAACTCGCCGTATCGATCGTCGTCAGTCTACTCTTTCCACTCATTCTGTCCTTATGGCCCAGCCAGGCGCAACAGAGCGACCCGCTGGATCAACAGATCGAGCAGTTAATGGCGCAGATGTCCACTGCCGAAAAGGTGGGGCAGATCTTTTTGGTCGCGTTCGATGGCGCCGACGTCGGTTCTGACTCGGACATCGCGCAACTCATTTTCGACTACAACATCGGCGGCGTGGTCCTTTCGACAGCCAACGGCAACATTGTCAACTTTGGCGACACACCCAGCAGCGTGGCGCTGCTCACCAACCAGTTGCAAGCATTGGCCTTGCCCTCGGCGCGCCCCCGAGAGGGCTTGGAACCGGACGTCCCTACTCCTACGATCTCGTCCCCCTATATCCCGCTGATCATCGCCACCGAACACGAGGGAGACGCCTATCCCTTCACCAAATTGATCAACGGATTTACGCCCGTGCCCAACAATATGGCTATTGGTGCGACTTGGAACCCACAATATGCCCGCACCGTGGGGCGCATTGTAGGCCAGGAGCTGGCGGCGGTGGGAGTAAACATGTTGCTGGGACCATCGCTCGACGTATTAGACCGGCCCCGTCCGGCCGGGCGAGGCGACCTGGGCACGCGCAGCTTTGGCGGCGACCCGTTCTGGGTCGGCGAGATGGGCCAGGCCTACGTTCAAGGCATTCACGAAGGCTCGCGCCTGAACCCCGATACAGACCTGCACGGCCGCGTGGCGGTAGTCGCCAAACACTTTCCGGGCCACGGCGGCAGCGATCGCTTGCCCGATCAAGATATCCCGGTCGTGCAAAAGACGCTTGAGCAGCTCAAACAGATCGAACTGTTCCCTTTTCTGGCCGTGATGCAAGCCAACGACGCTCAAGCTCGCACCGATGCGCTGATGACGGCGCACATTCGCTATCGCGGCCTCAAAAACATCCGTGAACTGACCAATCCCGTCAGCGTAGACCGGCAGACGATGGACATGCTCTTGGCTGAACTGCCCGAGTTGCAGGCCTGGCGTAATGCTGGCGGCGTTTTCGTTAGCGACGCATTGGGCGTCAAATCTATCCAGACCTTTTACGATCCCCTGGGTCAGGAATTCAGAGGTCGGCGCATCGCCCAAGACGCCTTTTTAGCCGGCAACGACCTGCTCTACATGGCAGAATACGGCTTGCAAGGAGTGGCGACGTCCCAGGATGAGCTGGCGAACATCAAGGACGCCATCCTGCACTTTCGCAACAAATACGAGCAAGACCCGCTATTCAAGGAACGCATAGACGCCTCGGTGCGCCGCATCTTGCGCCTCAAGCTCCAGTTGTACCCCCAATTCGCTTTGGAGGCCGTTCAAGTCGATCCCCGCGCAGTAGCGGAACGCGTGGGGCGTGGCCGCCCTGAGATCTTTCAAATCGCTCAAGACGCCCTCACACTCATTGCCCCCGAGTCGGTCAATTTTATCGTGGACCGGCTCGCCGGGGATGAACAAATCGTCATCTTTACCGACGACCGCCAACTGCCATCCAGTTGCCCGGCCCCGGTGTGCCAACCCGACTCGTACTTTATTGCCCCCGATGCGCTCGCCAGCACATTGTTGCGATTGTACGGGCGAGGGGAAGGGGCCACCGGGGAAATCAGCGCCGATAACGTCCAGAGTTTTACGTTCACAGAGTTAGCGCGCTTTTTGAACACGCCCCCGGCCCTGCCCACACCGACGCCAGCGCCGGAACAGCCTATTCTGACGCCCGTCTCTCCTTCTCCGGTGGCCGCCGCCCTGGAACAGGCCGATTGGGTCGTCTTTGCCATGCTCGATGGACGCTCCGACACAAGTGAGACGGCGCCCACCGGCGCGCTTAAACAATTCCTGGCCCAACGGGGCGACCTGGTTCAAAGCAAGCGAGTCATCGTGCTGGCTTTTGGCAGTCCCTATTACCTGGACACGACCGAGATCAGCAAGCTAGACGCCTATTACGGCGTGTACAGCCGCGTCGAGCCGTTCATCGAAGCATCAGTGCGAGCGTTCTTTGGCGACCCGGAATTTATTCCCCAAGGGGCGTCGCCGGTCAGCATTGAAGGGATCAACTATAATTTGCTGGAAGAGCAGACAGCGCCTGATCCCAATCAAATCATCGGGCTTTACATCCACGCGAAAAACGGCGTGACGTTGACCCAAACATTAGAGGGCACCCCGCCCGCCACACCGCAGCAGCCGCAACAAGTGCAGGTAGGCGATACCATCACTCTGCGGACGAGCGTCATTCTAGATCACAACGGGCACGTGGTGCCCGACGGTACCCCGGCCGAATTCCTGTTTACCTATTCGCCTGAAGCGGGCGGCCTGCCTCTTTCACAACGCACCAGCACCAAAGATGGCGTCGCAGAGGTCGTCTTTATCCTCGACCGCGCCGAGCCTTTAGAGATCACCGTGCGCAGCAAAGATGCCCAGACTTCAGGCTTTCGACTGACGCCCGAAGGACTCATCACCCCAACGCCCTTACCGTCACCCACGCCCACATCCACATCTACCCCTACGCCCACACCCACCGAGACGCCCACCCCCACACCCACCGAGACGCCCACCCCCACGCCCACCGAGACGCCCACCCCCACGCTCACCCCCACGCTGGTGATCGTGGTCACGCCCCAACAGCCGCAGGCGCGGGTGGACGGGCGCGATCTGGCATTGGTGGCCGTGGCAACCACCTTCGTCGGTGGAGCAGGTTTTATAGTCGGGCGGCAGCGCAACGGCTCGGCAGCCACAGGTATGCGGCTGTTTTTATGGAGCTGGATAGTAGGGATGGCGAGCTATACGTTGTACGGCGTCGGGAGGTTAGGCGCGCTCGAGTCGGTTGGCGCATGGGGAGCATCACTTGCCGGCACACTGGGCGGGTTGTTGCCTGTATTGGGCTATTTACTGTTGGGGCGCTGGCTGACGCGGCATCGCCACACGGGATGAGCTGGTGAGCTAGATTTGCGCGAAAAGAATCCGCGCTGCATTGAACAGGGTCTGTATATCTGAAGACGGCGAGGGTGAGACAGTCGGTTGCGTCGGGCTGGTCGCGGGACTAAGCAGCGTAACGATAAAAGCCAGGATGAAAACCAGCAGGGCCACGACAACGAGCGTGCGATTTTGTTCAAGGGCGTAGCGC
This sequence comes from Anaerolineae bacterium, assembly GCA_034435435.1. GTDB lineage: Bacteria > Chloroflexota > Anaerolineae > S140-20 > S140-20 > DAOTXN01. The sequence goes on along the minus strand of DAOTXN010000139.1, from coordinate 16,944 downwards.
CATTCACCCTCAGTGGGCACCAAACTGCTCAATGGATCGGGCAAAGGAGAGGAACTCAATAGCATCTCTTGCAAGTCGGCCACACTAGCAGGCCGATCATCGGGATGCATAGCAATAGCATCGAGTATAGCTCGTTCTACGCGAGCCGAGATTTGCGGGTTCAAGTCTCGTGGCTTTTGAAAATCGGTCGGGCGCAAAAAGCGCCGCTTGGCGTCGAGAGGAGGCTGGCCAGTTAACAAATGAAATAGCGTGGCCCCCAGCGCATAAATGTCGGAGCGCACGTCGGTGTGACCGGTATCGCCGCCATACTGTTCCAAGGGGGTGTAGGCTAACGTCCCCCGTCCCTGTAATACAGTCACAGTGCGGCTATCGTCGGTAGCCATCAATTTAACCAGGCCGAAATCGACCAGTTTGACCAATCCGCCCGGCGTGACCTTGATGTTGGACGGTTTGATGTCGCGGTGCAGCACAAGCGGGTCTTGGGCGTGCAGATATTGTAGCGCATCGCAGAGTTGAGCGGCCCACTTTAATACCTGGCGCTCGTCCAAAAGATGATGTTCGGCCTTTGAATCGGCCAGAATCTCGCGCAGGTCGCGCCCGGCAACAAAATCCATCACCAGGTACTCGCGATCGTTTTCGGTAAAATAATCGGAGACTTTGGGCAAATTGGGATGGTCTAGACGGGCCAGGATACTGGCTTCGCGGTGAAATTGCTCCTGGGCTTGGCGTAACGCCGGCTCGTCCGTACCCAGGTCAGGTTGAACTTCCTTGATGGCGCATAAACGGCCTTCGAGGCGCATGTCTTCAGCGCGGTATACAGCGCCCATACCGCCCTGGCCCACGGCGGCCAGAATGCGATACCGGTCGCGCAACACAGTTTCCGGTTGAAGCAATTTCAGCACGGCGTCAGCCTTGTACAGAGTCCGTCTCCCTGTGTGGACAGGGCGCGGCGGCTATATAGAGTAATCGAGAACCAGGTTCTTGTCAAGGACTCGCGAGAACGGGAGGTTGATGGATGCAAGCACAAGACATGCCTATGCTCTTGATCAAGGAAGGGCAACTGGAAGGCCAGAGTTGGGTCCTCGATCGCGATAGTGTCATTATTGGCCGAGGGGCCGACTGCGACATTACGTTGCCCGAGCGTGCTGTGTCACGCCACCACGCGCGCATTGAGCGTCGCAATCAGGGCTATCTGTTGATAGACTTGGGCAGCAAGAACGGCACTCACGTCAACGGTCAGGAAGTCAAAGAACCCTATTTGCTGCAAGACGGCGACGAAGTGCAGGTTGCACTGTCTGTCAAGCTCTCTTTTATCGGCGCCGAGGCCACGGTGCCGCTCAGTTTCGAGGGGACGACTGGAAGCGCCGTGCGTCTCGACAAAGGCACGCGGCGCGTGTGGGTGCGCGGCCAGGAGCTGGATCCCCCTCTTTCACCAGCGCAGTACCGCTTGTTAGAGCTGTTGGTCGACGCAGATGGGCAAGTTGTCAGTCGAGACGACGTTGTCACCTCGGTCTGGCCCGAAGATGAAGAGATAGGCATCTCGGAACAGGCCATCGACGCGCTGGTGCGTCGCCTGCGCGATCGGTTGGCCGAAGCGGCGCCAGAACAGCAATTCATCGTCACCGTGCGCGGACACGGCTTTCGGCTAGACAACCCATAAACCAGAAAGGCGCGTTTCCATACGCGCCGTTTCAAGGCAATAGGTGAGAAACCCGCCCTCAAGCAGCTATCAATTCTTTGATCTGCTGGGCCGCATAGCGCAATCGCTCGGCATTTGCTGGCCGCTTGAGATGCTCCATTTCCTCCACGGCGCTCTCGATGAATTCCAAAAACTCTGCGCTCAGATAATCACGCTCGGCCCGGAGCAATTGGTTTACCTGTTCGTTACTTTCAGCGTCCGCCAGCTTGCCCATCAATTTGATCTCGGGCGGGGCGGCTTCGTTGAGCACCTCGAGCACAATGTCGCCCACGCCGCGCAGCGCCTCCACTAAATCTTTGCGGCCTTCCGCTTCGGCCTGGCGCACGTTGGCATTCAACACACTGAAAAAGACGTCGTCCACCTCGTATAAACGCTGCAGCACTTTTGCGCGGGGGTCATCGGCCAACATAATGTCGCGCATCAAGTTAGTCCGGGCGCTCATCACTGCCAAACGGCTGGCGTCCACCTGATCACGGATTTCTTGGACTTGTTTGCGCAAAGCAAGCAACCGATCCCTCGTTTCTGTGTCGCCGGCGGTCTCGGCGGCGTCGATCCGGCTGGTCAGGGCTTGAAAAAAGGTATAGTCTAAAAGCTGCCGCCCCATGGCCACCAGCGCCCTGCGGACTTGGGTATCTTGCGCCATAACCAACTGCTCGATGAGCGTTTCGTGCGTGGGTTTGGCCGCTAGAGCCTCCATCGCAGCTTGTTGCGCTCTGAGCAAGCGCCCCGCCGAACTCTTTTCCAACAACGTCGCCCGATGTCTGAGCAATCGGTCGCGCTCGACGGCAGCCTGGGGACCATCCAGCAGATCAATCATCATGTCCAACAATTGAAAAAAGGCCACGTCCAGTTCCGTGTCATTGTCGCCACAAAAGGCCGCCACGGCCAGGCTATCGTCCGGATCGATCTGACGCAACTGCTCAAACAGTTCCATCTTGCGGCGCTGAAAATCGAGCATCTCGCGGGTTTCTTTATCACGCTCCAGCAGAGCGTCCACCAAGCCCTTTATCGAGAGAAAGGTCTGCGGCTGGAGCAGATAGCCCTTGCGCGCTTCGGGTGGCAGGCGCTGCATCAACCGGTTGGTCAGGTCGCCAATCGTTTTTTGCCGCTCTAGGTCTGTTACACCTAACCCCATCGGCAGATAGATCAGCGCCAGTTCCAGGTCGGCGTCATGGTAGAGAAACGGCACATTGAGCGCTCCTCCAAGGCCACAATGAGGGCACAAAACAAGATTGAGTTGCCCCGATAATAACCGAGCCTTTGCCTCTGGATCGGTCCGTGCATCGACGATCTGCTCGATAGGAGTAGTAAAGGGTCTGCGACAATTGGGACAGTTGACGGAGGTGACCGCCTGAGTTGTCATATATCTCTATTCCTTTCGTTGAATTACTTTGCATCCTGGCGCTTTTGTGACGAATCCTCTCAGCTATTCCCGCGGCAGGCTAAAGCTAAAAGAAGCGCCGTGGCCCGGCTCACTCTCGACCCAGATTTTTCCGCCGTGCGCCTCGACCACAGCTTTCGCCAGATACAGGCCCAAGCCCGTGCCCTGAGTGCGGCGCGTCGGGGCGTCATCCACGCGATAAAAGGCATCGAACACACGGGTCTGTTCGGCTGGGGCGATGCCGATGCCTTGATCACTGACGGTGATAACCACTGCATCGGGCCATACACGCCCGCTCACCCGAATGATTCCACCGGCGGGTGAATATTTGATGGCGTTGGTTATCAAGTTGCTCAACACTTGCTCTAACCGGGCCTCGTCTCCCCGCACTGCAGGAAAGTCTGGGGCAAAATCCACCGTGAATTGGTGTTTGGCTTTTTCCCCTGCCGGGCGTTGAGCCGAACGGAACTTGTGCACCATCCGGAGCGCCACATCCTCCAGAGCCACCTGACTCATTTTGAGCGGCAAAGCCCCGGCTTGCAGCCGCGATGCATCCAGCAAGTTGTCAATGAGCGCATTCAGACGGTCGCTTTCTTCTTCGATCACGTTCAGGCTTTCACGCAGGGTTTTTGCATCCCATTGAGCGTCCTCGCGGCGCAGCGTGCCTGCGTAGCCCTTGATGAGCGCCACAGGCGTCTTGAGCTCGTGCGAGATGACCGAGATGAACGTGCTCTTGAGTTCCTCGGCCTCGCGAAAGCGGGTAATGTCGTGCACATCGGCGATGATGTTGACCAAGCGACCCTCGCGATCCAGCAGCGGCGCATAAGTAATTCCCACAGTAACAGAGCCGCCGTCACGCTGGCGCAGATCGCCTTCGACATAGTGCGTCTGAGGGCGGCTCCCGCTGCCGGGCGACGCGAGCGGCCACCCCCCCGCTTCAGCCGCGGACAGATCAGCGCCGTTGGAGATGCGCGCCCAGCGGATCACTTCGTCGTGGCCGCGCCCCAGCGCCTCAGCAGCCGACCAACCCGTCAGCGCGGCCAGCGCCCGGTTGAACACCCGAATGCGATGAGCCGCGTCGAGGATCATCACCCCATCGGCGCTGTGCTCGATGATGGCGTCGAGGCGGCGCTTTTCGCGGCTGACCTGCTCGTAAAGCTGAGCGTTGTGCACGGCGATGGCGGCCTGGTCGGCGAAACTCGCCAGCATCTGCCGGTCGTTGGTCGAAAAACTGCTCCCCCAACGCCGGAATACATAAATCGCACCCACCGTTTGGTCGCCCACCGCCAGCGGCAAGGCCACCACCTGGCGCAAGGCCACGCCCGAAGCCGCCGAGGCCAACGCCAGTCGTCGCTCCAGATCCACCGAGCGTAGCCCCCAGTCGCCGTGCTCCGGCAAGTCGGTCCACAACGGGCTGAGCAGGTCCAGTATCGGTTCCGGCAACCCCAGACTGGCCCGCACCACAAAACCGCCGTCCTCTTGTCGCAAGGCGATGAGACCGGCCTGACCTGCAACCATCTCCACCGTGGCCTGGACCACCAAACGCAGCACGGCCGAAAGGTCCAGTTGGGCCGTAATGGCCCGGCTGATTTCTAGCAGGTGATCTCGTTGGCGAACGCGAAAATCGGCTAACATTTTAGAACGCACCGGCAGGGTTGTGATCTGCTATTTCGGCTCCTCGCCCGCCAGAGCCAGCACTCGCTGTTGAACACTATCTGAAATCCACATACCCGAGTCCTTTAGCCGATCAATCAACGGTTCGATGCGCTCGGTCAATCCGTCAGATTTCGCCGCCAGCAATACCCGCAGCGTCCCCCAAACCTCCAAACCGGCGGCGTGAGCAATCCGCCGGGCCAGGGCGTCATCCAAGAGCACAACACGCCCTGGATTCTCTAGCGCCAACGCCATCGTTTCAAGCTCTCCTCTACCCAGGTCCAACGTCAGCCATTCGGATGGCACGGTGTCAGGCGCAACAACTTGCAGCCAGGCGAAATCCCTGGGATTGGGCACGTGATAGCCTCGCCGCCGGCCCTCATCCACTCCATCACGACGGCATTGGATATCCACGTTTCGCTGAATAATCTGGGCAACCACTCCAAAACACCGGCGCGGTACAGATAAAGCAGAGGTGAGGTATTGCTAATGGCCCTGGGCATTACGACGCTCCAGATCACTCAGCTCGGCTTCAAAAGGAAAGACATCGTAACGCTTTAGCTCCAGAAGAAACTCTACCCGCGGCATACCGGCGAGTTCAGCGGCGCGACCCGACGAAAGACGCCCCAGCTCGTACAGCTTGACAGCCGCCAGGACTCGCAATTCCCGGGCGAAACTGATCTCGTCCGTCTTTTCTGCCAACAATACTCTTTCTGGTACATCAATCACAATTTGTCGCGTAACCATCTTTTGCCACTCCCACTAGGCATTTCGAGGGATTTGTGATACAAATGGCCACTCTAAACCGGCACGTCATTATACCACAAACCCGTAAGGAGGGGGAGAAATGCCGCGCATTCACGACATCATGGCCGTACATGGCGTCGGCGAGCAGCGTCGGGGCGACACGCTGGTTCGCTTTGCCGAGCAGTTCTACAAAGGCGTGCGCTTGCTGGTGCACGAAGCCGGCGGCAATCCCAACGAAGTAGAGCTGTACGGGCGCTATCACGAAAACTCTATGGCGGTGCGCTATCAGGATGAGGTTTTTCAACTGTGGGAGATCAGTTGGGAGCGCTCGTTTCAGGCCCCGGGCGCCAGCGCCGTGTTGGACTGGTTGGGTCTGTGGAGCAGCCAATTCCTGAACCGGGCCTGGTGGCAACTGCGCGAGCGGGAAACTCAAGTCCGCGCCCGCCGGCCGTGGCCGCGCGTGCTGTGGCTGCTGGCCCTGCTGCTCGACCTGACTCTGATCGTGCCCCTGGTGGCCGCGATCGTTTGGATGTGGGCTGCCGGGACCCAGGTGCGCTATCAAAAGAGCCACGATGAGAACATTGACCCTAAAATCCTGGCCCGCCACCGTTTTGCCACCGGCCTGAACCTGACGTTGGCGACGCCTCTGATCGTCGGTTTGCACACGCTGGCGCGACTGGCCCGCCTGGGCGCGGGGCTGCCGCTCATCGGCGGGCTGGCGAACTGGGTCGGTCAAGCGGTGGAAAATATCGTCGTCGGGTCGCTGGGCGACATTTTGCTCTACGTCTTTGACCCGGTCCAATCCGCTTTTATCCGCGGCGATCTGGAGCAGGCCGTCGCCAATGCCATCGCCCTGGCCAAGCAGGAAGGGCGCGAGCCGCTCATCCACATCATCGGTCACTCGATGGGTTCAGTGATCGCCTACGAAGCCGTTTCGCGCAGCCTGGCCGACGAGCAGCGCCAGCACGTCAAGACCTTGTGCACCATGGGTACGGTGCTGGACATGGTACGTTATATACTGGGCGGCGAGGGCCTGGTGTTGGCCGAGAGCGTACGCTTTGCCAAGGACGTCCCGCGCGCCCAACAGGGTGACGCCTATCCCCGCTGGCTCAACCTGTTCGCCCGCAATGACCCGGCCACCGGATTTGGCCCACTGTTGGAATTCGGCGTCAACCCAACCAATCGCCCTGTCTGTTCTACAGCCAAAGGCCACTCGACCTACTGGACCGACTTGAACGGAACGTACCGGCCCATTTTAGGTTGGGTCGCCCGCGATAACCCCGTGTTCGACCGGCCTTCTCACCCGCCGCCGCCGAGCTGCCAGACCGCCATCACCCAAGACGTCGGCGCAGGGCTAGGCAAAGCGGCGCTGCTGGCGTTGTTGATCGTCGGCGCGGCGCTGCTCGCCGCCTGGCGCTGGGACATCGGCCTGGCCGACGTGGCCGACAAGCTCGACCAACTGCTGCGCGACGCGGCGTTACCCTGGCCGTTGAGCTGGCTAGGGGCCGCGCTGGTCTGGCTGGCAGGCCATCTGGTTAACCTGATGGTCAGCCTGCCTCGCTGGTGCGTCCAGTGGTTTCTCTGGCTGATAGCGGCGTTCCTGGCCTGGCTGGTTCTAGCCTTGCCGACGTTGCTGCGCGCGGCGCTGCGGCGGCTGGAATATCGCCAGCGCGCGCCGCTGGACAAAGGCGCCCGACTCGACTATTGGGTAGGGGCGCTAGAGGGCGTCGGCCCGCTGCACGAGGTGATGCTGCGCAAAAAAAGCATCTGGACGGTTCACGACTTTTTGGTGGCCGCGGCGCGGCCAGGAGGGCTGGCGCGGTTGGCCGGCATCTTGAACATGCCCCAAGAATGGGTGCGGGCGCGGGCCAAACAGGCTAACTTGATGCGGCTGCACGGCGTTGGTCCCAAGCGGGCGGCGCTGCTCATGGCCGCCGGGGTGGATTCACTGGCAAAACTGGGCCAACAGGAACGCGGCGCACTGATGGAAAGGCTGGCTGCACAGATGGAGCAGGCCGACCTGCCGCGCCTGCCGGCCGGGCAGCAGTTGAAGGGCTGGATCGAGCGAGCCAAGACGCTGCACGACGTGGTGTAGAGTGCAAAGCAGAGAAGCGAGCATCAAAACGTAAAACGAAAAGCGAGGAAACCATCTTTGTCTATTCTGATTCCGTGTTCCCATTTTGGCTTTCTCACGGTCAAGGGGGTGCAAAATAGCAAAATCTCGTTCTTCCAAGAAGAAAAAGGTCGGCCTGATGGACAACGTGATGGCCTATATGGACCAGGCCATCGCAGATACCGATGAAGACGCCGCTGCGGGCCGGGCTGCGGCGCTGCGTGAGGCTCACCCCGACGCGGCGCCGAGCGAGTTGATCGACATGCTGATCCAGCAAAAATGCAAGAAAACCGGGATGGTGGGAGCAGTGACCTCCGGTGCGTCGATGATACCGGGTCTCGGTACCGTGACTTCGCTTACCTTTGGAGTGGCCGCCGACATCGGAATGACCTTCAAGCTGCAAGCGGAACTGGTGCTTGAGATTGCGGCCGTCTATGACCGCCAGCTCAGCCCGGCGGAGAAGCAGAATGCCGTTATGTTGGTGACGGGCATCAGCGCTGGGGCAAATCAATTGCTCGGTCAAGCAGGCAAACAGGTGGCCCAAAGAGCCACCGAGCGGTTGGCGCAGAAATCGGTGCTCAAAGCCATCCCAGTATTGGGAGTGGCGGCTTCGGCGGGGACCAATATGCTCACGACCTACATTATCGGACAACGCGCCAAGGCCTATTTCGATTTGGGACCGGAAGCGGTCGGTGACTGGGCCGAAAGCACGCGCGCCCTGGTGGGCGTGGACGAGCGCGAAATCATCGCCTGGTTGACCGAGGCGGCTGAAGACTCCTGGGAACTGCTCAGCGATGGAGTGCATGGCGCCGCCGGAGCAGTGATCACCGTGGGCAAATCGGCGGGGGAGCTGGTGGTGGTGAGCGCCGGCAAAGCCGGTCAGACCATAGCCGGTGCCGGCAAGAGCGTTGCTGAGGCAGTCGGCACGGCAGGTGAGGCGGCCACAGAGGTCGGCAAGGAAATCGTTGATGGAGTCGGCGTGGTGGCCGAATCAGCCATTGACCTGGGCAAGAAGGCTGGTGAGGGCGTGGTCACAGGAGTCAGCAAAGCCGGAAGGACGGTGACGAGCGCTGGAAAAAGCGTCGTCGAGGGCGCTGGCGACCTGGGCAAAAAAACCGGTGAGGGTGTCGTCACGGGTGTCGAAAAGGCCGGCGAGGCGGTTGCGGATGCCAGCAAGAGCGTCATCGAAGGAGCAGAAGAAGCCAGGAAGCGGGTGGCAGGTGTGTTGAAGGGTTTCAAACGCGGGAAAAAGAGCAAAGAGCCTGTGGCGGAGTCTGATGACGAGTAATAGGCACACGGCCAGCGCTCTGGCGATATTGCTCCTCCACCAGCGCGGCTTTGATTCCCGGCGCTTCTTTGCGCTCAAAGAGTAGTTTTATCGTTTCAGGGTGCCGGGCTAACCATTCCACCTTGTGGATGACACGTTGGGCAACAGCGCGATCAAGCTTGCCCAGGTCTTCATCGAACTGGCGAGTGGTCTCTATTCGATACACAGCTCTTGTTTCAACAAGTCTAGAGAGCGCTTTTCGCCCTGTAAGTGATGGGTCCGCGCCTGTCGCATCCGAGCCAAGAACGCATCGTCCCTGGAAAGTAGGTAATCTTCCAACTCATCCTGGAGCACTTCAAATGCCCCTGCTACCTCAGATATTTTTTTCAGTAAAGAGAGGGGAACAGGCACTGTTTCTGTCGCCCCAGGTTGATGGCTGATTTCGGATAAATTTTCCATCTGTCCTCGCCCCTACAGGTGGTTCGCTATATCTACAGTGGTGAAATTGCAGCACAATCATTCGGGTGGGTCAATCAGGTCCGGCCAGGGAATATCATAAAGCGTCGTGGCCGAGTGGGATACCCTCTTGCACCAAATTTTCATACAGACTGAAACGTTCCCGTTCCATGCGCCGCCAGCGCTCATTGCCGATGACCCGTGGACCAATTAACACGCCAAATTCCAGAGGCACCCTTGAAGCGATCAGGCTGATCGCGTCGCGCAAGGACCAGCTTTCCTCTTTGGCGATGATGAGGATGTCAATGTCCGAATCCGGCCTGCTGTCTCCTCTGGCTTTAGAACCAAAAAGGATGGTTTGCTGAACGGCCTCTCCATGTTCTCGACGTAACCATTGGAGAAAAGCTTGAACAGCCATCTGCTCACGAGCAGTAAGACGGGCGGACAGCAGCGAAGTGCTCATCATCTATTCGACCATCTTGCGGGCAAAGATCAAAAATCCAGTGTGCCCGGTGATACGGTCCATCGGGCGCAGCCGGGCGGGGACGGCTTTGTAGGGCCGCAAGATCAGTTCTTCCACCTCGACCATCGCAAACGGCGCCTGCTCCATCGCATAGAGCAACTGGCTGACCTGGTTGGTCGTGGGCAGGATGCAGGCGAAAAAGCCGCCGCCGATCAGAGCCGTCGCCGCCTGCTCCAAATAGCGCCACGGCGTGGGCAGGTCATAAAACAACGCATCCACGCCGCTTTCGTCAAATCCTTCACCCACGTCGCGCAGATTGAACGTGACGTAACGCTCCAGCCCCACCCGGGCCAGGTTCTCTCGCGCCAGCGCCAGCATGTCGGGTCGGTTGTCGTAGGAATAGACCTGACCCTCAGGCATGACAGCCTGGGCCAGCATCAGCGCCATCGCGCCGCTGCCGGCGCCCGCTTCGATCACCCGATAGCCGGAGCGGACGCCCATGCGCATCAGGGCATACCCGGCATCCTTGGGATACACGATCTGCGAGTTACGCTTGATGTGGCGCACCAGGTCGTCGGTCGAGGGGCGCAGCAGCGTGAATTTGGCGCCCAGGTGAGACGCGACCGGCTGGCCCCACGGCTGCCCAATCAGATCATCATGGGCGATACCCCCGCGATGCGTGTGCATGTGCGCGCCCGGCTTGAGCACAAAGATAAACGGCTTGCGATCCTGGCTAAGCAACAACACCACGTCGCCGGGGAGTGTGTGATTCTGGATTTTGGATAGATTCGCCTCGCTCACTACAGGTTTTGGATTTTGGAGAGATGTGTCATTCGTCATTCGGAGTTCGTCGTTCGTCTTTCCACAAGAGATACCCCCTGGACAACAGCCGACGGCGGGTATCAATGACATAACCCTGCGCGGCCAAACGCCGGGCGCTCTCGGCAAAAAGCTGGCGCAATCCCAGGCTGCGCACAGGCAACAGGTCTCGATAGCACTGTTTCCAAGCCGTGAAAAAGCGATGAATCGGCTCGCCGGGGACCACGCGGTGAATGACATTCTTGGGCAACACGGGCTGAAAAAGGCCCGGCTCAAAACCCTGGCGAAAATTGGTGCTCAAGAGCAGCCCCTCACTGACCAGCCCGGTCTCATGCTTGCGCAACAGGTTGGCGACCCACACCTGGCCGAACGGGTCCGACGTGCCTTCGATAAGCAGGCCGCCGGGCAATAAATAGCTCCCCAGGACCGACCAGGCCCCACTCACGTCGGCCTCGTCGTATTGGCGCAGCACATTAAAGGCGCGAATGAGGCGCACGCCAACGGCGACGGGCAAGTTGAACCCGCCCAGCCGAAACTGGGTCAATGCATCGGCGCAGGGTTGGGCGGCGGCGACCCGCTGCGGGTCGATCTCGACGCCCACGACGGGTAGCGCCGGGTTCAGCCGGCGCAGGCGGGCGGCGCTCTCTAACGTCGTCCACGGTTCTGCGCCATAGCCCAGGTCTACAAAAGGCGCATCAGCCCAGACGCCGTCGCGCCGCCGGATCAGGCCGGGGTCGTACAACAGAACAAAATTATCCACGCGACGCAGACGGTTGTGGGCGGTCTTGCCGCGCGTGGGCTGACCAATGGGCCGACGAGGAGGTCTCATCGCCTTTTACCCAGCACCCTCCCGCCGGTCGCACCTACCAGCCCCCAGCCAAGCAAGAACACAATGAGGCCCCAGCCCCAACCGATGGGACTGCCGTACACGGCCGTTAGCTCGTTACGCACTTGGGCAAACTGCCACGCCGCCGGGAGCGCCCCCAGCAACGCCAATCCGAGCAGCGCCGCGCCGACCCAGCGCGGCGGCCAGCGATCACTGGTGAGCGCCAGCAGCGCCAGCAGCGATCCCCCGCCGCCCATGATGAAACGCCAACGATACTCGGCCGAGCGAAAACCGGTCAACGTGTCGGGATAGGGCGGTAGGATAGACGCCATCAAGCCCAATGCCACACACACGACGATCAAGTGGAGGACAAGTTGACTGGTTAGTTGCTTGGTTCGTCTTTTGGGCAGGTTGATCAGGAGAGCAAGAGCGATCGCGCCGCACCCGGCCGGCAGGTAGAATAGATCGCGGGGCACGTTGGCCCCTGGCACGAATTTAAGAGTTTCGGCCAGGTCCCACCCGCTGAGAATGAGCGCGGCGGACCGGTGAGGCGCCCACGCTCCCCACATGCCGATCAGCGCGAACACGACTCCCAGCAGCGCCGTCCAACGAGCCGGTCTACTCATACGCCCTTCTGCTCTTCGGCCGGCAACACCAGCGCGTCAATGGCCTCTTGAATGGCCTGTTCTTCTCTTTGCCGCGCCTGCACATATTCGGCAATGAATGGGCTGTAGCGCAGACGCAGCGCCAACGGAGCCACGGCGACGACGTCGGCGGCGGTAGCGATGTCGCGCTCATCGGCGGCCGCGCGCGCGCGCGCCGCCTGCAACATGACGATTTCCGCACGCAGCGATTGGATGTGCATCTGCTTGACCAGCTCAAGCGCGGCCTGCTCGGCCTCCGGCGACACCGTCACCGTGGGTAGACGCTCGCGCGCCGCGTGGATTTCTTCGGCTACCAGAACCGTTGTCTCGGCGAAACGTCCGACAAACTGATAAGGATGGTCGCCAAACGCTTGTGCACGTCGCGTGGCTTCGCGGCGCTGGTCTGCGTTGTCCATGCCCCGCACCACAACACGCAATCCAAAGCGATCCATGATCTGCGGGCGCAAATTTCCTTCTTCGGGATTCATCGAGCCGATGAGCGTCAGTCGGGCGCGATAAGTGTTGGTCAGTGGGCCACGCCGAACAGTGTAATAGCCCTGGGCCGCCGCGTCAAGGATGGCGTTGACAATGTCATCGTCCAGCAGATTGACCTCATCCACATAGAGCAGGTTTTGGTCGGCATAGGATAGGATGCCACGCTCCAGGCGAATTTTGCGTTGCTCCACAGCGACGCGCTCATCAACGCCGCCGATGACGTCTTCCAGACGAGCGTTTAGAGGCAGTTCAATCAAGCGCATGCGGTCGGGAGCGGTAATCGGCTCACCGTAAGCCAGTTTTTCCGCGCAGCGGGGGCAGATCGCATCCATACCGCCTACCGCGACGGCTTCGGGTGTACAGCCTTGGGGACACGTGCTGCGCTCTACCGTGGGCAACAGTTCGACCAAGCCACGCACTGCGGTGGTCTTGCCGGTACCGCGCGGGCCGATGAGCAGCACGCCGCCAACGTGGGGATTGATGAGCGCCAGGATGAGAGCCGTTTTCATCTCGGCTTGGCCCACCAGGGCTAAGAACGGAAAACGCACCACGTCGGCCAGGCCCCGGTCTTCCCGCTCGGCCTGCAGCACGGCTGCGGCGGGGCTGGCGTTCTCGAGCAATTCCAACAAACGCGAGGGAATTCCCTTTTGGACCATCCTATTCCAGGTCGTGCAAGCGCCAGCTCACCACCCATTCGGGCACGAGAAAGCGCAGGATCAGCGCCGGCGGCCAGCGCAGATGTTCGGGAATTTTGAGCAGCCAGTGGCGCGGCAGCAACAAGGCCCGCGCGGCGTACTCGGTTTGCGCGGGGGTAAAGCCCTTCCCGTCGCCATAGCCGCGCTCAACCGCCCACGGCGAACGCCCCAGCTTGTCGATCATTTCTTCGGCCAACCGCAGGCGCTCGGCGGGCGAGATCGGCTCGATCTCGGTCGCGCGCTCCAGGGGGAGTCCGGCGGCCATCGCTTCGATGGGTACCGGTGGTCTGGTCACGCCATAACTGTAGATGATCCCATAGACCATCTCTTCCATCAGATTTCGCTCGATCTGGCGCAGTTTTTGCTGCGTCGCCACACGCGGGTCCCGCTCGGATAGCCGAAAGAGCGGCGACTCTCCCGCGTCAGGCCGCAACTCGCTGACCGCTTGCAAGATATGCGGCGTTTCCTCGAACACGTCGATGACGTCGTAAGGCAGTTCCGCGAACATTGGCGGCAGCGGCACGGTTTTGGGGGGCTTGAAACGCGGCGTCAGCTTGGGAGGGCAACGGCGTTTTCGATATGGCAGCACCCGCTGGCGCAGCAGTCGCCCATCGGGGTTGATGTAGCCGATGTACTCACCATCCAGGCCGTACACATCCGTTCCATCCAACCAACCTACCCATTCGCCCAACGTGTCAAAGAGATTTCCCTCATAAAGCAAGGCCATCCATTCACCGTCGGTGCGATAGATGAGACGAGGTTCAGAAACGGGATTCATCTCACAGTCTTTTGTAAGAAATGAATCGAGCGGGGAGGGCAGTTAGGTGCTTTGGCCCACGCTCTGATAAATCTGTTGCAACTGGCGGGCCGCGCGCAACCAGGTGAACTGGGCCGTTCGCGCCAGTCCCTTTTCGACCATTTCCTGGCGCAGGCGGGTGTCCTGCAACACACGACTCATCGCGTTAGCCAGGGCATATATGTCGGTTGGATCCACGGTCAACCCGGCGTCGCCCACAACTTCCGGCAGTGAAGACACATTCGACGTCACCACCGGCGTGCCGCAAGCCATGGCTTCCAGCGGCGGCAGGCCAAAACCCTCGTAGAGGGATGGAAAAGCAAACAAGTCGGCGTTGCGATAGAGGGCAGGCAGGTCTTCATCTTGCACAAAGCCGGGAAAAATGACCCGCGTCCGCAGGCCCAGACGCGCGGCGTCGGCGCGGATACTGTCGTGGAGCCAGCCTTGTTTGCCTACGATCACCAGGTTGTGCGTCGTGGGCCGACCATCAATGCGCCGCGACACATCGGCCACCAACGCAAAAGCCGAGATGAGCCGGCCGTAATTCTTGCGCGGTTGCAGCGTGCCCAGGCTCAAGATATAGGGTTGATGCCCCAATTTGTAGCGGCGACGGATGCGCTCCCCTTCGCCGCGCTGCTTTGAGGGAGTGAAACGCGCGTCCACACCGCAGTAGAGCACACTCACCCGCTCGTCTGTGATACCATATAGATCGATCAGATCGTCTTTGGTGGCTTGCGAGTCGGCCAAGACGTGGTTGGCCCGACCCACCGATCGGGGTACGACTGCATTCAAATACCGCCGCAAGGTTGGAGTGGCTGACTCGGGGTCGCGCACAAAGGAGAGATCGTGCACCGTGAGCAGGGTGCGGGTGCGCGACGACGTGGGGGGTAATACAAAGTCGGTGGCGTGGAACAAGTCTTGGGGACCGATCAATCTTTCTACCGCCAGCGGTACGCGCAGGCGATGCCACAGGCGCGCCAGCCACACGTCGGACAAGGTGGCCGATCTGAATTGAAAGTTCGGCATGCTCAGAACTGGCCGATGGCCCTTTATGCGGACGAGCATCACGCGCGCGCCCTGCTCGGCGCACGCCGTTCTCAGGTCATCGGTGGGTTGGGGGGTTGCCACTGTGTCGGGGGTGGTGCGGCCCAGCGCAGCCAATGCGTCTGCGGGACGGCACGTCTCAACCTGATAGCCGCTGTGCTCCAACGTTAGCTTGGTCTGAGTTTCCAGCTCGCCTCCCTCGCTGACCAACAGAACATGCTGTCCACCCCACACCTCCCGGGCCGTCATCCGTCCCCCGGCGACAAAGAGGGTATATTTGCTCTCGTGATCCACGGCAGCCAGAGCGCGCACCAGCTCGCGCACGTAACGCCCGATACCGGCGCTCTGGCTGATGGCTGGCGTGTAATCGATCCCGATACGCATCATTGACTCTCTTGCCCTGCTCCGGCAGACACGGCGCTACCCCACTGCCCAACGTCCCTGTAGGTCCAGAAACGATTCACAAAAAAGTTCCAGAACAAGACCACTATCGTGGCGATCGCTTTAGCCAGGTTATACCCCATCCTGTAAACCACATCTGGGTCGCTCAACATAGAAATATGAGCGCTCAAGCCGTCAACCAGCGCAACGCATGGATAGCGTAGCAGCAGCAAGATGCTGCTGTTGATTCCCCACCCCACAACGTTGACCGCGAAAAATTGGGTCAATTGAGTGTGGATGGGCTTGGAGCGCGAGTCGGGATAAGTCCAATAGCGATTCCACGTAAAGTTGCTCAACACAGCGGCAGTAAAAGAGCATGTATTGGAGAAAAGAATGGGCAAGCCCCAAACTGCGTGCAGGAGATAAAGCGTCCCAAAATCTACCACGGCGCCAACGGTCCCGACGACCATGAATTTGAGAAAACGTTCCAGCTCTTTACGGTTGGCGTGAATCAATGTGTGCACACGTTCCAAAATCCTCTACTCCTCTACTGTCCTGAGGGTGAAACCAGAACCACGCAGGCCAGTTCGCGCCCCAGGACTTGCTCTTTGTCAGCGATGCGCACTGTGAGTGGGCCGTTGAGTGGAGCGCGGCTCACAATTTGAACCAGCGTACCGGGAAGCAGGTGCAGCGTTCCCAGGTAACGCAACACCTCTGCCGACTGGTCGCGAATGCGTCGCACCACAACCATCTGCCCAGGAGCGGCATCATAAAGCGGTGCAAAATCGCCCCGCTCTACCGTTCCGTCGAGGGCAGGAATAGGGTCGCCGTGCGGATCGACCTGCGGGTCCCCTAACATCGCGGCCAGGCGTTCCACTAGCATCGGCGACATCGCGTGTTCCAACCGGTGCGCTTCGTCGTGAACCTGATCCCACGGCAGACCCAATTCTTGCGTCAGGTACAGTTCAACGATGCGGTGGTGGCGCAAGATTTGCAGCGC
Organism: Anaerolineae bacterium; assembly: GCA_034435435.1. Lineage (GTDB taxonomy): Bacteria > Chloroflexota > Anaerolineae > S140-20 > S140-20 > DAOTXN01. The sequence goes on along the minus strand of DAOTXN010000139.1, from coordinate 465 downwards.
GATGCGCTCGCCCAGAGGCGTCAACGTGACGCCGTGGTGCCGCTCATAATCGACTAGCTCGAATTTGGCGAGCTTGTTTTGGATCATACTCGTGACCGAAGGAGCAGCAACCCCCAGCGCTTGAGCGATGGCCGATGTGCTGACTCGCTGCTTGTTTTGGCTGCGACTTTGGCGATATATGGTCACCACATAGTCTTCGACAGACTCGCTCAACAGCCGGCGTACTCCCGACGTGGAAAGTCGCCACACATCACTCGCGTCCCATTGCAGCAACCCGCGCTCCGCCAGCGCAGCCCCGATCTCTCGCACCTGCCCCACCGACAAACGAGCCGTCTGAGCAATGGCGCTCACAGATGCGCCATTTGCATCTTTTTTTTCGAGCCAAAAGACCGTTTCCAGAAACTGTTCGATAACGGCAGCATGGGTCAGGGCTTGTTGCTCCATTCCTGCTCTACACATCCGACC
>DAOTXN010000138.1:0-24697 GCA_034435435.1 Anaerolineae bacterium | reverse complement strand
GTGGGGCAAGTTGCCAACTTGCCCTACAGGACCGGGCAGAGCGGCCAAGGCGCGCCCGGCGGCGGCGCGGTCGAGCGGAGGCAGCGGCTGGTCGGCCTGTAGCAGGGCGGCCAGCCAGCCCCGCAGCCGCTCCAGCTTGCCTTCGTCGCGCGCAGCGACCTTTTTGTGTTGTTCCGTCTCAATGAGGGCCTGCGCGGCGCGCAGGGCGGCGTACCAGTCGGCGGCTTGAGGCCGGGCCGCCGTCTCCACGTCTCCCGGGCAGAGAGTCTCGGCCAACAGCCACACACTGCTCTTGGCGCCGCTCGCGGCTTTGGCGGCGGCCAGCAAGACGGCTTCGCGCCAGCGTTCGTCGTTCTGGCGTAACAGGCGGGCCAGTTTATCGGGGAATTCGTCGTCGGTCAGATGGCAGGCGGCCAGGTATTCCTGGAAGGTGCGGTGCGGAAAGGCGTACACCCCGCCGCGATCCACCAGCAGGCCGGCGCGGTCGCTGATATAGCGGCACACCCGGTCAATCGAGATAGACGCTCTATCGTCGGAGGCCTCGTACAAGGCCCCGGCCAGGTCCCCCGCCGGGATGTCGTGGGTGCCGGTGGTGCTGGGCTGGTCGCGGTGGGCCTTAAAGGCCACCTGATTGAGCGCCGCTCGCAGGCTATCGGGAGAGATGTGCAACTCTTTCCATACGTCGTATTCATCCCCGACCGGGTTGCCCGCGTCGTCAAAGATTTGCTTGGGCCGCTGCCACAAGTCAATCAGCAGATTGACGCTCTCGTGGTACAGCTCTTCGCGCTTTTCGGGCAGGGCGCCGCCGTGCTGCCAGCGGTGCAAGGAGGCCATCAGAGTCAAGAGCAGCGGGCGCGGGGCCAGCTCGGCCAGGCGCGGGTTGGTCTGGACGGCGCGTTGCAGTTGGGCGGTGTAGCGTTCGGCGGTGTCGGCGTCAAGGTTCGGGTCACGGGCGGCGATGTGGCGATACCATTTCTCGATGAATTCCTGGACCTGCTCCGGGCTAAAATCAGTCATGCGGCGCACGCTAAAGCCGGACAGGTGCCAGTCGGGGTTCTGGTAGGCGTAGGGGCGGCTGGTGACCAGTATGCGGCAACGGGGATAGTCGAGGGCAAAACGCTCGACGGCGGCTTTGAGCTGCTCGCGGCGGCGGTGGGCGTCGGGCACTTCGTCTAGCCCATCCAGCAACAACAAGCCGCCGTCGCGGTCGAGGATGCGTTTGAGTTGGGGCGAAAAGGCAGCCAGGTTCCCCAGTTCGGATTCGCGCTCCAATTCGGCGGCGACAAAGTCCCACAAACCCATGCGCTGGGGCAGGCCGCGGGCGGCATAGTCGCGCAGCACGACCGGCACAGGCAGCAGGCGAGGCAGGTTCCACTCGTCGCCCAGACGGCGGGCGTTCAGATCGGGCTGGCCCAGGCCATCGCCGGCCAGGCAGACGGCCAAAAAGTGCACCAGGGTGGTCTTGCCGGAGCCGGGTTCGCCCAGCAGCACCAGATGTTTGTGTTCGGCCAGGGCGGCGATGGCAGGGCGGCGTTCCTGCCCGCGCATTTCCGGCTCACGGGCCTGGGCCTTGTCGTCGGGGCGTTCGGCCGCTTCGGTGACATCCAGAGTCGTAAAGACCTCGCTCAATTCGAGCTCGGCGGCTTCGGGGTGTTTTTTGGCTTTGGGGTCTATGCCGGTCAGTTGCAACTGATTGCCGGATTGCAGCAGACCGCGCAGGTAGCGGTCGCGCAGGTCGGCGGAGTCGGGCGGGGGCGTGTGGGGTTGAGCCGGCGCGGGCGGCGGCGGCTGGCGCAGCTCCAACCAGGCGTTGAGCGCCAGCCCGACGATAAAGGCCAGCCATGCCAGCCCGACCAGCAGGTAGAAAAAGGCCGCGCCCAGGCTCTGGATCACGCCCGGCGCAAACACGCCGATGGCGACGACCAGGATGAGCACGCCCAGCGTCACCAGCAGGAACTCGTTCTTGAGCCGGGCGACGATCTGGTTCAGCGCGTCCCACAGCCTGGGAGGGGGTTCGGGTTTTTCGCTCATGATGCGCCTCCTGGCGCAGCTAAATAAAATCAGCCAGCGCCAATACGGGAACCTCGGTCACACGCTGCAGGCGAAGGTCGTTAGTGACAAAGGTTTTGGCTCCGTATACCAGCGCCGTACCTAAATGGATGGCATCGGGGGTGGAAATACCATAGCGAGCACGGAGATCCGACATCCTTTCCATAACCGGCGGGTCGGCATCGTACATGGTCAACCCCGGAAACCGTTGCAAGATATCTCGGTAGCGCAGGAGCAATTCAGCATTTTGGGCCTTTTTGACGCCGGTCAGTATTTCTCCCAGCGCCACAACAGAGACACAGCCCCGGCACAGACCGGTTTCCAGGGCGTGAAAAACGGCTCGCGCGGGCGGGCCGTAATCGGGGTGGCGCTCAAAGGCATAGATGAACACCACGGTGTCCAGGGCAACGCTGCCAGCCCGCCGGAGATGCTCGGTGAGAAGGTCTAGCTTTCCCATGCGGCCCGTTCCTCTGCCAGGAATTGTTCGCCCCCCCCCAGCGCAGCCCACAGCTCTTCCCCCAGACCGTAAACGTAATCGGTCCAGTTCTCCGGTTCGGGTAACAGACGAACGCTAGCGCCTTCTATGACGACCATCACCCGTCCGCCCGGTTTTACCCGCAGGGCGGCGCGCGCCGCCTTGGGTAGCACCATTTGATTGCGCTCGCTGAGTTTCACCACTGTTACAGACATGTCACTCCCCCGAGTTTGATTTGTGAGCGTGTCGCCGGGCATATTATAACACAGTTTACAAAGCATGATAAAGTTTTTTCATACTGGCTCAAACACTGCACTATCCAACATAGCTCATAGCGGGTCCACGCCCCGCGATTTTACAGGTATGTCGCCTGACACCCTCTTCTACGCCTGCGGCGGCCCGGCCACCCCAATCGCCAGGTTGTCCGGGTCGAGCCATTTGCGCGCCGCGGCTTGCACCCGCTCGGCGGTGATGGCGTGGATCAGGGCCGGGTAACGCGACAGGTAATCCAGACCCAGATCGTGCTGCTCCATGTTGAGAATGGCCCCGGCGACGCCTTCGTTGGTCTCCAGGCGCAGCGGCAGCGAGCCGGTGAGATAGGTCTGGACGTCGGCCAGCTCCTCGGCCTCCACCGGCGCGTCGCGCAGACGGAGCATCTCGCCCCGCACGCCCTCGATGGTGCGCTCGACGTTGGCCGGGTCTACCCCGGCCGAGACCGTCCACGGTCCCGGCCCCAGCCCGCCGTCGAGCTGGCTAGAGATGTAATAGGCCAGCCCTTGCTCATCGCGTAGATGGCGGCCCAGCCGGCCCATCATGCCAAACACGCCCAGGATGGTATTGGCGACCGCGGCGTCCAAATAGTCCGGCTCGGCCCGGGCGGGTCCGGGCAGGCCCATCACAATATCGGTCTGGCTTTTGTTGGGCATGTCCACCTGCCTGCGCACCAGCCCAGGCGGGCGCGCCGCCGCTGGCAGCGGCGGGCGGGCGCGGGTCTGGCCGCGCCAGTTTTGAAAGGCCGCCTGCACCTGGGCCAGGGCGTCGGCGGCGCGCACGGCCCCCACGATGCACAGGGTCATTCCCTGCGCGCCATAGCCCGTCTGATGAAAGCGGGCCAGGTCGTCGCGGCCAATGGCTTTGACCGTCTCCAGATAGCCCCGCACGCTGCGCCCGTAGGGATGCCCGTCTCGATAAGCCAGCTCCCGAAAGGCCATGCTGGCCATGGCCCCGGTGTCGTTGGCGCGCATTTCCAGAGCGGTGAGAATCTGGCCGCGCAGGCGTTCCACTTCGTCGGGCGGAAAGGTGGGGCGCTGGATGGACTCGGCCAGCACGTCCAGCAACAGCGGCAGGTCTTCGGCCAGGCTTTTGCCGCCGAAACTGGTGGTGTGTCCGCCGGCCCCAAAGCTGGCCTCGGCCCCCACCGATTCGATCTCGGCGTAGATTTGGGCAAAGGTGCGTTTTTGAGTGCCGCGCATGAGCATGGCCGCCGTAAACGCGGCCAACCCGGCCTGTTCGGCGGGCACATCTATCGCGCCGGCAGCGAGATAGCCCCCGATCACCACCGCTGGGCTGACGTGGTTCTCGCGCACCAGAACCACCAGGCCGTTGTCGAGCTCGTGGCGGAAAATATCGTCCGGCCCCGGCACAGAATGAGCAAGGCGTTCGTCATTCGTCATTCGTTATCCGTCCTTCGTCCTCCGGCGCGTACCAGCCGACGGTGCAGTTGCGGCGGGTCAGGTATTTCTCCGCGACCCGCTGCACGTCCGGCAGTGTGACCTGATCGAGCCGTTCGATAAAGCGGGTGAACCAGGTGTGGTCGCCGTGCAGCTCCGAAAAGCCGGCCCACAGCGCCTGGTGCGTGACGCTTTCGCTGCTATAGGCGAATTGAGCTTTGGCCTGCTTGATGGCCTTGGACAGCTCCTCTGGCTGGGCCGGGTCGCGCACGACGCGCTCCACCTGCCCCCACAAAGCCTCTTCGACTTGCTCCGGCGTGCGTCCCGTGCGCACCGTGGCCGATAGGGAGTATAGGTAGGGGTCCAACGTGATGGGCACATCGCCCGCGACGGAGGAGGCCAGCTCGGTCTCGACCAGGGCCTTGTACAGGCGGCTGCTGCGGTTGGCCGAGCCGTTGCCAAAAGGCGACAAGTGGCTGATGCCGGCCAGCACGGCGTTCAGCGCCAGCATGGGGAAAAAGTCTGGGTCGGTCGCCGCAGGCGCGTGAAAGGCCAGCTCCACGTAGGCCGTCGTGCCTTCACCCTCGACGACCACGCGCCGTTCGCCGGTCTGGGGCGGCTCGGGGCGGCGGACGGGCGGCGCAGACTCGCCAGAGGGGATAGACCCGAACAATGCCGCGACTCGCGTGAGCGCGTCCGCGCTATCCACGTCGCCCGCCAGCACCAGCACGGCGTTGTCCGGGGCATAATAGCGCCGGTAGTGGCGATACAGGTCGTCGCGGGTGATCGTTTCCAGGTCGCACATGTCGCCGATGACCATGTGGTGATACGGGTGGACGCGAAAGGCGGCCCCTTGCACCGCTTCGCCGAGGCGAAAGCCCGGCTCGTTTTCGGCCCCCTGGCGCTCGGAAATGATCACCGTGCGCTCCGCCTCGACCTCCTGCGCCTCGAACGAGGCATTGACCAGCCGGTCGGCTTCGATTTCCAGCGCCAGGTCGATGCGGTGGGCCGGGAGCGTCTCATAGTAGGTGGTCCAGTCGATCCAGGTCATGGCGTTGGAAACGCCTCCCTCGCGCGAGATGAGGCGGTCCAATTCGCCCTTGGGCACGTGAGGCGTGCCTTTGAACATCATGTGCTCGACCCAGTGCGAGATGCCGGTGCTGCCCGGCAACTCATTCCGGCTGCCCACGCGAAACCACAGCCACAGGCTGGCGACGGGGGCGTGGTGCATCTCGCGCACCAGCACGGTCAGGCCGTTGTCTAGCACTTGACGGATCATTCTATGTTCACTTTTCACTTGCCACTCCTCGCGCGCCAGCCCAAACGCCGGTATGCACCGAAGACGTGTGGCCGGCCAATTTCTCATCAGTCATCGGTCGGTCGTCGGCGGTCGCCCTCAAGCATATAGTTTGTAACGCGAGAACATCTCGCCTACGGACTTGCCCCGGTGCACGCGCCATATCACGCCGGCCAGCAGCGGCGCGACGGATAGGACGGTCATGTTCGGCAGACGCTTTTCGGGTGGGATGGGCACGGTGTTGGTGGTGACGATCTCTTTGGCGGGGACAGCCCGCAGACGCTCGACGGCGTTCCCAGACAACACGGCGTGCGTGAAGCACAGATAGACTTCTTTGGCTCCACTGTCACACACGAGCTGCGCGGCGTGGGTGATCGAGCCGCCGGTGTCCACCTCGTCGTCCACGACGATGGCGATCTTGTCTCTCACGTCGCCGATGAGAGTCAACGACTCGCTGGCAGCGCCGCTCCCCGTGCGCCGCTTTTCCACAAAGGCGATGGGGGCGTCCTGTTCCACGGCAAAGTTGCGCGCCTTTTTGGCAAAGCCCAGGTCGGCCGACACGACCACTTCGTCGGGCAGGTTTTTCTCTTTGTAATAGTCGCTCAAAATCGGAAAGACCGTCAGCTCGTCGCCGGGGATGCTGAAAAAGCCTTGAATCTGTCCGGCGTGCAGGTCGAGCAGCATAAAGCGGTCGGCGCCGGCGGTGCTGATCAGGTCGGCCAGCAAGCGGGCGGTGATGGGCACGCGAGGCTGGTCTTTTTTATCGCTGCGGGCGTAGGCATAGTAGGGAATCACCGCCGTGATGCGCCCGGCCGAGGCCCGCTTGAGTGTATCCAGCAGGATGAGCAGCTCCATGATGTTGCGGTTGACCGGGGCCGACGTGGTTTGAATGACAAACACGTCCTGGCCGCGCACGCTCTCGTGCAAGCGCACGAACAGGTTTTCGTTGGGAAACTCGACGATGTCGCGTCCGCTCAACGGCACGCCCAAAATCGTGCTGATCTCTTGGGCCAGCTCCACGCATCCGGTTCCACCAAAGAGCTTGATCTCACCGTACATGGGTTCTTCTCCTCTGGACTGATGAGACATGGCTTCTCCCTATCGTCGAAAAGCCCGGTCGTTGAAAAGACCGGGCTTTGTTCTCAGATTGTCTTGAGCTCGGGCCGCAATATAGACATCAAGAGCTGGTCTTTGTACCGCCCCTCGGTGAACACAGCGTCGCGCATAGTACCTTCGAGCCGAAAACCCGCCTTTTCGTAACAGCGGATGGCGCGCGGGTTGTCGGCGTCTACCCGCAGGTGGACGCGGTGCAGGTTCAGCTCGCCAAAAGCATAGCCCACCAGCGTCGCCGTGGCATCCGCGCCGTAGCCCTGGCTCCAATATTCCTTTTCACCGATGAGGATGCCAAACTCGGCGCTGCGATTCTTCCAGTCGATGGCGTGCAGGCCGGTATTGCCGATGTGCACGCCTTCCTGCGTCTCGATGGCGTACACGTGGTCGGCCGGGTCGAGCTCGGCGTGACGCTCGAACCACTTTTCCTCCTGGGCGAAGGATATGGGGCGGTACATCGCCAGGTGTTCGCGCACCTGGGGATCGTTGAGCCATTTGACAAAGCGCGGGATGTCGTCACGCTCGATGGCCCGCAGCCGAACTTTCGTCCCGCAAATCATCACACATCCTCCGTCTGTTCGTCCTTCGTCCTTCGTCTTTCGTCCTTCATCTCCAAATGACACAAGTCGTTGACCAGCAAGATGCGCGGCCGCCCGGCGTCGATCTCGACCACCGAAAACGACGTGTTGCCGAGCCGGAACATGAATGGCTCGGCATGGCCCCGCCCCACCAGCCGGTTCAAATAGGCGTTGAGCGTGCCGCCGTGGCTGACGACGGCGACGCTATCCTGGGTCCCGTCGGTGCGCTGGACGATCTCCTGCACCGCCTGCCAGACCCGCTCGGACAATTGGGCGGTGGTCTCACCGCCGGGCAACGCGGCCACGGTCCACTGCTGGCGGATGGTCGCGGCGATCTCGGGGTGTTGAGTCTCGACTTGAGGCCAGGTCAGCCCCTGCAACACCCCCACGTGGCGCTCGCGTAGCCGCCCGTCGAGCACCAGCGGCACGCCCCAGCGTCGGGCCAACACAGCGCCGGTCTGAAAGGCGCGGGTCAGCGTGCTGCTGTGCACGCCTGTGATGGGCGTCTCGTTTTCCGCCGCCCAGCGCCCAACACGCTCTGCCAGCCGCCGGGCCTGGGCCAGGCCGGCTGGCGTCAGCGGCTCGTCCAGCCAGCCCTGCCACTGCCGGTTGAGATTGCCGCGCGATTCGCCGTGACGGATCAATAATAGCTTCATCAGCGCCAGTCGCTTTACAACGGTTTCAACAAGTCATCCTGACAGTCTCAACTGGCCAGCCGCAGACCCCATCTCGGCCTACTCTGGCATTACCTGGCGTAAAGTCGGCTTTTCGGCCAGTCAGGCCGCGACCGGCTGAAGACTGGACGAGAATGAAGCCTGCAAAACCTGCTCCACTTTACGCGGCAAGCTAACCACGACGAAATACTCAGCAGGATACAGGTAATCCTCCCCGCTCTCGTCTATGATGCGCAAATCCCCATCCAGAACTGCTTCATCGTCGGGTAGCACACGGTATATTTTGTGCATCTCTAATGACGCAGGGTACTCTGAATTATTCACGCATATCGCAAATCTGGCCCCGGTAGTCTTGAGTTGTTTCATATCCCTAGTCCAAATATCGCTTACGTTTGATCTCTTTTTTGCCTATCCCATGCGCTTCATACCAATGTAGTTCTGCCTGGCGTATCCTGCCACTGCGGAGACGTATCATTGCAATCCCTTTCAACTTGCGCCAGCGCCCGGGACCGTAACGCTTCCGCAGGCGCGCAATGTCCCGGATAGAACTACCGACGGCGATGATCTCAATACCGGTGATTTCTCCAATGATTTCAAAGGATGCCATAGCGACCCAGGTAAGCAAAATTGTGATGAGGCTCAAGTTAGCCCATTAAAGCAGTTCAACTATCCAACTACCCCCTCCACCAATCGGCCAACCACGCCATCAACTGTTCCAGCGGAACGATGGCGCGCTCATCCCGCTGCCGCTCTTTAAGCTCGACCCCGCCGGCCTCCAGGCTGCGCGCGCTCACCGTCAGGCGCAGCGGCAAGCCGATGAGATCGGCGTCGGCGAACTTGACCCCGGCCCGTTCGTCGCGGTCATCATACAATACTTTGTATCCCGCGGCAAGCAGTTGTTTGTACAGCGCCTCGGCCTGCTCCATCACCGTCTGGTTGGGGCCGAGCGCCACTATGTGAATCTGGTAGGGCGCCACCGACTTGGGCCAGATGATGCCGCATTCGTCGTGATGCATCTCGACGATGGCGGCCATCAACCGGCCCACGCCGATGCCGTAGGATCCCATCACGATGGGGTGAGAAACGCTGTTCTCGTCCAGAAAAGTGGCCCCCACGGCCTCACTGTACCACGTGCCCAGCTTGAAGGTATGGCCCAGTTCGATGGCCGATTGGGCCTGCAGCGCGCCGCCGCAATGCGGGCAGGTGTGGCCGGTGTCGGCCTGGGCGATGTCGGTGATGAGCGTCACGTCAAAGTCGCGCGGATAGTTGACGCCGGTAAAGTGATAACCTCCGAGGTTGGCCCCGCTGACAAAGGCGCTGCGCGTCTGGATCGAGTCGTCGGCGACGACCAGCACCCCCGCGCCATCCAGTGTATCGCGCACCTGCAAGCCGATGGGTGAGGCATAGCCGGGCACGCCGCCGACGGCGAGGATGTCGGCGTCTTCGGCCGGGCGCAGAGCGCCGCCGCCGATGGCGTTGAGCAGTTTGGTCTCGTTCACCTCCAGGTCGCCCCGGATGAGGACGAACAGGAATTGGCTTTTTACCCCGTCGGCGGTGTAGCGCTCGTGCACGTAGAACACGGCCTTGAGCGTCTCGGCGGTGGGCGCGCCCACGAACGCGGCCACGTCGGCGATGGTGGTGCAGCCGGGCGTGGCGACCTGAACCCGCTCGACCGGCTCTTCCAGGCGCACGTCTTTGACAAACTCGGCCCGCTCGACGTTGGCGGCATAGTCGCACTTGGAGCAGGCGATGAGACGGTCCTCGCCTTGCGGATGCGGCAGCACGAACTCGTGCGAGAGCGCCCCACCCATCATGCCGCTGTCGGCCTGGACGGGCAAGGTGGGCACGTGGCAGCGCTCAAAGATGCGCTCGTATGCGCCGTAAAAAGCCGCGTAGGATTTGTCCAGACCGGCCACGTCCACGTCCAGGCTGTAGGCGTCTTTCATGATAAACTCGCGCACGCGGATCAGCCCGCCGCGCGGCCGGATTTCGTCGCGCAGCTTGGTCTGGATGTGATAGATCAACTGAGGCAACTGGCGATACGAGTCAATCTCGCGCCGCGCCAACTCGACGACGACTTCCTCGTGGGTCATGGCCAGCGCGTAATCCTGTCCCCGGCGGTCCTTGAACTTGACCAGCGCCGGTCCCACGCTGTCCCAGCGCCCGGTGTTTTGCCACAGCGCCGCCGGGTTGATCACTGGCATGAGCATCTCCTGGCAGCCGATGGCGTCCATTTCCTGGCGAATGATGTCTTCGATATTGCGGGCCACCCGCCAGCCCAGGTGCATGTAGCTATATAGCCCGGCCCCTAGCGCACGGATAAAATTGGCCCGCAACAAGAGCTTGTGACTGATCAATTCGGCGTCGGCGGGGTCCTGACGCAAGGTTCGTCCAAAAAGCTGAGCGAGTCGCACGGCTAGGCCTCCTTTTTTGTCTACATAATAAAAAACGCCCGTGGTTCGGGCGCTGTTACACGAGTCAATCGGACCTGGCAGGCATAACTAGCCGAACCCATAACGGGAACAGTCAGACGGCTTGGTAGGGGCGGGCGTCAAACGCATCATCCTGACCTCCAGGTTGGCGAGAGTATACCACAATCTGCCCAATGTGACAACCTGCCTTCCAGACCTCCAACCCGGCCGATCCGGAACCAAAAAGCAAACCAAAGACCACCAAGTTTCTTTCCTGCGGACTCTTGAGAGTTCTTTGTGTCCTTTGCGCCTTTGTGGTGAGATCCCTTCGGAAGGCGCTAAACCAAATCACGTTGTGGCCGATACTATCAAACGACACAAAAAAGAATCCGAGGAGAAACGAACGTGGCGGAAGAAAAAACCATGCAAAACAACGCTCCCAAGGCCCCCCCCGAACTGGCGCGCGTCCGCAAATGGATCACCGACCAGATTCTCGCCAGCCTGCCTGAGGAACAGACCTGGCGGCGCACACCCGAAACGACCCGCCTGGTCAGCGAGCGCTTTATGGCCCTGTACCAGCGGACCAACCTTACCTTGACCGAGGCTATCCAGCAAACCCTGTATCGCCAGGTGTTGGACGAGGTGTTGGGCTATGGACCCGTTCAGCCGCTGATCGACGACAAGACCATTTCTGAAGTCATGGTCAACGGCCCGGACCAAGTCTACGTCGAGCAGCGCGGCAAGCTGACCCTGGCCGACGTGCGTTTCGACGACGACGAGCACGTGTTGCGCCTGGCCCGGCGCATCATCGGGCCGTTGGGGCGCAAAGTGGACCGTGCACAACCCCGGGTGGACGCCCGCCTGCCCGATGGCTCCCGCGTCAACATCATCGTGCCTCCCTGCGCCATCGACGGACCGACCATCACCATCCGCAAGTTCCCCGAGAATCCATTGACGGTGGACGACCTGATCCGCTTTGGCAGTTTCACCGCGACCACCGCCGAGTTTCTCAAAGCCTGTGTGCATAGCGCCCTCAACGTGGTCGTATCGGGGGGCACCGGTTCAGGCAAGACGACGCTGCTCAACGTGCTCTCGTCTTTTATCCCCGACGACGAGCGCATCGTGACCATCGAAGACGCCGCCGAGCTGCAATTGCTCCAGCCGCACGTCGTCCGGCTGGAGACCGCCCCGGCCCTGCCCGACGGCGCGGGCCAGGTGAGCATCCGCGATCTGGTCATCAACGCGCTGCGCATGCGCCCCGACCGCATCGTCGTGGGCGAGTGTCGCGGCGGCGAGGCGCTGGATATGCTCCAGGCTATGAACACCGGCCACGACGGCAGCCTGACCACTGTCCACTCGAACAGCCCGCGCGACTGCATCGCCCGTTTGGAGACGTTGTGCCTCATGGCCGGATTCGACTTGCCCATCATCGTGGTGCGCAAGCAGATCGCCTCGGCGGTGGACCTGATCGTGCAACAGGCCCGTATGCGCGATGGCTCGCGCAAGATCATCCAGATCACCGAAGTGCAAGGGATGGAGGGAGATACGGTCGTGCTGCAGGATATTTTCCTCTACAAAGCGGCCCCGTTCGAGGGGGATGGGCAGGCGGGCGGTGGCAAGCTGGAGCCGGTGGGTATCCGGCCGCGCTTTATGCCGCGCCTGGAAGAAGCCGGTTTCAAGCTGGGGCCAGAGGTATTCGGGGGGATGGGGCTGGGTCGCAGATAAGCTAAAAGATCGATCAGTGTGGATCAGCGTTTATCTGTGTCCGAGGCAACACCCGCTTGATCTGCTTTTCGAATCTGGCGCGGGGCATCAGCACGCGCCGTCCGCACGTGGTGCACACTGCGCCAATGTCGGCCCCCAGGCGCACCACGCGCCACTCGTACCCGCCGCAGGGGTGGGGTTTGCGCAATTGCACCACGTCGTCGAGCTGGAAATTTAGCATCATACGCCTCCCCTCTCAGTGTAACACAACCTCGCGCCATAGAAAAGCGCCAACCATCGAGGACACCTGATCGTCTGCATCCCCCTGCGTCCTTTTTCCTGTTGCCAACCTGTGGTACAATAGCCTCGATTTCAGTGTGGTATGCTGTCATGACCGGATGTCTCGCTTGAGCGAGGATTCCCCGGCTGAAGCCGGACGTCCGCTGATTCCGAGTCTATTAGGGAAGGAGCAAGACGCCAATGACGCGCAACATCCTGGTGGCAGTGGCCTGGCCGTATGCCTCATCCAATATCCATATCGGCAACCTAGGCGGGGCCTATCTGCCCGCCGACATTTACGCCCGTTTTCACCGTCTGCGCGGCGACCGCGTGCTCATGGTCTCCGGCTCCGACAGCCACGGCACGCCCATCACCGTGGCCGCCGACGCTCAGGGCGTCACCCCGCGCGAACTGTTCGAGCGCTACCATCGCCGCTTTCTCGACCTTTTCGTCGCCGCCGGCCTCAGCTACGACCTTTTCACCCACACCGATACCGAGAACCACCACCGCGTCGCTCAGGACATCTTTCTCGCCCTGCACCGCAACGGCTACCTGACGCGGCAACGGCAGCGCCAACTGTACTCCGTGACCGAGCGACGCTTTCTGCCCGACCGCTACGTCGAGGGCACGTGCCCGATATGCGGCTACGACGGCGCGCGCGGCGACCAGTGCGAGAACTGCGGCAACCTGATGGACGCGCTGGAGCTGATCAACCCGCGCAGCCGCACCGACGGCAGCCCGCCCGAGGTGCGCGAGACCGAGCATTTTTACCTGGACCTGTCGGCTTTTGCCCAGGCGTTGGAAAGTTGGCTGGAGCAGGACAAGGATTTCTGGCGGCCTCAGGTGCTTAACTTTGCCCGCAACATGGCCCGCGAGGGATTGCAGCCGCGCCCCATCACCCGCGACCTGGATTGGGGCATTCCGCTGCCCATCGAAGGCTGGGCCGGCAAGTGCTTGTACGTGTGGTTCGAGGCCGTCATCGGCTATCTATCGGCGGCCATCGAGTGGGCCAAAAACCAGGGCGCGCCTGAAGCCTGGAAGGACTGGTGGTACGACCCGGCGGCGCGCACCACCTACTTTATCGGTAAGGACAACATCGTCTTTCACGCCGTCGTCTGGCCAGCGCAATTGATGGGCGCGGGCCGGTTGTACGAGGAAGACCAGACCAGGCGGCTCAATCTGCCCTGGAACGTGCCGGCCAACGAGTTTTTCAACATCGAGGGCAAAAAGATTTCGGGCAGCCGCAACTGGGCCGTGTGGGCGGACGATTTTTTGACGCGCTACGACCCCGACCCGTTGCGCTATTACCTGACCGCCGTGGCCCCCGAAACCCGCGACACCGACTTTAGCTGGTCCGACTTTTTTCACCGCAACAACGACGAGCTGGTCGCCACGTGGGGCAATCTGGTCAACCGCGCCCTGAGCTTTGCCTACAAGCATTTTGAACAGCGCGCGCCCACCCCCGGCCCACTGGACGCGCAAGACCGGGCCATCCTGGCGCAAGTAGAGACCGCATTCGAACCCATCGCCGGGTTGTACGAGACGTGCCGCTTCCGGGCCGCGTTGAGCGAGACGATGTCCCTGGCCCGCGAGCTTAACGTCTACCTGGACGCCAAAGCGCCCTGGTTCCAAATCAAAACCGACCAGGCCGCCGCCGGGACGACGCTTTACGTCGCCTTGCGAGCCATTGACTCGCTCAAAACCCTTTTCGCGCCGGTGCTGCCCTTTTCTTGCCAGCAGTTACACACGATGCTGGGCTACGTGGGTAGCATCCTGGGCGAGCAGCGCATCCAGGAATATCACGAGTCGGCCCGCAGCCACCTGGCGCTGACCTACGACGCCGCCTCTATGACCGGGCGCTGGGAGCCCAGCCAGCTCCGCGCCGGTCAACTGCTGCGCCCGCCCGCGCCGCTGTTCAAAAAACTGGACGAGTCCATCGTTCATGAAGAGCTGGCGCGGATGGGGTGATAGTGGACACGGATTCACACAGATTCACACTGATCTTGAGAAATCTGTGTCATCCGTGTTCATCTGTGTCCTTTTTCTCATGAACAAGTTTGCCCTTGCTCTGACTGTCGTCGCCTATCTGCTGGTCGGTACGCTGTACGCGATCAAAACGCCCGACTGGCAAGCGCCCGACGAGCCGGCCCATTACAATTACATCCGGCAACTGGCCGACGGGCGCCTGCCGGTGCTGGAAATGGGCGATTACGATCAGGCCTATCTCGGCCAGTTGACCACGCACCGATTCCCACCCCAACTATCGGTAGAGTCGCTGGAATACGAGGACTGGCAGCCCCCCCTTTATTATTTACTTGCCACCCCACTTTATCTGGCCTTTGACGGCGCGCTCCTCCCGCTGCGCCTCTTTTCCGTCCTGCTCGGCGCGGGCGTGGTGTGGCTGGCCTACACCGTCGCCGTGACCGTGTTCCCCGACCGCCCGCTCATCGCCCTCGGCGCGGCGGCCTGGGTCGCCTTTTTGCCGCAACACGTGGCCATGATGGCGGGCGTGAACAACGATAGCCTGACCGAGCTGCTCATCGGCCTCACGCTTGTGCTGGCGCTGCGCTGGGTGGAAAGCGACGAAGGCCCCCCCAAAAGGGGGGAGACGGAAGACGGAAGACAAAGGACGAAGGACGGAAAGTTGATGGGGATGGGGGTGATAGTGGGGCTGGGGTTGGTGACCAAAGCGTCGTTCGCGCCGATTGCGTTGGTCGTCGCGGCGGCGATGATCGCGGACTGGCGGCGCGGCGGCAAGCGAGAGCGGCCCCTTGCGCCTGCGCGCAGCGCCGGTGGGGAACTGGCGCGCAGGCTGGCGCTGGTCTTTGGCCCGGCCCTGCTCATCGCCGCGCCGTGGTGGCTGCGCAACGTCGCCACATACAGCGGGTTGGACTTTTACGGCACGATCAACCACGACGCCGTCGTCGTCGGCCAGCCGCGCACCGGCTGGTGGATTCAGACCTACGGCCTGCGGGCCTGGCTGGAACGCTGGGTCACGTTCACCTTTCAGAGTTTCTGGGGGCAATTTGGCTGGATGGGCGTGCTGATGCCCACCTGGTTATATCGGGCGCTGGCGCTGTGGTCGGGCGCGCTGCTCGTGGGGTTTTTGCTCTGGCTGCGAAACGCGACGCGCAACCTGCTGCTGGGCGTGCTCGGGTTGACTGTCTTGCTGGTGTTGCTGGTGTATGGCTATTACAACGTGACCTTTGTGCAGCATCAAGGGCGCTACCTGTTCCCGGCGCTCATCCCCATCGCGTTGGGCGCGGCGCTGGCGACCGACGCGCTGTTGCGCCTGATGCGCCTGCCGGAGCGATTGCGCCCGCTGGCTTTCGTTCTGCCCTACCTGGCGATGATCGCGCTCGATCTGTATGCCCTGTGGCGTTTTATCCTGCCTGCTCTGACCTGATGAGCCTTTGGGAGGGTACTACTCACGTTTCACGTTTTACGCTGCCGCCAGGGTTTCCGGCGCACGCACCACGCGCCACGTCAGGCTCTCCTGCTCCAACAGCAACTCGAACGTGCGCCGGCCGCCGACCATCACCAGCACGTGTCGCCCGGCGGCGTCTTGCCATTGCCGCCCCACGTCGCTCACGTCGAGCCAGCCTCCCTCCCACGTAAAACGGCGCAGGCGCACCGCACCGTCGGCGTCAAAACGGGCATCTACGCTCGTCGGCTCGTTGACGAATCGCATACTCTTCCTCCAGACCTGCCAGGTTTCTAAAACCTGGCAGGTCTATTCCTCCAGGTACCGCCGCAGCATGTCCAGCGCGGCCTCGGCCAGAAAACTCTTTGTATGATGCTGCACTCATTCCTCTCGACGCCGAGACTATTATAGCCGTGGCCCGCGTCCTGGGCAACTATGACTAGACCGCCGACAGGCACGCCGATAGCAGCGGGAACGAAGAGCTAGGCTTTTCGGTGGACCTCAACTTTGACGACATGACCCACAGCGCGCCGCTATTTTTCGCCGCCATCGTCGTCGGTGCAGCCATCAGCAACTTCCTGGGCGGCGTGATCAGCGACTGGGCTGAGCGCGCCAGCCCCAACTATGGGCGCGGCGCCAAAGAACCAATGATGCAAGCCGTTGTGCTGCCAGAACTGCGCAGCAGCGCCTATTCCGTCACCAGCGTCATCGAAGGCGGGCTGTCGGCCTTGGCGGGCCTCATCGCCGGGGCGCTGGCCGACCGTTACGGCTTTACCACGGCCATAGTGTGAACCGTGCCCGTGCCGTGGATCGTGTGCGGGCTGTTGTTCAGCCTGTTCTACGTGACCTATCCCAAAGACGCAAGGCGGCTGCGCGTACAGATGGCCGAGCGCCGCGCTGAGTTGACAGCGGTGCAGAGAGATGTGATGTGCGAGTTAGGACTTGTTTCAAGATCGTCGTGAGCGAACTGGAGGGCAGCCTGGGCCTCTACCGAAGAAGCGGCCGGGATTGGCGAGCGCAGGTAACCAAAACGGTTTTGGCTTTCCTCCCCACCTATCATATACTCCAGGAACTACACTACCTGTTTTCTCTATTGGATTGGGCCAGAGTATTCTTGGTGTGACAACATGCCTACTCCTCTCCACGCCGCGACAATTGTAGCCATGGCCCGCGTCCTAGACCACTATGACTGGTGGCCTCGCACCACATCGCACATCTGATGGTTGGCGAGTACATTTTTGCGCAAGATTCCTCTCTTTAAGGTGTGGGGCAAGCGTTCTACAAACCGCTTGGCGGTTAGTTTGACTTTGAGTATGAGGAATCTCACCCCGCATGTCAAAGCGGCGCACTCGTAAGTACGCCGCTCATAGGTCTCTGGATTGCGGATTCAGTTCATTTAGGTTGTGCTATTCGCTGCGAAAGCCCTGATCCGTGGATGTTGTAGAAGCTTCATTGTTACGTACACCGTTGTCTTGCCTGCTGCCGATCCCTTCAGTTTTTTCCTTTTCATCTATCTTTGGTTATACTTCTTGTGCGTCCGGCTCTAAAGCCGGCGCGTCACTGGTCACCGCCACATCCCGGTCCGCGGAAACCTCAGACGTTGCGGCGGTTTTTCGTCGGTCAATCTCGAACATTTTAGCCAGGCACTCACACAACAAATCGAGTGTGAATTCGTCACTGGGCAGAGGGATGGTTCTAGTGTGCATCGCGCACCTCCCAACGGTCAGTTTCGGCTTGCTGACGGCTGTGGGTGGAAAGCAAGCCAGCCTCACGGGCGGCCTTGCGAATGAGACGGCGCACCACGACGGACACGGCCTCACCTTCCACAGTCGCTAGGTGTCGCAGCGCATGCTTGTCGCGCCGCAGCATCTTCGATGACAAGCGCTCAGTTTCGAGCATATTTGCACCTCCACTTCATAGATTTATAAAAAAGGAATATTTCGATTCGCACTCCGAGCATCCAAGACGGCCCGTTGCAGGACCGCGGACAACACATTGCGATATAACAGAGCTTTCATAAGCTACTTCCTTTTCATCTCACGCGAGCCCTCCAATAGACGAACACCACGACCGGTGTCGTGTGGTGAGACGTGCCGGAGGGCAATGATCGGGCAGCTCGACCTACGAAAAAGGGAAGGCTCAAGCACCCTTCCCTTTTTCGCGTGCAGTTCAACGGTACGTGATCGTTTTCGTCGTGTGAGCGCAGCTATGGCTCCGTGAACAGCGTGAGTTGGTTGTCTGACACCTCGACCGTCTTACGTCGGCGTCCGCTGCCATTGCCGCGAGTGGGCCGCACCCCCAGTTGGCGGGCCAGCTCGAACATCGTCAGGATGGGCGGGCTGACCTTCACCAGACTGCCGATAGCGGCGTCGCTGGTTGGGCTGTCGTCGGCAAAGAGCGTTTGCAGGTCGGGCAGGGCCGCGCCGGCCAGCACCTCGCGGGCCAGCTCGGTGAGAAAGTCGCCGCTATCCTCCGGGACGATGGCGCCGCCGACCTCATCCCCGAACAACAGCTGGGCGGCTTTCATCTTGCGGCCCATCAGGGCCAGGGCTTTGACTTCCATCGAGCCGGCGTAGACAGCATACACCACCTTCACCGGTTTAGTCTGCCCCAACCGCCACACCCGACGGCAGCTTTGCCACAACACATACAAACTATATTCGATTTCAAAGAACACAATCGTTGCGAACTGGATCAAATCCAGTCCCGTTTCCGTGAGCTTGGGATTGGTGATCAGCACATCCACCTTCGACGCCCGCTGCTCGATCCACTTTTCCCGCTTGCGTGGATCCACGTTGCCGCCCAAAACGGCTACGCGCAGACCGGCGACTTGCAGCGCCGCCTGCACGCGGTCCTGGATGTCCCGTGTGCCGGTCTGCCGCACGTACACCAACACCTTGCGGCCCTGGGCTTTCTCCGAGCGGCAATAGTCGGCCAGCCAGCGCTCCTTGGGCAGCCATTGGCGTTCGCCATCGTCCGTGACGACGGCAGGGAGTTGCAGATACGGCTGCTTCTCAAAGACCTCTTTCCCGTCGTCGTCGTGACCGACAAAGAAGGGCAGCTTGACCACCTCGTCGCGGAAGGCCGAGTTGGGGCGGGACAACGACCACTGGAGCCAGGCCGACATATAGCACATACTCTGGACCGCCATCGCTTTGAGCGAGCTGTCCATCCCGCGATACTGCGTCTCCTGCTCCTCGGCCATATCCAGCACCACCACCTCTTCCGCGTAGGCGGGTAGCGCCACGCCCAGGTCTTTGAGGTTGAGGAACACGGTGGTGTCCAGCAAGCGGCTGATGATGGCCGGGCTGACGCCGGGGACTTCTTTGGCCTGATTGCGATAGCGGCGGTTGCCGGTGTGCACACCGTCCTCGTCGTCCTGGTCGTAGCTGCGCCGTTCGACCGTCTCCAGCACACCATAAAGGCTGGCCCAGCGTTTTTCGTCGTGGAAGCCGAAATCGCCCCGGACCCCACCACTCAGGCGATGGAGCAGCCAGAAGATCGAGGTGCTCGGCCCACCGAAGAACGTGCCTGTGAGGGTGAGCGTACCCTTGGTCGCCGTCACCAGTTGGTGAAAGGCCACTCCCCGGTCGCTGGCTTTGGCCTTGTACTGGTGGCACTCGTCACCCAAGAGCAGCTTGAAACGCCCGTGGGCCTGCTCTTTGACGTACTGGGCGATGCCATACCGTCGCACACCCGAATACTCGAAGAGCGGACTGCCACAAGGCCGAAAGCTCCACACCGGCTTGCCATCCTCATCCCGCTTGAGGCGACCGTCCCGATCCAACTCCCAGCCGGGGACCGGCGCCTCACAGAACATGCGCTTTTTGCCCAACTGGTCGGTGGAGAACGGGATGCGCATATCGTCCTTTTCCACCACCTGCACCACCCCGCAGGACGGGCAGAGGTGGGCAGCGACGGACGGGCGGGGAGTCGCCAGCCGCAGAGCTTCGCGCCGGGCGCGAACAGCGGCTTGCCGTAGCTCTACCAGGCGCTTGGCGTCAACGACGCCACGAGCTTCCTGATAGACCTTGCGAGCCGCTTTGGCCGCTTCCAGCGCCGACTTGAACTGCCCCCGCTTGCCGGGGTCCTCGGGGATTGCACGGCGCACGGGGGCGGCTACCTGCCAGCCCGGGCCCATCTTGGCCGAGGTGGAGGCCACCACCGCCACCGCCTTGTGGCTGATCCGTCCGGCAGCGTGATCGTCCAGGAAGGCCCGCACGTCGTTCACGTCGCCCACATCGTCCGCGTTGCGCCCGATGCGCTGCAGCTCGCGGGCGTGCGCGCCGGGGATGACCTCCTGCACCTCGCGGATCCACTTGGGGACCAGGTGCGGCGGGCAGATCACGATGGCGGGGTAAGCGTCGAGTAGCTCGACGACCGTCGCGCCGATAGTGCTTTTTCCACAACCCATCTCCCCTTGTACGTTGCCAACACCGTGGCAACGGATAGAGCGAGCCATCGCAATCGCCGCGTGTTTCTGCGTGGGCAGCAGGCCCGCTTCGATCTGGCCGGGCAGGGGCTTGCGCTCCGTGCCCAACCGGTCCACGACCGCCTGCTCTTCCGGCGTCGGTTCTAGCGCATAGAGAGGGCGATAGGTCTTGAGGATGTGCCCGGCGATCTTGTCGCCGTGGGCCTGCATAAACGCCGTCAGGCCCGGCACGTCGTCGATGACCTGCAACCCCCTGGCCGAGAGCGCGGCAACGGTGGTGATGAAGCGGTCGCGCCACTTGATCACCTTCTCACCTTTTTCCTCGTCCACAACCTCTTCGGCCTTGTGCGGCACTTTGACCACCCGCCCTTTGACCAGCATTGGGTGGCCGTCCGCGTCCGTCAGGCGCAGCGTGCCCATCATCCCACTGGACATCAGCATCGCCACGTGGCCCTTTTTGAGGGGCATCACCGGCTGCATCTCCAGCATCCCGTTCCCGCCGGTCACCAGGTCGCGCCACGCCTGGGTGGTGTGCACACCGACCTGGCGGGTGGCCGCGACCATCTCTTCGGGCGACCAGTCGTTGCGGTAGAAACGCACTGCTCGACCGGCCGCTCCACGGGTCGGGGCAGGGATCACGGGGTAGACCGGCTCGTTGCGCAGCGTGAGTTGGGGCAAGTCCATCTCGGCCAACTGCTGCACGGCGGCCACGTCGTCTTTGGTGGGGACCTGGTGAGCCAACCGCCGCCGGGCGAACACCACGACCTGCCGGAAACGCTCAAACTCCCCATCCGGGAAGCGGGCGATCCGGCGCTCCTCGTAGTGCGCGGCCAGGTAACGGGCAACCTCCTCCCGGCCCAAAAGCCATTGCGGGACGAGGTACACCAGCACGCCCAGCCCGCGCACCAGCTTGGGGGTGGTCGAGCGCAGGAACTTGTATTCCAGGCGCTGCGACTTCTCCCCCTCGCCGGCAGCCCGCTCCCAGTCGTAGGGCGGGTTGAGCAAGAGAATGCTGATCGATTCATCCGTCAGAAAAGTGGATTCCCAGGCCACGGGAAAAACCCGGTCCATCACCGCCGCCGCCGCTTCCGCCCGCACCGGCGAGAGCTCGGCCCCCCAGGTCCGGCAGTTGAGCGCCTGGCCCAGGGCCGCCGCCGCTTCGCCCTGGCCCGCGCACGGGTCGAGGATGCGACCCGGCGCGTCGGGCAGCGCAGGGGTGAAGGTGCTGGCGATGGCTTCGATAACTGTCTGCGGAGTTGGATAGTACCCCATCCGCTCTTGTCCTGCGAGTCTCATTTCGTGTCTCCCTTCGATCTTTCGATTTTTCGTGTTCCGGAAGGAGACGCAACTCGCCCCCGGTGGGGGAAAACAAGTCGCGCCCCCCCCGGGGTATGGCGTGGGTTACGTGTCAAACTACTCGATGGCGATTTTGATCTCGCCTTGTGTGATGAGCGCTTCCACTAATTCGGCCCAATCGGTCATCAGGCTCACCTGCCAGCAGCCGCGACAGTCGCCCGCCGCCCGCACCTCGCTGATCCAGCCCCGGTCGTCAGCGGCGTTCCACAAGGCCTCGGCCCACTCGTCCAGGACGGGGATGGGCAGGGCTTCGTGCAGCCGCTTCGTCAGGAGCCGTTTGGCCTCAGTCTCAGCCTCACCGTCGAACACGAGCAGGTAGATCGCGTCGTCGGTCGGCTCCGGCTTGAGCGCCTGGCGGGTTAGGAAGACCACGTGGTGGGCTTGAAAGTCCGGGATGGGCGCCCAGGCCTGCTCGTAGCGGTCGAGACCGTTGAGCGTCTGTTGATAGCGTCCACCCCCCAGGGTCAGCTTGCCCTTGCGGTGACGCCCCAACAACGAGGCCCGGATCGCCTCCAGCGCCGTCTTGTGTCCTACGGCGCTCAGGTAGATCAGATTGCGGTCCTCGTCGAAGGCGTACCCGGCCAGGTTGACCGCCGCGTGTTCGTTACGGATTAGCGGGGCGCGGCCTTCCCACAACGGCTGTGCGCCGTTTTCCGGCTCGGCCCACTCGACCCGCCACGGCACGGCGGGGATCAACGCTTGTGCCAGTTCAGTGCGAATGTCCTCCAGCAGCCGCCAGCCGTTTTCCCACGCCGGAACGTGGGTCAGGACGGCGACTTCCGCGTCGCTCTCGTCCGAGACGACCCGCGCCCATTGGCGCACGGGGTCGATGACGACCGTGGCCGGCTCGATCACGGCGCTCAGGTCGTCGTCTTTCCACACCGGCGGACGTTTGCCGTCGGCAGGCTGGAACACGGCCACCTCGTAGAGGTCGTACAAAACCTCAAAGCGCCCCCATGGGGAGCTGTATCCCCGCCCCTCGCGCTGCAAGCCGGGCACGTCGTGGACGCACGGCAGCGGCCAGTGGTGCTTGTGCGTCGTGACCAGCACGTGGCCCTGCTGCTGGTAGGCGCGTATCTTGAGCACGTCTTGGCGAACGTAATCGCTCGCATAAGGCTGTCTCATCGTGTGTTCCTCCATTCGTGTGTTTTCGTGTTTATGAACTGGCCGGGTAGTCCAACCGATGGGCTTCGAGAAAGACGATTCGCTCTTCGGTCGTCATCCGGGGCACGCCCGGCAGGCCGGGGTAGTCCGGCGTCGCCGCGTAGGCCGCGCGCTGGGCCGCGATCAGGGCCTCGGCGCGGCGTTGCCAATAGTGGGACGCATCCCCCAGGCAACGCCAGCCGCGCCCGTGACGGCGGCTATTCAGCGCGGCGTCCATTTGGGTCGGGTCGCCACACACCGGGCAAACTTCTGGCGCTTGGAACCAATAGTCCGTGGGGTCAGGGGCGCGCTCGCCGCCGGCCCGCAGGTAATCCGCCACCGCGCTCACCGCCGGGCAGTGTTTGCGCAGGCTGCAAGCGCAGGACTTGTCCTTGCAGACGGTGTGATAGCGCGGCCGCACCGCCGGACCAAAGTCCACGTGATAGGCGTGTCCCTGGATCGAGACGACAGTCGCCGCCTGGCTCAGGTCCAGGGACGTGGTTGTAGCGAGTGTGCGTTGAGACATTTTTCATCACCTCCTGTGTCTCTAGCTGAAACCGAGGCCACGTTCCTTGAGACTCACGAAGCGGCCTTTGCCGATGATCAGATGGTCCATCAGCTCGAGGCCCAGCACCTGCGCGGCCTGCACCGCAGCGCGGGTCAGGGTGACATCTTCAGGCGAGGGCGTTGGGTCCCCCGACGGGTGGTTGTGGGCCAGGACGAACGCCACAGCGTTGTCCTGCACCGCCACCCGCAGGATCTCCGCCACCCGCACCTGGGTCGAGTTGACGCTGCCGCGATAGAGCGTCACCGCCCGGATGACCTGGTTTTTGGTGTCCAGCGTCGCCACGCGCAGCTCTTCGCGCTCCAGCAAGCCCATCTCCTGGAACACCAGAAAGGCGTCGCCCGGGGAACGGATTTGCTGCGGCGCGTCGCGGGCGGCCAGCGCCCGTTTACCCAGCTCGATGGCGGCCTGCACGCGGGCGGCCAGCGCCGGACCGACGCCCGGCAGGCGGGTCAGCTCGCCCGCCGGCGCGTGCACCAGGTCGGACAGACTGCGGCGCTCCGAGAGCAGGTGTTGCGCGTCCGGCAAGCTGAGACCCAGCAGGGCCAGCAACTCGGCTGTGGACAGCGCCCCCGCTCCGCAACGCTTGAGTCGCTCCAGAGGGCTTTCGGCTTGAGGAAGGTTGCCGACGTAGGCGTGGGCGGCCTCTCGCACAGAAAAGCCAAACAGTGGTACTTGCGTGTATTTGTCCATACGCCTGTCTCCATTTCGTGTGTGTGGGGCAGGAGAAGGACCACCCCCACCAGGGGACAGCCGCCCCCTGCCGGGGTGAGGTCGTGTGATTTCGTGTGATAATGACTGTGATCGTTTCCAGGTCGTTCGTTCTTGAGAGAACAATACCCTGGACTCCCCACCGGGACGGGCATCGCGATGGGCCAACGTGAAATGAGGAAAACAAATGAACGGCGTGATGGCATGGGAAAGCCATCGTCGCCGCGACGAGAGAGGTGGTCGGTGTGAAAACCGACCAAAGAAGAGCCATCACCGGCAAAGCCGTGATGATTCTCACCCAAACCATCCACGTTTGAATAGCTTGGGTGAGGACCGTCATCAAGCTTGGCCCGCGAGGGGACGCAGGGCTGACGGCGGCCTTGTAGCGGCCATCGAGCGCTTCGTCCCCTCACAGGTTGGTCTGCTATTCAGTTGTGATCAATGGGTCGCGGCTGGCGTGGGCGTCGGTGCGCCCGGACAAGCCGACGATGAGACGCCATTCAGCGTCTCGGTCAGGCACTTGCCGCTGTCCGCCAGCTGCTTCAGCTGCTTGAGGCCATCCTTCGCTTCCTTGACCTTGTCTTCGGGATCGCACCCCGTCGCAAAGCTCAGCAGCAAGACGGCGATCAAGACGAGGATCAGAATGGCTTTTGTGCTTTTCGTGTACATTTTGCGTGTCTCCCTTCGTGTGTGAATGCTTCACCCCGCAAGAGACACGGCTCGCCCCCCGAGGGGGACGCTACGCGGGTCGTGTCTCCCCTCTGGGGTACGGTAACAAATCGTGTGTGTTACTGGCCGAACCACCAGTCCCGCGCTCCA
>DAOTXN010000137.1:0-10013 GCA_034435435.1 Anaerolineae bacterium | reverse complement strand
CCGGGGGGGGCGGGGGGCCGGGCCAGGGGGGGGGTGGCGGCGCAGCAACGCATCAATCTGGAGATCGCCGCGCCTGAGGCGGCCGTGTACCGGCTGGACGAAGATGAGGGGACGCGCGACGGCGCCGAGACGGCGCTGGAGCTGGCCCGCAACACGGTGCGCGAGGCGGGAGAGCGAGAGGCGATTTTTGTCGAGGGGCCGTATCACCGGCTGGACTTTGCGGCGTGGGGGCTGACCTTTCGCGCCGATCTGGTCGGCGGTGCGGAAATCAGCGTAGGCCACTATCTGAAAGAGGTGCGTCTGGGGGCTGCGACGTGGCTGACGCGCACAGACGTGGAACCCGTGGTGGATGGAAACGCGGTGCGCTACGAGTGGGCGGATCAGCGAATCAGCGAGGAATACGTGGCGTTGGACGCCGGGGTGGAGCAGCGGCTCGTGTTCACCCAGCCACTGCCGGCGAATGGCGCGGACGTGACCCTTGTGGGAACGTTTGAAGCGCCGCTGGCAGCGCGGCTGAACGTGTCGGGGACAGTGGTGTACTTTTACGGGCCGCGCGGAAGAGAATGGCTGGCCCAATACGGCCCGGCGCTGGCCTACGACGCGGCCGGCCATCTGGCGATCCTTGAGATCCGCTTGAGCGGGACAGACGTGGAAATCGTGCTCCCCGGCGCGTGGCTGGCGCGGGCGACCTACCCGGTAGTGGTGGACCCGCTGCTCGGCTCGCGGCTGACCCTGGCAGCGAGCAGTCTGATCAACCGTTACACCCCCGACGTAGCGTATAACCCTGACTCCGACCAATACCTGGCGACCTGGTTGTTTGCATCGGAAACCACGGTGGGCGTGCATGCGCGGCGGGTGTGGGCCGACGGTGCGCCTGATGGCGGCATATTCACCCTGTACCAGGTGAGCGGGCCGCCGGTGAGCCAGTGGGACGCGCCGCGAGCGGCCTATGACCCCACCTCAGACAAATACCTGGTAACCTGGGCGGTGGACTCGGGCCAGATCGCATCGGCGCTGCGTAGCCGGCAGGTCCCGGCCAGCGGGACCACGCTTGGGCCGGTGCAGACGGTACACGGCGGCAGCCACGCCAACCCCGCGGTGGCGGCGGACACGCTCAACGGCGGCTACCTGGTGGCCTGGGATGACACCGCCGGGAACGTCTACGCCCGGCGGGTGGGGGCGGACGGCGCGCCCACGGGGAACGTGATCAACGTGGCTACCGGAGCCGCTGTGGAGCAAGACCCTGACGTGGCCTTTAGCAGCGCGGCAGAGGAATATCTGGTGGTCTGGGAGCAGGACAGCGACGTATACGGGCGGCGCGTGGCGAGTGACGGCGGGTTGCCGGGCAACGCCTTTGCACTGACGACAGCCACCGGCACGCAGGCCGACCCGGCCCTGGACTATGGTTCGGCGTCTGGCGCCTTCCTGGTGACCTGGAGCGAGAGCAGCGACGTGAAGGGACAACGGGTGGCCAGCGACGGCGACCTGTTGGGCGGTGTGCTGGACGTGGCGACAGGTGCTCTCACCCAGTTCGCGCCGGACGTGGGTTACGACGCCTTGACCGAGGACTGGCTGACCGTGTGGCGCGGCGTGGGTCAGGCCGGTTTTCCCAAACCGTGGGGCCAGGTGCTGCACGAGGAAGGCACGCTGTCGGGAAACAACCAGTTGCTGGTCAAGTATAGCGGTGAAACGGGCAGCCGCGCAGCGACCAGTGGGGCGGGGGCGCCCAGCGGCAATCATCTCGTCGTGTGGGACGACGTGAACAACACCGCCATCTACGGCCAGCGCTTCCGTCCGTTGCAGGCAGGCTTTACGGCCACGCCGACGCACGGCGTGGCCCCCTTGACCGTACAATTCACCACGACGGCCACGCCGGCGGGCGTGGCCGATCAGGGGCGCTGGTTCTTTGGCGACGGCGCGACCAGCCCACAGCCCTACCTGCAGCACACCTACACCCAAGCCGGCGTGTTCACCGTGAGCGGGCGGATGACCGACACCCAGACCGGCGAATGGGATGTGTTGACGCGCACCGCCTATATCAGCGTCACGCCGGTGGCCGGTTTCACCGCCACGCCGCGCCAGGGAGCGGCCCCCCTGACTGTGCATTTTTCCGACACCGCCACCAGCGGTGTAGACCAGTGGTACTGGACCTTCGGCGTGGGCGATGCCAGCGCCAGCCAACACCCGGTTTACACCTATACCGGGGTTGGCGTCTACACCGTCACCCAGCGCGTCAGCGATACGGCCAGCGGCGGGTGGGATGTGCTGACCCGCACAGCCTTTATCACCGTGTTCCTGGACAACACGCCTCCCTTTAACCCCTTCCTGATCACCGAGACCCACGGCGTGCCCAGTGGCATCTGGCAAGGCAGCGTGAACGCGCCGGTCTTTGAGTGGGAAGCGGGTCGAGACGACGCCAGCGGCGTGGCGGGTTATTACGTCTATTTTGGTCCGAATGAAGCAGTGACGCCGACCACCTTCATCACGGACACGACCTACGCCACAGGCACGCTGCCGGCCGAGGGCAGCTACTATCTACGTTTGCGCACCGCAGACCAGGCCGGCAACGTATCCCAACCGGAGACGGTCTTTATCTTCCGCTACGACGCCACACCCCCAGCGACGCCCACGGTGAGCGAAGTCGCCGGCATTCCCGATGGAGTCTGGCAGACGACACACAATCTGCCCCGCTTCCGGGTCGAAGGGGGCGATTCTGACACGCCTTCCGGCTGGGACCGCTACCAGTACCAGTGGATGCGCGATTTCGGCGCCGCTGAGCCGGTGACCGTGACCAGCGGCATCATGACCAGCGCGCCGGTGACGGTGGGGATGCCGCTCATCCAGCAGATGGGCCAGTATACCTTCCGCGCCCGCTCGCTGGACCGGGCCGGCAACGCCAGCGATTGGGCCGACTATGCAGTATGGTACGGCCCGCTGGCGGCGGCGTTCAGCGCCGACGTGACGGAGGGCGAAGCGCCGCTCCACGTGACTTTTTACAACGACTCGACCCCCGCGCCGCTCTTGGAGGCCTTTTTGTGGAACTTGGGTGATGATGTGACCAGCACGTTGCGTGCGCCGGAGCACACCTATGCCGCGTCCGGCGTCTACACCGTCAGCCTGCGCGTGATGGTTCGACAAGGCTCACCACAGGCCGGCGGCGGTGTGACCGACACGCTGACCCAGACGCACTTTATCACCGTCACGCCCCCGACGTTGTGGCCCGACTTTATCGCCGCGCCGCGCGTGGGCACAGCGCCCCTGACGGTTCAATTCACCAACACGACCCAAGCCCAATCACCGGTGCTGACTTTCATCTGGGACTTTGGGGATGGTAGCCCGGTCAGCCACGCGGTCGATCCCAGCCACGTCTACGCTGCAAACGGCGCGTACACGGTCAGCCTGACCGCCGAGACGGCCACGGCCACGGCTACCACCACGCACACGCGCGAAATCATCGTGGCCGACCTGTCGCCGTGCGCGTGGAGCTTCCAGCCCGTGACGCCCGCCTGGTGGGACGAGCGCTACTTGAACCGGCAGCCGTTGACGGTGGCCGTGGGCGCACAGGGACTGACGTTTGTCCCCGGCGTGACCACGACGCTGGCCTTTACGCTGGACACCCAGGCGCTGATCACACACGGCCTGGCGCTGGAGAGCGGCGCTGACCTGCGTGTGACTTATTGGGATGGCGCGACGTGGACCGAGCTGCCGCGCACGCTGGCGTTCGTTGACACGCCCACCTCGACGCTGTTCTTCCCGTTGCAGGCGACGGTTGAGGCGCACCAGGTGGACAGCAACTACTACCTGTACTATGGCAGCCCCGACGCCGGAGCGCCGCCAACCCTCTTTCTCGACACCAGCGGCGATGGGGCGTTCAGCCACGTGGAAGGTGACGCCGCCATCACCCTGACGCTGGCTTTTGCCGGATCACCAAGGCGCGGACCCGCCCCGCTGACCGTCACCTTCACCGACACCTCCACTGCCGAGGGCGGCGCGATTGTCAGCCGGGAGTGGACCTTTGGCGACGGAGGCGACCCGGTTCACCCATCTCCAATATCCAATACCTACACGACGCCGGGCCTATACCAGGTCGAGTTAACCGTCGTGGCCGAGAACGTGACCGGCGCGGTGACGGGCACCCTGACCCGCCCGGCCTACGTGATCGTGAACGGCCGCGCCGGCGTGACGGTGACGGTCGGGTTGAGCCAGACGGCCGAGGTGACAGCGACAATTTGCCCCAGCCACACCGCCCAGGGCTTTCCATCGCCCGACGGGAGGGCCTGGATCAGCTTCCCCACCGGCGCAGTGGCCGAGCCGGCCGTAGTGCGCTATACGCCGCAGCCGCGGGGCGCCTACCTGACCCGTTTTGACCTGCGCGTGGAGACCTTGGGCGGCGCGCCGCTGGTTGCCTTTGACCCGCCGCTGGAAGTGACCTTTGACTATAGCGCCTGGGGGTTGCCGCCGGTCGCGGCGCAAGGGCTGCGGGCCTTTCTGTTGCCCGATGCGGGCCAGGCCGAGCCATTGTCCAGCGCCGTAGACACGACGGCAGAGACCTTCTGGGTGCAAGTACCACACCTGAGCGGGCTGGCCGTGGCCGGCCCCAATCCCGGCGGGCCGCCGCCCCTGGGACCCACGCTGGCCCCCTACGAGACCGACCTGTTCACCGGCGCGGCCGCCTTTGCCCTGCCCCTGCAGGCGGCCCCCGGCACGGCCGGCGTGCAGCCCAACCTGACCCTGGCCTACAACTCGCGCCTGGCGACGGAGGGCTGGGACGAGCAGGCCGGCGTCGTGGGGCACGGCTTCAGCCTGGATATGGGGTACGTGGCCTATGCCCAGGAGAGTTGCCCGTGGTGTGAACCCCCCGATCACCGATTTGAGCTGGTGCTCAACGGCGCCCGGCTTAAGTTGGTGGACACCGGGGATGGTGAGCATTATCGCACCGACCCGGAGACTTTTTGGCGCGTGCGGCGTTTTGAGGGGGCTAACCACGGCGTGGACCTGCTGGATTATCGTTGGGAAGTCACGACTCAGGATGGCACGCGCTATTTCTTCGGCTCCAGCGCGGGATCGGTGCAACGTTCGCCGGGCTGGCTCTCCAGTTGGATCAACGTGGTCTTGCCTTGGCGCTACATGCTCGACCGGGTCGAGGACCCGCACGGCAACTACTTCGTGGTGACCTATACAAAGGACGTTCAGACGTTCTGTCCGAGCACGCTGGACGAGTTGGGCGACTGCCGCGTCACGCCTGTGGGGTACGATCGCGCCCTGTATCTCCACGAGATCGCCTACACCGGCAACGAGAGCACGGGCCTCACGCCCCGGCGTCACGTCAGCTTTGACTACCGCTCCCGAGCCGCCTACCTGATGCCAGATTGGCCCGCCGAGTACGAGAACAATCCTTTCACCTGGTCCTTTTTCTACACCGACTATCTACACGCCGTCCGGGTGTGGGTGGACGACGAGCAGAGTCCGGTGCGCCGTTACGAGCTGGTGCATCAAATCATCGAGACAGGTGACGAACAGCGCCCCAGGGACAGGCACCTCCAGATGGCCTCCGTCACGCTATACGGGGATGACGGGTCCACTCTGCCTATCACCACTTTCACCTACGGTCAAAACGGCGCGAAACCGGCCGAATTGAGCGGGGTGGACAATGGCTACGGCGGGCAGGTCCATTACACTTTTGACCAGGGTCGGGTTCAGACGCGCAGGGTGCAAGACGCCCAGACCGCCGCCGACCACACCTTCGTCTACACCTACGAGGGGCGAGATGCGGGCGGCGGCCATCGCCAGGTGCAGGTGAGCGCGCCGGAGGGCGATTACACCCGCACCACCTTCCACACCGATGGAGACAAACGGGGTCGCGTAGAAAAGGTCACGCGGGGCCGGGCGTGGGACCTGTTCACCTGGACCGAGACCGGCTACGCGTACGACGTGTGGAGCGGCTACGGCAGCCCCTTCGTCTACCCCACCCTGGCGAGCACCCGCCTGCCCTCGGGCGCTATGCAGGAAACCACCTACCATTATGACGTGCAAGACTCCTGCGGCGACGCCTGCTACGGCAACCTCAAATGGACGCGCAGCCAGCTGAACGGCAGCGCCGACACGTTAGAGACCGTCTGGCACTACTATCCACCCGGACCGCACTATCTCCCCGGTCGCGTCCAGGTAGAGACTCGCGCCTTCGACCCCGACGGGAGCCACGCGACCCAGGCCCGGACCTACTATGATTACCAGGACGACGGCGACCTGACCATGGTGTGGCTGGTAGACGGCTTGGGCGGCCAGCGCACTGCGTTCGGATACGACGCCTACGGCAACCTGAAAACTGTGACCGACAGGGCGGGAAACACCACCACCTACACCTACGATCCCGACTATTGGAGCTTCCCGGAGGGAGTGAGCTATGCCAACGGCTTTGAAGAAGCCGCCAACTACGATCCGGCCTTTGGGCTCCCCAGCTGGCAGACCGACGTCAACGGTCTGCAAACCGACTACGACTATGATCCCTTTGGCCGGCTGGACCTGCTCACCCAACCCGGCGGCGTCACGACAGACTATGCCTACACCGACGGCCCCACTGGCCTGACGGTGGACGTCAGCGCGAGCGGGCCAGGCGAGACGCCGCTAGAATCCCAGGCGGTCTACAACGGCCTGGGACAGCTAACCCGCAGCAGCGTGGCGGGCGTGTACGACGAGGGCAGCGCCTCCACCGTGGACCGGCAGTACGACGCCCTGGGCCGGGTCGAACAAGTCTCGCTGCCCCACGCCGGTGCACCCACGCACTGGACCACCTACCAGTATGACGCGGTGGGGCGAATCAAGCAGGTGGACGACCCGGTGCAGGGGCTGCAAATGTACCAATATCTCCTGCTCGGCCCCGGCGCGCAGGCGTACACCTGGCAGGACGGCGCGGGCCGCCAATGGCAGTACGTCCTGGACAGCTTGGGCCGCGTGACCCAGGTGACCGAAGACCCGGACGGCGCAAACCTGCACACCGCCTACCGCTACGACGTGTTCGGCCACCTGACCTGGGTGCAGGACGCCGCCGGCAACGAGACCACGATGAGCTACGACGGCGCGGGGCGCAAGACGGCCATGGACGACCCGGATATGGGCCATTGGGAGTACGGCTACGACCTGGCCGGCAACCTGAAATGGCAGACCGACGCCAACGGGAACCAGATGACCTTTTCTTACGACGCGCTGAACCGGCTGACGGGCAAACAGGCCGAGGCGTACGCCGTGAGCTACACCTACGACGAGGGGACCGGGGCCAACCTGGGTCGCCGCACGCGCATGGACGACGGCAGCGGCTACACCGAGTACTTGTACGACAACCTGGGCCGGTTGGAATCTCAAACCAAATACATCTCGGCCGAGTTCTACGTCGAGTTGCTGGACGAAGAAGAGTGGGGTACCGTCTCGTTCGGTGGAACCTATGAGACCGGCTTTAGCTACGACGGGCTGGGGCGGCCAAAGACGCTGACCTACCCCAGCGGCGAGGTGATCACCTACACCTACCACCCGCAAGGGACCGTGGCCGGCCTGGCCGGCGACGGCGGCGAATGGGACCCGGCTGCCTACGCCAGCGGCCTGAGCTACAACGTGGCCGGGCAGCCGAGCGGGCTGACCTTCGGCAACGGCTTGCAGACCACGTGGAGCTATCAGGGTGAGGTGGCCGGTCTGCCGTTGGAGGGAATCAACACACCTGGCGTGCAGGACGTGAGCTACACCTACGACCCCGCCGGCTACCTTTACACGGCCAGCGACGGCGCGCCCGCGCCGTGGGGCTTTGGCCTGGATTACGACTACGACCCGTTGGCGCGGCTGGCGAGCGTGGAGGGCAGCAGTGCGCTCAGCATCACACTGACGATGCACTACGACGAGTTGAGCAACGCGGTGGAGAGAGAAGATGTGTTCACCTGGGACCCGGGGCACGCGCTGCCCCACGCGCCCGATGGAATCAACGCCGGGAGCATCACGTTCCTTTACGATGCCAACGGCAACCGCATCGAACAGAACACTGATGATACGGTGATCACCTATACCTACGACCCGGCCAATCACCTGACTCGAGTGCTGGAGAACAGTGAAGGCTTCACCCAAACGGTGCATTACGTCTACGACGGCGACGGGGCGTTGGCCCTGCGTGTGTACAGCGAATGCGACTATACGATTTATGGCGGCGGTGATTATGAGGAACAAGGGCTTGACATAGACAATGGAGAGTTCGGTCGGTTTTGTTACCCCCAGTATACATCCTACTACCGCGCCGCTGGACAGGCCATCGCGTCGCGGAGGGTGTATCCGTACGTAGAGGAAGATGTTCCAATCTATACATCCACCGTCCGCTACCTGCACCGCGACTACCTGGGCAACCTGACCGAAGTGACCGACGAAGGCGGCAACCTCACAGGCAGCGCCCGGTACGATGCTTTTGGCATCCATTACAGCGACAACATCCCCAGCGACATCACCACGGATCGCTACACCGGCTCGATCCTCGACCCCGACACGGGCCTGTACAAAATCGGGGCGCGGTGGTATGATCCTGGCACGGCGCTGTGGCTCACGCCGGACGCGGTCGTGCCGGACGTTAACAATCCCATCGCGTGGAATCCCTACGCGTTCAACTATCAGAACCCGGCCAATTACAGCGACCCGTCGGGGCATTTCCCCATCTGGGACATCCTGGATATAGGCTCCTTCTTCCTGAGCGCCCGCGACTTTATCCGCTCGCCCAGTTGGGCCAACCTGGGCTGGTGGGCGCTGGATGCGGTCAGTTTGTTGCCGGTCGTCAGCTTTGCGTGGGTGAGGCACGCAGGGAAGGTGGATGATGTTGGGGATACCAGACGAATCATTGAGATTGGCTCGGGTGGAGGAGAGAATCTGCTTCGAATCGCCGAAGCGCGTCCGGGCAGTCTGGTTGTGGGAGTTGATTACGCTAACGACGCAGCTACTCTTGCAAAAATACGGGCTGCTTACAGTCCGTACAGAAATATCGAAGTCGTGCGAGCTAACTACTTGAGAGCTCCCTTTGGGACAGGGCAATTTGACGAGGTGATTGCTATTGCTCCTGGATCAGTGAAAGATTACGTGACAGATGCTGCTAAAACAGCGACAAATTTAGTGTCAGCCCATGGCCGCTTCTATGTCGTGACAGACTTGGGAGCAGCTCCAACGGCTATTCAAGCAATAGAGCAAGGGCTGAAAAGCAGAGGACTACGTGGGCAAATTGTTTCAGGATTCAGAGACGTCAGAGACATAGCCAGAGGCCTAAATCCCTTGGGGATTCCCTTAGAGTCCGCGTTTTTCAGTGGTTATGACGAAGTATGGGAAATATTTGTTCAGTTGGGCCCATAGTGTCACTAATTGTGTCACGTCTCAGAGGAGGAGTCGCTTAAAAATGCAACGACGGTCAACAAAAAGGGAATCAAAGAAGAGCAATATTACAGATTGGCATACTCTAGTGAGACAGCTTGAACAACGTTGGGATGCACCAACCACTGAAGTGCTTGATCAATTGATCGTCACAATGCGGTACGCAGTCTTTTCTACTCTAGACCTTGTGCGAAGTGCATCAAGTCTACTTAGAGAAAACGCCAAATCGTTCCAAGCTCAAAGCTGGGCAGAAGAGTCTTATCAAAAATGTCAAAGTTGGGCAGAAGGCTATTGGAAACTTCAAGAGCGATGTTTGGGTGCTTCAGGCGATAGAGAATCAGCCTGCAAGTGTATCCTACAAGGTATTGGCCCTCTGCTTGTCAGTCACAAGGATATCCTTTCTCAAGGCTCGCGAATACTTGATCTAGAGGAAGGAAAAACGGCCAAGGTTGCCACAGTGCTCTTTGAGAAATTGTCGGACGTTGCCTACATTTACGCGGAACTTCAATCACAGGATCTATCGTGGCTGTTAAAATACATTGATGATGAAGACAGACTAAGGCAAGCACGCGCTTCTTGAGGAGGGCTTTAGCTGCACCTCAGTCGTTGGTGAAGTGGGCGCTGTTGTCGAC
>DAOTXN010000136.1:0-27842 GCA_034435435.1 Anaerolineae bacterium | reverse complement strand
CCCGCGTGGGGGTGAACCCCTTGATGTGCTACCAGAATCGGGCAGCGATTACGCATTCCCCACCCGCGTGGGGGTGAACCAAATATCTGGCGATTCTAGTATGCTCCCAGCTGCGCATTCCCCACCCGCGTGGGGGTGAACCTTGATGTTCCTGGGATACAGAGGTTTCCTGGTAGCATTCCCCACCCGCGTGGGGGTGAACCAGTGAGCGGTTATGTTTTCGCCGAAACTATCTCGCATTCCCCACCCGCGTGGGGGTGAACCGTTCGCTGTGGCGGTCGGCGAGTCCGGCGCTGTGGCATTCCCCACCCGCGTGGGGGTGAACCTGCCCGATCCTGCTTATTGTCACTCCACGACCTGCATTCCCCACCCGCGTGGGGGTGAACCTGGCTCGAAAACTATGAGGCCATTGGGCGGGCTAGCATTCCCCACCCGCGTGGGGGTGAACCGGCGTGGGTACTGAAAGCAGTTTACGAGAGGTGGCATTCCCCACCCGCGTGGGGGTGAACCTGTGCCGACGTGCTGATTGTTGGGGAAGCACCCGCATTCCCCACCCGCGTGGGGGTGAACCTGAGAAAATCCCCCGCGCCAATGGCCGTCCACGCATTCCCCACCCGCGTGGGGGTGAACCTTTTGTCGCAAGACGAAATTTCCCAGTTGGCTGAGCATTCCCCACCCGCGTGGGGGTGAACCGTTGAAAGACCATCTGGCAATCGGAAGCTAAGGGCATTCCCCACCCGCGTGGGGGTGAACCGTCGGCACGGATGCGGCGGCGGGCACGGCCAACGGCATTCCCCACCCGCGTGGGGGTGAACCTTCACGGATACATATATGCCGTTGCGTAGTAGCAGCATTCCCCACCCGCGTGGGGGTGAACCGTGGACCAGATGCGTATGGGTGAAGCCGTGTTCGCATTCCCCACCCGCGTGGGGGTGAACCTGCTGCATATCCAGAATCAGCGCCCTTGTAGTGGCATTCCCCACCCGCGTGGGGGTGAACCACTATGTGTGCATAGAAAATCTGCAATTTCGTTGCATTCCCCACCCGCGTGGGGGTGAACCTAGATGCGCACAACTGTTCCAGCAGCTATTGAGGCATTCCCCACCCGCGTGGGGGTGAACCGAAATAGCCGATATGCGGGTCGCATGTGAGGAGGCATTCCCCACCCGCGTGGGGGTGAACCGATGAGAATGTTCATTCCATCTCTCCCAGTTTGCATTCCCCACCCGCGTGGGGGTGAACCGATATGGGTAAAGACGCTGAAGAAGTTGCGTATGCATTCCCTGTCAATAGCCGCCCGTGATGGACCACCCATAGCCGGGTGATGTGTACCATACGTAGTCGGGCGATGTGTACCCTGTGCACGAGGCTGGAGTGAGGCGGATGGCGCGGGTATGGGTGTGCGGCTATTGGGACCATCATCGCTTGTTGACTCGCTTAGCACAGGATGTTATAATCGACTTGATCCCAGATTCGATCTCTAATGACTTGACACGAGGCAGCCTATGCGCGCAGTAGATATTATCGAAAAAAAACGGGACGGCGGCGAGCTCACCCGTGGTGAAATCGCCTTTTTTGTTCATGGCTACACACGGGGCGAAATCCCCGACTACCAGGCGGCGGCCTGGCTGATGGCCGTATGCTTGCGGGGGATGAGCCGCCGAGAAATTTTCGATCTGACGCTCGAGATGGCGTCTTCCGGCGAGCTGCTGGACCTGAGCCAAATCGCGCCCAACGCCGTGGACAAACATTCTAGCGGCGGCGTGGGCGACAAGGTGTCCCTGGTGATCGTGCCGTTGGTGGCGGCCTTGGGCTTGCCCGTGCCCAAAATGAGTGGGCGGGGGTTGGGTTTTTCCGGCGGCACGCTGGACAAGCTAGAGTCAATTTCCGGCTTTAGCGCCGACTTGAGCACCGAAGCCTTTTTATGGCAGGTGGAACAAATCGGTCTGGTCATCAGCGGCCAGAGTCTGGACATGGCCCCCGCCGACGGCAAGTTTTACACCCTGCGCGACGTGACCGGCACGGTGCCGTGCCTGCCCCTGATCGCCAGCAGCATCATGAGCAAAAAACTGGCCGGAGGGGCGCGCTCGATCCTGCTGGACGTCAAGATGGGACACGGGGCGTTTATGAAGCGCGAAGACGAGGCCCTACGTCTGGCCGAAATGATGGTCCAGATCGGCTATGACGCCGGGCGGCGTGTGACGGCCCTCATCTCCGACATGCATCAACCCCTCGGCTGGGCCGTGGGCAACGCGCTGGAATTGCGAGAAGCCATCGACACGCTCCACGAAGGCGGCCCGGCGGATTATCGTGAACACTGTCTGGTGGTTGCCGCCGAGCTGCTGCAATTGGGCGGCGTCGCCACGACGCCCGACGAAGGGCTGGAGCAAGCCCTACAGGCGCTTGCATCAGGGGCTGCCTGGGAAAAGTTCGTCGCGCTGGTGCGCGCTCAAGGCGGCGACGTGCGCGAGATAGAGAACCCCGATCTGCTCCCGCACGCCCGGCTGGTGCGGGCCACGCCTGCGCCGCGCGGCGGCTATCTGGCAGAGTTGAATGCGCAGCAAGTCGGGTTGGCCGCCGTCGAGCTGGGCGCCGGCCGTACCCAAAAAGGTGAGCGCATCGATCACGCGGTGGGGGTTATCGTGCACTACAAAGTGGGCGATTTTGTCGAGGCAGGCACACCCCTCTTTACCGTGCACGCCAACGACGCCGACCGAATGGCCGCCGCAGAAAAAAGGCTCCTCACTGCCCACGTCTTTTCTGACGAGCCAGTTCCACCCTACCCGCTATTCTATCGCCGTGTGAGCAGCAGCCATATCTTGGGTAGCCGTCCGGCATAAGACGCCGGTAAAATCAAGGTCGCGCAGCATAGCGCTAACAATTCAAGCGAGACACGCTCATGACCGGCTCGGGCAAGGTTTTGATTGTAGACGACGATCCCGCTATCCAGACGCTCTTGCGTGAATACCTCACGCCAGAAGGCTATCAGCTTTTCTTTGCCGAGCACAGCCAACACGCTTTAGAGCTGCTCCAAACAGGCAACTTTGGCGTTGCCATCCTCGACATTGTGCTCCCCGGAATCAACGGCATTGAGATTCTCCAACGGGTTCAAGGGAAACTCCCACACACCGAAATCATCGTCCTCACAGGCTATGCTTCGCTGGAGACGGCCATTCTGTCCATGCGGCTAGGCGCATACGACTATGCTACCAAACCCTTCTCCGCCGAGGAAATCCAGGCCACCGTCAAACGGGCTATGGAGAAACAACGTCTTGAATCACGATTGGCCGCGATACAGGATCTGTGCAACACGCTGACACTTGCGCTCGACGTGCAGCAGATTGCCGAGGCCATGCTCGATATTGCCACGCGCGTGCTCGAGCTCGAACACTGTGAGCTGTTCATGATTGACCCAACACAGAACGAGTTGTATCCGTTGGCAATGCGTGGGATGCCGCAAGCATCGTCGTCCCGGTTGGCGCTTGATAGCGATGAGCATATCACCGCTGTGGTCGCGCGCAGCGGTGAAGCACTGTACGTGCCCGACACCCACACATCCCCTCAATATGTCCCAGCCAGGCCCTCAACACGGTCCGAGCTGGCCGTGCCGCTCAAGGTGCAAGAGCGTGTGATCGGCGTGCTGAACATCGCGAGCGGCGCCAAAGACGCCTTTGGCTCTAACGAGGTACGTCTGCTGCGCACATTGGCCGTCCAGTCCGCCGCAGCCATAGAAAATGCACGCTTGTATGCCCAGGCCCAGCACGAAATCCAAGAGCGGATACGCGCAGAAGCGGAAATCAAACGCCGCAGCCAAGAACTGGCCGCCCTGAATGAGATCGGCCAGGCTATCACCTCGACTCTCGATCTGCAAGACACGCTGGACCTCATCACCCAGTACACCACTCAGTTGATGAACGTGGCTGCAACCGCCATTTTACTGCGGAATGAGGACCCTGAGCACCTGCTTTTCGCGGCGAGCTCGGGCGAGAATGCCGGTTTCGTACGCGGCCGGCAGTTGGCGTTGGGCCAGGGGGTGGCCGGTTGGGTGGTCCAACACGGCCAACCTGCGCTCGCGCCGGATGTCACTCAAGACTCGCGCTGGTACGACGAGCTCGACCGATTGGGTAAATTTGACACACGCTCGATATTGTGCGTTCCACTCCAGACCAAAGGACACACCATTGGCGCTATAGAAGCGATCAATAAACGGGATGGGCTATTCGACGACCAAGACGTGCGTTTGCTCAGCGCGTTGGCGGCGCCGGCTGCTACTGCTATCGAAAACGCCCGTTTGTTTGAGCAGGTGCGCCACGGACGGGAACAGTTGCAGGCCCTCTCCCGCCGCCTGGTCGAAGTGCAGGAGGCCGAGCGCCGGCACATCGCACGCGAGCTCCACGACGAAACAGGTCAGGCCCTGTCTTCTTTGTTGCTGGGCTTGAGTTTGCTAGAGCGAGAAGCCAGAGACCCAACAGCCGTGATCGCTCGGGCGGTCGCGCTCGAAGAAATGGTGGACCAGATGTTGGAAAATTTGCACCGCCTGGCAATGAATCTGCGGCCGGCCACACTGGACCACCTGGGGTTAACCGCTGCCTTGGAACAATACATCGAGACTTTTGGAAACCAGCACGGATTAAGCACCCAATTTGAAATGGTCGGCATGGAGGGCGAGCGTCTGCCGCCGGCGATAGAGATAAGCCTGTATCGCATCGTGCAAGAGGCCATGACCAACGTGATCCGCCACGCTCAAGCCGACCGCGTGGACGTGCTGCTGGAGAAACGTGGCGACCAGATCGTGACTATTGTGGAGGACAACGGCGTCGGATTCGACCCCGAGGCGGCCATGCAGAGCGGCCGGCTGGGACTGTTTGGCATGCGCGAACGGGCCGAGATGCTGGGCGGCAGCCTGACCATCGAGAGCGCTGTGGGAAAAGGCACCACGATTTTCGTCGAGGTCCCTTCCCGAGAGGTGTCGACCTGATGCCGATCCGCATTCTTATCGCTGATGATCACGGCGTGGTGCGGGCCGGCCTGCGGGCCTTGCTCGACGCCACACCCGACATACACGTCGCAGGCGAAGCCGCCGATGGGCAAGAGACGATCCGTCTGACACGCGAACTCTGCCCCGACATTGTCCTGCTCGATCTAAGCATGCCCCCAGGCCCGGGTGGGATCGAGATCCTCCGCCAGCTCTGCACGCTACGCCCCGCCCCCCGCGTGCTCATCCTCAGCGCCCACGAAGATGAAGGCCTGTTGCGCCAGGCCATCAAGGAAGGCGCAGCAGGTTATGTCATCAAGCGCGCCGTCGAGTCGGAACTGATCAACGCTATTCAGGCCGCCTGGCGGGGCGATCTGTACGTACACCCGGCGATGACCCGCGCCCTGTTGCAAGAGTCTGCCCCCGCTCGTCCGATCGATAACGCCTCGGCCACTGCCCTGACACAGCGCGAAGCCGAGGTGCTACAGCTCGTGGCTCAAGGCTACACCAGTCGGCAGGTCGCAGAAAGACTCTCGATCAGCGCACGCACCGTCGAGAGCCATCGAGCCAACATCATGGACAAACTGGAGCTGCGTGGCCGCGTCGAGCTGGTACGTTATGCCAGAGAACACGGTCTGATCGAGTAATCCGCCATTCGCTGCGTAGTTTTTACGGAGGCGACTGCCATCTCCTCCGTATTTCCCCCCTAACGTCCCACCCTAAAAATCCAGGTTTTTTACTCTTCACAGGCAACGGCTTTTCACATACTATTAAAGCACACAAGCGCAAGTGGGGCGTTTGTTGGGCTTTTTGAACAGCGGGAGCTGCGCCATGGAACCGATTTCCGTGTTATTGGTTGATGATAATCCTACCTTTCTGCAGGCTACCACCCAGTTCCTGAGCGCCCACGACGACATCACCGTGATTGGCGCAGCCCGCAGCGGTGAGGAAGCGTTGATGCAAATCTCGCTGCTGCAACCCGAGGTGATTCTGGTGGACCTGGCTATGGTTGGGTTATCTGGGCTGGAGGTGATCCCCCGTATACGAAGCCTCATGCCTATGGCGGGGATCGTCGCATTGACCCTGCTGGACGTGCGCCATTTCCGAGAGGCCGCGCTCAAAGCCGGCGCCGACGATTTTGTGCCCAAGGCGACCATGCGCACCGAGTTGCTGCCGGCCATCCGGCGCGTCGCTCGCAATGGAATAGAGGAGCCGCCAAGAGCGCCGGAGAGCGCCTTGACCCGCGATACTTTACCCACCCGCCGCATCCTCGTGATGGAGGACAATCCCGATCTGTGCCGCCTGTATAGCAAGGCTCTGGCCGGGACAGGCTACCAGGTTTATGCAGCCACCTCCATCCAGGAGGCGCAACAGTTGCTGCAGCAATACCGTTTTGACATTATGCTGTGCGACATTCACATCGGCGCTGGCCGGGGCACCGACCTGTTGCGTGAGCATGCCGCCGCCCTGGCGACCAGCGGCACACAGGTGATCATGGTTTCGGGTCAAGCCCAGTATCGGGACATGTGCGAAGAGCTGGGCGCCGATTTCTTTCTGGAAAAGCCGGTCGCCATCAGCACCCTGGTGGGATTGGTAAACCGGTTGACAGCACACAGATGATTTGCTATCGGGTCCGCCAAGTGAAACACCACTGTAACACAATCGTAATCAAGAGCGGGCAAGAATTGCCGAAACTATCGAGTGAACCAGGGAGGTGCACTATAAGGACGAGACACCCATTACACAGCAACTTTTTTGTCCATCATCATTCATTTGCGTTGAGGCTCAAAGCCTTATTCTGCACCAAAGGAGGCAGGCAATGTCTAGAAAGGTTTCATCCAGCATACTGTTGTTAGTTTTAGTAGCCAGCGTGTGGCTCACTGCGTGCGGCTCGTCCAAAACCAAGCCGGCCGAGGTCTCGGTGCGGCTCAAGTGGTTGCACCAGACGCAATTCGCCGGCATCTATGTGGCCGCACAAGAAGGCTATTACAAAGACGAGAACCTGACCGTGAAATTCGAGCCAATAGATCTGGACCGCCAGATCACGATCGACTATGTCATGGCGGGCGAGAACGACTTTGCAATTGGCGCGGCCGAAGAGATGATCATCGCCCGTAGCGAGGGCAAGCCCGTCAAAGTCGTCGCCGTGATATTCCGGATAGCCCCGCTCGTATATGCGGCGCCCAAAACGGCCGGCATCAACTCGCCCGCCGACCTGCAGGGCAAGACCGTCGCGCTCTCTCCTGGGCAGGGCACCTATCTCTACGAGGCGATGATGGGGCAGGCGAACGTTGACCGCAGCCAGATCAACGAAAAAGACATGACCGAGTGGGACATTTACGAGTGTTGGAAAACAGCCGACGCTTGTGCAACCTATGCGACCTACGCGCTGGCCCTGGCCAAGAATGACGGAGTGGAAGCCACCGCTCTTTGGCCCAACGATTACGGGGTGCCGTTCTACGGAGATGTGTTGTTTACCACCGACGAATTCATAAAAGAACACCCCGACGTCGTCGAGCGATTTGTCCGCGCGACACTCAAAGGCTGGCAGAAAGCCATCGAGGACCCTGAGCTGGCGACCCAGGCCACACTGGCTCTCGACCCAGAGCTGGACCACAATTTCCAAAAAATCGCGATGGAAATGAGCATCCCCCTCATTGACACCGGCGAGGACACCCTGGGGTACATGCGCTCGACGATCTGGCAAACGATGCACGACGTCCTGCTCGAACAAGGACTGATCAGTGGTCCGGTTGACTTGACGACCGTTTACACCAACGAGTTTGTGGAAAAAACCAAATAAAGGGCCGAATGGGGTGACGCTGAATTTCCTTACACAGGCGAGGAGTGGAGCCGTGGCTCCCAGGGCAAGGACGAACCTTGCGTAACAAGCCGGAGGTGATGATGAAAAAAGAAATAAACGACCACGCGCAAGAAAAAAAGATTATCGAGCCACGCCTCCACTTTTCTCGTCTCGGCAGCATCCGTGCACGCCTGCGCATCCTTTTCGTGGTGTTGGTTCTGTTGCCGGCGCTCGCCATCAGCATTATATCAGGCCTGCAAAGCTTTCAAGGTGGAAAGCAACAAGCGATTGACCAACTCGAGTCAGTAGCCACCCTCAAAGAGAGCGAAATCAACAGATGGCTGCAAGCCCTACAACTCGACCTGGTGGTGGAGCTAGACCGCGAAGCCGCTCAACAGCGCTTGAGCGTCTTGCTGCAAGAATCACCGGACCCGGGTGAATTCCAGGCTGCCTACGACGCACAACTCGACCGCTTCCGGCAGAGCATAGAAGTCCAACAGACCTTTGAAGAATTGTTCTTGATGAACGCCGAGGGAAAGGCAGTCCTGTCCACCGACGCCGACCAACGTTACAAGCTTCACGACAAGCTATCCTATTTTCAGCGCGGACTGGAAGGGCCATACGCGCAGCCACCCTTCTATTCTCCGTCCCTGGGCAAAGTATCGGTGATCGTCGCCCGTCCGGTGAACAACGATCAAGGCCAACCCATAGGCGTCCTGGCCGGTCGCGCCAGCATGACCCGCCTGAGTGAGATTATGAGCGAGCGCGCCGGCCTGGGCAACACCGGCGAGACCTACCTGGTCGGCGCGAACGCCGCCCTGCTGACCGAGCTGCGTTCAGATCAAGAGATTGGCTATGTGCGCAGCTCAGGAGCTGCCAAAGCCATCAACAACCGCGCCAATGGATCGGGCCTCTACAGCAACTACCGTGGCCGTGACATCGTCGGCGTCTATCACTGGATGCCAGAGCTTCAGATCGCGCTACTGGCCGAACAAGAACAATCCGAGGCCTTTGACTCGACATTCAAAGCCCTCCAAAGTAGCGCAGTGGTGGCCGCGATTGCCATCATGGTCGCCCTGGCGGCCGCGATGCGTGAAAGCCGCAACATCGCCAATCCACTGACCCACTTGGTCGAGACCACCTCGCAGATTGCAGGCGGCGATCTAAGCGCCCGAGCCCGCATTACTTCCCGCGACGAAATCGGGGCGCTGGCCGGTAGCTTTAACAGCATGGCCGAGCGGGTCAGCGACCTGTTGAAGGGCTTGGAAACGCGCAGCCGTGAGCTGGAAGAACGCACCCGCGAGTTAGAGGCCAGTCAGCGTGTCACCTCTGCCGCCAGCGAGCGCGTCAGCCCCGACGAGCTGCTGGACCTGGTGGTGAACCTGATCCGCGACCAATTCAACCTTTACCACGCCCAAGTGTATATCGTGGACGCGGAA
Organism: Anaerolineae bacterium; assembly: GCA_034435435.1. Taxonomy (GTDB): domain Bacteria; phylum Chloroflexota; class Anaerolineae; order S140-20; family S140-20; genus DAOTXN01. The sequence goes on along the minus strand of DAOTXN010000136.1, from coordinate 18,625 downwards.
CAACAGGCCGCCGTGTTGCGCGAAAGCACCGGCTACGCCGGTCGCCAACTGCTCCAGCGCGGCCACAAGATCCCCCTGGACCGGCCCGCGTTGGTCACACGCTGTATCACTGCCGGCCAGCCGGTGCTCGTGGACGACGTGAGTCAGGCAGAAGACTGGCTGCCCAACCCCTTGCTGCCCGATACCAAATCTGAGCTAGTGGTGCCTCTCATCGTCGGCGACAAAGTCATCGGTGTGCTCGACGCCCAAGATCGCACCCCCGGCCGCTTCACGGCCAGCACCGTGGCCCTGTTTCAAACGATGGCCGGGGAGATCGGCTTTCTCTTTGAGAACAGCGAGTTGCTCCAGCGCATCACCGAACAAACCCAGGCGCTCACCATCTTTACCACCCAGCTCCGCACGGCTGCGGACATTGCCCGCCAACTGGGCAGCGTCCTGGACCCCGAACGCCTGCTGCAACAGGTGGTCGAGTTGCTGCAAAGCCGGTTTGGCCTCTATCATGCCCACATCTACGTGCTCGATGAAGCCGCCGGACAGTTGACGCTGCAAGCCGGTTCGGGCGAGGTGGGTCGGGTGCTGCGCGAGCGTGGTCACAGCATCCCTCTCGACCGCGAACGCAGCCTGGTGGCTCGCGCCGCCCGTTCCAAGACTACGGTGCTGGTCAACGACACCAGCCTCGAATCGGACTTTATGCCCAACCCGCTGCTGCCCCAGACCCGCTCCGAACTGGCCGTGCCGTTGATCTATGGCGACAAGACTGTGGGTGTGCTCGATGTGCAGGACGACCAATCTGACCGCTTCACCGAGGCCGACCGGGATACTTTTAACACCCTGGCCGGACAGGTGGCTACCGCGCTGCAAAATGCGGCCTTGTTCGAGGAACAGAGAAAAGCTGAGACCAAGTTCCGCACCGTGGCCGACTTTACCCACGCCTGGGAAACCTGGCTAGGGCCAGACGGTCAGTATATCTATGTCTCGCCCGCCTGCGAGCGCATCACCGGCTACACAGTCCAAGAGTTTGTGGCGCATCCCGCACTATTCGTGGATACCGCGCATCCCGATGATCGCGCCATTGTAGACGCCCACGTGCGTGACCACCGTTCCACGGCCGACACCGCGCCCATCGAGTATCGCATCATCACCAAGGACGGCCAGGTACGCTGGGTCGGCCACACCTGCCAGGCCGTGTACGACGCCGAGGGCAACTGGCAGGGTCGCCGGGGCAGCAACCGCGACATCACCATCGAAAAGCAGGCCGAAGCCGAGCGCGAGCGCTTTACCACTCAACTGCGCACCGCCGCCGACCTGGCCGAGCAGATCAACGCCATCCTCGACCCCGAACAACTGCTGCCCGAGGTGGTCAACGAGCTGCGCAGCCGCTTCAACCTCTACCATGTGCACATCTACCTGCTAGATGAACCGGCCGAGGCATTGCTCAGAGAGGCGGACCTGGAACAAGTCAGCCGCATGATGCACGACCGCCAATTGATGATACGCGCCGGCTCCGGTGAGGTCGGTCGCCAATTGCTCGAACGAGGCCATAGCATCCCCCTGGCCCGTGAGCAGAGCCTGGTGGCCCGCGCCGCCCGCACTCGCCAAATCGTAGCGGTGGCCGACACTACTAGCGCGCCTGATTTTATGCCCAACCCACTGTTGCCCGAAACCCGCTCTGAAGTGGCCGTGCCCCTCGTCGCCGGCGACAAAGTGCTGGGTGTGCTCGACGTGCAAGATAACCAACCCGACCGCTTCAGTCAGTCCGACTTGAACATATTGAGCACTCTGGCCGGGCAGATCGCCATCGCGCTGCAAAACGCCGCATTTGTGAAAGAGATTCAGCAAACTACCGAGCGCCTGCGCGAGGTAGACCGGCTCAAGAGCGAATTTCTGGCCAGCATGAGCCACGAGCTGCGCACGCCGCTCAATTCGATCATCGGTTTTGCCGAAGTGCTACTGATGGGCATTAGCGGCGAGCTGCCGCCCGACACCCTCGAAGACGTCCAGGCTATCTATGACAACGGTCAGCACTTGCTGCGCATCATCAACGACGTCCTCGACCTGGCCAAGATCGAAGCCGGGACGCTGGCGCTGAATCCAGAACCCATCCAGGTCACACCGCTGTTGGAAGAGGTCAAAACCAACAACGCCGGGTTGCTGGTCAACAAACCGGTCGAAATGGTGATCGAAACCGAAACCGACCTGCCCGAGATTCAAGTCGATCCGCTGCGGCTCAACCAGATTCTCAACAACCTGGTCTCCAACGCCGTCAAGTTCACCGAAAAAGGAACCATCACCCTGAGCGCCTTTTGCGACGATGGCTGGCTGTGCATCACGGTACAAGATACCGGCATCGGCATCCGGGAAAGCGACCTGGACAAGATTTTTGAGCGCTTCCGCCAGGCCGATGGCTCCAGCGCCCGTCGCGCCGAAGGAACCGGCCTGGGACTAGCCATCACCCGCCACCTGGTACACATGCACGGCGGCAGCGTCAGTGTGCACAGCCAGGTCGGTCAGGGCAGCACTTTTACCGTGCGCTTGCCGCTCCAACGACCGGCCGCGGGGCAAAAAGCATCCAACGATGCACAAAACGATGACTCACATCCGGTCCAGGTTCCCCTCTCTCGGGTGAGGGATGAAAGACCGACAGAGAAAGTCAGTTCAAAACAGAGCTTGGGAGCGATTTAATGACGGGAAACTATACACAGCGCATTCTAGTCGTGGACGACAACCCGCACAACCTGAGAGCTTTGAGCACTATCTTCAGCGCGCAAGGTTATGAGGTGGCGTCGGCATACGATGGCATCGAGGCCCTGGACCGGGTGGAAGAGACCGTCCCTGACCTGATCGTGCTAGACATCATCATGCCGCGCCTGAACGGTTTTGACGTGACCAAAGCCCTGCGCGGGCGCGAGTCGAGCCGGCACGTTCCCATTTTGATGGTCACGGCCCTGAACGAATTGGGCGACCGGGTCAAAGGCCTGGATGTCGGCGCCGACGACTTTGTGAGTCGCCCTTTTCATTCCGTCGAGCTTTTGGCCCGCGTGCGCTCGCTGTTGCGCATCAAGCAGTTGCACGACAAGCTCCAATCGCGCAACGCTCTGTTGGAACGGCTGCTGACGCGCTACGTCTCGGACGATGTGACGCGCGAAATCCTGGAAAACCCGACTCCAGACCTGCGCCTGGGGGATCAAAGCTGCGAGCTCAGCGTCTTGTTCGCCAAAATCTGCGGCTTTACTCGGTTTTCGGAAACGCACGCGGCCCCAACCGTCACGCAGGCGCTCAACTTTATCTTTCACCACCTGGCGGCGCTCATCTTTGAGCACCAGGGCACGCTCGACAAGTATCTGGGCAACGCGCTGATGGCGTTTTACGGCGCGCCCCTCCCGTCCTCCAATCATGCCCGGCAGGCGCTATGCACGGCGTGGGCCATGCAGCGTCGTTTTGCCCAACTGAGCCGTGAGGATCACGAACTCGCCGAACTGGGCTTGAGCATCGGCCTGGGCGCCGGCCCGGCCATCGTCGGCCGTATCGGCAGCGAGCGTGTGATGGACTATACCGTATTGGGCCGCACACCGGCCACAGCCAGGCGACTGCAAGAACGAGCGGCGGCCGGTCAAATCTTGATCGACGAACACACCTATCAGGCCGTCCAAGAAATAGTTGTTGTGCAACCGGTCGAGATGCCCGCGGAGAATGAGGCGCAAGCCTATCAAGTGCTGGCTGTCAAGGAAAAGGTCATGGAATAGCGATGGATACCCTGTTTTCCGCGGTATATTGTCTGGAATGTGGAAACGAGAGTGAGGCCGATCTCTTTGCCACGCGCTGCCAGGTGTGTGGCGGGGACTGGCTGGAAGCCCGCTATGATTACGCCGCTCTCCCGGACAACTGGTTGGCTCTGTTGCGCGAGCGCCCCACCGATATGTGGCGCTACCACGAATTGCTCCCCTTTCCCGCCGGATTCCGCCCCGTCTCGATGGGAGAAGGCTGGACGCCGCTCACCCGGGCCGAAAACCTGGAGCGCGATCTGGAACACCCTGAAATCTGGATCAAAGACGAGCGCCAGCAACCCACCGGCTCTTTCAAAGACCGTCAGGCTGCTTTTGCGGTGAGCGCGTTGAAAGCGCAAGGGATTCACGAGCTGGTATTGGCCTCCACGGGCAACGCCGCCGCCGCCTACGCCGCCTACTGCGCCCGGGCCGGCATCAAGTTATGGGTCTTTTTGAACGGCAGCGTCCCGGCCGAAAAAACCCGCGAGTTGGCGTTGTATGGGGCCGAAGTGATCAAAATCACCGGCACCTACGATCAGGCCAAAGAAATCGCGGCCGACTTTGCCGCCCGGCGCAAGCTCTACAAGGACCAGGGGGCCAAGGCCATCCCCGGCAAAGAGAGCATGAAAACCATTGCCTTGGAGATCGCAGAACAACTGCCCCCCCTTACGTCCCCCCCGCAAGCGGGGGGGAAAGAGGGGGGTTGGCGCGCGCCCGACTGGTACGTGCAGGCCGTCTCGGGCGGCATCGGACCGCTGGGCGTGCTCAAAGGCTTTACAGAGCTACACCAGGCCGGGCTGATCGACCGCGTGCCCAAACTAGCCATCGTGCAGGCCGAAGGTTGCGCGCCGATGGTGCGAGCCTGGGAACAGAATCTACCCCGGGCCGAGCCGGTCCAGCCAGATAGCCTCATCACCGTCCTGTCCACCGGCAAACCCGGCCTGGCCTACGAAATCCTCAAACAGGCCATCGACCGCTATGGCGGGGCGATGATCGCCGTGAGTGATGGAGAGGCCTTTCGGGCCATGCGCCACATCGCCCGCCTGGAGGGTATTTCGACCGAACCGGCCGCCAGTGTGGCCTTTGCCGGATTGCAGAAACTCTTTGCTCAAGGTTACATCCGGCCCGCCGAATGCGTGGTGGTCAACTGCTCCGGCCATACCTTCAGCGCCGAAAAACACGCTCTCGAAGATCGATACGTCTTTGAACTGAAAATTGAACCCAGCAAGACGCTTGCGCCTGCCCCGCCGCCTACACTGCATCCGCAGCGCGGTGCAAGTGAGGGCGCTGAAACGCAAGCGGTCCCGGCAGCGACGCCCAAAGAAGGGTTGATCGCCGCCCTTGAGCAACTGGACGAACAGATCACCACCATCGTGGTTATTGAAGACAACCCCTATGACAGCCGCCTGATCCGGCGCTTGCTGCAAAACTATAAACACTATCGCATCTTTGAAGCCTATACCGGGCTGGACGGCCTCGACCTGGTGCGCCAACGGCAGCCCGACCTGGTGATCCTCGACCTGACCCTGCCCGACAAGGAGGGCCTGGCCATCCTGGACGAACTAAAGGCCGACCCGCGCACGCAGGCCATCCCGGTGATGATCGTCTCGGCCAAGTCACTCACCACTCTCGAATGGGATCGCATCCGCCGCTACACCACCGACATCTGGCGCAAGGGGAGCTTTAGCGCCCGCGATTTGGTGAATCACGTGGTCGAAATCCTGAGCGACGACCGGCTCAGTCCGACCGAGCGACCGGCGCGACTTAAGGTCGAGCCAGCCAACCAACCAACCGACCTTCTCATCCCCACCTTCGGCCACTCCGAGCGACCGCGCATTCTCATCGTAGACGATCTGGCCTCGGACGCGCGGGTGATGCGCCGGCTGTTCGAGGCCCGTCAGCGCTTTGAGGTTGTCGAAGCGCATTCGGGCGCAGAGGCGCTGTGCGCCATCGAACAAGCCTGTCCTGACCTGATCATTTTGGACCTGGTCTTGCCCGACACGCGCGGCGAGGAGGTATTGGAGACCCTGCGCGCCCGCGCCGACACGCGCCACGTCCCGGTCGTGGTCGTCTCGGCCCAAGACATCGACTTGGCCCTGCGCACGCAACTCACAGCGCAAGCCGACTCGGTGTGGAACAAGACCACGCTCGACCGCAGCAGCCTCCTGGCGCACGTCGAAAATATCCTTTCGGAGTAGAACTATGCATTCCAAACCCGTCCTGTACATCGAAGACAATCTGCACAACCGCCGGCTGGTCCGCAAAATCCTGCAGGCGCGCGGGTACACAGTGGTGGAAGCCGAAGATGGCGTCGCCGGTCTCGCGCTGGTGCAAGAACTCAAACCGGCGCTGGTGCTGCTCGACATCGGTCTGCCGGGAATGGACGGGCTGGAAGTCGTGTCGCGCATCAAAACAAATGCAGCGCTGCGTCCCATCCCGGTCATCGCCCTGACAGCATCGGCGATGCGCGGCGACCGGGAGCGCTTTCTCGCCGCAGGGTGTGACGATTATCTGTCCAAACCGGTACAAGCACTGGAGTTGTTGAACAAAGTCGCCGAATACTATTCCGATAACGGTCGCATCGCTTGACTGGATCGTGAAATGAAGACCATTTTGCTGATCGAAGATTATGCCGATAGCGCCCGTTTGGTATTCCGGGTGCTGAAACCCTGCGGCTATCGCCTGCTGCACGCCCCTGACGGCGAAAGCGGATTCAAGATGGCGCTGGAAGAAAAACCCGATCTAATCTTGCTCGACCTGGGTCTGCCTGACGTGGAGGGTCAAACCATCGCTGCGCTCATTCGGGGCGTACCCGAACTGGCCCACGTGCGCCTGGTAGCCGTCACGGCCTGGCCGCCCGACACTGCCGCTCAAATGGCCCGCGCCTACGGTTGCGACGGTTATATTTCCAAGCCGATTAGCCCCAGAGAATTCCCTTCCCAAATCGCCGCCTATCTGAAATCTGGGGAGGCTGGATGATCCAAACAGATGTCCGATCCCTTTGCTTCCCGGATCCCTGTACGACGGAACTACCCTCAATCGAGATAGTCTCCGCCAGGCGTTTGACCCTGGAGCAACTGACGGAGGCCTATAACCAGACACGGGTGGACTATATCGTGCCCATGCCGATGAACCCCGCCCGGCTGGGTGAATACGTACATCACTATGACGTGGACCTGGAGCTCTCGGCGGCGGCGATGTCCGATGGTCAGATCCTGGGCCTGGCGATGCTGGGCGTGCGCCCCGATCACACCTGGATCACCCGCCTGGGTGTCTTGCCGGTCAAACGACGGGCCGGCGCCGGCCAATACCTGATGGAACATCTCATCGCTCAGTCCCACCGCCTGGGCGCCAAGCACATCCAATTGGAGGTGATCAAGAACAACCTGCCGGCCCATCGCCTGTTTCTCAAGCTGGGATTTCGCGAGGTGCGCGAGCTGCTCATTGTGCGTCGTCCCCCCCGTCCGCCGGACCCCCAGCCCGATCTACTGCCGTACACAGCTGGCTTTCTCAACTACACCGAGGCGGTCCAGACGCTCCAGCGCCGCCGCAGCCAACCCTCCTGGCTGGACGAAACGCCGTCACTGCTCAATGCCGGCAACCTGGCCGGGCTGCACGTGCGGCTCCAGGCCAACGCCGGGGGCAGCCAGGCCGGCGGCGAGGGCTGGATAGTGTACCAACAGACCGTCTTTCAATTGGGCCGCCTGGTCCTGCAAACCGAGAGCGGCGATCCCTACTGCGTGGGGCAGGCGCTGGCCCACGCCTTGCACACCCGTCACCCGGCCCTGGACACCAAAAGCGAAAACCTGCCTGTGAACGACCCACACTGGCCGGCTCTGCAAGCGATGGGTTACGTGGAGTCCTTTCGCCGTATCGAGATGCGGCTGGATTTATGCTGAGATGGATCGTCAAGCCTTTTACACGACTCGGGACAAACAGCCGACCGCCGCCCAACTGGAAAAAGCCTCAAGCGAAGCGATTCTCCGCTGGGCGTGGGAAGCTTTTGCGCCCGCTGTCGCTCTCAGCTCGTCATTTCAAACCCAGAGCGTGCCCCTGCTGCACCTCGTCTCGCAGATTTGTCCCCAAATGCCCATCCTGTTCATCGACACCGGGTTTCATTTTTTAGAGACGCTGGCCTTTCGCGACGAGCTACAAACCCGTCTGGGCCTCAAGGTCGTCAGCGTGCGCCCGGCGGTCGAAAAGAGCGAGCTGCTGGCCCAATATGGCGAGGGACTATACCGGCGCGACCCGGACCTGTGCTGCTATCTCCACAAAGTCGAGCCGTTGGAGCGCGCTGTACAGGGCTTGCGGGCCTGGCTCACGGGCGTGCGGCGCGATCAGACCCCGCACCGCAATCACCTGAGTGTCGTGGAACAAGGCTCCAGTGGCCTCTTGAAAATTCATCCGATGCTCCACTGGAGCCAGGAACAAATCTGGGATTATATCCACCAGCACCGGCTTCCGGTCCACCCCTTGTTTCCGGCGGGATACATCAGTGTAGGGTGCGCCCCGTGTACCCGTCCGGTGGCTCCCGGCGAAGCAGAGCGGGCCGGGCGCTGGGCCGGCAGTCCCAAAACCGAGTGCGGTTTGCACACCTCTCGATTCCCACACACGGAGGCATCTGATGTCCAATCCAGCGAATAACCCACCCATCATCCTGGTGACAGGGGGAGCCGGTTACATCGGCTCCCGGCTCATCCGCGACCTGACCGCCGACCCGCGCTTTACGGGCCATACCATTCGCATCTACGACAACCTGCAACGCCGCCATTATTGCGGATTGATGGACCTGCCGCCAGAAGGCCGCTACGAGTTCATCGAAGGCGACGTCCTCGACCGGCTCAACCTGGCCCGCGCCATGCACGGCGTGGGCCTGGTGGTGCACCTGGCGGCCCTGGTCAGCACGCCCCTCAGTTTCGACCATCCCGAATGGACCGAACAAGTCAACCATTGGGGCACCGCCGCCGTCGTCGAGCAGGCTTTGCAGGCTGGCGCCTCCCGCGTTCTCTACGCCAGTTCGTCCAGCGTATACGGGCCGGGCGGCCCCTTCCGCGAGACCGATCCCTGCCGCCCCATTGGGCCGTATGCCATTTCCAAGCTGCGCGGTGAAAAGGAAACCCTGCGCGCCCCTTTTACTATCGTGCGCCTGGGAACCGTGTTCGGCAGCGCCCCCGCCATGCGTTACGACGGCATCGCCAACCGCCTGGCCTACCTGGCCGGGGTCGGACGTCCCCTGGTGGTTCATGGCAACGGCGCCGAAATCCGCCCGCTCATCCACATCCGCGACGCTTCGGCTGCTTTGCGGTTTTGCCTGGCCGAGTCTCGCGCGGTGGGAGAAATTGTCAACGCTGTCACGCTCAACCCCACGGCTCTGGAAATTGCCCGCGTCTTGCAAACGCTCGCGCCGGCGGCCCAAATTCGCTACACCGACCAGGACCTGCTGACCGAAATCAGCTTTCAGGTAGACGCCGCCAAGCTGGCCGGGTGGGGTTTTCAGCCCCAGGTCGACCTGCGCGAGGGTCTTGAGGAAGTCTTGGCCCGCTGGCGCAGTTTTCGACCGCCGGACGCCAACGCCCTCCGGCTCGACGCCGGTTGACTTGAACGACGGACCGGGTTAAAATTCCATTCACGAGACGCCGTCGATGATTCAACTATCCGTTTCCGCCCCAGACCGTCGCTTCCCCGCCAGCGTTCCTTCGACTGAACTCGGGACGAGCGGCGTCCAGCCGCCAGCCGTCGGCGCTCAGCACTGGCTCGGCTACGGCCTGGCCCTGCTCAGCACGGCCATCGTCGCCACGACTTTTATCATCAGCAAAATCGCCTTACGCACCGTCAGCCCGCTGTGGTTCAGCGTGTATTGGTACGGCGCGGCCGGCGTCTACGCCGCCCTGTACGCCCGTATGCGCGCCCCTCTCTCGCGGCCCCTGTGCTCGCCTGTTCCCTGTCAACCCCAGCTTGCCAAAGAACTGCGCCCTCGCGCCTGGCGCCTTCTGCTGGGACTTGGAGCGACGACGGCCATCTCGGCGCTGCTGTGGTTCACGCAGATCCAACTGGCCGACCCGGCCCTGGTCTCCTTTTTCGGCAACCTGAGCACGCTATTCACCGTCGCGTTGGGGATGACGTGGCTGGGTGAGCGCCTGAGCTGGCGCGAGGGGGCCGGCGCGGCCATCATCCTGGCCGGGGCGCTGCTCATCACCTATCGCGCCGCGCCCATCGTGTGGCTGGTCTTTGGAATGGCCGTGGGGCAAAATCTGCTGCACGCCAGCGGCACGCTCATCGCCAAACGCGCCATTGCGACGCTCTCGCCGGGCAGCTTGACGCTGGCTCGCGCGGCCAGCACCTCCCTGTTCCTGGCAGCATTTGGAATGTTCCAGCACGGAGGCTGGTATTATCCCCCGGCTCATACGCTGGCGCTGATCCTGGTGGGGGCCGTGGGCGGGCCTTTTCTGAGCTACGTGCTCTTTTATCGCGCCCTGGCCCTCGTCACCGCCTCCAGCGCCGCGTTGATCGGAGCGACGCGCCCGCTGTTCGTCTTGCTCTATGGCTTTTTTATCTTCCAAACCTTACCGTTAGCGCATCAGATTGTGGGCGGCCTGTTGAGCATCGCCGGCGTCGCCCTGCTGTTTTCTACCCGCCAATGCCAACCAGCCTTCTAACTCACCTGGAATGCGCCCTGTGCGGCCAAGCGCTACAGGCCAACCGGCTGTGGAACTTGTGCCCCGCCTGCGACAAACCTTTATTGGCTTGCTATGACCTGCCAACGGCCCGCACAACCGTGAGCCGGGACGAGATTGCCCGCCGCGAGCCAACCCTGTGGCGCTACCGCGAGTTGTTGCCGGTGCGCGATCCGCGCTACGCGCTGTGCCTGGGCGAAGGCTGGACGCCGTTGATCCACGCCAGACGCCTGGGCCGCGAAATCGGCTTTGAACACCTGTACATCAAAGACGAGGGCCTCAACCCCACCGGTTCGTTCAAAGCGCGCGGATTGGGCGTGGCCGTCTCGCGGGCCTACGAGCTGGGCGCGACGGCCTTTTCCATCCCCTCGGCCGGCAACGCGGCCGGGGCCTTGAGCGCCTACGCCGCGCTGGCCGGCATTCCGGCCCACGTATTTATGCCCCGCGACGTGCCCCAACCCTTCGTGGCCGAGTGCACGGCTCTGGGGGCCGAGGTCACGCTGGTGGATGGGTTGATCACCGACTGTGGGCGCATCGCCGCCGAGGGCGTGCGCAAGTATGGGCGCTTTGACGTATCTACCCTCAAAGAACCCTATCGCCTGGAAGGCAAAAAGACACTAGGCTACGAACTCGCCGAACAGATGGATTGGACCCTGCCCGACGTGATCATCTATCCCACCGGCGGCGGCACCGGCCTGATCGGGATGTGGAAGGCCTTTGAAGAAATGGAGCAATTGGGCTGGATCAGCTCACGTCGCCCGCGTATGGTCGTCGTGCAGGCAGAGGGCTGCGCGCCGATGGTGCGCGCCTATCACGCGGGCCAGGAATTTGCCGCGCCGTGGCAGCGAGCGCACACCATCGCCGACGGACTGCGTGTCCCGGCCGCCGTGGGCGATTTTCTCATTCTGCGAGCGCTGCGCGAGAGCAGCGGGACAGCCGTTGCTGTGACCGACGACGAGATGATGGCGGCGGCAAGACGCATCGGGCGCAGCCAGGGGCTTTTCGTCAGCCCTGAGGGCGGCGCGCCGCTGGCTGCCTTTCAACGCTTGCGCGCCCAGGGGTGGATCGGCGACGCCGAGAGGGTCGTGCTTTTCAATACGGGCAGCGGGCTCAAGTATACACACTTGTGGAGAGCGCAACCCTAAATCGTAATGGGTGGAAACTGCTCAGCCCGGACACTCGCAAGTGGCAAACCTGAGGATATTGACAGGGCCTTCGGCAGGATTCACAGGATAGAATTGGTGGAAAAATCCTGCAAATCTTGTAAATCCTGTCCAAAAAAAGCGACCAGGGCGAGTAGAATTGGTGTATAATGGAGACAATCCATTTTTGCGAGATGAGCGATGCCTGTTTTAAGAGACATTCCCATCGCCTTGACGCCCGACGAGATCGTCCAGGCGCAGCAGCCGCGCCGCCAGTGCAGCGCGCGCAATACAGCCGCAACGCTTCGCGCCGCAGCCGAAGCCATCGAAATGGCCGGGCCGCTTTACGCGCCGGCCATCGTGTACGCCGAGTTTGAGGTCCAACAGGTAGACAACGGGCGCGTGTGGCTCGTAGACCCGAAAGGTCTTGCAGACCTTTCGGGTCTGACCGTCGGCCCGCACGCCGACCTGTTGGCCCTGGCAACGCGCTTGCTGGCTGCGGTGTACACCCTCGGTCCGGCGTTGGAAGCCCAGGTGGAGCAGCTCAACCGGTCCGGCGATATGTTAGCCGCCTACTGGCTGGACACCGTGGGTGTGATGGCGCTGGGTCGCGTCGGCGAGACAGTGCGCTGCCTGGCCGAAGAAAAAGCCTCTGAACGCGGGTGGGGGGTGAGCGCCGCCCTCAGCCCAGGGTCGTTGGTGGGCTGGTCGCTGCAGGGGCAACGCGAGTTGTGCGCGTTGTTGCCGCTGGACGAGATTGATGTGCGACTGAATAACCATTGTGTGCTCGAGCCACACAAATCGGTTTCGCTGGTCATCGGCCTGGGCCCGGGTTATGACGCCGGGCACGTTGGTTCAGTGTGTCATCTGTGCGCGCTGCGGGATAGTTGCTGGCGGCGTAAATAAACCAGTGGAGCCATAAGAGAGCGGCTGTCACGCCCACAAAATCAAGCCCAGCTCGTAGGGATGGATCAGGTCCTTGTGATGGGGCAGCACGCGCACGGCGTAGCCAAAGCGCCCGCTGTTGAGGCACGACACTGCGCCGGTGTAGGTGTACCAGCCATCGGCGCCCGCTTGGGCTTGCATCGTCGTCGTCGTCCCTTGAGGAACGTCGCCCTGTGCGTCGACGCGACCGTAATAGACTTCCACCTCCACGTCTTGCGGTTGTAGCTGGCCCAGAAAAACCCGCGCACTCACCTGCAGCACATCCCCCACTTTGACCGCCTCGGCGTCGGCCTGGATGCCTTCGACGCGTATCTGGGGCCAATGCTGGTGCATCTGGCGCTTCCACTGAGCCAGGGCGCGGGCGTGGACGCCGTCTTTTTCTGCCAGGCGCCAATAACGCTCGGCGGCGGTGAGATAAAAGCGCTCCGTATATTCACGCACCATGCGATTGGTGTTGTATACCGGGCACAAGCAGCCCATCGAGGCCTTCATTTTGGCGATCCAACCTCGGGGCAGGCCGTCCCGGCCGCGGGTATAAAACAACGGCGCGACCGCTTTTTCCAACAGGTCATATAGCGCCGCCGATTCGACGTCGTCCTGATAATTCAAATCAGCGTATTCCTCGCCGCGCCCAATCGCCCAGCCCACATCGGGCGTGTAGGCCTCGTCCCACCAGCCATCCAGGATGCTCAGGTTGAGCGCGCCGTTGGCGGCGGCCTTCATGCCGCTGGTGCCGCTGGCCTCGCGCGGCCGGCGCGGGCTGTTCAGCCACACGTCCACCCCTTGTAACAGATAGCGAGCCACGTTGATGTCATAATCTTCGAGAAAGACGATGCGATTGCGCAATTCTTCGCGGCGGGCCTGATGGATGATGTCTTTGATGAGCGTCTTGCCTTCCACGTCGTGGGGGTGGGCCTTGCCGGCAAAGATGATCTGCGCCGGGCAGCGAGGGGCATTCAACAAACGCACCAGGCGCTCAACGTCACGGAACAGGAGCGTGGCCCGTTTATAGGTGGCAAAGCGGCGAGCAAAACCGATGGTCAGCGCGTCGGGATCGAGTACTTCGGCCGCCTGCGCCACTTCGGTGGGCGGCGCGCCCCGACTTTCTAGTTGGGCGGCCAGGCGTTGGCGGGCAAAGGCGACCAGGCGCTCACGCCGCCGTTCGTGGGTGCGCCACAATTCCTCGTCGGGGATCTGCTCGACCCGCGTCCACACGCTCTGATCTCCGGGGCGGGTGATCCAGTGCGGCCCCAGGTAGCGGTCAAACAAGCCGGCCATGTCGTCCGAGATCCACGACCGGGTGTGGATGCCGTTGGTGATAGATTCGATGGGAACTTGATCCACAGGGACGTTAGGCCACATATTCTGCCACATTTTGCGGGCGACCGCGCCGTGCAAGCGGCTGACCCCATTGACCCGCCCGGCAAGCCGGATAGCCAATACGGCCATATTGAAACCCTGGCTCTGGTCAAGCGGGTCTTGCCGCCCCAGCGCAAGGAACTGGTCGCGGGTCAAGCCCAGCGCCGGGTAATAGTGCTCGAAATACGTTTCGATCAACTGGGGACCAAAGATGTCGATGCCCGCCGGCACCGGCGTGTGCGTAGTGAACACGTTACCAGCAGCGGCGGCCTCGCGGGCCGCATCGAAAGAAAGTTGCTGGCGCGACACGAGCTGGCGAATGCGCTCCAGGCCCAAAAAGGCCGAGTGCCCCTCGTTCATGTGGCACACATCGGGGTTGAGACTCATCGCATCCAGGGCGCGGATGCCGCCGATGCCTAGCACGATCTCTTGCTTGATGCGCATCTCGACGTCGCCGCCGTACAGCTCGTCGGTGATGTCCTGGTCTGCCGGGCGATTGGCCGGCACGTTGGCGTCTAGCAAGAACAGGCTCACTCGCCCCACCCGCACCTGCCACACCTGGATGATCACGGCGCGCCCAGGCAGGTCCACCGTGACCGTGAGCGGCTGGCCGTCGGGCTGACGAACCAGCGTGAGGGGCAGCGTGTAAAAGTCGTTGACCGGATAGGATTCCTGCTGCCAGCCGTCGGCGTTGAGATATTGGCGAAAGTAGCCTTTTTGGTACAACAGGCCGACGCCCGCCAGCGGTACGCCCAGCTCGCTGGCCGATTTTAAATGGTCGCCCGATAGCACCCCCAGGCCGCCCGAATAGATCGGCAGCGACTCGGTGAGGCCAAACTCGGCCGAAAAGTAGGCGATGCGCGGCTTGTCGGTGCGGCCAAAGGTGCGGCGATACCAGGTTTCACTGCGTAGATAATTCTCAAAGCTGTCACACACCCGCTCCAGGTGGGCCATAAACCCATCGTCGGCGCCGGCCAAACGCAGCCGTCCCTGGTCAATCTTGCCCAGCATGAGCGCCGGGTTGTGGTAACACTCTTCCCACAGGTCACGGTCGAGCCGGCGGAAAAGGTCTCGCGTCTCGTGATCCCACGTCCAGCGCAGGTTAAAAGCAAGTTCAGGCAGACGGGATAGCTTTTCAGGTAGCGACGGCGCGACGGTAAAGGTACGAATCTGGCGCATGATAGGTCCTCCCAAAATTCGTGTACAGGTGGAGCATAGCGTTTATCAGGTGTGGTCAGGCGACGCGCAGGTGTTATCATTAGGGTGTGTTTCATTTCAAACACACCCTTATCATTATCGTCAGTTTCGGCGATCTTGCAAGGCAGGGCAGGAGGCTTTTTTGGACAGGACCTTCGGCAAGATTAACCGGATGGATGAGATCGGCGCCGGTCGCGGACCGGCTTGGAGCGATGAAACTGCATTTGTGGTATACTAGGCCAATGCGCGCCTCCACCCGCAACTACTGGCTCAATCTGCTGCGGCTCATACGTCGCGAGCGCATGCTACACCCGCTCATGGTCACATACTATGCCACGACACGCTGCAACCTCAACTGCGTCTATTGCGAAGATTTCGGCGCGCGTCGCAACGCCCAGGCCGAGCCAGAACTCGCGCTGACCGACGCCTTGCGCGTCCTGCGCATCGCCCGGCAAGCCAGCGACCGGCTCATTCTCAGCGGCGGGGAACCGCTGCTCTACCCCGACATCGTCGCCCTGGCGACGCGCGCCCGCCGCGAGCTGGGCTTTCGTCACATCACCTTGTTGACCAATGGCTTTTTATTGCCCCAGTTCGAGGCGATTTTGCCCGCCCTCGACCGGCTCGTGGTTAGCCTGGATGCCGCGGACCCCAAATTTTGGAGCGAAATCATCCGCGCCCCCTCAGCCGTTGCTCAGACCATCCTGGACAACGTGCGCCACTATGCCGCTCACCAACGGGAATGGGGCTATCGGCTCATTCTGAACTGCGTGCTCGCACCCGACACCTTGCCCGGCGTCGCCCAGGTGCTCGACTGGTGCATCGGACACAACGTACTCGTCTCGTTCTCACCGCAGGCGGTTCAGAACTGGCCGCGCTATGACCTGCTGGTCTCGCCAGCTTACCGCGACCTGCTCACGCGCCTGGTGGCGCTGAAACGCCAGGGCGGCCCCATTTTGGGCAGCATGACCTACCTGAGCACCCTGCGCGACATGGTTCCCTATCCCTGCTACCCGACGCTGGCCCCGCGCGTCATGCCCAACGGCGACTTGGTCTATCCCTGCCGCCCCTTCCAGCGCGAACAGAGCAGCCACGGCGGACGACCCTGCAACCTGCTGCGCGTGGATTCGTGGGCGCAGGCGCTGGGCATCGCCGCCGCTGAATATGGCGCACCCCCACGCTTGTGCACCACTTGTTTCCAGCAATGCTACGCCGAGCCATCGCTGATGCAGACCCGCCCGCTGGCGCTGCTGTGGGAACTGATCCGTTATGCGCCGTCGCGGCAGGGCGCAGTCTGGTCCCACGTTCCTGGATAGCGAGATGTCCTTCCTTCATCCCCCGAAAGGCTCTCTCGACGATCCCGTCATCATCATCGGCGGCGGGTTGGCCGGCCTGACGGCGGCGCTGCACCTGGCCGAGCGTGGCATCCGTCCCCTGGTGCTCGAAGCCGACCCGCGTTACCCCGGCGGGCGCGTGGCCGGAGGCGACGTGATCGAATTGCGCCACGCCGGGCGCACCTGGCGCTTCCGCGACGAGCACGGCGTCCACGGCATCTGGTCGCCTTATCACAACCTGCAGGCCATGCTTACCCGCCACCACATCCGGCCGCTGTTCATCCCGGCTCAAGAGGAAAATTGGATTTACAAGCGCGGCGGGCGCGTCTATCGCGCCGCCGTCGGCAGCGCGTTGCGGCATAGCTGGCTCCCCGCGCCGCTGCACTATCTAGAGCTGTTTCTGCGCCCGCACTTTGTGGCCATGCTCGGCCTGCGCGACTGGCTGACCCTGCCCCGCGTGTGGTACAGCCTGATCTTTTCCCTGGGCATCGACCCCCTACGCGAAGAGCAACCCCTCGAGGGTCTGTGGTTGAGCGACTGGGTCAAGGGCTGGGCCCCGGCGCTGCGCGCTTTTTTCGTCGGACTGGCCCGCAACGGGCTTTCGGCCCACCCGGAAGAGATTCCATTGTCCGGTTTTATCGCCTTTTTGCGCTTCTACACCTTACTGCGCCGGGACGCGTGGGCCTTTTCGTACATGCCGGCCGACGGCGGCAGCACGCTCATCGCCCCGTTGGTTCAAAAACTGCTCGAGTTGGGCGGCCAACTCGAAATGGATTACAGCGTGACGCACATCGAGCGCGTCGCCGCTGGCTGGCGCGTGCATAGTCAAGGACAAACATCCGGCGTCTTGCACGCCCGCCAGCTCATCCTGGCAACCGACGCCGCCAACACGGAAAAAATCATCAACGCCAGCGCTCCCCTGCCCTCTTGCTCCCCTGCTCCCCCGCCGCTCTACTGGCCGCGCACGATGCCCACCGCCATCGTCCGCTTGTGGTTCGACCGCTCGCCCCTCACCTACGCCCAAGCGGGCATTTTTAGCGGCGAATTCGTGCTGGACAATTATTTCTGGCTGGATTGCCTGCAAGAGAGTTACATCCAGTGGCGCAAAGCCAGCGGCGGCAGCGCCATTGAGGCCCACATCTATGGCCCGCCGGAGCTATTGGAAGAACCTGACGCCTTGTTGCTGGCCCGCGCCATCGCCGACGTGCACAGCGCCTTTCCCGAGCTGCGCGGCCACCTGATCCACCCATTTCTGCGCCGCAATCCGGCCACGCACACCCTGTTCGGCCTCGGCCCGGCCGAGCGACATCTGGGGATCGAAACGCCCTGGCCCGACGTGTTTTGCTGCGGCGATTGGGTGCGCCATCCATCTCCTAGCTTTTTCCTGGAACGGGCCTGCGTGACCGGCATCGAGGCCGCCAACGCCGTGCTGCGCTCGCGCCAATTGCCCGCCCTTCGGGCTGAGCACCCTCGGCATGAGCTCGGGTCGAAGGCTCAGGACGAAGCCTGGCCGCTTTTGCCCGGCCCGCCGCCCGAACGCCTGGCCCACTTGCTGGAACGGCTGATGAGAACAGGCCGGCGCGTCTTGCGCCGGCGGCGCACCCGATAAAAAGTTGGCCGATTCCCTGACATTCGTCACCCCCATTCCGTGACAAATCATACTTGCCCCCCCCCCCGATTTTGTAATAAGATATGCTGTAACTCCCCGCACATAAACGGCTTTTCTCGATAACTCTATCATAAACGCGCGCGGCGAACACTGCTGAATGACCTGACGTAGGAGGGAACATCGTATGGCAAACAAGATTCAAGCCTGGACGGAATTCGGCCCGCGCCTGGCCAAGACCGACCCGGTCGGCCCCGAAGACGTGATCGAGCAACTGGTGCAAGCCACCAACCAGACCCGTGGCAGCGTGCTGGCGGTGCTGTCCGAGCTGGACGTGGCCATCCAGCAAGGGCTGCGGGCCGGGCGCATCGTGCAACTGCCCAACGGGACGCACTACCGGCCCATCGGCAAGAAGGACGGCTCGATCAAGGTGACGGTACGCTTGACGCCGCGCGTGGCCCAGGCCGTGAACAGCGGTTTTCGGGGCCGCTGGCTCAACGCCGAGAACGTGGGCAAGAGCGAGGCCGAGATCATCGCGTTGTGGAACGCCGCGCACCCGGATGATCCCATAGAAGCGTAAAACCCAGCCCTCGCAAGGCTTCTGAGC
>DAOTXN010000135.1:0-160650 GCA_034435435.1 Anaerolineae bacterium | reverse complement strand
ACTCAGGTGCGACGCACCCACCATGTGAGGTGCGTCGCACCTCCCTTCGGGAGGAGGCTTGTCGTGTCTCATTCCACCATCCCTTATATGTCGCCTGTGTGGACGCATTTCAACGACATTTTGGTCGAGCGGGGTGCAGGGGCCTACCTGTACGACCGGGAAGGCCGGCGCTATCTGGATTTCACCAGCGGCATCGGCGTCACCAACACCGGTCACTGCCACCCGCAGGTGGTGCGGGCCATTCAAGAACAGGCCGCCCGCCTGATCTTTGCCCAGATCAACATTGTCTATCACCAGCCCATGCTCGACTTGATTGAAGAATTGCGGCCAGTCGTGCCGGCCGGGCTGGACAGCTTTTTCTTTAGTAACAGCGGCGCAGAGGCCATCGAGGCGGCAGTCAAGCTGGCCAAGCACGCCACCGGCCGGCCCAACATCATTGTCTTTCAGGGCAGCTTTCACGGGCGCACCCACCTGACTATGGCCATGACCACCAGCAAGACGGTGTACCGCACGCGCTACCAGCCGCTGGTGCCGGGTATTTTCGTGGCGCCCTTTCCCTACGCCTACGCTTATGGCTGGGACGACTCGACCGCGCTCGACTTTGCCGTGCGCGAATTGAACAAACTGTTCAAGAGCCAGACCACGCCCGCCGAGACCGCCTGCATGGTGATCGAGCCGGTGCTGGGCGAGGGAGGTTACGTTGTCCCGCCGGCCGGCTTTATGCGGGCGCTGCGCGAATTGTGCGCCGAACACGGCATCCTGCTCGTCGCAGACGAGATACAGACCGGCTTTGGGCGCACCGGTAAGCTCTTTGCCGTCGAACACGACGGCGTTGCGCCCGACGTGCTGGTGGTCGCCAAAGGGCTGGGGTCGGGCATGCCGATTTCGGGGATCGTCACCCGCCGCGAGCTGGCAGAGAAATGGCAGATCGGCACCCACGGCGGCACGTATGGCGGCAACCCGGTCGCCTGCGCCGCCGCCGCCGCCAGTGTGCGCGTGATCAAGGAGGAAAAACTAGCTGAAAACTCTGCCGTCCGCGGCGCCCAGTTGATGGAGGGCTTGCGCCGCCTGCAAGTCGAGTTTCCCATCATCGGCGATGTGCGCGGCCTTGGGTTGATGGTGGGCGTCGAGTTCACCCGCGACAGCCAACCGGACCCTGACACAGCCAAAGCGGTGCGCGTGGCCGCCGCCGAAAGCGGGCTGCTCCTGCTGACTTGCGGCACCTACGACAACGTCATCCGTTGGATCCCGCCGCTGATCGTGAACGAAACCCAGATAAAAGAGGCCCTGCAGCTCTTTGCAGCCGCTCTCGACCGCGTAATAAAATGACTCCCTACCCCTTACTCCCTGCTCCTTACTCCCCCAGGAGGTCCTATGATTTTTGACATCGACGTGATTGCCCAGGCCCTGGTCAGCGGCATCCTCATCGGCGGGGTGTTTGCACTCATCGCCGTAGGATTGACCCTCATCTGGGGCGTAATGCGCATCATCAACTTTGCCCACGGCGAGTTTCTGATGATCGGGATGTACATCGCCTACTTTTTGGTCGCCGAGGGCCATTGGGATCCGTACCTGACCTTGATCGTCACAACGCCGGCGCTGTTTATCGTCGGCATCGTTCTGTTTCGGGTCACTATTCAGCCCATTCTCAAACATCCCACGATGAACCAGATTATGCTCACGTTGGGGCTGTCTCTGTTGCTGCAAAACCTGGCCCTGGTGTTTTTCAAGGCCGACCCGCTGACAGTGCAGACCGTTTACGCCAAACAGAACTATGCCATCGGCCCGGTGATTGTGCGCCTGCCGCAACTCATCGCCTTTGGCGGCTCAGGAGTCGCAGCGGTGCTCCTATACTGGTTCCTCAAGTTCACCGACACCGGGCGGGCCATCCGGGCCGCCTCGCAGAACCGCGACGCCGCCGTGCTGATGGGCATCGACGTGCAGCGCACCTTCCTGCTGGCCTTTGGCATCGGCTCGGCTTGCCTGGGGGTGGCGGCCTCGCTGATGATCCCCTTTTACTACACCTCGCCTACCGTGGGATTGTTCTTTGGCTTGATCGCGTTTGTCGTGGTGGTGCTGGGAGGCATGGGGAACTTTTTGGGCGCGCTGGTGGCCGGGTTGATCATTGGTCTGACCGAGACGTTGGGCGCGGCCATCATGCCCGGCTCGCTCTCGCGGGTGATGACCTTTGGCGTGTTCATCCTGGTGCTGCTGTTCCGGCCCCAGGGTATCTTTGGAGGGCGACAGCAATGAACGCACTGCGCAAACCCGCCACGCTTATCCCTCTGGTCCTGTTCGTTCTCCTGCTGGCCTGGCCGGCCGCCGCCAGCGAATACCTTACCCACATGAGTGTGCTCATCCTGCTGTGGGCCTACCTGTCCACGGCGTGGAACATGCTGGGCGGCTATGCCGGCCAGCACTCGTTGGGCCACAGTCTGTTTCTGGGCATCGGGGCCTACGCGTCTACCACGCTGTATATCAAATGGGACGTGACGCCCTGGCTGGGCATGTGGGCCGGGGCGGCGCTGGCCACGTTGGCCGGCGCGTTCGTGGGCTATCTATGCTTCCGCTACGGACTCAAAGGCCCCTACTTTGCCCTGACCACCATCGCGCTGGCCGAGGCCGCTGTGTACGTCGTCAGCAACATCACGACGTTGGGCGGGGCGCGCGGCCTGGAGGTGCCCTGGCTGGGCCACAACCCCGGTGTGATGCAATTCCGCAGCAAAGCGGGTTACTATTACATCATCCTGGTGATGACCGCCCTGGCGATCATTGTGACCCAGTGGTACAATCGGCGGCGCTACGGCTATCAGTTGGTCGCCGTGCGCGAGAACGAGGACGCCGCCGAGGCTCTGGGCGTGAACACGCTGCGCATCAAGATTCAGGCCACCGCCATCAGCGCGCTGATGACGGCCCTCGGCGGAACCTTTTACGCCCAATACTTTACCTACATCGGCCCCAAGAGCGTGTTTGGCGAAGGGCCGGCGGTCCAAATCTTGCTGTTTGCCATCATCGGCGGGCTGGGCACGGTGTGGGGACCGGCCATCGGCGCGCTGGTGCTGGTGCCCATCGCCGAGATTGCCCGCGCCGAGCTGGGGGGCAGCTTTGCCGGCGCTCACCTGTTGCTCTATGGCGCCATCCTGATCCTGGTGATGCTGTTTATGCCCAAAGGCATCGTCGGGTTGGCCCAGAGCGTGTACGCTCGCCTGCGCCGCCGGAACACGGTCATCGAGGAGGCCCCCCAATGAGCCTGCTGCAAGTATCGCACCTGACCAAACATTTCGGCGGTCTGACCGCCGTTCACGACGTATCGTTTGCGCTTGAAAAAGGAGAGATTGTGGGACTGATCGGTCCTAACGGGGCAGGCAAGACCACCATCTTTAATCTGATCTCGGGTTTTATTCCGCTCAGCGCCGGCGGCGTGACTTTTTCCGGGCAATCGCTCGACGGCCTCAAACCCCATCAAGTTTGCCGGTTGGGGCTGACGCGCACGTTTCAAGTGGTGCAACCCTTTCCCGACATGACCGCGCTGGAGAATGTGATGGTGGGGGCGTTTGTGCGCCACACCAACCCCGGCCAGGCAGAGGCCAAAGCCCGGCAGGTGCTGGAGCGGGTGGATTTGAGCCACAAAGCCGGCGTGCTGGGCCGCGAACTGACACTGCTGGAACTCAAACGCTTGGAAATCGGCAAGGCGCTGGCGACCGAGCCGCGCCTGCTGCTGCTCGACGAGGTGGCCGCCGGCCTCAACCCGGTGGAGGTCGAAGAGGTGCTGGCGTTGGTGCGCGAGCTGAACCAGGAGGGCATCACTTTTCTGGTGGTCGAGCACGTGATGCAAGTGATCATGAGCCTCTCGCAGCGGGTCATCGTGCTGAACTTTGGCGAAAAAATCGCCGAGGGTTCCCCGACCGAGATCAGCCGCGACCCGGCCGTGTTGAACGCTTATCTGGGAGAGGAGGCCTACCTTGCTTAAAGTCGAACATCTGAGTGTGAAATACGGCGCGTTTCACGCCTTGCGCGACGTCACGCTTACCATCCCTGACGGCCTGGTGGTGAGCATCGTCGGCGCGAACGGCGCCGGCAAAACCACCCTCATCAACACTATCTCGGGCATGCTGCGCCCGGTCCCGGATGGGGGACAGATCACATTCGATGGCTCTGCGCTGACCCGTATGAAGGGTCACGAGATCGCCGCCATGGGGGTGGTGCAGGTGCCAGAGGGCCGCAAGCTATTCCCCGAGATGACGGTGTATGAAAACCTGATGGTGGGCGGCTTTAACCGCCGCGCCCGTCCCGCCCGCTTCCAGACGATAGACGAGGTTTTTCAGCTCTTTCCCGTCTTGCGCGAGCGCAACGGGCAATTGGCCCGCACCCTGTCGGGCGGTGAGCAACAGATGCTGGCCATCGGGCGGGCCATGATGGCCCAGCCCCGCCTGCTCATGCTCGATGAGCCGTCTTTGGGTCTGGCCCCCTTGCTGGTGCGCAGCATTTTCGAATCGCTCCAACACCTCAAGGGGCGCGGCCTGACCATTTTGCTGGTGGAGCAGAATGTGCGCCACAGCCTGCAAATCGCCGACTATGCCTACGTGCTGGAGACCGGTCGCGTGGTGTTGGAGGGCAGCGGGCAGGCGGTGTTGGAAAATGAGCACACGCAAAAGGCGTATCTGGGGCTGTAGAGGCGTGGAACGTGAAACGCAAAAGGAGAAGATGAATTTATGACAACCGCAACCCCGACTTCGGCGCAGGTCATCGCCCGCGACCAGGCCATCGTCACCCCGGCCATCTATCGCTACACCGACATTGCTATGCAGCGCGGCGACGGGGTCTATTTGTACGACTGGGACGGTAAAAAATACCTGGATTTCGTGGCCGGCATCGCCACCATGAACGTGGGCCACGGTCACCCGCAGGTCAAAGCGGCCATCATCGACCAGGTCAACACGTTGATCCACGGGGCCAGCCACGTGGGATACATGAAACCCTACGTGGATTTGTTAGAGGCCGTGCGGGCCATCGCGCCGGGGGCGCTCAAAGAGGGCATGGGCGTGCTGATGAACAGCGGCTCCGAGGCGGTCGAGACGGCGGTCAAGCTGGCCCGCTTTGTCAAGAACCGCCCGATGATCCTGGCCTTCACCGACAGCTTTCACGGCCGGCCCATGGGCGCCCTGGCCCTCACCGCCACGACGCCCATGTTTCGCCAGCGCATGACCGGTCTGTTGACCGGCGTGCATCACATTGCCTATCCTAACCCCTATCGTTGCCCCACCTTGCACACCGACCCCGTGATGTGCGCCAGGGCCAGCCTCAATCTGATCGAAAAAGCGTTGCAGACGGTGGTGCCCCCGGCCGACTGCGCCGGGATTATCGTCGAGCCGATTGCCGGCGAAGGGGGCTACATCGTGCCGCCCGACAATTTTTTACCCGGGCTGCGCAAAATCTGCGACAAATACGACCTGCTGCTCATCGCCGACGAAGTGCAGACCGGCCTGGGGCGCACCGGCAAATGGTTCGCCGTGGAGCACTGGGGCGTCGAGCCGGACGTCATCGCGCTGGGCAAAGCCATCGGTGGGGGGCTGCCGCTGGGGGGCGTGCTGGCCCGCCGCGAGCTGATGGCGGCCTGGCCGCCGGCCGCGCAGGGCAGCACCTTTGGCGGCAACCCGGTGGCCTGCCGGGCCGGGCTGGCTACCCTGCAGGTGGCGCAAGCCGAGAACCTGCCGGCCCACGCCGCCCAGCTTGGGGCCCACCTGCTGGCGCGCCTGCGGGCCGCGCAGGCCGACCTGCCCCTCATCGGCGATGTGCGCGGCAAGGGCTTGATGGTCGGCCTCGAACTGATCAACCCTGACGGCAGCCCGGCGGTCGAGTTGATCAAGCCGCTCATCAAAGAGATCGGCGAAGCCGGGCTGGCGCTGACCAAATGCGGTCCCAGCGCCCTGCGCATCGCGCCGCCGCTGGTCATCACCCGCGAGCAGGCCGACGAGGGCATAGACATCATCCTGGACGTGCTGCGCCGACATCAGTGGTGAAAAGACCTGGCAGGTTTCGGAAAACCTGCCAGGTCTTGTTGAGGTCGCCTTGAATCTTTTTGCCGCATTAGCATTTCGTGTTATAATGAATGTGGGTCGAATAGCCAGCTACTGCGCTGGTGAAGACAAGTGACATGCAAATCTTGCAGTTGCCCTTGCCAGAAGCACAATACGAACGGCTACAACACACAGCCCAGGCGCGTCGCACGTCAGTGACAGACCTGGCGCTGGAGGCGGTCGAAGCCTTGTTGCGTTCCGAGGCCATGAAAAGCCGGTATACACGGCTGGCCAGTAAACAAGCAGCCTGGTGGGCGCTTGATGTAAACCTGCGCACCCGAATGGACGATTTACGTCTGGATCTGATCTACCACTCTGAAGCACTAGAAGGCAGCCCACTCACCAAGTCCCAGATCGAACAAGCCATTGAGGAGTTGTCGCCTCGGTGAGCATCACTCCAGAAGTAAAAGCTCGACTGGAAGCCGCCGGTCATCAGGCGGCTTTATCTTTCGTGGATGAACTGGCCAAACAGAAAACATTCCTTGGTCCGGTCGAGCTACTCGAGATGCATCGCCTGATTTTTATCTACTCCTGGCCAGAAATAGCCGGCCGCTTTCGCAACCAAGACGTAGAAATCGTAGGAACATCCTTCCTGCCATCGCACTGGACACACATACCGGCGCTGATATCACAGATGCTCAAGGCGCTCTATTTTCGTCTGGACAGACTTGAGCAGGGCGACATACAGGATATTGTAGAATTGGCCGCCCAGGCCCATTATGACCTTGCGGTGATTCACCCATTTCGCGATGGCAACGGGCGCGTTGCGCGCCTGATCCTCAACTATGTTTTTCGCTATTTTGACCTGCCATACGTGATCATCCCGCGCGAGCAACGCGAGCGTTATCTGGACGCTCTGGAAGAAGCAAACCGTGGGAATATCATCCCATTCATCGAGCTGGTGGCCGAACAATACGAACACTCGTTAGATCGAGCATTGAATGAAATTGACAAACGAGCCTCAGCGGCCGATGAACAATCCTAGTAACCGAAAAGGGAGGAACCGACATGGACTTTGGCTGGACCGACGAACAGCGCATGTGGCGACAGGCCGTGCGCGACTTTTGCCAAAAGGAAATCACGCCCCGCGTGCGCGAGATTGACACACAGGAGCGCATCCCCCGCGAGATCATCACGGGCATGGCTCAGATGGGTTTGCTGGCTCCTGTGGTGGGCGAGGAATGCGGCGGGGCCGGGATGGACTGGACCATGGCCACCATCGCCGCCGAGGAGTTGGGGCGGGCCGACATCAGCCTAGCCATCCCGGTGCTCTATCTGGTGGAGGCGGCGTGGGGGTTTATTTTTTACCGCTACGGCTCGCCTGAGCTCAAGGCCGAATATCTGCCCAAAATTACACGCGGCGAGGCTTTTTTGGGCATCGCCACCACCGAACCCGGCGGCGGCTCGGACATCCTGGGCGCGTGTCAGACCCGCGCCACTAAAGATGAAGCTGAGTGGACACTCAACGGCGAAAAGGTTTTTATCAGCGGCGTGCGCGAGTCGCTGGACTGGGGCGGCATTCACCTGACGCTGGCCCGCACCGACCCCGACCCCGCCGCCGGGCACAAAGCCTTTACCTTTATCGCGCTGCCGCTCAAGGGCACGCCGGGTATCACGCCCACGTTTTTCGACGACATGGGGCGCATGGGCATCAGCACCGGCGGCTTTATCCTGGATGGCGTGCGCCTGCCGGCTCACCACCGGGTGGGCGAGTTCAACCGCGGTTTTTATCACGCTATGGAAGGCTTTTCGGCGGCCCGGGTGATGATCGGCGCGACCTGCGTCGGGGCGACCGAGGCGGCGCTGGAGCTGGGCATGGAACACATCAAACAACGCCGGGCTTTTGGTCGCCCGCTGGCCAGCTTTGAGGGCATCCAGTTCCCCCTGGCCGACCTGTACGCCGAGCTAGAAGGGGTCAAGCTCAGCACCTACAGAGCAGCCTGGATTATGGACCAGAAATACCAGCGCGAAGCCGCCACCCACAAGGACATCGCGCTGGCCGCCGCTATCGCCAAGCTGCGCGCTCCGCTGGTCGGCTTTCAAGTGATGAACCAAGTCGCCGACTGGTTCGGCGCGATGGCCTACACCAAAGAGCTGCCCATCGAGATGGGCATTCGCGGCATCCGCTCTTACTCTATCGGCGCGGAAGGCACGGTGAACGTGATGCGGATGATCATCGCCCGCGAGCTGCTGGGGCAGGAGTTTTTGCCGACGGCCTATACCCGGTAGACCGCACGCCGCATGTACGAAACCCAAGAGGCTCCACCGAAATGTGGGGCCTCTGCATCCAGGCAGACACGCTTCTCATAAACCCCAGTCCATCCAACTCACCGCCTGACCAAATTCCACCAAAAGTCGTATTGACACCTCAACAGCTTTGTGTATAATATTGACCAGGTATGTATTCACCAGGTATGTATTCCAGGACCTGACCTGTGACCATCAAACACGCCCTCCTCGGTTTGCTCACGCAAGGCCCGCTGCACGGCTATCAACTCAAAAATGCCTTTGAACAAACCGTCGGCGTGCTGTGGGAGCTGAACATCGGCCAGATTTACAACACCCTGCGCCTGCTGGAGCGGGACGGTCTGGTCGAGTTCAAGGGTCAGGAGCAAGAAGGCCAGGGTCCCCCGCGCAAAGTGTACGCTATCACCGCGGCCGGGCGCGAGGAATTGGCCCGCTGGCTGGCCGAACCGGTCGAGCAACCCCGCCGGCTGAAAGATGAATTTTACGTCAAGCTAGTGTTTACCCGATTAGCGGGCGGCGACGTGAACAGCCTGATCTGGAACCAGCGCCAGGCCTACTTGCGCGTCTTGCGCCGACTCAACGACTTACGGGCCGAGGTCAATCAACTGACCGACCCTTATACCGCTGTGTTGCTGGAAGCGGGCGCGTTGCACCTGGAAGCCGACCTGAAATGGCTGGATCGGTGCGAGGAGTTGTTGGAGTAGATTGATAATAGGAGCAAAAAAGATGCACACGTTACACGGTCTCATTCCTCGCAACCTCGCCACGCGCAAAGCGCGCACGCTGCTCACGGTGCTGGGGATCGCATTAGGTGTGGCAGCCATGGTCGCGGCGGGCGTGGTGCGCGAGAGCGCCACGCGCTCGGTGGCCGACATGTTCGACCAGGCCGCCGGGCGGGCCGACCTGGCCGTGACTACCGCGATGGCCGGCATCGTCGGCAACGAAGGATTCGATGCAGTGACGTTGGAGCGCGTGCGCGCGGTCTCTGGCGTCGAAATAGCGGCCCCGCTGTTGCAGATCACCACGCTGCCCACGACCCAACTGAGCGATTGGAAAACGTCCTTTATGTTCGGCAGCTTTGACGGCATGGTGCTCTATGGCGTGGACCCGCAAGCCAGCCACGCCGTGGGTCACTATCGCCTGGCGTCGGGCGCAGATCTGACCGCCGCCGACCGGGACGCTGTCTTGTTGAGCCAGCGTTACGCCGAGGACCTGGGCGTTGGGCCGGGCGATCAAGTCGAATTGGTCGCGCCCACCGGGCAGGTGCGTTTGACCGTGGTGGGCCTGCTGGCCTCCGATGGCCTGGCCCGCCTGGGACACGGCCAGGTGGGCCTGACCACCCTTTCTACGGCCGGCCGGCTCTTTGAGCGCCCCGGCCGCCTGGACCAGATCGACGTCGTGGCCGCGCCGGGGACCGACGCCGAGACGCTCAAAACGAGCCTGCAAACGGCGCTGGGGGAGGGCTTGCGTGTCCTTCGACCGGCCAACAAGGGCGCGCTGGTCGATCAAATGGTCCAGACCATCGTCATCGGCCTGGGGTTCATCAGCGTGCTGGCGCTGGTGGTGGGCGCTTTTCTGATTTACAACACCTTTGCCACCACCGTCGCCGAGCGCACCCACGAGCTGGGTTTGTTGCGGGCTGTGGGCGCAGGGCGCGGGCAGATCGTAAGGCTGGTGCTGGTCGAGGCGGCCCTGCTGGGCCTGGTGGGCGCGGCGCTGGGCGTGGGCTTGGGGCTGGCGCTGGCGACGGGGATGAAAACGCTCGTAGGCGCTGCCATCAATAGCGAGCTGCGCGCGCTGGTCATCTTGCCGGAGCACGTCATCTCGGGCCTGGTGGTGGGCGTGGCGGCGGCGCTGATTTCGGGCCTGGCTCCGGCGCTGCGGGCCGGCCGGCTGCCGGCGGTCGAGGCGATCCAACAGCGCCGCCAGGGCGATGGGCGGGCCTCGCGCCGGCAAATCGGCGTGGGGTTGGCGCTGGCGACCCTGGACCTCATGTTGACCGCCGGCTATCGCATCCATCCGGTGGAAATGCCCTATAACCTGGCTTTTGGAATGATGATCGCGATGATGGTGGGCATGAGCCTGCTGATCGCGGCCGCCATTCCGCCCCTGGAACGCTGGGCCGGGCGGGCGTTAGGTGTGTTCGGGGTGGAGGGCCGGCTGGGCGGGCGCAACCTGGCCCGCAGTCCGGGCCGCTCGGCGCTCACCGCGGCGGCGCTGATGTTCGGGCTGGCCTCGGTCATCATCATCGGGGGCATTGTGAGCAGCGCCAAAGCGTTGGCGCTAAACTATATGGACAAGACCCTGGCCGCCCACCTGTGGGTGTATGCGCCGCAGCGCTTGCCGCGCAGCCTGGCCGACGAGATCGCGGCGCTGCCCGAGGTGCGGCTGGCCCGGCCGGCCGCGACCATCCCGACGCAATTTACCCCAGGCGACGCCTCTCAATCAGAGTTGACCGTGATCTTTATCGCCCTGGACCCCCAGCGCTCTCAGCATCTCGACTTTTACTTTACTTCTGACATGGAACAGCCCGACCAGGCCATCGCACGCTGGACCGAGGGCGGAGCCGTGTTTATCGCCAGCCCGCTGCGCGAATGGTATGGCCTGGACGTGGGCGATACGGTTCGCCTGCAAACCCTACAGGGACCGGCCGATTTTGAGGTGGCCGGAGTGACTCTTGACCTGACGGCCGGCGGCTATGCCCTCCACGGCGTGTACGCCGACGCCGAGCGTTACTTTGGCGTCAGCGGCGCCGACACCATCGCCGTCAACCTGATACCGGGCGCCGACCCCAAGGCGCTGGGCCGGCGCATCCTGGACCAGTGGGGCGGCACGTACAACCTGCGCTTCGAGACGCAGGCCGAGTTTCGCGCCCGCACTCAGCAGCTCACGGACAGTTATTTTGCGGTGAACGACCTGGCTGTGCTGATCGGGATTGTGGTGGCGACGCTGGGCATCGTCAACACGCTGCTGATGAACGTGTGGGAGCGCCGCCGCGAGATCGGTATGCTGCGCGCGCTGGGGATGACGCACGGGCAGGTCGTGCGGCTGATCCTGGCCGAAGCGGTGGCGCTGGGGGTCTTGGGCGGCCTGCTAGGCGTGATGGTGGGGGCGTGGCTATCGGGCTTTGCCGTGGAAACCAGCGCGTCGGTCAACGGCTATCCATTGCCTTATGTTTTTCCCATCCAGGCAGTGGTGACGTGTGTCATCATTGCGCTGTGCGTGCCGTTGCTGGCCGGGCTGTGGCCCGCGCAGCGCGGCGCGCGGGTCAACATCATTGATGCGATGCGGAGTGAGTAAAATGTCTATTTTGAAAACAGAGAATCTGGGCAAGCAGTATCGGATGGGCGCCACGACAGTAGACGCGCTCATCGGCGTGGATCTGGCGGTCGAGCCGGGCGAGTTCGTGGCTGTGATGGGACCGTCGGGCAGCGGCAAGAGCACGCTGCTGCATCTGATGGGCGGACTGGACCAACCGACGTCTGGCGACGTCATCTTGGACGGCCAGCGCCTCTCGGCTATGTCGGACAAGCAGGTCACGATGACCCGCCGGCGCAGGGTGGGCTTTGTATTCCAGTTCTTCAATCTGCTGCCGACCTTGAGCGCCGAGGAGAACGTGGCGTTGCCCTTGTTGATTGATGGTCAATCGGCGCGCGCATACCAGGCGCGAATAGACGAATTGCTGGCGCTGGTGGGCTTGGACGACCGGCGAGGCCACAAGCCCGACCAGCTTTCCGGCGGTCAGCAGCAACGGGTCGCCATCGCGCGGGCGCTGGTCACGCAGCCCGCCATTGTGCTGGCCGACGAGCCGACGGGCAATCTGGACTCGCGGGCTGGCGAGGAGGTATTGCGCTTGCTGCGCCGGACTTGCGACGAGCACAGGCAGACCATCGTGATGGTGACGCACGACCCGCGCGCCGCCAGTTACGCCGACCGCATCGTCTTTTTGAAGGACGGGCGCGTGGCGAGCGAGGCGCACCTGAAAACCGAGGGCGATACGGGAGCGATTTTGCGGCGGCTGGCCGAGCTGGAAGTGTGAAAAGCTTGACAGGAGCACTCGCCTGCGCTAGAATAACGCCGATCTGCCCCTGTAGCTCAAAGGACAGAGCGCCAGACTTCTAATCTGTAGGTTGCGCGTTCGAGTCGCGCCAGGGGTGCTCATTACACAGCAGGCCCCGGTCATTCGCACCGGGGCCTGTTTTTTTATTGCAGGTGACTGCTCAGCAAAACATGTTTTACCACCAAGACACCAGGACACCAAGGTTCTGAAAGACATAAAGGCTTTGGAATGTATATCATTGTCTTGTTTTCCGGCCGGTCTTGGTGGTAAAAAAAGCCGTTGGCGTGAGCAGTTACTATTGCAGGGGCTTATGCCGCTTTATCCAAGCGAGCCAGTCGCTCGCCGTGGCGGTCGTACAACTCCGGCCCGACCAAGCCGCGCACCACGTCCGCGTTGACCACGCAGCGCCGCACAATGCGCCGGGAGGGGATCTCGTACATCACGTCGAGCAGCGCCTCTTCGATCATCGTGCGCAGGCCGCGCGCGCCCGTCTCGCGCTTGAGCGCCAGATCCGCCGTCACTTCCAGCGCCCGGTCGGTAAAGACCAGCTCGACCCCATCCATCGCAAACAGGCGTTGAAACTGTTTGACAATGGCGTTGCGCGGCTGGGTGAGGATTTGGATCAGCTCCTTGCGGCCCAGCGGATCTACGCTGACGGTCACAGGAAGCCGGCCCACAAATTCGGGGATCAGGCCATAGCGCGTCAGGTCGTCGTAGGTGACCTGGCGCAGCAGCTCAGCTTCGGTGAGCTCTTCTTTCTCGCCCGCGCAAGAACCGGGGAAGCCGATGCGTCCGCGCTGCCCGAGGCGTTGGGCGACAACGTCGGCCAGGCCGGGAAACAGACCGCCGCAGACAAAGAGGACGTTGCGGGTGTCGATCTGGATAAATTCCTGCTGGGGATGTTTGCGCCCGCCTTGCGGAGGCACGTTGGCGACGGTACCTTCGAGGATTTTGAGCAAGGCGTGCTGCACCCCCTCGCCGGAAACGTCGCGGGTGATCGAAGGGTTGGCGCCGCTCTTGCGGGCGATCTTGTCGATCTCGTCAATGTAGACGATGCCTTGGCTGGCCCGCTCAATGTTATAGTCGGCGGCCTGGATCAGCCGCAGCAAAATCGTCTCCACGTCCTCGCCGACGTATCCGGCCTCGGTCAACGCGGTGGCGTCGGCGATGCAAAAGGGCACGTCGAGGATGCGGGCCAACGTCTGGGCCAGGAGCGTCTTGCCGCAACCGGTAGGACCGATGAGCAACACGTTGCTCTTTTCCAGCTCCACGTCGCCGGCCTGTTGCCCTGGCCCAATGCGTTTGTAATGGTTGTACACGGCCACCGACAGCACCCGCCGCGCCCGGTCCTGGCCAATGACCCACTCGCCCAGGCGCTCGTAAATCTCTTTGGGCGATAGGCTGCGCTCTACCGGCACGAGCGGCGGTGTGTCGGGGGCTGGCTCTTGAGCCAGAATGTCTACACACAGGGCCACACATTCTTCGCAAATATAAACCTGGTCCGGTCCAGCAATGAACCGGCCCAGGTTATCTCGCGATCGCTTGCAAAAGGAGCAAAAAGCCGGCGCTCCTTGACTGGCGAACATTCTATTCTACTCCGCCACGACGAATGACAAAACGTCCGTCGCTCGTCATTCGTCCTTCGTCTCTTTTTCAATCTCCAACACGTGGTCCACCAGGCCATACTCGGCGGCCTGATAGGCGTCCAGGAAAAAATCACGCTCGGTGTCGCGTTCGATAATCTCTCTTTTTTGGCCGGTGTGCTTGACCAGGATATCATTGAGCCGGTCGCGCAGACGCAGAATCTCTTTGGCGTGGATTTCGATGTCGGTGGCCTGGCCCGATGCGCCGCCCATCGGCTGGTGCATATGGATCGTCGCGTGGGGCAGCGCGTAGCGGTTGCCCATCGCCCCGGCAGTCAACAGCACGGTGCCAAAGCTGGCCGTAAAACCCACCGCATAGGTGTGTATAGGGGCCGGGATCATTTGCATCGTATCATAGATGGCCAGGCCGGCGTAGACTTGCCCGCCGGGCGAGTTGATGTACATTTGAATTTCCCGTTCGGGGTCTTCGCGGCTCAAAAAGAGCAACTGAGCCACGATCAGGTTGGCTACCTGGTCGTTAATCGGCGTACCTAAAAAGATGATGCGCTCCTTGAGCAGCAGTGAATAAATGTCATAGGCGCGCTCACCCCGACCGGTAGATTCGATGACCATTGGGATTAAAGCTTGGGGATTGAATTTGTTCATAGAAATGCTCCTTTTTTGACGAAAGACGGATGGCGTCACGGAGGTCTATTCGTCCTCCGGCGTCAATTCTTTGTCCTCCGTCATTGGTCCCCCGTGGGGGTCCTCTTCCAACTCTGGCGCTTCACCTTTGGCAATGCCGATCAGACGCTGGACGGCCTTGTCGGTGAGCAGACGGCTGGCGATGGAGCGCAGGCTGTCCGGATCGGATAGAGCCTCGCGCACTTCAGCGGTCCGCTCACCCCAACCGGCGCTCAAGAGCGTGATGTGTTGGTCAACCTCGACCTCCTGCACAGTTAATCCCTCCAGTTGCGCCAGCTTGCCCAACGCCAGTCCGCGCCGGATGATGGTCTCTGCCTGAGGGCGGAGGGATTCACGGTAATCCTCTTTGGTCCGGCCGCTCAACTTGAACAAATTCTCCAGGTCTGCGCCTTGGGTTTCCAAGCGCTTTTCCAAATCCTCGACCATGTCATCCATCTGATCTTCGATCAGTTCCGGTGGATATTCGATGGTCGCTGAGGACACCAACGCCTCGATCACTCGTTCGGCATATTCGCTATCGGCATCCCGTTGCTGGTGTTCCACGAGTTGTTGCCGGATGTTTTGGCGCAGATCCTCTAGTGTGTCAAAGTCGCCGACGGTACGGGCCAGATCGTCATCCAGGTCGGGCAGAACACGATTCTTGACATCGTTTAATTTCACCGAAAAGGTCGCCAGTTTGCCGGTTCGATCTGCGCCCCAGTTGTCCGATAACGCCAGGGCGAATTGTTTTTCCGCGCCGATCTCCAAGCCCACTATGTGATCGCAAAAGCCAGCCTCCAACGACTCAGAGTCCGGGTCGAGCACCAATCGATAGTCATCACGCTTCAGGATGGAATCACCATCCAGTTCAACCTCCAACTCTAGCAACACTGCATCGCCCATCTGAGCTGGACGACCATCGATTGGCTCCAGGATGGCATTTTCCTGGCGCAATCGTTCTAGTTCGGCCTGGACCTGTTCCTCCTGAACTGTGACCGTTGGCGGCTCGATGCGCAACGCCCGATAGTCGCCCAAGTCAACTTTGGGGCGCAGAGGTACGCGAATTTTGAAGGTCAGTGGGTCCATCTGCACATCATGTAGCTCACCCGCCGCATAAGGCTCCAACTCTTCTCGTTCCAAAGCTTCCTTGATGGCTTCTTGCCCCAGGTCTTCGAGCGATTCCTGCAACAGCGCCTCACGCCCTACACGCTGCAAGATAACGTGGTAGGGCGCGCGCCCCCGGCGGAAGCCTGGAATGTTGTATTGCCTTGCGATGCGCCGGGCTGCGCCCCGCAAGGCATTTTCCACGTGCTCTTGATCGACTTCAATGCTGAGTAATATCTGGCGATTTCCCAGGTCTTCGGTTGTGATCTTCAAGGTTGCTCCCCCTGCTTTTATGATGGTGTCAACACGCCGCAAGCACTGGCGGCAAGTGGCGAGATTATAACACAATTCGCCCCGCCGTGCCAGGTTATGCCTCGTCCAGAATATCCATCGGAACAGGATCCTCTTGCGGGTCGCACACGCCGCAGTATAATGCGTCGCCTACCACCAGGGCGCGATAACGCCCTTCTTTGGTGGTAAAGATGTCTATCACGTGGGGCAGGTTTTGGGCGTGCTCGCGGCATACGGCTCGCCCGCAAAATTTACACGCGCCGTGGGCCGGCCGGTCACAATGCCAGCAGTTCATAGCTTCTCCTTCACTTGCGATGTTGCACGGTCAACAGGCGGCCGCTGCCGATTTGTTCCACAAAGGCGGCCATCTGACCGCTCTGAGCCACCAGGGCGTCAAACGCCGCTTCGTCCAGAGTGAGCAGCGTGGCCGGGCCGCAGGTGCGATAGGTGAACTGGTAGGGTGTATCGGCGAACAGGGCATACTCGCCAAAGTGCTCGCCCGGCGTGTAGACGTGGGCCACGAACTTTTCACCTTTTTCGTCGCTGGCCAACGCCTCGACCTCGCCCTGCAGCACAATGAACAGACTGTGCCGTTCGGCGCCGGCGTGCGCCACAATCTGGCTGCCCCAGGCGCTGCGTCGGCCCATCTGACTGGCGAGGGCGCTCAACTGCTGGGGGCTGAGGTGACTGAACAAGGGCATGCCGCTGAGCAGGCGTACAATCTCCAACGATGCGCCCACACGGGTGGCCAGGGCCACTCCAGCCCGCACCAGCCGGTCGCAGGCAGCGCGGCTGAGCACCAATATCTGGCTGGGCACGCTGGTGCGATAGGTGGCGTCATAATGCCCCACGCCGAAAAAGGCGTCGTCGCCAAAACTGCCGCCCCGCCGCAGCTCGCCGGCCAAGTGTGAAACGTCCGTGTCTGGGTCGCGCCGCCATACTTCGATTTCGCCCGATTGGACCAACACAAAGCGGTCCACCGGCATGCCCTGGCGGGCCAATACAGTCCCCGGCACGACCGTGTGACTCTCCAGCGCGGCGACGATGAGGTCGAGGGCGCGCTCGGAGCAGCGGGCAAAGAGGGGCGCCGCGCGCACCAGCCGCCAGCGCCCGTCGCGGTGGGCGGCGAATTGGGTCGCGCTGGCTGCGCCCCAGGCCGTGCCGGCCAATACGTATTGGCCCAGGGCTTCCCGCTCGGGCCAGGGCAGGCTGTCATAAGCGGCCTGGGCGGCGCGGGCCACAAACCGGCTGCCGGCCCAATCGTCGATCAGGTCCATCGTGCGCTCCAGCACCTCGCGGTAGCGGTCGGCTTGCTCCCAAACCGTCATCTGACGCAGGTCCAACTCGTCGTTCACCTGGCCGCCGTCGATTTCAATGTCCCAGTCGGCTGTGGCAGCGATGATGTCCAGCTCGTCGTCTATCTGGCGGGCGCGGCGAGCGCCAAACGCCTGCTGAAAACTCTCAAAGAGGCTGGTGAAAAAGCGGGCAAAGGCCTGGCGCAGGCGCTCTTCGTCGCTGAGGGTCGGGGCCGCCGCCCACGCTGCTCGCTCAAAGCGCAGGCGTTGGCCGGCCAGAGCGTAGAGCGCGGCTCCCAGCGTCCACACACCGGCGTTCACCAAACCCAGCCAGCGGTCCAGATCGGAAGATGGCGGGGGAGCGTCTGGCGCAGCGCGCAGCAGCCCCGTGATAGCGGTCAGCACAGCAGCGGCGAGCAAAGCCAGCCAGGCCGCAACGAAACGGGTGCGCCCAAAGGCGATCAGATTGGGCCACGCCGCCGCAACAAAGGCGAAGGTGAGAAAAGGCGCGCTGACGCTCAACACGGCCCCAAGCAGCGACGCGTCGGCGGTCCAGCGGGCGACCGGCAGCGTTGCCAGCACGCCAAGGACCATGCAGCCGGCCATCAGACCGCGCTCCCAGGTCGCCCCGCGCCGCAAATCGACGCGCAGCAGTCCCAGCACACCGGACAGGGCCAGCGGCAGGCTCGCCAGACGTTCCAAGTGGTAGACCCACGCGATGGTCGTTTCTCCGGTCACACCCACCCAGACGAGCGCCCGCAGACTGGCCGCAGTCCACAACAGAGAGAGGGTCGCGGCCCAAGCCCAAAAAACGCGCTGAAATTCGGCCCCTTTGTAGAGACGAGCGGTGTGCAGCGTCGCCATCAGCCCTAGCGTGAGCAGCAAGGGCGGCATCAAGGCCAGGTAGCGGCTCCACCACGGGTCGTAGATGAGCGTGGGGCCGAGGGTAAGCAGCGCCAGCGCCGCCAGCAGTGTCAGATTGATGTTGCGCTCGCGCTCGAAAAAGCCCCGTCGTTCCAGCCAGGCCCAGGTCCGCCGCGCCCACGCCAACAGGCTGACCGCCAGCGCCGCGCCCAAGGGGAGTGCAACGACGCCTGTGAGCAGTAAAAATAGCAGCTTGCTAAACAGGTCGGGGCGGCTCCACAATTCGCGCAGCGCGACGAGGATATGAGTCTGCCAGAAGTAAAAGGCCAGCCACGTACTATAGAGCGTGTAACCGATGGCCAGCACGCCAAACGTAGCTAACAGGCGCTCTTCTTGCGTAAAGCCGGCCGCCCAGGCCCGTTGGCCCTGCCGCCATTTGCGCCACAAGTCGCGCGACTCCTCCCATAATTGGCGGCGCACAAAATTGAGCGAGCGCTGTCGCAGCATGGGGATGTCGAGCAAGTCAATGAGCAGAAAATAACCGTCCAATTCCAGCAAGGGATTCAGGTTGAGAAAGACGCTCAGGTAGGCCACAAACGCCGTCTTGAACAACCAGGGCGTGAGAGCCGATTCGGGCAGAGCCTGGGTCAGTAGGGCGCACAAACCGCCAATCACCAGCCCAGAGTGCGGTCCGGCCCAGGTGACGACCATGCGCGCCCGGCGGCCCTCCAGCCACATGTCCATCGTGTCTACGAAAAAGGCCGGATAGCCATAATAGATCATAAAGCCGCCCCGTCGCACCTGTCGCCCGTAATGTTTGACGGCCAGTCCGTGGGCCAGCTCGTGGACGACGATGATGAGGGCGTTGATGATCAGAAGAGCAACCAGGCCCAGCCAATAGGAGTTACCGACAGTGAGCAGCGGGAGGTCGCCTTTGACCAGGGTGTTCACAAACACAGCCAGGCCGATAAGGATGATTTGCCACAACAACGCCTGGACTGGCCAGGCCAGGAGCCAAAAGGCGTAACCATACACACGGTCCAGCAGGCGATCAATGCCGGGGAAAAGGATTTCGTGGTGCACCAACAAGGCCGTCAGCCGCTCGCCCCGACCGAGCAAGCGACGATTTTGTAGCTCACTCTGGATGTGACCCAACACGTCCAGCGGGCGGTCGGCCAAAAAGCCGCCCCGCCGCAGCTCACGCACCAGTTGGCTGACCCGATTAAAGGCGAACGCTCCGTAGGTCAGAAAAAAAGCCACCACCAGGTCTTTGACCGTGCGCTGACCATTCATCTGCGACCAGACGAAATAATCCTGGTCGGATAGCTTGAGATACTGGCCGGCGTCGGGCGAGCGCAGCACGTAATACACGCCCTCGCGTCCGCGCAGGCGGCGGGCCAGCACGCCAGGGGCCGGCTGGGGTTTGTAGAGCCCCAGGTTGATCTGCTCGCGGATCCAGGCCCACAGACCGGGGCGGGGAGCGGTGTCCTGGGTTTGGTCAAGGGGTACCGGAGATGCGTCCATACAGCTATTGTACTCCAAATCGGTCCGAGCATACAAATGTTGACGCACTGGGGTCATTTGTGCTAAACTGAACAACGATGAACTGCATTCTCGTGGTCGAAGATCAGGCCGCCATCGCTGCCTTTGTGCAGACGGCGCTGGAGCAGGAAGGATATGCCGTGCAGGTCGTGAGCGACGGGGCGGCCGCGCTGGCTCACATCAGCGCCCATCCGCCGGACCTGCTCCTGCTCGACTTGATGTTGCCCCACGTCGGCGGGTTGGCGGTGTGCCGGGCCGTGCGGGCGCGGCGGAATTACATCCCTATCATCATGCTCACGGCCAAGGTGGAAGAGATAGACAAAATCATCGGGTTGGAGCTGGGGGCCGACGATTACATCACCAAACCGTTCAACGTCCGCGAGCTGCTGGCGCGGGTGCGGGCCGTGTTGCGGCTGGCGCAACAGAGCGGGGAACGGTCGCCGGGCCAACTCTTGCGCGTGAGCGACCTGGAAATTGACTTGGAGGGGCGCAGCGTGAGCGTCGCAGGCCGGCCGGTCCATCTTCCGGTCAAAGAGTTCGACCTGCTGGTCACGCTGGCTCGCCAGCCGGGACGGGTTTTCGGACGCGAGATGCTGCTGGAGCGGGTGTGGGGTTATGACTATTTCGGCGAGTCGCGCACGGTGGACGTGCATATCCAGCGCCTGCGGGCCAAAATCGAGCCGGACCCGGCCAATCCCCGCTATCTGCTGACGGTGCGCGGCGTGGGCTACAAGCTTGCGACCGGGGATTCGAATCACGAATGGCACGAATGGCACGAATAGCACGAAAGGGCGGCAGTGATGAATAGTGCACCCGTACCTGTATCTGAGCCGGTGATGAGTCTGCCTTTGGCAGCGGTCGTCGTGGGGCTGCTGCTGACTATCGGCGCAGCGATGGGTACGATCTGGTGGCTGGCGCGGCGGCGGCGCGATAACCGGCGCGTGCTTACAGCGCCAGGCGATGCTCACGGGCTGCGGGCGTTGCTGGACGCATTGCCGCACGCGGTCATCGTCGTGGGACCGCGCGGGCGCGCCACGGCCTGGAATCAAGTGGCCGCCTACATGTGGGGCGCGGCAGGCGACACGTTGACGCTGCCCCTGGCGCTGACGGGATTGGTCAGGCGAGTGCTCGAAACGCACGTGACCGAGACCACCGAGGTGGCCGCGCCCGATGCCCCTGCGCGACGGCTGCGCGTCACGGCTGCGTGGCTGGGCGACGAAATGGGCGTGCTGCTCCAACTGCACGATCTCTCCGAGGCTCCGCACAGCGCAGAGGCCCACCGCCGCCTCATCAGCGCCGTGGCCCACGAGCTGCGCACCCCGCTCACCGGCATTTTGGGTCACGCCGATATCCTGGGCAGTTGCCGTCTCGAAAAGGACGAGGCGCTGTGGCGACGCTCGCGTGATTTTATCGCCGGCGAGGCCCAGCGGCTGGCGCGGCTGGTCGAGGACTTGCTCACGCTGTCGCGGCTGGACCTGACGCCGCTTCAGCCCGGGCCAGTGAACCTGCGGGCGGTGGTCGAAGAGGCCATTTCGACGCTGTATCCGGCC
Organism: Anaerolineae bacterium; assembly: GCA_034435435.1. Classification (GTDB taxonomy): domain Bacteria; phylum Chloroflexota; class Anaerolineae; order S140-20; family S140-20; genus DAOTXN01. The sequence goes on along the minus strand of DAOTXN010000135.1, from coordinate 139,353 downwards.
GCCGAGGCGCATGGCGTGCAACTGTCGCTCCAGTCGCCGACAAATCTGCCGCGTGTGTGGGGCGACCGGGACCGGCTGGGGCAGGTATTTGTCAACCTGCTGGATAACGCCGTCAAATATTCGCCGCGCGGGAGTGAGGCCGGCGTTTGCCTGCGGCCTGAGAGCGACGGCGTCGCCGTCGAGGTGCACGACAGCGGCGCAGGCATCGCATCCCACGACTTGCCATACATTTTCGACCCGCTGTATCGCAGCGAGCGCGTGCGCGACACCTCTGGCGCCGGCCTGGGGCTGACCATCGTGCGCACGATTTTGGAGCAACACGGTGCGGCCATCCACGTGCAAAGCACACCCGACCAGGGCGCCACGTTTCGTTTTCACCTGTCCGCGACGTAAAGCGTGCAGCGCAGAGTTTGTTTACCGAACGTTTACCTGTGCGTGACTTGTTCGTGATGCTCGTATGCTATGCTGACAAAAGACCCCACACGGTCAAAACTATTCTGGCAAAGGAGCAACGAACATGGTCTATCGCAGCATTGCGCGAGTCACGTTCACTTTTGGTAGCGTTTTCCTCGTGTTGCTTTCCGGGTGCGGCTCCAAAGCCAAGCCTCAAACAGCAACAGTCACGTTGGGCTACGTCGAGTCCAGCCCGGCTGCCTACGTGCGGATCGAGTCTGGTCTGACAATCCGAGTCTACGATGTGGTATACGACGTGATCAAGTTCCGAGTGGATGGTTACAAAGCAACCATCACCTATCCGGGCGGCGAGTCGGTCGAGCTGGCGTTCACCGTGGATTATGGCGCAGACGACCTCACCATCAGCTACAAAACATCGGTCAACGGTGAGACGAAGGAAGGCCCTAGCCGCGAGACGTTTGAGAAAACCCAAGCGGACATCACAGACGCACTGGCTGTTGCGCCCAACTTGTACAACGGCGATCTACCCAAATTCGCAATTCGATTGCCCTGCCCTGCCCAGTCCGAGAATGTGGAATATGGCAGCGAGATCCACACACTTGCCGACGGCAGCAAGTTCCAATCACGGCAGATTGTGCGACACACGTTGAGCTGTGAAAATCCACAAAAAACCTACACCCTGGAATACGAGGACTATTGCTACGATGAACAAGTCTCGGGACTGGCAGGCCTGACAGTAAAATTGAGCATTGCGCCCTGAAACGACCCGGTCAGCGATTCGAGTCTAGATCAGTGGAGGTGACAGGATGAGCGAGCTGATTGGCAAAGAATTAGGCCCCTACCGCATTCTGGAACAGATTGGGGTAGGCGGCATGGCAGCGGTCTACAAGGCCTACCACGCCACCATGGACCGCTTCGTGGCCGTCAAGGTGCTGCCCGAACACCTGAGCAAGGACGCCGGCTTTCGCAAGCGCTTTGAGCAAGAGGCCAAAGTCATCGCCAAGCTGGAGCACGCCCACATCCTGCCGGTGTACGACTATGGCGAGGACAAAGAGCGCGTTTATCTGGTGATGCGCTACCTCGAAGCCGGCACGCTCAAGCAGCGCCTCGCCGAACAGCCGCCGAACCTGCCAGAGGCCGGCCGCATCCTGCGCCAGGTGGGCGGGGCGCTGGCCCACGCCCACCGGATGGGCGTGGTGCACCGCGACGTCAAGCCTAGCAACGTGCTGATGGACGCACAGGGCAACTGCTTCTTGACCGACTTTGGCCTGGCCAAGATGATGGAAGCCTCGGCCAGGCTCACCGCCACCGGGGTCGGGCTGGGCACGCCGGCCTACATGAGTCCCGAACAAGGCCAGGGCGAAAAGGTGGACAATCGCAGCGACGTCTATTCGCTGGGCGTGATGCTGTACGAGATGGTCACAGGGCGCGTGCCGTTCGAGGCCGAGACGCCTATGGCTGTAGTGCTCAAGCACATGACCGCGCCGCTGCCGCTGCCCCGCGAGGTCAAGGCCGATGTGCCCCCGGCGGTGGAGCGGGTGCTGCTAAAGGCGCTGGCCAAGAACCCCGAGGACCGCTTTCAGAGCGCAGAAGAGATGATTGAGGCGTTCGACGCGGCGGCGTGGCTGGCCGGAGAAGAAGCGCAAATCGTGCAGCTACCGGCCAGACGGGACCAGGCTGAAAAGCCGGCAAAGGCTCTCCCGACGCGAGCAATGACTGCTCTGCGCCAGACGCTAGGGGGGCGCTGGGGGCGCGTGGCGCTGTGGGCGGCGGGGGGCGTCGTCCTCTTGGCGGCGCTGGCGCTCATCCTCAGCCGCATCCCGCTGCGGGTGAACATCAGCGGCGGGCGGCTGGAGGTGGTGCGGGTGGAGGAAGCGACGCCGACGCCGGAGGCAGTCGCCGCCGCCACACCGACAGAGATGGCGGTCGTCAGAGCAACGGCAACGGGCACGCTTGCGGTCCGGCCTACGGGCATGGCGACGCCAACGGCATTAGTTGCCGCCCCTGCATCCCCCCCACTCACCTTTCCGCTGCGGATTCGATTCACTTCCACTTCGGACTGGGCGGACGTCACCCTGTTCACAGGCGGCGACATCGTGAACACGCGCACGGTGGAGACGGGCGGCGAACCCTCCAAGGCCGAAATGCGCGACCGGAAGATTAAGCTAGACCAACCCATCAAGCCTGCCGAGGCCGGTCATTCGGTCTACATCGTGCAGGACGTGACCATAGGCGGCCTGACCGAGGACCAAGAGATAACCTTTACGGTCCAAAAGGGGTGCATCGGCGTCACAACGGTGGAGGTGTTTAACCTCGTCACTGGCGCGCCGCTGCTGGTGGAGCGCTTGGCAAACGATACCTGCGGCATGAAAGCCTTCACCGTGCAGGCCGGCCTGCTGACGACAGCCAATCCACCCCCTGCGCCCACGCCCGAGCCGCTTCATCTCCAGCCGGCGCGTCCGGAGGGGGGCAAGATCGTGATAGGATGCCCGGATGTGACGCCTCCGCAGCTCTGTGTTTTCGATATGGTTAGCGGGGATATAGCGGCTAACCCGGTCACGCAAATCACCGCCGATCTGGACTTTGAGGCGCTGAGCGATTGGCGCTGGTCGCCCGATGGGGAGCAAATCGTTATCAGCGCCGGTTCAAACCAACACGATGACCACAACATCTACCTCATCAACGCCGACGGTTCCGGGCTGCGCCAGCTCACCCACAGCGACGTCCAGGACCAGGGCGCCGAATGGTCGCCCGACGGGCAGTGGATCGCCTTTTACCGCGACGGCGACCTGTGGCGGATGCGTCCCGACGGCTCCGGCGAACAGGCCTTGTTTGCTCCCGACGAGGGCTTTGTTTACGCCGCCTGGTCGCCCGACAGCCAACGGCTGGCCTTGCTGTATTTCCAGACCGAAACCGAGCCAAGTGTATGGGTCATCCGCGCCGACGGCGGCGACCCACATCAGGTATATGCCTTTGAGGGCAAACAACTGGCCAGCGGCGGCTGTGTGTGGACGCCCGACGGCCAGCAGATTCTGTGCTGGTACGACGAAAAGGGCCGCGAGGGTATAGAGCAGACGGTGCTGATCAACGCCGACGGCAGCGGCGTGGGCGGGACGATAGACGGCGTGCCCTATTGGTGGCATGCGAATTACTGGCCGCGCTGGGGCGCAAAAGTAGCGCCGACGCCCGCGCCGCTCTCTGATCAAGCCGGGCAAGCCGCCGCCCTTTTCCAACAGGCCAGTGACTACATCGCCCGGCAGGAGTGGCGCGAGGCCCTTGCCGCCATCAGTCAGGCCATCGAGCTAGACCCGACCAACCCGCAATACTATCTCACGCGCGCCCTTATCTACGAAACCGGCCTGGGCAAGAAGGACGAGGCCCTGGCTGACGCCAACACCGCCATCGAGTTGGCCCCGACGCTGTACGAGGCCTGGCAGACCCGGGGAAGCGCCTACATGCACTTTGGCGAGTGCGACGCGGCTCTGGCCGACGTCAACCAGGCCATCGCACTGGACCCTGGCCGTTTCAGCGGCTACGTGGACCGGGCCAATGTACTGCGCTGTCTGGGTAGGGTGGAGGAAGCCATCGCCGATTATGGCCGGGGCATCGCCATTGACCCCACTTCCGCCCCGGCCTATTGGACGCGCGGAATGCTTTACGAAGGTCTGGGCGACCTCGACGCCGCCCTGGCCGATTACAACCAGGCCATCACGTTGCTGCCCGACAATGCGTGGAACTCGGGCGATTTTTACAGCAGCCGGGCCGGGGTCTACCGCGCGCTGGGCCAGCACGAGCAAGCCCTGGCCGATTGTGAAGCGATCCTGGCGCTCATCCCTGACGATCCGCGCGGCTTTTACTGCCGGGGGATGAGCGAGGCAGCGCTGGGTCAAATTGAGCCAGCCCGGGCCGATTTCGAGCAGGCGGTCTCACTGCTGCCGCTCAAAGCCTGGGATGCCTGGGTGACTGAGGCCGCACAGGCCGAACTAGACAAACTGAGGCCGTGATTGGCTCATCCCTTGGCTCATAACTGACCCTACTAAAAGAGGCGCTCGGCGCTTGGAAGTGCCGAGCGCCTCTGTCCGTTGACACCCCATGCTGTCTGTGCTAAGATGAACGTGAGCAACATAAAAACGCCTCCGCCCACGTCGGACTCTCGTCCAGCGGTTCCCGGCGCCGACGCTCATCCGCTTTGAGTTAGAGAGGGTCGGTTTTTTACAAATCACCTCACCGAGGAGAGCACCATGAGCGAGTTGATTGGCAAAGAGCTTGGTCCCTACCGCATTCTGGAACAGATCGGCGTGGGCGGCATGGCCACCGTCTACAAAGCCTACCACGCCACAATGGACCGCTACGTGGCGGTCAAAGTGTTGCCCGAACAGATGAGCCAAGACCCCAGCTTTCGAGAGCGCTTCCAGCGCGAAGCCAGGGTCATCGCCAAACTCGAGCACGCCCACATCCTGCCCGTGCACGATTACGGCGAATTTGAAGGCCGGCTGTATTTGGTGATGCGCTACGTCGAAGCCGGCACACTCAAAGAGCGCATGGCCGTCACGTCGTTGAGCATGGACGAAATCAACCGCGCGATTGGGCAGGTGGGCGCGGCGCTGGCCTACGCCCACCGGCTCGACGTGGTCCACCGCGACGTCAAACCCGGCAACGTGTTGCTCGACGCGCAGGGCGACTGCTACCTGACCGACTTTGGCCTGGCCAAGATGTTGGGCGACTCGTTACACCTCACCGCCAGCGGCGTGGGCGTGGGCACGCCGGCCTACATGAGTCCCGAACAGGGCCAGGGCGAAAAGGTGGACGCCCGCAGCGACATCTATTCGCTGGGGGTGATGCTGTACGAAATGGTCACCGGGCGCGTGCCGTTCGAGGCCGAGACGCCGCTGGCGGTGGTGCTCAAGCACATCACCGCGCCGCTGCCGCTGCCCAGCCAAGTCAGGCCCGGCGTACCGCCAGCAGTCGAGCGAGTGATCCTGAGAGCCTTGGCTAAAAACCCCGCCGACCGCTTTGCCGCCGCCGACGAGATGGTCGCCGCCCTGCAACGCGCCATCGCCGAGGCCCCCACCGCGCCCGCGCTCGCAACGCCGCCGCTGCCGTTTGAGGTCGTTCCTGCCTCTGCCGCCCAGCCACCCAGCACGCGCGCGGTCCAAGTTTCCACAGCCGCAACAGCGCCGCCCAGGCGGCGTGCGCCTGTATGGGCCTGGGGCGTGATCGGGTTATCGTTGCTGGCGTTGGTCGGCGTGCTGCTGGTGGCAACGGGGGTCATCCACGCGCCGCGAGAAAAGCCGACGCTGGCCGTCGCCGAGCGCCCACAGCCGACGCCCACCGCAACCCTGCCCCGGCCGACGCTCGCGCCGACCCTTCGGGCTGAGCCTCAGGGCGAAGCCGCCCCAGCGACGCCGGCATTGGAGGTGACCCAGATTGCCCCAACCCTCATCCAGGTCGTGACGGCCGCGCCCCCCACACAAGCGCCGGCTCTCGCCGCCGACATCTTTCGGTTAGGCGACACCTGGACCCGCTTTGCCGATGGGATGGGGATGGTTTATGCGCCGGCCGGCGAGTTCGAGATGGGCAGCGTGGACGGAGAGCTTACCGAGCAGCCGGTGCACCCGGTGGCGCTGGATGGCTTTTGGATAGACCGCACCGAAGTGACCAATGCAGCTTATCGGCGCTGTGTAGAAGCGGACGCCTGCCAGCCCCCCACGTGCGAAGAGGGTAACCTGGATTATGACGACCCAACCAAAGCCGACTTGCCGGTGGTGTGCGTGGACTGGTACATGGCCCGCCTGTACTGCGAATGGGCTGGCGCGCGCCTGCCGACCGAAGCGGAATGGGAGTACGCCGCGCGCGGCCCCGAGGGATACACCTGGCCGTGGGGCGACAAAACCCCCACCTGCGAGTTGGCGCAGTACAGCGAGTGCGACCCGCGCATCGCGCCGGCCGGCAGCCTGCCCGAAGGCGCCAGTTGGTGCGGCGCGCTGGAAATGGCCGGGAACGTCCAGGAATGGGTAGCGGACTGGTACGGGCCGTATTACGCCGAAAGACAGGTCAACCCGACCGGCGCAACCAGCAGCTCGTGGCGCGTGCTGCGGGGCGGCTCGTGGGGCAACGGCGCAGAAGCCATCCGCAGCGCCAAGCGCGAATTCTGGTACCCGGATGAAAAGAACGGCGGCCGGGGCTTTCGCTGCGCCGCCGACGCCGAGATCGGCCTGTCTGTAGCGCCCACACCCGCTCCGCCGACGCCAGCGGCGACCGCTGCGCCCGCATCCATCGCTCTCACGGCCACCCAAGTGGCGTTGTATGAAGACTCGGCCCCCCGCCTGGCCTGGTCGCCCGACGGCAAATGGATCGCCATCGCCGGTTACAACATCGTCATCTATGACGCCCACACCTTCAATACGCTTCTGGAACTCCCCACGGGCGCGACGAGCAACGTCGCCTTTTCGCTGGATGGGAAATTGTTGGCCTGGTCTGTTAGCGGCGGCGGCGTGCACCTGTGGGACACGGCTACCTGGAGCAAGCTGCGCACGCTGCCTGGCAGCGATCCGAGCGACAGCCTGGCCTTTTCGCCGGACGGTAAATGGCTGGCCACCGCCACGGGCCAGACGGTCAAGTTGTGGGACGTGGAGAGCGGCAGCGAATTGCGCACGCTGCTCGGCCATTATGGTAGTGTGCGCAGCGTGGCCTTTTCGCCCGATGGCGCGACGCTGGCCTCGGGGGCGGCCGAGATCAAGTTGTGGGACGCGGCCAGCGGCCAAGAGCGACTGACCATCAGCGGAGATTTCAACTGGGTCAACAGCCTCGCCTTTGCGCCAGACGGAAAGACGCTGGCCTCTGGCTCGGTGGATACCACGGTCCGGCTGTGGGACGTGGACACCGGACAGGAATTGCGTGTGTTCAGCGGGCACACCGGCCAGGTGGACAGCGTGTCCTTCTCGCCCGACGGCCAGTTGCTGGCCTCGGCCTCCTGGGATCTGACCGTCCGGGTGTGGGACGTGGCTGCCGGCCAGGAACTCGCTGCCCTGACCGGGCCTTCGTCGTGGATCCATTGTGTGGCCTTTTCGCCCGACGGGACGCTGCTGGCCGCCGGCTCGAACGATCAGATGCGGGTGTGGCTCATTGGGCCGACGGCCACACTGACCCACGTGGTCCAGACCGGCGATACGCTGTTCAGCATCGCCGCGAGTTACGGCGTGGCGCTCGACGCGCTGCTGGCGGTCAACAACTTGGACATCTCTAGCTCGCTGACGGTCGGACAGGCGCTCATTATCCCCGCCGCGCTGGCGGCGCCGGAGACCCCGCCGACGGCGGCCGGGGCGTTCCAGCTCGCTTTTGCGGATCATTTCGACGATGATCGTTTTCAATGGCGGCCCCAGGAATATGCCTTTGGCGTGACCGAAATCGCGGGCGGCCAGTTCGTGCTGCAGCCCTTTTACCAAGAGGGAGGCGGCGCGGTCAGCGATTGGAACACCAATTATCTGTTCGATGAATTCGACCTGACCGTGCGCGGCGGCGTCGTCGAAAACCCGGGCGACCTGTCCAACACGAGCTACGGCGTCATGTTCGGCGTGCAGAACAACAATGACTATTATCTGCTCGACTGGACCGCGCAGGGCTATTACGCATTGTGGCGGCTGGCCGACGGCGAGTGGCAGACGTTGATAGATTGGACCTTTAGCGGCGCGCTGAACACAGGGCTGGAAGCGGTCAACGAGGCCCATCTGACTCTCGAATCTGGAACCCTGACCATCGCTTTCAACGGGCGAGAGGTGATGCGCCGGGCGCTCTCCGGCTACCAATCTGGCTACCTGGGTTTCAGTTGCACGACGCACGCCGCGCCGGGCAGCGCGTGCGCCGCCGACGATTTTATCGCCCGCTGGCGACCGCCGCAGCCGGTGCGGGTCATCGCGGGCTGCAATTGCACCCAGGAAATCTATGCCGGGCAAGAGATCACGGTGCGACTGGCGTGGGGTACGACGACGCGCCAACGCGCCCAAGACTTCATTGACGCCGCCACGCCGCGCATCTGGGTGGACGATGTGCTGCTGTTGGGCGGCCGGCCGAACGACCTGGCCCCGTTCTGGCAAGCGCCGGTCGAAGACCAGCCCGGAATATGGGCCGCCAACTGGGTCTATCCCTACGGCGCGGTCGAGCCAGGCACGCACGTGCTGCGGGCCGAGATTCTACTCGATAAAACAATCACCGACGGATTCGATTCGGATAGCGACGGCAAGCTGGACGAGTACGGCCCCGGCACGCTGGACTGGGGCGCGACGGAATTGGTCGTGGTCGAGCCGCCGCAGGAATAGCAGACCTGCCAGGTTTGGGGAACCTAGCAGGTCTCAGGAGGCAAACGATGGTTTCTCTCAAACGCGCGACCGTATCTGTGACGATTGGCGCGGCGCTGGCGGCGCTGGCGCTGCTCCTGACCGGCGTCCGCGCGGCGCGCGCCGACCCGGGTGTGATCTACGTGGACGCGGACGCCCCCGGCCCGGCCCACGATGGCCTGTCGTGGACGACGGCCTACACCAACGTGCAGAATGCGCTGGTCGCCGCCGTCTATGGCGACGAGATCTGGGTGGCCGAGGGGGTGTACTATCCCGACCAGGGGGCCGGGCAGGTGGAGGATGAGCGCACGTCTACCTTCATGCTAACCCAAGGGATAGCCATCTATGGCGGCTTTGGCGGCTACGGCGTCGTCAGTGAGACGCAGCGCGACCAGCGCGACTGGACGGCGCACGTGACCATCCTCAGCGGCGACGTTGACGGGGACGATACGAATACGGATGGCAACCACATCGCCGAAACGTGGGCTGACATCCAGGGCAACAACGCCTACCACGTCGTCACCGGCGGCGGAGTGACGCAGACGGCCCGACTGGATGGCTTTACCATCACTGCCGGGTACGCCAACGGCAGCGAGCCCCACTGGTACGGCGGCGGGATGTACAACAACGCCAGCAGCCCCACGCTCGCCAACCTCACCTTCAGCGGCAATCAGGCTATCTACGGCGGCGGGATGAGCAACGACGCCAGCAGCCCCACGCTGACGGACGTCGCCTTCAGCGGCAACCATGCCATTGTCCACGGCGGCGGGATGAGCAACGACACAAGCAGCCCCACGCTGGCGGACGTTACCTTAAGCGACAACTCGGCCGACTATGGCGGCGGGATGTACAACACTTTCAGCAGTCCCGTGATGACGGGCGCCACCTTCAGCGACAACTCGGCTGACGACGGCGGCGGGATGTACAACTACTTCAACAGCAGCCCCACGCTGACGGGCGTTACTTTCAGCGATAACCAAGCCACCGACTACGGCGGCGGGATGTACAATTCCTCCAGCAGCCCCACGCTGACGGACGTCGCGTTCAGCGGCAATTATGCTGACTACGGCGGCGGGATGCACAACATTTCCAGCAGCCCCACGCTGACGGGCGTTGCCTTCAGCGACAACCAGGCCAGCTACGGCGGTGGGTTGTACAACTCCTTCAGCAGCCCCACGCTGACGGACGTCGCCTTCAGTGGCAACCAGGCCACCAGTCGAGGCGGCGGGATGTACAACTGGAACGGCAGCAACCCCACGCTGACCAACGTCACGTTCAGCGGCAACCAGGCCACCAGTTGGGGCGGCGGGATGTACAACTCCTCCAGCAGCCCCGCGCTGACCAACGTCGCGTTCAGCGGCAACCAGGCCACCAGTCGGGGCGGCGGGATGTACAACAACACAAGCAGCCCCGCGCTGACCAACGTGGCCTTCAGCGGCAACCAGGCTGCCAGCTCCGGCGGCGGGGTGTACAACTATGCCAGCGATCCCACGCTGACCAGCGTCACCTTCAGCGGCAACCAGGCCGCCAACTCCGGCGGCGGGATGTACAACGATTGGTACAGCAGCCCGACGCTGGTCAACTGCATCCTGTGGGACGATAGCGCTGCGAGTGGGCCGGAAATCTACGACGACGATACCAGTGCGCCCACTGTTGTTTACAGCGACGTGCAATGGCCCGGCGGCGTCTACACCGGCACGGGCAACCTCAACGCCGACCCGCTGTTCGTCCTGCCCATCACGGCCACGCTCGCTCCCACCACCACTGGCAACTACCGCCTGCGGGCCGGCTCGCCGGCGATTGACGCGGGCAATAATCTCAGCGTCACCGTCTCCACTGACTTTGACGGTCATCCACGCATCGTGGGTGGGACGGTGGATCTGGGAGCGTATGAAAAGACGCTCTTTATGACCAAGCAGGTCACGCCCACGACGGACGTTCCCTACCACGGCGTCGTGACCTACACAGTGGTCTTGACCAACGCCAACACGCTGAGCGAGACGGGCGTGCTCTTCACCGACACACTGCCAGTGCAAGTGGACTTTGCGCGGTGGGCCGGAGCGCCGCCGCCCGGCGCGAGCGTCGCCGGCGATGTGGTTGCCTGGACGGGTATCGCACCGGCTTCGGGCGGGATCACCTTCACCTTCGTGGCCACGCACACCAGTGGGTACAGCGACGTCGTGACCAACACGGCCGACGTCGGCCAGGCGGCGCTGCAGGACCGCGCTGAGGCGGTCTTTACCGTGATACAAGGCTACCCACTCCGCGTGAGCAAAAGCGGCAACGGCGGCGGTGCAGTGGTCAGCGACCCGTCTGGCATTGATTGCGGCGCGACCTGCGTTTACACCTACAGCGCGGGCGCGCTCGTCACACTGACGGCCACGCCGCTGATCAGCTCTACCTTCGTCGCGTGGAGCGGCGATGTAACAACGACCACCAACCCGGTCACGCTCACGATGGATGCGCCCCAGTCTGTCACGGCGACTTTTGCCCTCAAGACCTACGTCATCACGCCGACGGCGGGAGCGGGCGGCAGCATCACGCCCGCCACGCCGCAGACGGTGAGCTATGGCGGCGAGCAGGCGTTCGGCATCACGCCGGACGTGGGCTACCACATCGCGGACGTGGGCGTGGACGGCGCGTCGGTGGGGGCGGTGAGCGCCTACACCTTCACCCACGTGACGGCCAACCACACCATCGCCGCCGCGTTCGCCATTGACGCGTACACCCTCACCATCGCCACGGCTGGGGACGGCAGCGGCATTGTCACGCCGACGGTCGGGGCGCACGTCTATGCCTATGGCGCGGTGGTCACGCTGACGGCCACGCCGCTGGTCGGCTCCACCTTCGCCGGGTGGAGCGGCGACTCCGACTGCGCGGACGGCGTGGTGGCAATGGACGACAGCAAGGCCTGCACCGCCACGTTCACGTTCAACACCTACACACTGACGATCGCCACGACTGGGAACGGCAGCGGTGTGGTCACGCCGACGGTCGGGGCGCACGTCTATGCCTATGGCGCGGTGGTCACGCTGACGGCCACGCCGCTGGTCGGCTCCACCTTCGCCGGGTGGAGCGGCGATTGTTCCGGCGCTGGCGCGTGCGTCGTGACTATGACTGCGGCCAGACAGGTAACAGCGACTTTTGAGCTGGCAGAGCCGGCAGAACAGGATTACTATATCTTTTTGCCGCTCATCCTCAAGAACACACCCTGACATCACACGCGCCCGCCACCTTGAAAGCGACGGGCGCGTGTGACGACGCCAAACGGGGCGCGGTCGGCTCACTCTAACGAATGTCATAGACTGGCGTGTGTATACCTGGCGAGTAACGTGGTCGCTTCATCCGCAATGGCCGGGTAATCCCGCAACACGATGCACTTGCTGGTCTGAATGAGGGCCTGGAGCCGCTGGTCCAGTCCGGCAGGCACTTGGTCTTCGTCTATCACCAGCGCCTGTCCGTCGGGCAAAACGAGAACGTCCACGATCAGGTCGCGCCAAGAGAACTCATCCCGCGATAGCACAACCGAATCGGCCAGATTGAAATAATGGCCTAGCGTCTGGCCGCGCTCGTCCACCCACCAGTACAGGTTGTAGGGCCGGTCGGTCCAATAAAAGGCGTGGGTCACGTGACCGGGGCGCAGCGCCAGGCCGTGCACCTGCCCACTTGCCCTGGCGGGCAGTACCAGGAACTCGCGGTCGAGCACGTATTTGAGGATGCCAAAACCTGGTTCCAGCGCCACCAATTCGCACTCGAACGTCGCCTCGCCGCCGGAGAGGTAGCGCTTGCGCTCGATACAGACACTCATCGCGCCAAGATAAAAGCGCCCGGCGACGGCTAGCCGCCGGGCGCCGACTGACCACACTATTCGCCGCCCTGAATCACGACGTCGGTCCCACCGCTATCGCTGGCGGAAAGCATGATGCTGACCGTTTCGCCCTCTTTGCCAAAGTTGAGCATGGCAAAACCCTCGGTCAACATACTGCCGGCCTCGTCGTAGGTCCAGTCAAAAGTGGGCATTTGTTCTTTGTAAAAGTCAATGGCCGCCTGCAAAGCCGTGGCGCTGCTATAGGAGACCATGGCCCCGAACGTGACCCGATCGGTCGCGTCGGACAACAGGGGGATGTCCTCACGCGCGCCTTGCGCATCGGTGGGCGGCTCGATGGTAAAGGGCGCGTTGATGTCGTATACCTCCCAGTTCCAGTCGTAGGTCGCGTCTTTGTCTTCGGCGGTAAAGACGTATTTGACGGCGTAATCGCCGTCTACAGCAACCCACACTTCACCTTTGATCTTTTCATACACGCCCAACGCCGCGCCCAAAATAGACTCGTCAAAGGTATAGTGCTTGGTGGCAACGCCGTTGAGAGTTTCCTCACCGACCAGCTTGGCGTCGCCGGTCAGCCCAGATGTAGCCGAACTGAGGGAAAAGAGCATGTTGTCATAGGTGGACGTGTCGTCGCTGGACATCTCTATCCACTGGTCACCCGCATTGATCCACATGCGGTCTTCTATGCGCACCATCTGCGAATCCAGGCCCGTTGCGTCGCCCCGCATCGTGATTTCTTCCGCCAGCGGATTATTGGTATGAGCCACTTCGATGCCATAGCTGGAAGCCGTTACCGTGCTGCCCGTTTTCGGCTCGGTTTTCCACTCGGCTCGCAGCCGGTAGCTTTGTAATGTCTCGCTGCTCAGTTCTTTAATATCCGTCTCGAGGGCGCTCAGGTTGAGCAAGTCGGCCACTGTCCCACTGCCGCTCTCACCGCCGCCCGTCGTTGCGGTCGGTTGGACTACTTCTGTGGGAGGTGGGCTGGTTGGGGCCGTCTCTTGAGGCTGCTGTGTGGGCGCCGGGCCAGACGTGGCCGTGGGTTGGTCCTGAGATGGGCCGCTCTCCTCTTCTTTCTTTTCACCGCCCCCACCACAGGCGCTGAAAACCAATAGAACGATCAGACTCAGCAATAAAATTCGATATTGCGCTCGCATATACTTGCCTCCTTGAGATTGAGGGTTATCTTGAATCCGCGCACAATCCTATTTGGCGCACATCATACCGCACTTGGATGATTCGGTCAATGGGTCTTGACACATAGACGGTCCTGGAGTATACTAGGCCGCTGTAGGACGAAGTAAGCTCTGTGTCGTAAAGTCCCCAGACTTGGCGTCAGGGTGGCTTTTTTTCAAGATACAGACTGCTTCAAAAGCAAGTTTTTTTAATCAGAAGGGGTTTCAGAATGGACGAGCGTGAACAGGGAACCGTCAAATGGTTCAACGACACCAAAGGCTATGGCTTTATTGAGCGCGATTCTGGCGGAGATGTGTTTGTACACTTTTCGGCCATCGCCGATCAAGGAGGCTTTCGTAGCCTGGCAGAAGGCCAGCGCGTCGAGTTTAAGGTGGAGCAAGGGAAAAAAGGACCTGCCGCCGCCGAAGTGCGCAAAATTTAACTCATACTTGAGACTGGTCACCTATCCCCGCAGGCATTCGGCGGGGATTTTTTATTGCTCGCCCCCGCAACTCACGGGCCAGCGACATGCAAGAGGGTAGACTAAGTCGCAGATCCATCCACTGCGCCCATCCAACGGTGGCGTAGCACTAAAAAGGCCAAGCCGCCGACTATGACGACGAGTGAGAATACCTGAGCCACCGTCGGCCCACTGCTCAGCGCGGGCGCGTCTAGTTTTAGATATTCCAGAAAAAAGCGCCCGCTGAAATAAAAGATGGCATACAGCCCCAACAAGTCGCCCGACCGCAAGCGGTGAGAGAAACGCTCGCCGATCCAGATCAGCCCGCCGCAGATCAACAGGTTCATGATCATCTCGTACAGGAACATGGGGTGAAAACGGGCAAAGGTTTCATAGCCCGCCACGCGGTTTTCGGGGCGAATGGTAACAGCCCAAGGCAAGTCGGTGGGTTTGCCGTATAGCTCCTGGTTGAAATAGTTGCCCCACCGTCCTATGGCCTGCCCCAACGCCACCGCCGGGGCGATCAAATCGGCCCACAGCCAGAAATCCAAACGGTGACGACGAGCGTAAAACAACACTGCCAATGCGCCAGCGATGAGCGCGCCGGGGACGCCCAGCCCGCCTTCCCAGGTGGCAAGCGCTTTCGGGAGGTCGAACTTGAAGCTCCAAACCTGCACTTGTTCGAAAGAAGTGAGATATTCCCACACCGTTATGCCCATGCTGGGCGGCGGCGTCAACACATGATACAAGCGCGCGCCGATGATGCCGGCCAAAGCGACCACAAAGATCCCATTCCAGACGTGCTCGGGGTCCTGGCCGTGGCGTTTGGCCCGCTGGGCGATGAGCGCACCCGCGGCGATGATGCCGCTCATCAGCGCCAGCGCGTAGAAACGGATATACAGCGGGCCGATGTGAATCCCTATTTGGTCAATGGACATTTGCTCACCTTTCTGCGCAAATCGTCGTTCAGGCTGGGGTCAGATTTTACCACAAAGACCGAAAGACACCAAGCAAGCAACCATTGGACCAATTCATTGACAGAGCCAATGCAAGGTCTTATAATGCCTGGAATTGGCGCCAGCCCACTCGCAGTGCGCGCCAACAGGCCGAGGCAAAGGAGAGCGTTTATGAAGCCGCAAGTTTCCCCCCAACCATCTCGTCGTGCATTGCGCTGGTGGGCCATGCTATGGGTGCTGTTGTCTGTCATCGTAACAAGCTGCCAGCCGACCGGCGGCGATGCAACCGACACGACTCCCGCCGCCGTGCAGAAACCAGCGTCCGAAAACACCAGCGATGACGGTCAAACACAGCCAAGCCAGCTCTACAGCGTGGGCTTTACCGCCGCAGGACACCCTTTCAAAGGCAATCCCGACGCGAGCGTCGTGATCGAAGAATACTCCAGTTACCAGTGCCCCTATTGTGGACGCTTTTTCGCCGAGACCTATACCGAGCTGATGACGCGCTACGTCGAGACGGGGCAGGTGATGTATGTGTTCAACGACTTTCCTCTCAGCAGCCAACCCCAGTCGCCCAAAGCCGCCGAGGCGGCCAACTGCGCCGGAGAGGTGGACGGAGCGCAAGCCTACTGGGAGATGCACGACCGCCTGTTCAAAGGCCAACAGGAATGGTCGGGCCAATCCGACGCGGTGAACATTTTCAAAGGTTATGCCGCTGCGCTGGGCATTGAACAAGCGGCTTTTGACGATTGTCTCGACAGCGGGCGCACTGCTGCCCACGTGGAAAGCGACTCGCGCGAGGGTACGTCGCGCGGCGTGCGCGGCACGCCCTCGTTTTTCATCAACGGTCAAGTCTTGGTAGGCGCTCAACCCTTTTCGGCTTTCTCAGCAGTCATTGATGGGGCGCTGGCGGGTGAGCCGGTGACGGCTCAGGCCAATGCCCAACCCAGTGACCTCGAGGCGCTGGCGCCGACTCCGGCAGCCTTTGCTTTTGAACAGGGCGCCAGCGACGATACGCTCCTGGCGCTGGGCGATCCCAATGCCCCGGTGACGCTGGTCGAGTTCACCGATTACCAGTGCCCGTATTGTGCGCAGCATTTTGCGCAGACCTGGGCGACGCTAAAGCAGCAATACATTGACGCCGGGCGGGTGTATTACGTGTTCAGAGACTTTCCGCTCACCCAGATCCATCCCCAGGCGCCCAAAGCCCACGCGGCGGCCCGTTGCGCCCGCGAGGTGGGCGGAGACGACGTCTACTGGCAGATGCACGACCGGCTGTTTGAGCTTCAGGACGAATGGGCCGGAAACGCGGAGCACGTGAGCGTGTTCAAGCGTTTCGCCGCAGAGCTTGGGCTGGACCAATCCGCTTTCGATGCGTGTCTGGATGGCGACCGCACGACCGCGACCGTCCAGGCCGACGTGCGAGAAGGCTTTGCCTATGGCGTGAGCGGCACGCCCACCTTTTTCATCGACGGCTATCCTTTTAGCGGCGCGTTGCCTATCGAGTTCTTTGACCAGGCCATCACGCTGGCCGAGAATGGTCAGTTGCGCCAGGCCATCGCCGAGGCCATCGCCCGCGCCCAGGCCGAGCAACAAGCCCAACAACAGCCACGCCCGACGCTGGCCCCCGCCGATGTGCCGTTGGGAGATGCACCGGTGCGCGGCGACGTCAAGGCGCCCATCACGATTGTCGAATATTCCGACTATCAATGTCCCTTTTGTTCGCGGCATTTTGAGCAGACCTGGCCTCAATTGCTCGAAAACTATGTCAAAACCGGCCAGGCGCGCTATGTGTTCAAGGACTTTCCGTTGACTTCTATTCATCCGCAGGCGCTCAAGGCTGCCGAAGCGGCTCGCTGCGCCCGCGAGGTCGGCGGGGACGATATGTATTGGCAGATGCACGACTGGCTTTTCGCCGGACAGGATCAATGGAGCAACAATTCCGATCACGCGGCTGTGTTCAAGAGTTACGCCGGGCGGTTGGGGCTGGATCAGACGGCTTTCGATGAGTGTTTGGACAGCGGACGTTACGAAGAGCTGGTGATGGCCGATTTGCGCGAGGGCGCGGGCTTTGGTGTAAGCGGAACCCCGGCCTTTTTCATCAACGGCCAGCCCTTGAGCGGCGCTCAACCCTACGAGGTTTTTGTGCAGATGATCGAAGCCGAACTGGCAGGAAAATGAGCAGACTATGCCTAGTCGGCGCGTAGATGAGATCGGCCTAGAAGAACTGGAGCAGCTCATCGCCGAGCGCAAAGCGGCCCGGGCGCGCGGCGACACATTGGGCGTGTCTGCCGCTCGTCCCCGACGGTTTCAGGTCGCGCTGTGGCTAGACCGCGCGATGACACTGGTCGAAGTCGCCGTGGTCGTCGCGCTCATCGCCGCCGTAGTGGGCTGGTTTCGGGCGCGCGACGCTGCGAATGAGGCCTCGTCTGCCAACATCGCCGCTTCGGTCGCCAGTCTGGAGCAGGCGCGCCCCACGCCGACGGCGGCGGCGGCCATCGCCGTGGCTTATCTGCCCGGCGGTCACACGCCGCCCACCGCGCCCGGCGGCGCCCAACCCATCGAAGCCAGCATCCCCGAACATCTGCGCCCGCTGGTCGAGATTCCCTCTCCAGCGCCGTTGCCCACGGTGGAAGTCAGGCCGGAACATCCGGTGCGCATTATCATTCCCTCCATCAACGTAGACGCCCCTATCGTGTTGGGAGATGACTGGGAGTCGCTCAAATTGGGCGTGGGGCATACTCCCGGCTCGGCCAACCCGGGCGAGCGCGGCAATATGGTGCTCTCGGCCCACAACGACATCTTTGGCGAGATCTTTCGCCGCCTGCCCGACCTGCAACTGGAGGACGAAATCACGGTAGAGACGACGACGCACGTGTACCGCTATGTCGTTAAAGCCAAACGTATCATTGCACCCGACCAAGTGGAGGTGATGGCGCCCACCCGCGAGCCGGTGGTCACGCTGATCTCGTGTTATCCGTACCTGATCGACACCCAGCGCATCGTCATCGTGGGCGAGTTGGTAGATGAACAAGGATGAAAAAAACCAGGCCCCCGAAATTGGGAGCCTGGTGCATGTAAAGGGGGTGTTTTTAGGCTTCGGCCAGCAATCCTTCCTCGTACACTGGCTCACCGCGCAAAAAACGGTCAATGTCGGCAGCGGCGGCTTTGCCTGCGCCCATCGCGCTGATGACGGTGGCCGCGCCGGTGACCACGTCGCCGCCGGCCCAGACGCGGCTTTTGGTGGTCAGGCCGGTTTGTTCGTTTGCCACGACGGTACCCCAGCGGGTGCGCTCCAGCCCACCCGAGCTTTGGAACACCATCGGATTCGGGCGCGTACCCAGCGCCATAATGACCGTATCCACGTCCATGTCGAACTCGGAGCCTTCGACCGGGACCGGACGCCGCCGCCCGCTGTCGTCAGGCTCGCCTAATTCCATTTGAATGCAGCGCATACCGACGACGGCGCCTTTTTCGTCGCCTATAATCTCAACGGGGTTGGTAAGGAATTTAAAAATGACGCCTTCTTCTTTGGCGTGCTCGACTTCTTCAGCCCGGGCCGGCACTTCGGTCGAGGAGCGGCGATAGACGATGTACACCTGGGGCGGCTCGCTGCCGTCGTTCCGAGCTTGGAGCGTGCCCAGGCGCAGCGCCGAGCGGGCCGCGTCCATGGCCACGTTGCCCGCGCCGATGACGGCGACCTTTTTACCCACCTTGACCGGCGTGTCGTATTCAGGAAAGAGATAACCCTTCATCAAGTTGACGCGGGTGAGGAATTCGTTGGCCGACATCACGCCGTTATAATTGATGCCAGGGATGTTCATAAAGGACGGCAAACCTGCGCCGGTGCCGAGAAAGACGACATCGTACCCCTCTTTGTTGAGCAATTCGTCAATGGTGTAGAGTTGTCCAATGACGGCGTCGGTTCTTACTTGCACGCCCAGGCTTTTGATGTAATCCACCTCGGCCTGGACGACGGCCTTGGGTAGACGAAATTCTGGGATGCCATACACCAACACACCGCCGGGGTCCTGCAAAGCCTCAAAGACGGTGACATTGTGCCCCATGCGAGCCAGGTCGCCGGCGCAGGTCAGCCCGGCCGGGCCGGAGCCGATAACGGCTACGCGCTTGCCCGTGGATGGCGGCGGCGACGGCGGTTCGTGGCTTTGCGAAAGCTCCCAGTCGGCGACAAAGCGCTCCAAGCGCCCGATGGCGACCGGCTCGCCGCGCTTTCCCACCAGGCACTTGACCTCGCATTGGCTCTCTTGGGGGCAGACGCGCCCGCAAATGGCGGGTAGATTGTTTTTGCTCTTGAGAATGCGGGCGGCCTGGGGCAAGTCGCCTTCGCGTAAGGCCCGAATGAACTGCGGGATCATCACCTCCACCGGGCAGCCTTCCACGCAGGGCGATTCTTTGCATTGCAGGCAACGTTCGGCCTCCATCATAGCCAATTCCAGCGTCAGGCCGGTGGCGACTTCATTAAAGTTGGCCCGGCGCTCCTCGGCCGACTGGTGTGGCATTGTCTGCCGAGGGATTTTCATGCGGTCTTTGGGTTTCAATTCAGCCATTCTCTCACCTTTTCTATAATTTAGGCCTGGGTCTCGGCCAGTTGCGCTTCGAGCCGGCAGTGATGTTCCCATTGCTCGACGGCCCGTTTCTCTTCGTCTCGATAAAACGCCTGGCGGGCCATGAGCAAATCCCAGTCAACCTGTCGCCCGTCGAATTCGGGGCCGTCCACGCACACAAATTGGGCTGCGTCCTTGAGCTGGACGCGACACCCGCCACACATCCCGGTGCCGTCCACCATGATCGTGTTCAGACTGACGATGATGGGTACGCCAAAAGGCTCGGCGGTCTTGACACAGAACTTCATCATGATGGCCGGTCCAATGGCCCACACTTTTTTGATCGCGTCACCGCGAGATTCCAGCAGCTCTTTCAGAGGCTGCGTGACCAGGGCCTTACGCCCGTAAGAGCCATCGTCGGTGCACACGATCAGCTCGTCGCTGACCGCGCCCATTTTGTCTTCCCAAAAGAGCAAGTCCCGCGTGCGGGCGCCGATGATTGAGAACACGGTGTTGCCGGCCTCTTTAAGGGCCTTGGCGATGGGATAAATCGGGGCAATACCCACACCGCCGCCGATGCAAATGACTGTGCCGTAGTTTTCGACCTCGGTGGCGTGCCCCAGTGGTCCCATAAAATTCAAAAAGGCATCGCCCGCATTGTAGGTGCCCATCTCCATCGTGGACTTGCCCACTTCTTGAAAAATGATGGTGATGGTGCCCGCCTGGCGGTCAAAGTCGGCGATGGTCAGAGGAATGCGCTCACCACGCTCGTGAGCGCGAACGATGACAAATTGCCCGGCCTGCGCCTTGTGTGCAACTTGAGGGGCCTGGATGACCATGAGCTTGTTGATGTCACTCAGGACCTCTTTTTCCAGAATTTTATACACTGCCTTGCCTCCGCTGAATGCTTGAAAGAAAAGATGAACCATACCTCGTGGTCATCATAGCACGACTCGATAGTTAGTAAAGTCGCAACTGTCTCTTTTTCCTGGTGATAAATGTCACTTTTGGGAGGCGGCGTATAGCCAGCGGAAGATGCGCTTTTCGCTAGGCCAACTGGCGGCCGAGTAGCGCGGCTCGCCGGTGTCGCTCACCCCGACCCGGCGGACCAGGGTCACTTCCCAACTGTACTCGCGGATAGGTTCTTGGGATGATGGCGCATACTCCTCATCCAGGCGGACCAGCGTCGTGCGTGTAAAGAGGCTTATGACCGGCGCGTTTTGATCTAAACGGCGCAGTCGTACGGCGTACACTTCATTTTCCTGGAGCAGGCTGACCGCCGTCCATTGCAGAGGGACGATCGTATCGGTCATTGTAGCGTTCGCCGCAGGGCTTAATAACGCCGGGGCCGCGTACTTGGGAATGGGTGTCGGGGTGGCGTTTGGGTCAGGCGTCGGGGTGGCCGTCGGGATGGGTGTGCCACAGGGGATGGTCAAGACTTGATTGACTTGTAACTGGCCAAGATCCTGATCGGGATTAGCGGCTGCGATTTCGTTGAGGGAAATGTGGTACTGCTCGGCGATGCCCAAACCCGTTTCGCCGAGCTGAACGACGTGGTAGATAGGGCACTGGGGCGCTGGCGACGGCGTGCCCGGGCCAACGGTCAGGGTGGGACCCGGCGTGGGCGTCGCCGCCGGTACGATCAGAATGTCGCCCGGCCGGATGGTCGCCCCTTGGCCGCATTTCTCCGGATTCAACGCGATTAACAAATCCAGTGGAACCGCATATTGGGCGGCGATTCCGATGCACGTCTCTCCCGACTGAACCTGGTGAGCCAGCGGTGGGATAGGCGATGCAGTGGCCGTGGGCGAGGGTGTGTCGGTGGGTCTAGGCGTGTTCGTAGGCGGGCGGGTTGGAGTGAATGTCAACGACGGTGTGGCAGTGCCAGTCGACATCGCTATCTGTGTTTTGACCAACCAACCAACGCCCGCGATAAAAGCGGCTGCGGTCAAAATTCCGGCGATGAGGCCGCGCCAGGGAATCTGAAGCCGCGGTCGAGACGGCTCCTCCGGCGCAGGGATGTCTTGAACGTCGAGCGACGCGCCGCACATCAGGCAGGCCGTGGCAAGATCTGCCACCCGACTGCCACATTCAGGACAATAGCGCGGTTCGCCAGCTTCTGGAGCAATGGGTGTGGGTGTAGGCTCTTCCATATTCAACCCTGGGTCAACCACAACGGACCGGTTGACCCGGCGCATTATACCAGAATCGGCTTGTTTGGCAAAAATAGGTGCGCGTCAAGTCGAGCAACAATGAACGTGTGCTTGCCCTTTCTGCCAGGTTCTGGTATCATCGGCTCATATCAAACCCTTGGGAGGGTATCTTGATCCTGGAACTGCTGCGCACGATGCGTCCGAAACAATGGACCAAGAACGTCGTGGTGTTTGCGGCGCTCGTCTTTGATGCCAAGCTGACCAATATCAATTATTTGTTGCGCGCGATGATCGGTTTTGTCGTCTTTTGTTTTATTTCTGGAACTGTCTATTTAATCAACGATCTGGCGGACATTGAACAGGACCGTCAGCACCCTAAAAAACGCCATCGGCCACTGGCCTCGGGACGCTTGGCGGTGCGCACGGCCCAGGTTGCCATCCCCGTCATGGTATTGATTTGTTTGCCGGTGGCTTTTGTACTCCATCCACTTTTCTGTGGCATCGTCGTTCTTTACCTGGTGATGCAGATTGGTTATTCGTTCGTGTTGAAAAATGTCGTCATCGTGGATGTGTTGACCATCGCGGCAGGTTTTGTGTTGCGCGTGGGTGGGGGCGCGGCGCTGGTGGATGCGGAACGCTTTTCGCCCTGGCTCTATGTTTGTATGGTGCTACTGGCGCTGTTTATGGGACTGAGCAAGCGACGGGGCGAGCTGGTGTTGCTGCAAAATAACGCCAATCACCATCGGGCTATTCTTGAAGAGTATAGCCTGCCCTTTTTGGACGAGATGATCAGCGTGGTCACGGCGACTACCGTGCTGGCTTATGCCCTGTACACTTTTGATCCGGGCAATCCGCACCTGCCCGAAAACAACACGATGATGCTGACCATTCCGTTTGTGTTGTACAGTATCTTTCGCTATCTCTATTTGATACATCAAAAAGGAGAAACGGCTCCGCCGGACGAGGTACTGCTCAAAGATCACCCCTTGCAAATCGCTTTTGGGTTGTGGGGTCTAACAGCGTTGGCATTGCTGTATTTGGGTTGACAAAAATGGACGAGGCGCTTGAGCCAATGATGACCCAGCGCCTCTCGAACCGTCCCCTAAAAAGCATGCTCTTGGATGCGCGGTATCCAGAATATGCTTGTATTCGGTCCTGACTATATGTTATTGGAAAAAAGTAAGAAAACTATATAGAGTTGGCAAGAAATCCGTTTGAAACCGGCCATGATTCGAAGTTTTGTCGCCATTGATCTGCCCACAGCAACCAAAACTGCGTTGCAAGACGTAGCCGAGCAATTGCGCCGTCAGGCTCCGCCCGACAGCGTGCGCTGGACGCGAGTCGAAGGCATCCACCTGACGCTGCAATTCTTGGGCGACGTAGCCGAGGCCGATTTACCCCACGTCAAGACGGCTCTCGCAGAAGTGGGTCTGCAGCACGCACCGTTTACGTTTACCATCGGCGGGATGGGTTGTTTCCCGAATGCGCGTCGGCCTGGGGTCGTATGGGTCGGCGTGCAAGAAGAGAGCGGCGCACTGGCAGCTTTGCAGCGAGCCATCGAAAAGAGCCTGAAGCCCTTGGGATTCGAGCCGGAACGGCGCGCCTTTCACCCCCATCTGACGCTAGGTCGCACACGCAAAGGCATCCACTCTTCCGACCAATACCGACTGGGAGAAATCATCGCCGCCGCCAGAGTGGGCGAGCTGGCCCAGGTGCACGCGACGTCGTTCCGACTGATGCGCAGCGACCTGCGGCCGGATGGCGCGACTTATACCGTCTTGGCCGAGTTCCCGTTGGGGAAATCTCGACCTCGTCGCGATGCGAAATGAGCCGCTTGTTAATTGCGGTCATCGGCGCGGCAAGCTGCACGCCTGAGGAAGCCGCGGTCGCCGAAACGGTGGGGCGGGTGCTGGCCGAAGGCGGGGCGACGTTGGTGTGTGGCGGGCGTGGTGGAGTGATGGAGGCGGCCTGTCGCGGAGCCAGGTTAGCCGGAGGCTTGACCGTGGGTATCCTGCCCGGCGATGACCCGCGAGCGGCCAATCCTTACGTGGACATCGTCATCGCGACAGGGTTGGGAGAGGCGCGCAACGTGATCGTGGCCCGCGCGGCGCGGGCGGTGGTGGCGATTGGAGGGCGTTATGGCACGCTGAGTGAGATCGCTTTTGCGCTCAAGAGCGGACTGCCCGTGATCGGGGTGCATACCTGGCAGTTGACGTCAGCTCCCATCGTTCACATGGACGACCCCGTCGAGGCAGCCCGGCGCGCCCTCACTCTCGCTAGAGATTTTGCGCGGCAAGCGCAGGTGGGTGAGTAGGTTTAAAAATTTAAAGAGGCTCCACGGCAGCACGAAACCCCAGATCAGCAGCGCGATGCCCCCCCAAACTTGAGCGCCCATTTGCCCGGCGTCGGTTTGCAACCCAGCCGCTACCCACAACCCGCTCACGCCTTGCCCGGCCACTCCGATGGTGTTGTTCCAGTTTTGGCCCCAACGACCATCGGCAAACAATGCCACTGCCACCAGACCCCACAAACCGGGCAAAAGGTAACTGGCGACAGCGGCTGTGTTGTCTTCCAGGCGCAATAGGCGCTCGACGGTGTAATGGGCAAAGGGGAGCAGCAGCCCAGCGACAGCCCCGCTGAGCAGCGCAGCCCATGTGGGCAAAAAAGGCGCCCCTGCGCTGACGGCTATCAATCCGGCCAGGGCGCCGCGCGGACCCCAGAGAGGGTCGAGGCGGCCGGTAGAAAACCCACTGTACAGTTGCGCCGCCAACGCGCCCCCGGCCAGTCCTGCCAATCCGTTGAGAGCGATGAGGGGCCAATTGAGGGTTGCGCCAAGCGCCGTGTAGAGTGGGTTCACCAGATTCATAGCGATCCAGCCGCTGGCGGCCAGCAGCGCGCCTGTCCCGGCCAACAAAGAGCGGTGAGATTGTGGCATAGCGAAAGATAGTTCGGATGGCGCGAGAGCAGCGTCGGCGGGGCGCTTGAATATCAGAGTGGCGGCCAGAGCCGTAGCCCCACTTTGGACAAAGAGCGTACCGGCTCCGGCAAAATCGACCAGGCCATGACCCAACGATAAGGTTTGCCCCAAGCGCGCCAGCCAGCCGCCGCCGCCGGTCCAGAAACCAGCCAGTGGGTAGGTCACGGCGCTGACGACGAGACCGATCAAGAATTGCCCTGCCAAGGGTGTGCGGCGGGGTAAGGCCAACACAACGATGAGCGTCGCGGCCATCACCGCCGGCAGTTGGGCCACAAAGAGTTGGATGGCGGTCGGCGTGGCGGCGTCGCCGCCGAGGAAAAAGCCTTCCAGCCCGACGAACCCCCAACGCGCGCTGTCGTCGCCGCTGACGAGTGAGAAAAAGCGCGAGAGATTTTGGAGCCCGGGCTGGTCACTGACAAAGGCGGCTCCTCCAAAGTGAAAGGCAAAACCGGTCGCGAAATAACCGATCACTGCCAGCGCCAGCGCCAGCATAGCCAGAGCTGCCACGGTGGGGGAGCGGTCGGCAGGCAGAGCGGCAGCGGCGAGGAGCATCAGCCCGAGGGGAAAGAGCAGCGCCATCGCCAAGGCCAAAACCGAGTTAATAGTCTGTACGGATTCGACCCAACGTGTTATGACAGGCACAAGAGCGAGGGTCGCCAGGAATACGAAAACGAGGAGCCAGGGAATGCGTCTCAAATTTTCTCCATTATACGTCGGCAGCCAAACTTGACGGCGGCAATCATACCAGAGAGTAGGGAATAATTCAAGTCATGAGACTGTTGGCCGATGCGATGTTGGGACGGCTGGCCAGGTGGCTGCGGATTCTGGGCTACGATACCGCGTATGTGGCCGACACCAACGATTGGGAGATTGTGCGTTTGGCCCGCGCCGAGGACCGCCTGGTGCTTACCCGCGACCGCGCTTTGGCCGAACGCCGGGGGCTGCGCGCGTTGGTGGTCGAAAGCCAGATATTGGAAGAACAACTGCGCCAGGTGTGGCAAAGCGTTGGGCCGCCGGTCGATCCCCCCTTTTCCCGCTGTCCGGTGTGCAATCAACGGCTGGCGGCTGCCGACCCAAGGCTGGTGCAAACGCATGCGCCACTCTTTATACAACGAACGCAGACGCGCTTTTCGTGGTGCGCGGCGTGCCAGCGGGTCTACTGGCCAGGGAGTCATTGGAAGCGCATGCAAACGCTGTTGGCCGGGTTGCGCGATGGGGCCGGCTCTGATAAAATGGCGTAAATTGGGTAGTGGAAGATTGGTAGATTGGGAGGTCGTAAACTGGAACCCATTGCATTAGCGCGACAGATCGTGGATGTGCTGGAAGACAAACTGGGGGAGGATATTCTCTTGCTGGATATTCACGAGCAGAGTCCATTCACGGACTATTTTGTGATATGCAGCGGCAGCAGCGAACGGCAGATCAGGGCGCTGGCCGACGGTGTGCGAGAGACGATCAAAAAAGAGTCGAGTATCCTTCCCCATCACATTGAGGGCGAACCTCTGGCCGGATGGGTCTTGATGGATTATCTGGACGTAATTGTGCACATCTTTGCGCCCGCGCTGCGTAGCTATTACAACCTGGAAGGGCTTTGGCAGGACGGCAAGGTGCTGCTGCGCGTGCAATAATGGCGTTCCTCATCTAACCGCTCTTGAATCCACCGATGGGTCTTGCGCCACACCACCTCGCGCTCGCTATCTACCGTCACACAGTGACCAGAATTGTCCAACCAAACCAGTTCCTTATCGCTTGACGCAGCGCGCTCGTAAACGATTGCTGCGCTGTCGAGGCGCACAGCGCGGTCGTGGCGCCCCTGAAAGATGAGCAGAGGTTGTACAATGCGGCCTAGAGCGGGCCGGATAACTCGCTGGAGTTTGAGCACCTCGTGCGCCGCAGCCAGGGGAGTAACCGGATAGCACCACAGCCGATTACAGGTTTCAGAATCAACGTGACCGTTATCCATCGCTCCGGTTTTGTCGAGTTTGGTCACAAAGCGCTTGGCGATGGGTGTGAGGCGGATGAAGGGGCTGGCAACGTTGAGGGCCGGCGCCATGGGGACAAGTCCGGCGATTTCGGGATGCTGCTGACCCAAATACAGCGTAATCAACCCTCCTAACGACAGACCTCCCACGAAAATTCGTCGGCAGCGACCCTGCAGCTGGGTCAGGGCGACGCCGGCGCTGTTGATCCAGTCTTGCCAGCGGGTGCGGCTCAATTCTTGCCATGCAGTGCCGTGACCACACAGGCGCGGTCCGGCCACAGTGTAGCCTTGAGCTGCCAGGTATTCGCCCATGGGGCGCATTTCGGTCGGCGCGCCAGTCAAACCATGTATGAGAAGTACGCCAACCGGCCCCCCGGCAAAAAAGAAGGGACTGGGGTCGAGCCAGGGATGTTGGGCCATCGGCTCCTACTCGGCGGTTGAGGTTTCAGTGTCGGCCGCTGCAAAGCGAGCCGGGGGCGCATAGGTAGGCTGGGTGCGGCTCAGCGAGGACGCGGCGGTCGTGGCAGGACGGTCACTAGCGCCGCAATAGGGACAAACTGTCCAACGCAGATGCATGGCCCGCCCACAGTAATGGCAGCTTTTCTTTAACTGCGTGTGACAGTAGGGGCAGATGATCCATTCGGCGGCGCTGCGCTGACCACATCCGGGGCAGCTTTCGCGCTCTTCGATGCTTTGCAGCAAGGCCTCTTCTTCGAGCGAACGATCGTAGGCTTCGGCGAGGGTTTCGCGCGGGCGCACCATCATATAGATCAGCAGACCCGGCAGGTTGAGAATAGCGACGATCAACGAGGCGAGGATTTGCGCAAAGATGTCGCGAGAGCGGGCGCGAATGTCCCGAAAGGTCCAAATGATCATACTGAGCCACAAGGCCGCCAGAAAAGCGCCCAAAAAGGCCGCAATGACGACGATAACATTGCTAATGGAATCCACCCAATCCATGAGACGGCCACTCCTTTGCAGAGCAAAAAATGGCCGGGCTGACAAGCCATAAGCCCGGTCGGGGGTGTATTATACCATTTATTGGATTACCGGCAAGCGTATTTCAAAGGTGCTACCCTGTCCGACGGCGCTACGCAGCGTGATATGGCCGCGATGGGCTTGCACGATGGTGTTGGCGATGGCCAATCCTAAACCGGTGCCAATGATATGCCCGGGCTTGGCGATTTCTCCGCGGTAGAAGCGTTCAAAGAGTTTTTCCTGATCGGCGCGAGGAATGCCAGGTCCGGTGTCGGAGACCCACAGCACCAATTCGGGTGTGTTTGCGGCGGCATCCAAATAGGCTCCTACCACGATCTCACCTTGCTCGGTAAAGGATAGCGCGTTTTCCACGATTTGGTTCAAGGCCTGGCTCAGGCGGAACTTGCTGCCCATTGCAGCAGGAGGCGGCGGGTCGGGCAGATCGGCTCGCAGGGTCAGGCCGGCGGCTTGAGCTTGTGAGTGGTAACGAAGCACGGTCGCGTGAACCAGTTCGAGCAACGGGACGGACTGCCACTCGGTCACGATGGGTTCAGCGTCCAACTCGACGATTTCGATCAGACCCTCGACGAGGTGTAAGAGTTTCTCGACCTCGTTCTGCACTACCTGGACGTATTGGGTATGTTTTTCGGGCGTGCCTTTGTTCAACAAATAAGTATATGTCTTGAGATTAGTGACAGGCGTGCGCAGTTGGTGCGAGACGTTGGTGAGAAATTCGGACTTGGCGCGCTCTAGCGCTCTGGCCTGGCTCACGTCGCGCAAACCGATGGCAAAGTTGATGATGTCGCCGGCGTGATCACAGACAGGCGCCAGTGTGGCCTCGACCTCCAGGGGCCGACCATCTTTGTGGACGAAAAAGAGATCGCCTCGCCACAGGATGCCCTGGGTAATGGCTTGATGGAAGTGAGATACGGTTGCGGCCGGTGTTTCATGGGCGACGATAACGTCCGCTACACACTGATCCAGGACCTCGGAGACAGTGTAGCCACTGAGAGTGGTGAAAGCATCGTTGACATAAGTAACGCGCCCTGCGTGATCGGTGATGATGATCGGGTCAGCGGTCGATTTGAGGACGGCTTCTATCTTTTCTTTTTCGGCAAAGATCTCGGCTGTACGCGCGGTGACCTGTTCTTCGAGTGTCTCGGTGTATTTTTGCAGTTGCTCGAACAGATATTGGCGCTCCGCTGCGACCTCTTGCAGCGAGTTGGCATACTCTTGCACAGTGGTGTAGAGGCGGGCATTTTCGATGGCGATAGCGGCCTGGGCGGCGATGGTGCTCAGCAGACGCATGTGATCTTTGGAATAAGCCGCCGGGTCGGACGATTGAACCGAGAGCACGCCGATGACTTGGTCACGCAATATGAGCGGCACGCCCAAATAGTTATCTGGGGGCGTGTCTGTTACGGTCATAGGACGGATAGGTAGTGTTTTGTGCACGTTGGACACGTCTTGGACCATCAACGGGCAGCGTTGTCGAATAATGTAGGCCGTAAAGCCTTCGTTTGCCGCAAACTCTACGGGAGGCACTTGCAGGCGTTTCCCCTGGCCGATAAAGATGGGGAAGGTGATGGTGGGTTCGTCGGCGCGGTGCAAGGCGACGTAAAAATGCTCACAGGGAAGGGCGATCTTGCATTGCTCATAAATCGAAGTGAGGACTTGATCCAGCGAGAGGCTGGAGGAGGTCGCCAGGCCAATGTAGTACAGCGAGGCCATTTCATCGGCGCGGCGCGCAGTTTCTTGATACAGGCGGGTGTTTTCCAACGCCAGCGCGGCCCGCTCGGCATAGGCAGTCAACAGGCGTTCATCGGCCGGGCCAAAAGCGTACGGTTGCGTGCTTTGCATATCCAAGGCGCCGATGATCTGGTCGCCGGCGCGCAGGGGGACGACCATCTCGGATCGGGCGCCCTTCCAGCTTGGCACATAGTCGGGATCGGTAAGTACATCCGGCGCGTTGACGATCTGGCCCATGCGGATGGCGCGCGGCACAAGCCCACGACCATCCAGACGCAGGCAGGCGCTTTGAACCTCTGGGACATAAGGCCCGACTGCAGCGATGCGCTTGATTTCGCCGGAGGGTCTATCGAGCAGCAGCAAGCTGCAGTTGGCTTGACCGAACTCGCTCAAAACCGCCTCGACGATGTTTTGCGCCAGCGAGGGTAAGTCGGTGGGGGCAGCAAAGAGCAGCGGCGCCGACGCACGATGCAGCCGCGCCAACTCGTCGGCTTGTTGGCGCTGGGTCTCATATAGTCGGGCGTTCTGGATAGCCACAGCGGACTGGTTGGCTGCCGCGGTGAGCACCTCGAAATCGTGCTGATCAAAGTCATGCGTTTTGGCGCTCTCCACAGCCAGCACGCCGAGTATCTGCTCGCCCAATTTTAGAGGTACATCCACTTCAGAGCCGCCCAGCCCAGGGACATAACTAGGTTCCTGGCTCACATCGGGCGAATAGTGCAATTGGCCATCCCAAAGTGGGCGCTCGCTCAACCCGTGGCCAGGAGGCAGACGCCAATTGACGGGTGGGGCGGTAGGCCAGCCGACCGTAGCGGCCAATACCCGCTCACCGGTGGCCTGGTCTAGCAAGAAAAGACCAATAAAGCGGTATCCCAGCGTGGCGTGTAAGCCGTTGACCACGCGCCAACACACCTGGTCCACCTCCAGCGTGGCCGCCAGGTCGGCGCTCAGGCGAGAAAGGGCGGCCTGGCGTTGCGCCTGGGCGCGCTCGGTTTGGAACAGGCGGGCGTTTTCGACGGCGATGGCGGCCTGGGCAGCATAAGCCAGCGCCAGGCGGACGTGTTCCTCGTTGTAAAAGCCCGACTCGCGCTTGTCGAGGGTGATCATACCGATGACCTGGTCGCCAAATAGCAGCGGCACACCCAACCAGGAGCGAATGGCGGCTTGGGCGTGCGGCTCGCGGTGAAATTCATCATAGTGGGTCGGCGCGTCGCCCAGAATCAAGGGGGCGCGGGTGCGAATGACTTGCCCATTGGGGTGATCGGCGGCGCTTAGATCAAAACTTAGACCCAGCAACTCCTCCAGATTGGGAAAGCCCCGCCCACCGATGATCTCCAGACGCTCACCTTTGAGTTCCTGCACCGAGGCGCTGTCGTAAGGTACGACTTGCTGGAGCTCGCTCAAGATCAGGTCAAAGATTTGTTGCAGGTCTAGCGTGGCGCTGAGGGCCTGGGTAGCGGCGCGCAGGGTCTCTGCTTCGCGCCAGCGACGCTCGTTCGCTTCGAACAGACGCGCGTTTTCGATGGCGATGGCCGCCTGGTTGGCAAAGGCCTGCACCAGCGTGGCATCTGTGTTGTCAAAGGCGTTGGGTTGCCGGCTGTCTACCGTGACGTGCCCGATAATTCGATCCTTGACCATCAACGGAATGCCCATCCAGCCCCGCACGTAGTGGGTGCCGCCTCTGCCAAAAAACCGTGGATCGGCCCGGGCGTCCGGCAAAACCAAAGGCGCTCGCGTCGTCTGGATGTGCTGAAACAGTGTGTTTTCTTGCGTTGTGAACGACATGCCCATCACACGCTCGGGTTCAGGGAAGCCCCGCCCGGCCGTGACAACCAGCCTGTCGTTCTGGAGTAAGAACACGGCCGCGCTGTCGTAGCGGATGACTTGCGCCAGCTGTTCCAGGATCAAATCTAGCACCTGGTCCAGATCGAGTGTGGAGGCCAAGACAGACGTGATCTGGCGTAAGGTTTCAGCCTCTCTGCGGCGTTGGGCCTCGGCCTCGAACAAGCGGGTGTTGGCGATGGCGATGGCAACGTGCTGGGCAATGCCCTGACACAGCGCGATCTCGCGGGGCGTGAATTCGCGCCGGCGGCGGCTCTCCCATAGTTCGGCAAAGCCGATCACGGCTTCTTTGACGACCAGAGGAATCAACAGCGTAGTATGAGCGCCGTATAGCTCCATGTGGGCGCGTTCTATAGCGCTGATGGTGGGGTCGTCACGGTGAGTAATTTGGGGCAGCGCCTGCCGCAGCATCTCGCTGGCGCCGGGGAAATCGCGCCCCAGATTGTATGTCACACCCAGGTCCGAGTCTTGCTCGGCCACGTCGGGCGCGACGTATTCGGCCAGCACGGTAGCGGTATCTGTTTCGGGATCCCAGTCACATATATAGCTACTGGTGGCGTCTATGGCCTTGCACAAGTGCTCCGCCAGACAAGTCAACACCTGTGGCAGATCCAGGGAAGAAGAGGCGATGCGGCTGGCTGCGAGCAGAGTAGATTGTTCGATGACACGACGCTGCGTCTCGGCATGCAGGCGTGCGTTGCGTAGAGCGACCGCAACCTGGTTAGCAAAGGCGGTCATTCCCGGCAGATAGACTTCGGTCACGTGATCTGAATGGGCGGTCAACACTCCCAGGATTGTAGCCCCGATGGTCATAGGCGCGACGATTAATCGGCTCAACTTGGGCAGTCGGCTCGCCTGTTCGGCGAGAGTGGTTCCGGCGGTGGAAAATATCTCACGCACGAGGGCGGCGGGTTGAGTGATCAAAAGAGCGCGCCGTTCACGGCGAATGATATCCCACTCTCGGACCGACGCAACGGGGATATGGTATCCCAATATCGCCGCCCCCAATAACCGTTCCGCCCTGTCCAGATCGGCGTCCGGAAAAGTAGTAAAGACGATTTCGAGATCGCTTTCCCCGGCATCGGTCAGTAGCACCGTGCACTCGAAACCCAGCCGCGTGAGTTCTTGGGCTGTCACAGCGAATATCTCTTGTTCACTCCGGGCTTGCTGGACGGCCATCGCAGCGGCATTGAGCGAGTGCAGCATGTTTTCGGCCTCGCGCTGCTCGGTCACGTCAATGCCGGCGCCGACGACGAGTGTTACCCTGCCGCTTTCAGTGCGCAGCACTGTGTTGTGCCACGCGACCACTCGCTCTTGGCCTGTTCGGGTGAGCAGGATGCTTTCGACCGGGCCGGTGTGGGTGGATTCAAGCAACTCGGCCAGGATCGACTGCATAGACAAGCGCAGACGGGCGGGGATAAAGTGCTCGAACCAGTTTTTTCCTAATGCTTCGTGGCGCGGCCAACCGGTGATTTGCTCGCAATAGGCGTTAAAGAAGCGGATCGTGCCATCGGGATCCAGACCTACAATGAGCGCCTGGACGGTGTTAAATATTGTCGGGTCAAGGACCATAGGTTCAGGAAATTCTACCATTTTGGAGCATTCAAGACAGAGGCAACCAGACAGTGAATGTACTGCCTTGTTTGATCTGACTCTGGGCCTGGATATGACCGTTATGTAGCGAGACAATTTCCTGGGCGATGGGCAAACCCAGGCCCGTGCCCGGCACGTTCCGATCTCGGGCGGCCTTGCCTCGATAAAATCGTTCAAAGACACGTTCCAGTTCGGTGGAAGCAATCCCAATGCCCGTGTCGCGCACGGCCACGCTGAGACCTGGCCGACCTTGATGGGTCGTCTGGCTTGTCTCGACGAGGACCTGCCCACCGGCAGGAGTGTAGTTGAGAGCATTGACGACCAGGTTGGTCAAGGCCTGGAAAATTTTCTGCGTGTCCACTCGGATGGGGGGCAGGCCAGGTGCGCGGGTCAATTCGAGTGTAATATGCCGTTGTTCGGCCAGTTTAGACAGCCCATTGACCACGTCGTTGACGAGCGCATTCAAATCGAGCCACTCGAGTGATAACGTGGCGACGCCCCGATCCAGCCGCGAAAGGTCCAACAAATCGCTGACGAGTTGTTCCAGGCGGGCCGTCTCGCGAGCGATGACTTGCAGATAGGTCTCGCGTTTCTCCGGAGCGCCTCGCTGGAGCAGATTTTGATATAGCTTGAGATTGGTGATGGGCGTGCGCAATTCGTGCGACACGTTGGAAACAAAGGCGTCTTTGAGCCGTTCGACCTCTTTCAGCCGGGTGATGTCGCGCTGCACGCCGACAAAATTCACGATCTCGCCTTCGCCATTCATCACCGGCGCAATGATCAAGTCACAGTCATAAACGCTGCCGTCAGCGCGCCGATTGCGCAAGTGCCCTCGCCAAACGCGCCCCTCGGTGATCGCGCCCCACAGTTCGGCATAAGTCTCAGGCGGGGTCTCGCCGCTTTTGAGCAGGCTCGGATTTTTTCCCAGAACTTGCTGCGTTGTATAGCCGTTTTGCCATTCCCAGCTCGGATTGACGTATTCGATAGCGCCGCTGGCATCGGTGAGCACGATGCCGTCGCCGGCGTGGGTCAGGATCACCTCGGCGCGCTCTTTTTCCTGGCGTAACTGGCGCGTGCGCGCTTCGACCTCGCTCTCTAAATGTTTGGAGTATTGTTGAATCTTTTGATAGAGCTGGGCGTTCTCAATGGCGACGGTAGCCTGGTCGGCCAGCAGCGTCAGAATCCGCACCTCGTCGGGGGTAAAATGGTGAGGCGCCAGATAGGTCATATTAAAGACGCCAATGACGCGCTCGTGTCGCTTGAGAGGAAAACCGGCCACAGCGTGCACACCCCATTGACTGGAGACGCGGTCGGAAAATAATGGGTGGTTGGGGGCATCGTCGATGAGCAGCGACTTGCCGTAACGAGCGACGGTGGCGGTCAGTCCATCGGGGCGCGGTGAGATGACTGCCGGCTCTCGGCGCCCATCGCGCCACAACGCGGTGCCAAAACTAAATTCCTCAGTGTCGGGATTGTAGAAATAGATGTGGGCGTCGGCAGCCGGCGTAAGTTCCAGCGCCCCTTCGGCCAGCGTCTCCAACACTTTGTCAAGCTCGAAAGTAGAAGAGAGCTTGAGGCTGGTGGTCTGCAAAGAGGCCAATTGCGCCACCCGTGTCTGGTGCGCTTGCCCCAGGTGATAAGCCGAAGCGTACAATTGTGCGTTCTCGATGGCGGCTGCGGCATAACGGGCCACCGCCGCGGCCAAGTCGGCGTGTTCTTGGCGATAAAAGTTTGCCTCAGCCTTGTCTAGGGTGAGAATGCCCCAAATCCAGTCGCGCGCGACGATGGGGACACCGATCCAGGAACAGATGTATTCCAGTTTGGGTAAACGCATCCAGCGCGGGTCAGTCTGCGTATCCGAGATGATCAAAGGAGCACGGTTGG
Organism: Anaerolineae bacterium; assembly: GCA_034435435.1. Classification (GTDB taxonomy): domain Bacteria; phylum Chloroflexota; class Anaerolineae; order S140-20; family S140-20; genus DAOTXN01. The sequence continues at coordinate 104,469 of DAOTXN010000135.1, read as the reverse complement.
TCAGAATCGTGCGCCACATGGGGTGCTTGGCGTCTTGCCAGGTGATGTCTCGGCGGGTGACGCCGGGCGGGAAACCGCGCATGGCGACGACCTGCAAGGTATCGTTTTCCAACAACTGGATGGTAGAGCTGTCATAAGGCACAAGCTTTTCCAGTTGATCCAATAGCAGCGTCAAAATCTGACTCAGGTCGAGGGACTGGCTAATGATGGCGGCGGCCTGGTTCAATGCAGTGAGGGTTTGGCGCTGTTGTCTTTCCTTTTCTAGTTGAAGACACAGGTCGGCCTTTTGTTTTTCCAATTCGGCGACACATTGCTGGACGCTCGGCGCGTCCGAATCGAAAAGAGCGGAACCATCCGTGGCTTTGACTGCAATATAACCCTCTAGCAGCTCGCGCGTGTAGCGCCGGTGTCCGCCGGCTGTGCGCAACGGCGCCAGCACACCTTCCCGATCCATCCGCCGCAGTGTGGCGATGCTCACACCCAAATAGCGTGCAGCCTGCTGGATACTGAGAAGCCGCGGCAGGTCCGGTTTGTCGTTTTTTGTCATCCTGTCTCCTTGCTAGGGGCGTGCTGCCCATCCTGCCCCGATTTGGAAAAATCGGGTCAAATCTGTTCAAGTATAACGTGTTTCTCGTGATTTGGCAGTAAAGGAGACGTAAAAAAGCGCCGCGGTGGAAGCTTGGCGCGTGATGCCGTTTCGATTATAATCGGGTTTAGGTTAGCTCGGTGGAATCAACGAGACCGAGACAAGCAGCTCGCCTGACTGGTTCTCGCTGCGCGTGGGCAAGGAAGTTTTTTGCAGCAGTTGCAGCATGTGGCGATTTTCGGCCATCACCCAGGCATACAGTTCCTGGATGCCCATCGAGCGGGCGAGGGGGACCAATAGCATCAACAAGTGTGTGCCCAGCCCCATGCGTTGCAGGTCGTCGCGTACCACGACAGCGGCTTCGGCCTTGACGTCGGCGGCGGCGGCGCGAGCCAGACGGGCCACGGCGACGATGTGTTCGCCCGCTGTGTCTTGAAGAACAGCCACCAGCGCCGCCTGCCGCTGTGGGTCCAGGTCAGATAGAGCAACAGCCTCGCGCCAGATACGTTCTTGGGGCAACTGGCCGGTATAGGCGTGAAAACGCAAGCGTTTGGAGCGTTCGGACAGGTGGTGGAACAAATCCACCAACAAGGCGGCGTCGCTGGGGCGCATGAGCCGAATCGTGACCGACCGGCCATCGGCCAGGGTAAAGCTTGAAGGCAGTTGTGTTTGCTGTGGGATGTCCATGCGCTCTAGTTTACCCGAAAATCGTAAAACCGACCAGTCGAGGCAGTCTGGAATAACGCTGAGACATTACGTATGGAAGGTGAGTTAATCTTTGTCAAATTGGGCGGGTCGCTGATCACCGATAAAACGCGCCCGGAGACGCCCCATCCCAAAGTCATTGCGCGGCTGGCAGCCGAGGTGCGCCAGGCGCTAGACGCCCGGCCCGATCTGAACCTGCTGCTGGGCCACGGCTCGGGGTCTTTCGGACACTGGCTGGGCAAGCGCTTTGGCACGCGCCTGGGCGTGCACGGCCGAGAGGCATGGGTTGGTTACGCGCAGGTGGCTGCCGCCGCAGCGCGACTGGGGCGTCTCGTGGCCGACATCTTGATCGATCAAGGTGTGCCGGTGTTAGAGATCCAGCCGTCCGCCTCGGCTCGCTGTCACGATGGGGAGCTGATCGCGCTGGATTGCGGGCCGCTGCGCCGGGCGCTAGAGGAAAGGCTGATCCCTCTGACGCGGGGCGACGTGGCCCTGGACCGGGTGCGCGGCGGCACGATCGTCTCCACCGAAGAGATCATGGTCTACCTGGCCCACGAGTTCCTTCCGGCGCGCATCTTGCTGTTGGGCGAGACGGCCGGGGTAATCGGCCCGCACGGCCAGATCGTCGCCGCTGTCACGCCGCAAAACAGCGCGGCGCTGATCGATAGCCTGGGCGGCTCGCACGGCGTCGACGTGACCGGTGGGATGTTCAGCAAAGTTCGGCAAATGCTCACCCTGGTTCAACGCCAACCGGGCCTGATCGTGCACATCTTTTCCGGCCTGGAAGCGGGCTTGCTGACGCGAGTGTTGCTTGAGCCTGACTTGCCCGTCGGGACCCGCATCTCGGAGTGACGGAAGACGAATGTCGGGTTTGTGTCGCTTGGGTGGGTTGCAGGGGAATTCGACCCGCTGTATGATGCCGAAAGAACAATTCCTTATCAGGAGAAACTTATGACCTCAATTCTCGAACGGTTGGACGATTTGATTCGCGGCAATTTGCACCGCCTGGTGGACCGGGCGCTGGAGAGCAATTCGCTGGTGATGTTCGATGCGGATGTGCGCGATATGCACGCCGCCATTGCCCACGTAGAAGAAGCGGCGGTCAATATGTACGCCGCCGCGCGCGCCAACGAGCGTCGCCTGGCCGAGCACCAGGAAAAATTGGCCCGCCTGGAGCAGCGCCTGGAACGGCTGGCGACCGAGGGCGCCGCGCCCACTTCCGAGCGGATGATGGTGGCCCAGGCCGAGTTGGAAGCCACGCGCGAGCTGGTCGCCGCGACTCAGGCTCAGATCGAGCGCCAACAGGGCCAGTATGAGATACTGACCCGCCAGCAGGCCGAGCTAAAACTGCGCGCCGAGACGTTAGAGGACAGCCGACCTCGGATGGAATCGCTGTTGGTCCTGGCGCGGGCCTATCGCAGCGTCGAGCGGGTGGAGCTGACGCTGGAGGCCCTGCGCGGAATGGGCGGCGACACCCAGGTGGCGCTGATCGCCGACGACATTTACCGGCGCTTTGCCGAGGCCCAGGCCCGCCAGGAGCTGATCCAACAGGCGGACCTGGAGGCGCTGGCACAGGTGGAGCAAATCCAGGTAGACGATCAACTGGACGAGCGGCGACGGCGACTGGGTCTGGCGTCAGAGAAGGAGGCGCAGGACCAGCCTGCACCGGAGACACAGCCAACCGCCCCCGCGCCCGACGCGCCACAATAGGCCAGATTGTGCCGAGAGAAAAAGCCACGGCTTGCGCAAACGCCAATATCGCCCTGGTCAAATACTGGGGTAGCGCCAATCAAGAACTGCGCCTCCCAGCCAATCCTTCTCTCTCGATGAACATGGCTGGGCTGACCAGCACGACGACGGTCGCGTTTGACCCACGCCTGGAAACCGACGACATTGTACTCGACGGCGCGCCGTTGACCGGCGACAGGCGGTTGCGCGTCGTGCAGCACCTCGACCGGGTGCGCCAGATCGCCGGGCGTTCGGAACGGGCGCGGGTGGTCTCGCGCAACAACTTTCCGGCCGGGGCCGGGCTGGCCTCTTCGGCCTCGGGCTTTGCGGCGCTGACGCTGGCGGCGACGGCTGCCGCCGGGCTGGATTTGAGTCAGCGCGAATTGTCGGCCCTGGCCCGGCTGGGATCGGGCTCGGCCTGTCGCTCGATCCCGGGCGGTTTTGTCGAATGGTTGCCCGCCAGGCGGCACGAGGACTCGTATGGCGTCTCAATCGCGCCGCCCGAGCACTGGGCGCTGGTTGACGTGATCGCCATCGTAGACGCCGAGCACAAGGCCGTCGGCTCGACGGCGGGACACGCGCTGGCCGACACCAGTCCATTACAGGCGGCGCGAGTCGCCAGCACTCTGGCTCGCTTTGAGGAGTGCAAGGCGGCGCTGCTGGATCGGGATTTTGACAGATTGGCGTCTATCGTCGAATTGGAAGCCCTGGCGATGCACGCCGTCATGCTCACTTCGTCGCCGCCTTTGATCTATTGGGCCCCTGCCACCCTGCGACTGATCCGCGCCGTACAAACCTGGCGCGCGGCGGGATTGCCCGTGGCCTTTACGATTGACGCCGGGCCAAATGTGCATTGTTTGTGTTTGCAAGAGGCCGCGGCCGAGGTCGAATTGCGTCTGCAAAACGTCCAAGGGGTGCAACAGGTGCTCCGCGCCACGCCGGGTGGTCCGGCGCGGCTGTTAAAAGAGCATTTGTTTTGAGTCGTCGGGACGGCGCGTATGGAAACGCGCCCTACTCGTTCCCGGCGTCCCACGCCAATTCGGGGCGCGACTGCTTACCCACGCGCACCAGCTCGTTGATGCGCCCGTGACGGTGCAGATAGGCCACCAGCGCAGTGGCTTTGTGGCTCTTGCCGGTCGCCGGTAGGTCGTCATAGTCAATGCCCAGGTCGAAGCACAGCGTGCGCAGCTCGCCCTCGTCAAAGCGCGTCGCCAGGGTCTGGCGTAAATGAATTAAATAGGCCCGTTCGCCGGCGTCTTGCGGCAGGTCGCTCGAACCGGCGGCCTCGGCTGGGGCCTGTGTCTGCCGGATGTGCTCTCCACTGGCGATGTTTCCGCTCACGTCGCCCTGAACGATGTGTTGCCCGATGGCGACATTGCCGCCGACGTCGCCAGAAATGGTGATGTGCATGTTCCCGCTCGATTTTTCCTCGTTCATCACTCACCGCGCGCAAAAAATGACCAGCTCGAATTCCGATTGCGAGGGCACTGACAATCGCCCGGCCTCCAAAACAGACTCCCCATCCAGCGCCACCTCTTCGACCCGCGTCGTGAGCGGAAAATCCAATTCTCCGATCCAGGTTTCTACGACGATCGCGTCTCTTGTCCCACCGCGTTCGACCGTCACGTGCGCGTTCCACAGCAACGAGCGGGGCAGCCGCAGGCGCTCACGATCGCCAGAGTCGAGGCTGTCAAACAGTTCTACGCCGGGGATGGCGGTGAGCCAGTCGCCCCAATCCGGCGCCAACTCGCCGCAATCGTGGTTTTCTACCCACAGCGTGGTCTTGGGGACCAACAAAACATAGCCCAGTCCGGCTATGCCTACCAAACCGACCACTGCCAGAATCATCACCGCCTTGAGCCAGGGGAGGCCGGCCGGCGGAGCAACTTGACCGGCGGAGGGCGGCTGCGGCGGCGCAGTCAGTTTGGGAATGGCTTGCAGGTTGTGGCGGGTCACGGCAGCGCCGGCCTGGTCGCCCAGCGCTTCGCGCAGCTTGAGGGCTTCGGCCAGGGCAGATTGGGCGGCCTGTGCATTTCCCAGACACAGAGCGCGGCTCCCGATCTGGTGCAGCGCCCAAGCCTGGGCAGCTCGGTCGCCGCCGCTCTGGGCTGCCGCCAGCGCCATCTGGAGCACCTGCTCCCACGCTCCCCATTGCTTGTTCAAGATCAGCCCGCCTTCTATCGCTCGCGCCAGGCGTAAGGCCTCGGGCCAGCGGCGAGATTGCATAGCCCAGGCCAGACTCTGCAGTAGGGCTGGGGTTATGGCAGACAGGTCGGCGGGGTTGTCGCGGTGCGTCTCGGCCCAGGCCGTCAGGTGAGCCAACGCTTTTTCGGCCCAGGAGGTCAGGTCCCACACCTGCGACAGCATGTCGTCCAGGTTGCCGCTGATGCTATAAGAAGGGCTGTGCGTCTGGAGCAGTTCCCGGCGCAGCAGTGCATCCAACACGGGCTGGGCGTCGTCCAAACCGGTCAAGGCCGCCAGGTGTTCGGCAGACAGCGGGGCGCCCTTTAGCGCGGCCAGCGCGGCCAGCGCGTATCCTTGCGGCTCGCTCAGGGCGCGCAATTGACGGTTCGCCAGGGCGTGCGGCGGCGAGGGAGTGTGCAGCGCCTGGGCGACTTGTTCCAAACTGTGGCCCTCTTCCCGCGCCAACGCAGCGGTTTGGAGCAGGCGCAGCGGATGGCCTTTGAGGTCGGCGTGGAGCGATTGGACGGCCGGGCGCTCCTGGGGCGTCAAAGGGCGACCTAACTCTCGCTCGATGAGGGCCTGGGCCGCGTCGGGCGGCAGTCCCCCTAGCGCCAGAATCTGCCCTTCGCCCCACACGCAGCGCTCTTCCGAAGCCAGAATAAAGGTGCAAGCGGGCGCAGCGTCTAGCAGCGCGTCAATATCCTGGCGCGTCAGGCCGACGTCGTCCAGCAAAACGAGGGCTTGCTTGGATTGTAGCGCCAGGCGGATGTGCGCCGGGCTGGGTTTGAAGGGGGTGTCGCTCTCGAAAAAGGCGTCAAAGAGCGACTGAAGCAGGTCGGGCAGCAGGGTATGCTGGGTCGTCAGGTGCAAGATGCCATCGGGAAAAGGAGCGGCGGGCAGATGGTGGGCCAGGTGGCGCAGCAGGCTGGACTTGCCCATTCCGGCTGGCGCGTGCACATTGACCGGCGGCTGTTTCAAGCAGGCCGTGTGAACGACGTTCACTTCCGACTCGCGGTCCACAAAGCCGCGCATCGGACGTGGACGCAAGGCAATAGGTGCGGGACGCGGGCGCACAGTCGGCTGCTGCGCCTGGGGCGGGTTGACCAGAATGCCGTGAAAGGAGCCGATCTGGGTGATGTGGCTACCCATCGCAACCTGCCCGCTCACGTCGCCCTGGATGATGTGACTGCCCACAGCCAGTTGGCCGCTAACGGCTCCTCCCACGTCTACCTGGATGTCCCCTCCTGTTTGTGGTTGGGTCATCATTCTCCTCTCGCCCTGATCGAATATATTCACTCCACCCGCACGCTAACCGCTGCCTTTTCCAACCCGACGATGACATAGTGCTCTTTCAGATTGGCCTCGGTCAACATCCCCTCGTTGTAGGCCCGGTATACCACCGGGTCTATGTATCGTTGCAACACCCGCCGCAGCGCGTGCGCCCCATACAGCCCCAGGTCCATCTGAGCCTCGTCGAACAGGCGCTCCTGTGCTTCACCCTCAAAAACCACCGTCAGCGCCTGACCGGGGAACATCACCTGTTGGTAATGTGCGATCTCGAGTTCAAAAATCTGGCGCAAATCGCTCTCGCCCAGCGGGCGCAGAATCACCGTCTCGTCCACGTGACGCAGCAGGTCGCGTGGTAGATAGTCCAATGCCTGTTGACAAATGCGTCGAACTTGTTGATACAGTTCCTCGGCGTCGCCCGTCCGTTCCTGAGCCGGGCGCAAAAACCCCAACCGCGACTCAGGGTTCAGCGCCTCTCGAATCTCCTCGTCGGCAATGCTGCTGGTCATGATGACCGTGGTCAAACCCAGGGGGATAGGTTGGACCGCTTTTTGTTGTGGGTCGATCAGCGCCACAACGCCCGTCTCGATCAAATGCGCCAAGTTGGTGACAAATCTCGCATTGATTGCCTCGACCGTCTCGATGTTCTCCACAACGATGGTGGAAAAGGGGGCTGCGACCGCCTGTGGTTCCAGGTTCAGCGCGCCTTCAGGGTCTTGAGGCAGCGGCGTCAGCACCGTCAGGGAGCCATAGCCCAACGGATTCAGCGCCATCGGAATGAGCCGGGTGATCAGGCTTTTGCCCCACGAGCCGCCCATCAACAGCAGCACGGTCGGGTCGGCCGGGATGCCCACCGGGCGCTCGCTATCCCCGGCGTGCTCCAGCACCCGCTTGAGCAGTGCGTTCTGCTTGTACAACACGTTGGTCAAGGCCTGAATGGCTTCCGGCTGGCCGATCAAGCGTTGTTCGAAAAAGGCCGCTGCCTGTTTCAATTGCTCCGGCGTCAAAGCCGCCATACCGTGTTCGCTGGACGTTTCCTCGCTCATGTTCGCTCCTTACACTGCGATGAGGGTGTTCAACAGATATTATCGGAAATAGCGGGATTTCGACAGGATTAACAGGATTGACAGGATGGGCTGTTCAAAATAGACGGTTTTTATCTTGTGAATCCTGTAAATCCTGTCCAGGCCTTATTTCCAATAAACTTTCAAAAGTATTCCGCGTAACCGGAGATGTTTAATTCGTCGCGCATCGTTTGCAGCTCGCGGCGCAGGTTTGCGTTGACCGGCACGCCCTGCTCACGCACCACTTTTTCCATCTCCCATTCTTTCTCGCCCGCGACGTAGATGCGCTCCTCGCCTGGCGCTTTGCGGGCGTTGTGCAGCGCCCGCATAATCCCGCCAGTGATGCGTTTGGATAGCTCTAGCGGCACAAAATGCGCGATGTCCAGGGCCAGAAAAAAGTGCCCCAGCATAAACGGCCGGCGCGAGCCGTCGGGCGCCAAGCCCAGCAGGTCCTTCATAAACACCCCGCCGCACAACGACGCCGACAGGATTTCGACCATCGTCGCCAGATCGTAACCTTTGTACCCCGCGAACAGCTCGCCCGCGCCACCCAGCGGCAGCAGCGCCGCCAGGTCTTGGCCCAGGTCGGCCAGGATGCGGTCTGGGTCGGTGGCCGGCTGGCCTTGCGCATCAATCACCCAGCCCTCTGGCACCGGCTTTTCGGCCCGTGCGGCCACCTCGATCTTGCCACGCTGGCAGATAGACGTGGCCCCGTCGAAACAAAAGGGAAAGTCCATGTCGGACGGCGCGGCAAAGGCAATCGGATTCGTGCCTAACATCGGCTCGGTGCTGAACGTGGGCGCGATGGCCGGGCGGGCGTTGGTCACGCACAAGCCCATCATCCCCTCTGCGGCGGCCATCAGCGGGTAGTACCCGGCGATGCCAAAGTGCGTCCCGTTACGCACCGTCGTCGCGCCCACACCGTATCGTTTGGCCTTGTCCATCGCCAGGCGCATAGCCTGGTACGCAATGACGTGACCCATGCCGTGGCGTCCATCAATCAGCGCCGTCGTCTCGGTCTCTTTGACGAGCTCGATCTCGGTCCGGGTGAGCTGCACCCCGGCCCGGATGCGGTCGTAATAATACTTGAGCCGCCCCACCCCATGCGACTCGATGCCGCGCAGGTCCGAGGTGATCAGCACGTCCGCGCAGATGCGGGCGTCCGCCTCCGGCGCGCCCAACCCCACGAACACGTCTACCATAAACCTTTCAACGACGGAAACGGGAATGTATTGCATCACGTTTCACTCCTCACTCCTGACGTCTCACACCCAATCCAGCGTGCGTTGGACGGCCTTTTGCCAGCCGGCGTACAATCCGGCGCGTTGTTCGGCGCTCATCTGCGGCGCCCAAGTCTTGTCCACGCTCCAGTTCTGGCGTAGATCTTCCAAGTTGTCCCAAAAGCCCATGGCCAGCCCGGCCGCGTAGGCCGCGCCCAAGGCCGTGGTCTCGGCCACGGTGGGGCGGATGACCGGCGCGCCCAAAATATCGGCCTGAAACTGCATCAGCAGCTCGTTGTACACCATCCCGCCGTCTACCTTGAGCGCGGTCAGCCGCACGCCAGAGTCTTTTTCCATCGCGTCTAGCACCTCGCGGGTCTGATAGGCCGTGGCCTCCAGCGCGGCGCGGCAGATGTGGTTGCGGTCAACGTAGCGCGTCAGGCCGACGATCACCCCGCGCGCGTCCGAGCGCCAGTGTGGGGCAAATAGCCCGGAAAAGGCGGGCACGAAATAGACGCCCCCGCTGTCGGGCACGGCGCGGGCATAATCCTCGATCTGGTGCGCAAAATCAAAAAACTTGAGATTGTCGCGCAGCCATTGCACCAACGCGCCGGTAATCGCAATCGAGCCTTCTAGCGCGTACACGGCGGGTTGGTCGCCGATTTTGTAGCCTAGTGTGGTCAACAGGCCGCTGGCGCTGGGCACGGCCTCGGTCCCGGTGTTGAGCAGCATAAAGCAGCCCGTGCCGTAGGTGTTCTTGGCCTCGCCTGCGCCGAAACAAGTCTGGCCGACCAGCGCGGCCTGCTGGTCGCCCAGGTCGCCGCACACGGGGATCGCGCCGCCGAAAGGCCCGGCGGGACGAGTTGCGCCCCAGGTGTGCGGGTCGCTGCTGGGCGCAATGCGCGGCAGTGTGTGGCGCGGTATGCCCATGATGTCGAGTATTTCGTTGTCCCAATCCAGCGTCTCCAGGTTCATCAGCATAGTGCGGCTGGCGTTGGTCACGTCGGTGACGTGCGCGCCGCCCTGTGGGCCGCCTGTGAGCTGCCAGATCAACCAGGCGTCAACGTTGCCGAACAGCGCGTCGCCGCGTTCGGCGGCCTGACGCACGCCGTCCACGTGATCCAGAATCCACTTGATTTTGGGGCCGGAAAAATAGGTCGCCAGGGGCAGGCCAACTTTTGGCCGAAAGCGATCCTGGCCGCCGACGGCGGCCAGCGCGTCGCATATCGCTTTGGTGCGGGTGTCTTGCCACACAATGGCGTTGTAATAGGGCCGGCCGGTGTGTTTGTCCCACGCGACGGTTGTTTCGCGTTGGTTGGTGACGCCCACCGCGACGATGTCATGCGCCGTCGCGCCCGCTTTGTGTAACGCCGCTTTGACCACCTCTTGCGTGCGTTGCCAGATTTCCGACGGGTCGTGCTCGACCCAGCCGGGTTGGGGATAGATTTGCGCGTGTTCTTTTTGCGCGACGCTCACGACCTGCCCGGCGTGGTCAAAGAGCATGCAGCGGGTGCTGGTGGTGCCCTGGTCAATGGCTGCTACACATTTCATAGCCTGGCTCCTTTGCAAGCTCACCTCAATCTCGCGCCGATGAAATCCGGCTGGCCGCGCACAAAATCGGCTCCCGGCAGGGTGCGTTTGCCTTCGAGCTGTAGCTCATCCAGTTGCAGCAGCCCGTCGCCAGTGACCGCAGCCGGGAGATCATCACGCTCGATGACTGTACCCGGCGGTTGTGCCGCGTCTGCTGAAACAGGATAGGCTGCCACGATTTTGAGCCGCCGTTCGTCCCAAAAAGAATACGCTCCCGGCCACGGAGTAAAGGCGCGTATCTGGCGGTCAATTTCGAGCGCCGGGCGGTTCCAATCAATCAGGCCGTCCTCTTTGCGGATACGGCCGGCCAGCGTCACGCCCTCGGCCGGCTGCGGGCGGGGCGTCAGCTCGCCGGAGAGCCAGCGGGGCAACGTCTCGATCAGCAAGTCGGCTCCCAGTTGGGCCAGCCGGTCGTGCAGCGTGGCGGCTGTCTCGCGGGGCGGGATGGGAATGGCCTGCTGGCTCAAGATAGGGCCGGTGTCCATCCCGGCGTCGGTGCACATGATTGTCACGCCGGTCTGGGCGTCGCCGGCCAGGAGGGCGGCCTGGATGGGAGCTGCGCCGCGCCAGCGCGGGAGCAGGCTGGCGTGCACGTTCAATGTGCCCACGGTCGGCGCGGCCAACACCTCGGGGGTCAGGATAAAGCCGATGGCGGCAGTTATGATCACGTCGGGCGACCATTCTTTTAACCGGGCCACCGCTTCTGGGGGACGCAGGCTTTTGGGCTGAAAGACGGGAATGCCGCGAGCTTCGGCCAAAGGCTTGACCGGCGGGGACTGCACGGCCCGCCCGCGGCCTGACGGGCGGTCGGGTTGCGTGACCACGCCGACCACGGAATAGCGGGCGATGAGCGCCTGAAACGTGGGCAGCGCAAACTCGGGCGTTCCCATAAACACGATGCGTGGGGCGTCCATAGGCGGCGATTGTATCATGCCTGAACCTCAAGAGCAAGTTCCAGTAGGGCGGGTTTCTTACCCGCCGCCCAACCCAGTAGGGCATGTTTCTTACCCGCCGCCCAACCCAGTGGGGCGGGTTTCTTACCCGCCATTCCTGACCAATCGCCAAATTTCATCGGCCACGGCATCAGCAGCGCCGGGGCGCGCCAGTGCGCGAGAGCGGGCAGACATGCGGGCTAACGTGTCGGCGTGCGCGCCGGTCCAGCAGGCAATCAGCGCCGCGACGCGCGCCGGCTCGGACGCCCAGACGCCCGCCCCACCTTCGACGACCAGCTGCACGTTGCCCTCTTCCTGACCCGGCACAGCGCCGTTTAAAATCATCGGCAGTCCGGCCAGAAAGGCTTCGTGCAGCGTGGCAGGACCGGCCTTGGTGACCAACACGTCGGCGGCGCTCATGAGCAACGGCATGGTGTGGATGTGGTCCACAAAGCCATAGATGTGCACGGGACTGCGCCAGCGCGTTTGCTCCAACTGCCATCGCAACCGCTGGTTGCGCCCGGCAACGACGGCCAGTTGCACGCCGGGGCAGGCCGCGTCTATGGCGCGCGCGGCGTCGTGCAGCCGGCCCATGCCTTCGCCCCCGCCAATGAGCAGGGTGGCCGGCCCATCGGTCGGCCAACCCAAACTGCGCCGGGCTTGAGTTTTGTCTACCAACCCTTCGACAAAGCGCGGATCGACTGGCAGCCCGGTGACGTGCACGCGCTGTGGCGACAACCCGCAGGCCAAAGCCTTTTGGCGGGCCGCGACGCTGCCCACCAGGTAACGATCTATTCCCAGCGACAGCCAAAAGGGGTGCACGCTGAGCGGGTCGGTGACGACGGTCACGGTTGGGACGGCGCCACCCAGTCGGCGCAAGGCCCACGCGAGATAGTGATTGGTCAGTGGATGCGCCGACACGATCACGTCGGCGGGGTGTTGCTTCAATAGACGCCGCGCCCGCGGCCACACCCGCGGCCAAAAAAGACGCAGCACTGCCGTCGCCTGGCGCGAGCCATCGGTCAGGCGGTAGCTCCAGCCCCACGTGCAGGCGGCCCGGTCGATCCACTTGGGATAGAATTCGGCCAGGCGATTGAAAGGCCAGGGCGCGTACTGCCCCAAGGCATCCACGATTTCGACGGCCACAGCATCGGCGCGGCGGCGTAGGGCCTCAGCCGTGGCCTCGGCGGCCCGCAGATGCCCGCCGCCCGTGTGGGCGATGAGAATGAGGATGCGGTGTGGCGTGGTGTGCAATGTCGGTCTCTGAATCAACTTGGGATCCAGTGTACCCCGGAACGCGCCAAAGAACAAGCCGAAGGCCAGGGCAATTGCACCTAAACTGAAAGACGTTCCTCTGGACAGGATTGACAGGAAAAACAGGATTTTTGCTCGCTGATGCAGCCTTGGTCAACCCTGTGCATCTTGTATCCTGTCCAAAACCGAGAAGCGGGCCGGTTGGGGTAACGAATAGACCGCAACCGCGCTACCCACATTAAGATGCGCTTGCCCTGAGCCGAAGGCCGGTCTATTTGACATCTGAGGAGGCCTATAGTATTCTCTGGTAAGGTGTAGCAGTGGAAATCGTGATCGATCGCGATATGGCTGAAACAGCGGTTGACCAGGCGCAGCGATTTTTCCAGCGCATGGATAGGTTTTTGACCCAGGAAGGTTATAGGGCGTGAAGCGATCAGGTCTATCGAACCAAGACAAGAGGGCAATTGAGCATTTTGCACAGCGGTTGCGGGCCGAGTTTGGGCAATGTGTGACGGATGTGCGGCTATTTGGATCCAAGGCGCGGGGTGAAGCCAGCGCCGATTCTGATATTGACGTTTTGGTGCTCATCAACCGTTCGGACTATGCTACAAAACACGGCATTCTATGGCTGGCGGCGGAAGTGTCATTGGCCTTTAACGTGCTCATTAATCCGCGGGTTGTCCCTCTCCATTCCTGGCAAAAGATGAGCGAGGCGGAAACGTTGTTCTACCGTTCAGTTTCTGCCGAGAGCCTTCCGTTATTTCCCTCTGTATCGGCATAGCTACGACAGGTGTTGTCCTGGTATTTTGACATTTCTGCTCACCGACAGTAAAATGGCAGCACTTTAGCTCAGGAGGGGCCGGTGACGGAGCACATTCTGATCGTTGACAGTATGGAGGCCTTTGCCACCATTCTCAAAGAAGGCATCGAGGGCGGGGGAGACTATCAGGCCGAGATCGTCACGACGGCGCTGGAGGCTCGCAACGTGGCTGCCCGCGAGCATCTGGCGTTGGCCATCGTGGACATGGGCTTGGAAGATGAGGACCCGGTCGAGCTGCTCAAAACGCTGCGCGAGCGCCACCCCGACCTGCGGCTAATGGTGATCCCGCTAGGCGAGACGCCCGCCGAGGTGCTCGACCTGGGCATCCAGGGCACGCTCCCCAAGCCCTTCTTTTTACCTGACGTCCCCGCCCAAATCGAAGAAGCATTAGGCCGTGGTGTGGGCGCGCCACTCGCCGAACAAGAACCCCCAGATATGGTCGCCGAAGCCCCTGTCGAAGGGGTCAAGCCAGAACTGCCGGTTGCCTCTCCTAAAGAAAAACCGACGCCAGCGATGGCGACCTTTATCCCCTCGGACGAAATGCGTTTCCACCTGGCCAATGAAGCGCACCGCTTGACCGAGCACCTGCGCTACTTGTCGCGCGAGCTGAACGCCGACGCCGTTTTATTGACTTATGGCCCTGAATTGGTCGCTTATGCGGGCCATTTTGGCCGCGCCGAGGCGGAACGGCTGGCTCAGGTGGTCAGCGAAAGCTGGCAAGCGTCGGCGCGGGTGGCGGCGGCGTTGGGACGTGAGACCGTGCGCTTTGAGCAAAGTCTACACGAAGGCCAAGATTACCTGCTCTACTCACTGACCGCCGCCGACAATATCGTGCTCTCGGTGGCCTTGCGGGCCGACCGCCCACTGGGGATGATCCGCTACAACACCAAGCAAACTGCTCAGGAACTCCAGTCACTCTTGCGCCTGCGCTAGAACAATGTCTGATCCACGACGCAGCTTGGGGCAACGGGGTGAAGAACTTGCCGCAGCCGAGTTGTCCCGGCGCGGATATGAGGTCTTGCATCGTAACTGGCGTTGTCCGGCAGGCGAAGTGGACCTCATCGCCCGACACGCCGGCTGGTTGATCTTTGTAGAGGTGCGCGCCCGCCGGGGGCGAGACCTGGGCACACCCGAAGCCTCCATCACTCCGGCCAAGCAGGCCCGGCTGATCCAGGTGGCCGAAAGTTATCTGGCCGAGGTGGGCGCCGGCGACATAGACTGGCGCATCGACGTGGCGGCGGTGGAATTTGCGCCCACTGGCAAGCTCCTGCGCATCGACGTGTACGAAAACGCGGTCCAGGGATGAATCCCCAATCCCTCATCCCCAATCCCCCTTCTCTCCTCGTCCTCGTCGGCCCGACGGCCGTGGGCAAAACGGCGCTGTCGTTGCGCCTGGCAACGGCGTTGAACGGCGAGATCATCTCGGCCGATTCGCGCCAGGTTTATCGGGGTATGGACATCGGCGCGGCCAAGGCCACGCCGGAAGAACGCGCCCGCGTTCCCCATCACCTGCTAGATGTGGTCGATCCGGACGAGACCTTGACCTTGGCCCAGTTTCAACGTCTGGCCTATGCCGCCATTGACGCTGTGCTGGCGCGCGGGCGGCTGCCGCTGCTCGTGGGCGGGAGCGGGCAATACGTGCGGGCGGTGGTCGAGGGCTGGGGCATCCCTACGGTGCCGCCGCAAGACCGGCTACGGGCGGCGCTGGATACTCTGGACACCGACGAACTGGCGCGCTGGCTGGCGGCGCTGGACCCACTCGCGGCGGGCCGGATTGACCGGCGCAACCGTCGGCGGGTTATCCGGGCGTTGGAGGTGACACTGATCACCGGACGGCCCATCAGTCTGTTGCAGCGCAAGTCTCCGCCGCCCTACCGGATTTTACAGGTGGGGCTGACGTTGCCGCGACCGCTGCTCTACGAGCGCATCGACGCGCGGGTGGATCGGATGATGGCGGAAGGTCTGCTGGAGGAGACCCGCCGGCTGGCGGAGCGCTACGCCTGGACCACGCCGGCCATGTCGGGGCTGGGGTACGCGCAGTTGGGCGCTTTTCTGCGCGGCGAAGCCACGCTCGACGCAGCGCTGCACGCGATCAAAAAAGAGACGCGCCGCTTTGTGCGCCAGCAGGCCAGTTGGTTCAGCTCCGCCGACCCGACCATCCACTGGCTCGACGCGACAGACCTGGCGCAGGCTGCGACCGAGGCGCTACAGCTCGTGCGGGCCTGGTTGAGGTGGATGTGAATCGGTCTGCGTGTGTGATTCGACAGAATTGACGAGCGATATCTGTAAGGGTTCCGTAAGGATTTGTTAGCGATTCTTTAGTTCTTTGTGCTAGAATACCTGCTACTTGCGAGTCGGACCAGGCCTGCTTATCATTTGGATGGAACAAGTTTCTGATTAAGGGCATAAACCAAGATGGTCAAGATCAAATCTTCCGAAATCACACCCAAACACGTCTACCTTTCACGCCGCCAGTTTATGGTCGGCGCGGGCGCACTGGCGGCCCATGCGCTGGTCATCAGCGCCTGCGGCGGACGTCAGGCGGCTGCCACCCTGCCGCCGGAGGCCGCAACCGCCGCCGCTAACAAGACAGACGAGTTAGGTGACAAGCTCACCACTTTTCAGGCCATCACCAACTATAACAACTATTACGAGTTCAGCACGCGCAAAGAGAGCGTGGCGGGCTTGGCCAAGAATTTCGAAACCTCCCCGTGGTCTGTGGCCGTTGGTGGTTTGGTTCATAAACCCCGAACTTTTGATATGGACGATCTGCTCAAATTCGAGCAGGAGGAACGCATCTACCGTTTGCGCTGCGTAGAGGCCTGGTCGATGGTCATCCCCTGGGTCGGTTTTCCGCTGCGCAAGCTGCTCGACGTGGCCGAGCCAATGTCGCAGGCCAAATACGTGCGCTTTGAGACGTTGTACGACCCCGAACAATTTCCAGGTCAAAAAAGTCGCTTATACGAGTGGCCCTACGTCGAAGGGCTGCGCATGGACGAGGCCATGCACGACTTGACGCTTCTGGCGACGGGCCTTTACGGCGAATCGCTGTTGCCGCAAAACGGCGCGCCGGTGCGATTGGTCGTACCGTGGAAGTACGGATTCAAGAGCATCAAGTCGATCGTGAAAATCGACCTGGTAGAAGAAATGCCGGTCTCGCTGTGGATGGCCGCCGCGCCGCACGAATACGGCTTTTTCGCCAACGTCAATCCCAACGTAGACCATCCGCGTTGGTCGCAGGCCAGCGAGCGGCGCATCGGCGAAAACAAACGCCGCAAGACGCTGTTGTTCAACGGTTACGCCGACGAGGTTGCGCACTTGTACGCGGGAATGGACTTGAGGAAATGGTACTAAAGGTCAAAGACTGGATCAAAAAGAACTGGTTTCGCACGGCGGCGCACGTGGCGGCGCTGGCCCCGCTGGCCTTTTTGATCCGCGACTATACCCAAAATCTGTTTCTGGTGGACCCGGTGCGCGAAATCACTACCCGCACTGGTCGGACAGCGTTGACGTTGTTACTGTTGTCGCTCGCCTGCACACCCATCTATACCCTCACAGGCTTCAAACAAGCCCCTCGGGTACGGCGCGCCTTGGGGGTATATGCCTTTCTGTACGCCGGACTGCACTTGATGACCTTTGTCGGATTAGACTACGGCTTTGACTGGGAACTGCTCGGCCCGGCTATCCTCGACCAGCGTTACGTCATTGTAGGTTTTTCCGCGTTTCTCATCTTGCTCGCCCTGGCGATCACCTCGACCAAAGGCTGGCAACGCCGGCTCAAGAAAAACTGGAAACGGCTGCACAAGCTGGTTTACCTGGCATCTGTGTTGGTCATCGTGCACTTTGCCTGGTTGGTCAAAGACATCCGCGAGCCGCTACGTTACGGCGCACTGGTCCTCGTCTTGCTCGCCTTGCGCATCCCCCGCCTCAAGCGCGCCGCGAGCCAACTGCGCCGCCGACTACCGACCCCCAACCGCAGACCACAGACCGCTAATCGCTAAAAAGAGACAAAGGACGAACGACGAACACGCGCCGTCCTTCGTCTTTCGTCTCCCAAAGGGGGTCTGCATCGCTCACTTCGGTTGCGGAAAACCCACGCTGTAGTATAATTGCTCCGAGTGGCACATCATCTTTCCCAAAAGGAGCAGGATTTGAGGACCTGGAAATGGCTGGCCGTCGCGTTGGTATGTATGTCTGTGGTGGGCTGCAATCCCAAGACCAAGCCGTCCCCAACACTGGCAGCAACGATTGCCCTACCGACGAACACCCCGGAAACCCCAACTTTGGCGCCTGCGCCTACGCCATCTGAGACACCTCTCCCAACCCCTACCCCGATACCGTTGGCAGCCATGGTGAACGGCCACCCCATCCTGCTGGCCGATTTCGAGCGCGAAATGGCGCATGCTGGTGAGCAGGTCTCGCCCCGGCTGGTCCTAGACGCGATGATCGAGATGGCGTTACTGGAACAGGCCGCCGCTGCGGCCGGTATCGTCGTCACCGACGAGGAAATAGACACTTTGCTCCAGGCCGACATCGATGCCGTCGGTGGCCGGGAAGAATTCGAGCGCCGACTAGCCTCCAACAATATGACTGAGGCAGAATATCGCGCTCAGGTGCGGGGGAACCTGCTGGCTCAACGCGTGCAGATGCAGATAGCCGAGACGCCCGAAACAGTCGAGCACGTGCATGCCCGACATATCCTGGTCGCCACCCAAGCAGAGGCCGAAAACATTTTGGCCCAGCTCCGCGCTGGGGCCGACTTTGACGCCCTCGCCCGCACGTACTCGCTGGACATCAGTACCCGCGACCACGGCGGCGACCTGGATTTTTTCCCGCGCGGGCTGTTACTAAGCCCCGAGCTGGAAGAAGCCGCCTTTGCCCTGGCGCCAGGGCAGATCAGCGACGTGGTCCACAGCGAGTTGCTGGGTTATCACATTGTACAAGTCTTGGAGCGTGAGGAACGCCCTCTTGCCGAGGCGGTCCGGTCGCTGATTCAAGACAACCTGAGTCGTCGCTGGCGCGAAAAGTTGTGGACCGATGCGACGATTGAACGTTTTGTGGAGCCATGAATCGCAATATCTTGGCACACCGTTGTTTCCAAGTGGCCCTTTTGCTGGGTATTGTTGGCCTGGCGCTGACCGGTATCGCCCTGTATGCCGAACGCCAAGCGCAAGCTGGCGCCGCCTGGCATGATCCGGGGCAAAGCATACGCCCATCCGCTATCGCGCCCGACCTGGCCCTGCTCACGCTGGCTGGAATACCAGATGACCAGATATTGGCGCTGGCGGTGGCGCAGAACGAACTAGAGACTGTGCATGCCTTGCTCGCCTTTAGCGGTGAGCTGGCCGACCAGCAGCGCATCAACGGCTGGCTGTGGCTGGCAAGCCGCTATCATGAGAGCCAACAACTCCAACGGGCGGCGCAGGCCTATCGCCTGGCCGGGCAAGGCGCCCTTTTGAGCGGCCACTTGCCCGATTTATTACGAGTCGAGACGCTGCTGACGACGGGGCGACAATTAATCATCCTGCATGACAAGACAAACGCACACCATTTTCTTCAGCAAGCCGCCCTCATCGGCATCCATGCGCCTCAGCTTACCGAATATCACCGTCGTTCGCTGCTTGAGCGACTCATCTCGGCCTTGTTACGCGCCGGGGGGCAACGAGAGGATTGGGCAGCCCTGGGTAAAACGGTCAAACACAATACCCCACAGGGCCAAAGCCTCAACGTATCCCCCACACCTTATTCTTTCACCGAAACGTGGGACGCACAAGGGACCAGCGCGGCGCTCATTCGCGCCCGTGACGACCGACGTTCAGCGGCGGGCGCGTTGGTGGCTGCGCTGTCCGCCGGAGGGAATGTGACACATGCGCGCCAGACCTTGCGTCAAGCTCTTTTGGCGGAGGATCAAGCCATCATCGAACTGTGGACAAACCGGCAGGACACAGACCCGGCCGTAGCAGAAACCCGGCTGCACTGGCTCTTGCTCAAACGGCAGGTGGCAGCAGGCGGCGCCGGCGACGACTTGATGCCCGAGTGGACGGCAGGATACAAACAAATCGAGGCCGAATTGACCGCGGCATGGGCCGAATGGCTATCGCTGCAACACGGCAATATCCCGGCGACCCGTTGGGCCTTAATGGCCGCCTATTGGGGGCTGTACCCTAACGCGCCCGTGGTCGATCTGGTTACGGCCATCCGGCCAACGCGCGGAGGAGACGAGTTGTATTTGAGCATCGTCGCGCCAAGCACGCTGCCCATTTTGAAATGGAACAACAAGTGATCCACACAAGCTGGGAGAGTGAATAATGTCCGAAGCACGAAAAAAGCCGACCGGCAAAAAGACTCAATTGTGGGACACGTTGACCATGGTCGCATTAGGGTTGACGGTTTTGATGGTCATTTACTACATGGTCGTATTCATCTCACCTTCTCTGTCACCCTTTGGAGCTGACACCGAACCGACCCTGGTCGCGCTCATGTCCACTCCCACACCCAGGCCCACCATACCCGTGACCGATACCCCCCTGCCCACCATTCCCACCTGGACGCCGCGCCCTACCCGCACGCCCGCGCCTACCGACACGCCGCGCCCGGCCCGCCCCACCAACACACCGCGCACGCCCGTTTTCTTTACGCCCATTCCCAGCGCCACCGGCACGCCGACGCCTACCCGCCATCCTTATCCTTACCAACTGGTCGGCGAGGTACAGTTCCAGCGTTACCCCTTTAGTTCCGACTGCAACTGGCTGGGCATCGCCGGCGAAGTGATCGACCAAGCAGGAGAGCCGGTTCTGGGTATCCCGGTCGTGCTGAACGGTGGGGGGCTGCAAAATGTGGTCACCAACTCGGGCAGTCGGCCCGATTATGCCCCCTCAGGCTGGGAACACTTTCTCGACGCCAGGGTCAAAGAGGGTACCTTTACAATCCAACTCTATAAAGTAGAGAACAACCAGAGCTATCCAGTATCAGAGGTCGTAGAAGTACGCACCCGCCAGGATTGTCGCGCTAACCTGGCCTATTTGGTATTTCAGGTCGTATGGGAAGAATACACCGCACCCTAACCCGGCCAAGCCGGAACCCAAAAATGAACCACCCAATGATTTGCGTCAAATCGTGTCATTCGTGCAAGCTTGGAATCGGGGGTTGAGTGATCAAAGGAACACACAACGCCTCACAGGATCGCAAATGGCAGCGGCTAACGATCATCACTTTGGGATTGACGACGTTAGTCTTTTTGTGCTATCTGGCGGCCTTTATTTCGCCGACTCTCTTGAGTGGGTTTTTCCCCACGCAGAAAACAGAGCCGACGCCCGTCGTTGCACTCCAGATGCCCACCCCCAGACCCACTGCTACACCCAGCGCCACCATCGAACCGACGTGGACACGCAGCGCCACCGACACGCCTTTGCCCACCACACCCGGCCGCACTCCCACGCCAAGTCGGACCCAAGAGCCAACGCCGACGTTTCCGGCCACGTGGACGCCGGTTCAACCCAGTGGGACGCCCCCCCCTACCCGTTCCAACTATCCTTTTGCGCTCAAGAACAACGAGATCATTTATACCCAATACTTTTTCAGCGCCGACTGCAATTGGTTGGGCATTGCGGGCTTGGTGCTAGACAAAGAAGGAAACCCCATCACAGGGCTGCCTGTGGTCATCAACGGCGGCGGATTCGAAAACCACGTGACCTATTCGGGACACGCGCCCGCCTACGGCGAATCGGGCTGGGAACATTTTCTCGACGCCAAAGTCAAAGAAGGCGAATTCCTCATACAACTATACAGCAACCAGGGTCGGCCTATCAGCGATCAGATCGTCGTTCGCACCTTTGCCGATTGTCGCAAAAATCTGATGATGATCATCTTGGAGCAAAACTGGGACGAATTTGTCCCCTAGCTTGGGAGAAAAAGTCATGCAAGATAAACGAGTTCCCACGGGTATCAAAGGTCTGGACGAGATGCTTGCAGGCGGCTTTGTACCAGGGTCTGCCGTGTTGGTACGCGGCGCACCCGGTACGGGAAAAACGTCACTCGCCTTGCAGTATCTCGTCCACGGCGCAAACGAGTGTAACGAGGCCGGTTTGTTGATCTCGTTCGAAGAATTTCCCCAATCGTTGCACCGCGACGCCGAATCTTTGGGATGGAGCCTATCTCGCCTGGAACAGGAGGGCAAGTTACACTTGCTGTTCACTTCGCCCCAGGTTCTATTGAGCAGTCTGCAAACACCCACCAGCCCGCTCAATCGGCTGTTGCTGGAGAATAATATTCAACGCGTCGTCGTGGACAGCGTCTCGCATTTTCGGCGCATCAGCGACGATACACAAGAGTTGCGGCACATCTACAACACTCTAGTCAACGCTTTCAAGCGTGAAGGGCTGACCTCGATTCTGATCGGTGAAGAAAATCGCTCCGACTATGTGCGCGAAGAACGGGGGCGGCTCTCTTTTGTCGTAGATGGCATTATTCTTATGCGCTACATCGAGATCGACAGCGCCATCCAGCGTGGTCTCGTCGTGCTCAAGATGCGTGGCAGCGACCACGCCAAAGAGATCCGCCGCTACGAAATCAAGCGTGGAGGCATCTATGTGACCGGCGTCTTTGAAGGGCGAGAGGCCATCCTCAGCGGCTCTCCCTATCGGGTGCAGACAGGCTCGCGCCGCCGGTAATGGGTCGCCTGTATCTCATCGCCACGCCCATAGGCAATCTCGAAGACATTACTTTGCGCGCTCTGCGTCTGCTACGCGAGGTAGACCTGATTGCCGCCGAAGACACCCGCCACACCGGGCGGCTGTTGGCCCACTATGAGATCGATACCCCACAGATCAGCTATCACGAACACAACAAGCTGACGCGGCTCGACGCCATCCTGGATGCGCTTGCAGCGGGCGACGTTGGGCTGGTCTCCGACGCGGGCATGCCGGGGTTATCGGACCCTGGCTATGAATTGGTGAAGGCGGCGATCTCACACGGGTTCCCCGTCGTCCCGGTGCCTGGCCCCTCGGCGCTGACGGCGGCTCTGGTTGCCGCAGGCTTGCCGACCAGCGCATTTGTGTACATCGGTTTCTTGCCCCGCCGGGCGACCGACCGCCGGCGTTTATTTAGCGAGTTAGGTGATGAACGACGCACGCTGGTGGCCTTTGAGGCTCCGCATCGCCTGGCGGCCACCCTATCCGACGTCGAGACGGTCCTGGGCGACCGACAGATCGCGGTCGCCCGCGAGCTAACCAAGCTACACGAAGAGATCTGGCGTGGGCCGGTGAGCCAGGCCCGGGAACACTTTGGCGGCGAGGTGCGCGGCGAGATCACTCTGATCATCGCCGGAGCGACCACCCCCACCCTCGCCTGGGACGAGAAACAGGTACGCGAGCGCGTCGCTGCGCTGATGGCCGGTGGCCTCTCTCACCGCGAGGCAGCCCAGCAAACGGCGGAGGTCAGCGGGTGGTCGCGTAGAGACGTTTATCGATCGACTTTGGGAAAACCGGGCGAACTCTCGTGATGCGATTTAAATCTTGTTCCAATGTCCAGTATAGGAGATAGCGATGATTGATTTGAACGCTGTAGAGAAATTCGCCGACATCGATCCACAAGCGATGCTGGCGCACACCATCGCCCTGCCCCAGACCTGCGCCGACGCCTGGGAACTAGCCGCACACACCTTTCCCCGGCTGCACCTGCCCAGCGACTACCGGGAGGTCCGCCAGATCGTCGTGGCCGGTATGGGGGGGTCCGCCATCGGCGGCGATCTACTCGTCGCCCTCGTCACCCCAGAGTGCCCCATCCCCATTTTCGTGAATCGGAGCTACGACCTGCCAACTTTTGTAAACGGCCCGGATACATTGGTTATCGGCGCCAGCCACTCGGGCAACACCGAAGAGACCTTGAGCGCCATAGAGCAGGCTCACGCGCGAGGCGCGTCCTTGCTGGCCATCACCACCGGCGGCGAGTTGGCCCGCTTGTGCAGCGAGTGGGGCGCGCCGGTGCTGCGCTTTGCCTACAATTCGCAACCCCGCGCCGCGCTGGGTTACTCGTTCATCCCGCTGCTCAATTTGTTATGCCAATTGGGTCTGATCGAGGACAAGACCGCCGCCTTGAACGAGGCCGTACACGTGATGCACGACTGGCAGGTCGAAATAGGTCCCACATCGCCGCTGTCAAACAATCCGGCCAAACGATTGGCGGGGCAATTGGTGGAGCGCATGCCGGTGATCTATGGCGCAGGGCTGATGGCGCCGGTGGCGCGGCGCTGGAAAACCCAGTTCAACGAAAATTCCAAGGCGTGGGCGTTCTTTGAGGAACTGCCGGAACTGAACCATAACGCCGTGGTGGGCTATGAGATGTCAGAACGCATCCGCGAATGGGCCACGGTGGTTTTTGTACGGTCGCGCTACGACTCGCCGCGTATTCAGGCTCGCTGGCGCATCACCCGCGAGTTGCTCATCCGTGAAGGCGTCGGCAGCGACCAGGTCTACGCGCGAGGCCAGAGCCGACTGGCGCAAATGTTGTCGCTCATTCACTTTGGCGACCTGGTCAGCGTCTATCTAGCGCTGGCAACCGGTATAGACCCCACCCCCGTGACCCCTATTGCCTATCTCAAAAAGCAATTGACCCTGGTTCCGTAGAGCGGGCATCGTCCTGAGACTCCCCTGGCATTCACTTGCACTCCCCGCGCCGTCCTGCTTGCTGGACAGACGGCGCTAGTGAGCCTACGGGACTTCCATGCCCGCCTACTCCTCCCCCGGCAATTCAAAGTCGTTACCCAGGATGAGCATGAGGTCGTAATCGCCCTCGGGGTTGTTGCCAGGAATGACGGTAGACAGTGGCAATTGAAGCACGGTCGTCAAGTGCTTGCTGGTGTAGCGTTTTGCGGCATAGTCGATGATCAGCGTAGTGTCATATTGGGTGTGGGCATCGCCGATTTCAACGACGTGAAAGTTTTGCGCGGTTAAAAAGTCGCCGGTGCTGCGAGCCAGACCGGGTACATCGCTGCCGTTGAGCACAATGATGCGCGCGTCTTCTTCATCCAATTGCTCAACCACACTCGCGCCGTCATTTGCCACCTGCGGTTCGGCAAAGAGCAGTGCTCGTAACTTGCGCATCGCGTCGCGATTGATCAGCAAAACCTGCCACCCCTCCGGTGTTTCCCAGGCCGAGGTATAGTTGTGGTCGAGCACGGCCGACGTGATCTGTTCTGGCTCGATCTCGGAAGCCAGTTGCGCCAGTTGGATAGCCTGCTCCAGGCTCATATCAGTGATCAACGCGCCGCTCAACACATCCAACAATTCAGGTGCACGAGAGATCAATCGGGGCAATGCACCCAAGCTTACCACCCGGTCGCGCACGGCCAAGATCACGCTCTGTTGGCGCTGCCCCCGGTCAAAATCGCCGCCAAATGTGGCCCGTGTGCGGGCGTATTTGAGGGCCGTCTTGCCATCCAGATGACGCGGCCCGGCTTCGATGTGGAATGGATCGTAGCCGTAGCCTGCGTCGGGATAATAAGGGTCGTCGATGGTCTCCGGCACGACCATATCAATGCCGCCGATTTCATCGATCAAGGTCTCAAAAGCCGTAAAGTTGACCCGCGCGTAAAAGTGAATCGGGATACCCAAATTCCAGGTGACGGTGTCGCGGGCCAACGCCGGCCCGCCGCCCGGGTAGCCATAGGCGTCGCCGACAAAGTGGGCGGTGTTGATGCGGTCGTGCAAATCGTAGCCAGGTATAGTTACCCACACGTCGCGCGGGATCGAGAGCATACCCGCGCTCATAGTGGCCGGATCGATGGTCAACACCATGATCGTGTCGGTGCGCCAGGGGCCTTCTTCATTCTCGCGTTCATCAATGCCCAACAAGAGCACATTGACACGCCCGTGTCCGTTCCAACGCGGTAGTTCAGGCATTGGGGTAGCATCGGGTTCTGGGGTGGTCGCAGGCAATACCACTGGATCGGCCTGGCTGAAAGGAAAATGGTTGGCAACGTTGTCTCGCACCGTAGCGAACACGAGATAGGCAGCAAAGAAAAGCGTGCCTAGAAAGGCGAACGCCAGGGCGCGCCAAAACCAGGCAGGTATCCCCCTGCGTGGATTGCTGCGTTGTAGCGTCATGCGACTGTCACCCAAGTCAGGATACAGCACGCCGCCTTTCCGGGCGGCGGTGGGTGCATTATAGCACAAAGGGACTGATCTCACCAGAGCGGTTTGTAGACTGGTTTCCCATCACCGCCGTCCTCTTCCACCTTGCTCTACTGCGCTGAGGGCAAAGGCGGCAGCGCCAGCACATAAAGGCGACCTTGAGCCAAGACGTAGAGCATACGGCTCGCTTCTTCAACAGCTAGAGCCTCAATTCCGACCAACGCATCCGAGCCTGTCGATTCGGTCGAGGAAATCGGCGACTGGATCTGAAAGAGGAATCGGCCATCTTTGGTCAACGCAACAATCGATTGCGCTCCCGCGTCGCCTACGTACAGCGCGCCGCCATCACTATCACCTTCGTGTACTAGCGCCACGGGCTGCACCAGTGGTTGCGGCAATCCACTCATTTGAAAGGGCTGTTCCTCGCCGGATAGATATTTACGGATATGGCCGTCTCCCAACAAAAGATACACGGCCCCATCAATGGTCATATCTATGACCTGACTCAAATCAGGGGCAGCAGCCGCAAAATAGCCATCGGGTGGTCCAAAACCATCTGCTGACGAAGGAAAGCGCCATATCTGGCCTTGTTCCCGATCGAGAACATATAGTTTTCCATCAAAGGGCCGTAGAGCATAAGGGCTAACATGGGCCAATCCGGTATCAAAAGGCGCCCAGCTCAATCCCCAGGATAGGCTGTATTGCAGCAATTGGTTATCCTGGGTCAAGAGGAACAGAGCATCGCCAACCCACGCGCCGCCGCTAGATAACCAGGTCGCGTCGCGCAATGCGCCAATTTCCCGCTCACCCACCATCTCGCCCCGATAGGCGACGAGAGGCAGTTGGTCATTGGTCACACCGCTGCGCGCCTCATCGATCCCATGTTGTGTGACTTGATTCGGATCGAGCACATAGACGTGCATCCGACCAGCAGCCAACCGCCGTTCTGCGCCTGTTCCATAATCCCATAAAGCGATCAAATCGGGGCGAATTATTCCACCGAGCACATCTAGCATAGCGCGAGCTTCGTCGCGAAGCGCTAGGATTTCTTGATCATGCGGTGCGACGAGCAGGGCATCCTGAGCTGCTTGCAGGGCCGCATCCCAACGGGCGCGAGACGATTCGCCTTGGGTTTCGCGGGCGACTTGAACCGCCTCGTGCGCCTGCTCCACCAATGCTTCACGCCGTGCGCTGGCGCTTCGCTGCAAATAAAACGTGACGACCACAAACGCCACTAGTAACGGAATGGCAACAGCAATGCCGGCCATCACCGGCACATTTTCGTACCAAGACTTTCTGGCCCGCCGGTTGCGCTGAACAGGGGTCAGTTCTGGTTCGGGCAACACCCGCGTCAACAGGGCATGTGTCCCGTCTCCCACGACCTGCCTGGCTTTTTTCAACCCCTCTCGCGCCTGCTCTAGCCGCTCGCGCTGTAGCGGAACGAGGGCGCGCCGCCGTTGTGGCGTTGGCTCCCATAACTGCTCACCCATATCGTCTTTTGGAGTCAACTGCACGGCGGATTGGCGAGTCGCAGATATGCGCGATGGTGGAGCAGCGATGTGCTCTGTAGACGAGCGAGTAGGCTCCGGCTGGCCAGACCAGGAAGCGCGGGGGACACAACCGATCACCAAAGCCGAAAACGCGCCGCGTTGCGCCCGGCGCTCTAACGCCAGCATCACATTTTCGATTGTATCCTGCGCCAACACGTCGGCAAGCGCATCACTGGTCAACTCTTCGCTCCAGCTCGCCCCTGTGAGTAGCATGCGGTCGCCAGGGTGTAGAAAACGATGGATAAACTGTACATCGGGTGCGCTGGACACACCCAGCGGCAAGCGCTCGGGCGGGCGAGCCAGGACAGGGACATCTGCCCGCGCCTCAGAAACTTGACCACTAGGGCTATCGCCGGGGAAAATGTTAAGCTTGTCGCCTTGTAGCAGCAGCGCCTTGGCCGGTCCGGCCTGAGCCAAATAAAGGAGATCGTCGCGTAATACGGCGCAGATCAGCCCTCCTTGCCGCCGCTGTCCGACGGCCATGAGCCGGTTCTCTTCCTGCAAATGAGTATTGGCTGTACGGATAGCTTGGCGTAAGGCCGTGGTCACGGCGCCGGAACTGCGCCAAAAAGCGCGGCCAAAATGCTCCAACATCGCACGGGCCAATCCCCCGCCGCCGCCTCCGCCCAAGTCTAGAAAGACGAACAGTGTCTCGTGGCGGCGGTCACGCGCCGCGCGGCGGGGAGGCGTCAACACGGCCATGTGGACAGCCTCCGATTGACGGCGGCCATCCAACAACACCAATTCACCGACAACGAAATCAAGCTGAGTCGTGTGGGTCAAAGCCATGCTCTTTATACGGGGTAGACACGTCAGGACCGACAAGACTCATTGTACACCGAAACACCACAAACTTCAACTTTAAGCGCTTGATACCGGCTCGTTCGGGTTAGGGTGGATAATCGCGGAGCACGAGGGGCAGATAGATGTAACGCAAATCGGAATACGGGTTGATAACGGCGACTTCGACCGGCGCACCGGCCACCCGTTGTGAGGCCGCGGGAACCCAAATACCATAGAAAGCGTTGATCAGGCGGTCGCCCCCGACATCACCAACCAGAACCCGCATCGTCAAGTCTTGGGCGCCGCCCGCTGCCAAACTGGGTATCCACCATCTCACGTAAGGTAAAAGCCCACCATCCAACTCACACAGCGCGCCGCCGCAGGTGACAAAAGAGGTCCCCACCGGCAGCAAGTCTGTGATGGTAAGGTTGTTTAGCGCGCTTCCAGGGTTCTGTAAAGTGATGGTGTAGAGCAACTGCTGACCGGTCGTGACCGGATTCGGGTGGGCGGTCTTGGAAATCGTCACCAGGAGTTGATGCACCGGCGTCGTCACAGGCACACTCCCCACCAAAGGCGCCACGTGTTCCGCAGTCAAGGTGTAACTCTGGTTCACAATCAGCGTCCCTTCAGACAGGGTAGGCTCGGTCGTCACCCAAAACGTCATCTGCAGCGCCCGCCCACTCATCAGGTCGTCGACGCGCCAGACGACTATGTCGTTTTGCAGAGAGCAAGTAAAAGTTTCGCCGCAAGAAATAGGAACTTGGGGCTTGGTCAGGCCCGCCGCCAGGCTAGAAAGTGAACAATCACACCCGCCGAACGTCGTGTGGGCGGGCAGCGTGTCGCTGACGACGAGTTGGGTGGCCTGGCCGCCAGTGTTGTCTACCCGCAGCGTATAGTCCAACCGCGAGCCGGCAAAGACTTGCAGCGGGAAGGCCCATTTGTTCAGGTTTAGCACAGCAACACTGATCGTCGTCGTGACGGGTGGGCCGCTCACCAGCGCGATACCGTCAGCTATCGCGCCATAACTAGAGTTGACGATGAGCCAGCCGTTAGCTAGACCTTCGTCGGGCAGCACGCTGAGCGTCAAAGTCAGTGACGCGCCAGATCCAGACAGATTCGGCAGGCTCCAATTCACCGTGTTGTCCGCCAGTCCGCACGCCGCACCGCCGCAGCTCACAAAGGCGGTATCGGCCGGCAATACATCGCTAACCCACAGATTGTAAGCCATGCCGCCGTCATTGGTGACAACCAGCGTGTAGGTGAACAGTTCGCCCGGCGTGACCTGCCCGGCGCTGACTGATTTGTTCAACGAAAGCTGCGGCAAAATCGGCGCTGTGATCAGCACGGTGGAAACGTTGCTCACCTCTACGCCCCACGGGCTGCTGAACGCGGCCGTGTTGGTGAGGAACGTACCTGGCGTCAGGTCGGGGGCCAACTGCACAGCATAGCCGGCCGTGCTGCCGCCGCTGCCCGCCGTGACCGTGAACACGTCCCAGACCAGCCATGGAGCCAACGTGTCGTCGGCCCCTGCTCCCCAGATGCTCCCGGCCCGATAGGTCGTCCCGGCAGGTAAAAGGTCGGCGATTTGTACGGCAACGGCGTCGGCGCTGCCGCGATTGCCATAAAAGAGCGTGTAGGTGAGAATTTCCCCGGCCGGAGCGACCGTGGCGCTGGCGTTCTTTTTCAACCATAGGTCCACCGTGTCTACAGACACTTCATTAGAGACCAGCCATTCGTCCCAAAAAGCGGCCATTTCGGTGCTGGTGATGTAGGCTACGTTTTGTATCGTCGTGTTGGGGGGTAGCGTGGGATTGACCTGTACCGTAAAGCCGGCGCTCGCCTGAGTCGCAGCAGGCAACACGACATCGTACCAGCGTAGATGCGTCACAGGTGTAATGGGCAGCGTCGCGCTCCACGTCGCGCCATTGTCCCACGAATACTCGACGCTGTCGCCGCCAAAGACGCTGCTTGGGACGAGCGCCGTCAGGTCAGGAACGCGCTCCTGCACAAAAACGTTGGTTTGGCTGGTGGTCGGTGAGACGTTCTCGTAAATGAGCGTGTACGTGATGAGGCCGGTAGGCGCTACGATCGGTTGTTCGGAATCGTTCCGCGTCTCAGCGCGCTTGGTCAACAGCAGGTCAGAGATGCGCGTCACCACGGTGTTAGATTGGCGCGGGATGTCCAGGTCGCGGTCGAGGGCGGCGCTGTTCAAGATCAACGCGTCGGGTGGTAATGTATCGCCGACCTGGACGCGAAAGCGCACCTGTCCGCTCAGATCAGGTGCGACGACGCCGGGCGTAACGATGACAGTGGGTGCGATAAAAGCCCCCCGGTCGCCATCGGGAGCGTCGGTCAGCGAAAGCCAATCGCTGCCCAAATTTAACGCCAGACTGCCGGGTACATACGTGAGCGATGGCGACAAGACATCCGAGATGACGACGTTGGTGCCTGCCAACCCACCCTCGTTTTGGAACGAAATGGTATACGTGATGACCTGACCCAAAGCCGCCGCTGTGGGGCCTGTTTTCGAGAAAGTGATGTCGGGCGCCAGCACAGTGGTACGCACCTCATTGCTACCCGCTCGGGTCTGGTCGCTGCTCACATCTGCGGTGTTGATGATCAGCGTGCCATTTTCGACAAAATCTTTCACTCGCACGGTAAAGGTGACTACGCCGCCCGTACCTGGTGCAAGCGCACCCAACGTCCACACCAGCTCACCACTGGCAGGGTCGAATTGCCCACCATTGGAAATCGATTCAACCGTGACGTGTTGCACCGGAACGGTGTCGCGCAGTACCACATTAGTGGCCGTGATGGCACTGCCCAGGTTGGCATAAGAAATCGTATAGACGAGCGTCCCGGCAATACCGATCTGGGTATGACTGACGGATTTTTCCAAATGGAGCGGACTGATGTACACGCTGGCCTCGTCGGTGGGGTTGAACAGCGTGCCCGAATACTCGTCCTTGCCGATGGCCTCACCCCGGTTGATGCTCACCCCCAACCCATCGAAAATCTGTATCTGATCGAGGTAGAGCGTGTCGTCGCCGCTGACGCTCACCCCGCTGCGGAAGCGTAGCGCCGTCGAGGGGCCGGCGTAGGGTGAGAGATTGACCGTTTCGTGAACCGTTTGGCCTTCCAGATCCCCGTTGGTCCACGTCAACACCGGGGTCCACTCCAATCCATCGAACACATCCAGGTAAAAGTCATCACCGACCTCAATCTGCTCCACTCGTCGCACGAACTGAAGCAAAGGCACAACGAATGGCTCTAGATTGAGGGACCTCGTAATGGCGTTGCTGCCCTCACGTATACGCAAATGGTAATTGCCGGAATATGGCGCGCCGGTCTGGACCAGGCGCACGTCGCCGGCGGCGGGGTTGCCGTCGTCGCCCGATTCTTGCCAGTCGCCGGCCCAATTGGCCCCACCACTGTAATCGCCGCTCTCAAAGCCATCGAAAGCGGTCAGCGTCACACCTCCAGTAGAAGTGATAGCAGCCCGAAAGGTAAGCGCGAGCTGCTGATTCACATCCAAGGCGGTCGAGAGGTCCCAGAATAAATGGCGTCCGGTCTGGCTGGGTTCCCAGGCCGTTTCGCTGCCATCGGGCCAGACGATCTGGCTGCTCCCGGGCACATAGCTCCAACTGATGGGTAGAGTATCACTGAGGTCTACGTTGCTCAACGGAGCGTTAAAGGCCTGAGCCGCCAGCGTAAACGTCACCTGCCCCGGCGACGTCAAAATAGTGGGCTGGGCCGTTTTGTCGAGCGTGAGCACCGGATCGAGCCAACGCTGCAACAGCGGCAACGTAGTCACACCCAGGTCCAGGTAGGGGGTGGAGTTTCCAGCCGTATTGGGGTCTTCGCCCCAGGCCATGGCAAACTCAGCCGTGGCCCAGATGTGCATGCCCGTGTTGTCGTTGTCGATGCGGTCAAAAATACGCCGCTGCTGCAACACGTTCAGGGTAAAGGTCTCGTCTACGACGCCATCCAAAGGGCTATAATCCACGTAAAAAGTCGTGCCATCGTTCAACGGAGTGACCCACACCGGAGATCCGTTGTCGGACAGATCGGTTGTGCCTGGAGCCCAGGAAGCGTAATAGTCGCTGGTGAGAAAGTTGGCCGGGATACCCGAGAAGCCCCAATCGAAGACGATATCAGAGGTGTCGGCGGCGACCACTATGCCAAACACGCCATCGGGCGAAGTAAAACGCGCCGCCGAGTCTGCCGGCACGTAGCCCAGACTGCCGCGCTTGGTTGAATAGGGGATGGTCGAGCTGATGAATTGTGAAGGGCTGATGACAAAAGTGGTCTGAGTGGCGACGTCAAAGGCGTGAATGGTGATGGGATAGTCGTTGGGGTTAGAAAGGTAAATCTCGGCCGGGTGGCCTCCGCTGCCGCTGGGCACAGGCACCACATAGTCGCTGCCCCACAGCAAGTCAGACAGCACGATGTAGGACCGGCCCTGATAGCCATCGCCGCTAGGGCTGTCGGCGCCCGTGGCCAGCCCTACCTGGGTCGGTTTGTTGGAGTAGATGGTCGTGCTGGAATGGATGGTAATCGCGGGCGCAGGGGTGGAGTTGATGTAACCCAGGCTGGAATAGGCCTCGCCCCGATCTAGCGTCAGGTTGATCACGTCGGCCCCATTGTCGATCTCGACCGTAGTATTGTCCTGAAAAGCCCCCAACTCTAGAATGACATTTCGAAAATCGCCATACCTACCGGTGTCGCCGCCGCCAAAAGCGTACAGGTCTTCGCCGATGGGCAGGCGATAGGAATAGGCATCTGCGTAAGCCTGTCGAGAGTAGACCTCCCACGCATCGCCGATCCACGAGTTATCCAGCGGCCACATAGCGTGCGTCAAGTCCACCGGGCCGCCGCTGGAGAAAACGTGATCCCCACCGTCGTAGCGCAGATAGGCCGGGTTACGACTGGGGTCTACTGGCACATAACCATGGATGGCCGTCGGGCCGGTAAGATTTTGGTCGCTGACCAAGTTGATCGCATCGCCGGCCAGCAAAACGTCGCTGCCCTGCCCGCCGTTGGCGAGGTTGCCGTCTCCAAAGATTTCGGTTGTAGATTGGATGGGATTGAGCAAATCGGCCTCGTAGCCATCTTCCCAATGGTCATAATAGATCACCTGGTGGTCTGCCGTCGCCACCAGGCTGACCGTGGAGCAAATTCTGCCAGGGATGTCATTATCGGGACCTTCGTAGATTTGTAGGGATGCCCGCCAGATGTGCTCTTCGTAACCCAACACATAATATTCCTGATAGCCGGTGGGTTGAGCCGCCGCCGCCGCAGGCAAGAACAAAACTACTAGGCAAAAAACAGCCGCCCACGTGAGGAAAAATCGCGGGTTATCAGCCAATGATAACCTGAGACGGGAAGACTTTTTCATTCACCTGTCTCGCAAACCGAGCAGCAATATACGCTTGCAGCGCCCTCCCCCCTCTACCATTATTTTACCCGACAATTGTCTCTCCCGCCAGTCAGAGTGTGGTTAAATTTGGTTAGAAACAGGTCAGACGCAGGGATACCGTAATCGCGGTCTGGGGCGAACTCTCGAATGTGGCCCTCAAAGTTTGACGGCGAATTGTGGGCGTGTTACAATAACGCTGCCATGAACACGATATATTTGGACCACGCCGCCACGACACCTGTCGCCCCACAGGTGATCACGGCCATGGCGCCTTATTGGACCGAGATCTATGGCAACAGCGCTTCGATTCACGCCTTTGGGCGGGCAGCCGCCAGGGGCTTGGAAGCAGCGCGCAGCCAGGTGGCGCAGGTGATGGGTTGCCATCCCACCGAAGTGATCTTTACGGCCAGCGGCACCGAGAGCGACAATCTGGCGATTCGTGGAGTGGCGTGGGCGGCGCGAGACGCCGGTCGGGGCAAACACATTATCACCACGACCGTGGAACATCACGCCGTGGGTCACACCGTGCAGCAATTGTGCGACCGGTTTGGTTTTGAAGCGACGTTCGTGCCGGTGGATCGCTATGGACAAGTGGACCCCGCCGACGTTCGCCGGGCCATCCGGGCAGACACGGCGCTTATCAGCGTGGTGTATGCCAACAACGAGGTGGGCACGATCCAACCCATTGCGGAAATCGGCCAGATCGCCCGCGCTCACAACATTCCGTTTCACACCGACGCAGTCCAGGCGGCGGGCAAGCTGAGCCTGGACGTGAACGCGCTCCGTGTGGACCTGTTGACCCTCTCGGCCCACAAGTTTTACGGCCCCAAAGGGGTCGGCGCGTTGTACGTGCGGCGCGAGATGGCCTTTGTGCCGCCGCTGACCGGAGGCGGGCACGAGCGAGGCCGGCGGCCCGGCACGGTAGACGTGGCCGGCAACGTGGGGCTGGCTGTGGCCTTACAACTGGCCGAAGAAAAGCGGGGCGACGAAACCAACCGACTGGCGCGGCTGCGCGACTGGTTGATCGCGGGCGTGCTGGAACGGGTGCCTGACGCGCGCTTGACCGGCCATCCGACAGCCCGGCTGGCCGACAGCGCCAGCTTTGCATTTCGCGGCTGCGACGGTGAGACGCTGCTGATGGCGCTCGACCTGGCCGGCATCGCCGCCAGCACCGGCTCGGCCTGCACCACAGGCGACCCGGAGCCATCTTTCGTGCTCACGGCGATGGGGCTAGACCCGGATTGGGCGGTCGGCTCGTTGCGTCTTTCGCTGGGGCGCGCCACGACCGGCGAACAGATTGAGCGGGTGCTAGAGCTGTTGCCGGGCGTCGTGGATCAAGTGCGGCGCAGCGCTTGACGCCAAAACGCAGACAACGCTATCGAATGAGGTGAAAGATGAGCGAAATGGCGCAGACAGATGTAACATTCGGGCCGCCTGTGGATATGGCGCAGTTACTGGCCGTCGACGAGCTGGGTATCCGACTGGAAATTGTAGGAGGGCTGCCCTTGTGGGAGATGCACCCGGGCTTCAAACACCAAAAAGAGGTAGACCGCATTCGCGCCACGCTCGAACCTCTCGCCGGCTCGGAAGAGAGTTGTGGCTGTTTCCACTACGCCGACGTTTACGTGCGTTTTCCCGATGGCTCGCTCAAGCGCCCGGATATTTCGATCTTTTGCCAGGAGCCGCCCGAGACAGACGAAGCTGTCGAGGTCGTTCCTGAGGCCGTCATCGAGATCGTCAGTCGCGGATATGAAGCCAAAGATCTGGAGATTGGCCCTTTGTTTTATCTGGCGCAGGGAGTCAAAGACATTATTATATACAATCCGCGCACGCTGCTCGTCCTGCACGTCCGACAGGATGGGACACGTCGCCACGTCTCGCCGGTTACGCTTGATCTCAAGTGTGGTTGCCGCTGCCGGGTGTAAAGTTGAGAGCACAGCGCGTGGTGGTGGCGATGAGTGGGGGAGTCGATAGCTCGGCGGCGGCGGCGCTGCTGGTGGAACAGGGCTACGACGTGGTCGGCATGATGCTGCGGCTGTGGTCCGAGACCAACAACGGACGCGGCCCCAGCAACCGCTGCTGCGCCCTCGACGCCCAATACGACGCCGAACGGGTAGCGGAGAGGCTGGGTATCCCTTTTTACCTGGTCAACGTCGCCAGTGCGTTCAAGCAGCAGGTGGTAGATTATTTCGTGGCCGAATATGCCGCCGGGCGCACGCCGAACCCGTGCGTCGCGTGCAATCGCCACATCCGCTTCGACGTGCTACTCCGGCGGGCGCTGGCGCTGGACGCCGATTTTTTGGCTACCGGTCATTATGCCCGCGTCAGATACCAGGATGGCCAGTATCAGTTATGGCGCGGGGCCGACCGGGAAAAGGACCAGTCCTACGTGTTGCACGTGTTGGGGCAGGCTCAACTGGCCCGCGCGCTGTTTCCGGTGGGGGAATATACCAAGCCGCAGGTGCGGGCTTTGGCCCGCGAGCGAGCGTTGCCCGTGGCCGAGCGGCGCGAGAGCCAGGATTTGTGCTTTGTGTCCGACGGGGATTATCGGGGTTTCCTGGCCCGGCGCGCGCCCCAGACCGTGCGCCCCGGCCCGATCCGCGACAGCGCCGGACGTGTGTTGGGGCAGCATCGCGGGCTGGCTCATTATACCATCGGCCAACGCAAAGGCATCCAGGTGGCCGGCGCGGAACGGTTGTACGTGTTGGCGCTGGATGCAGCCGACAATGCCCTGGTCGTGGGTCCGGCGGACGAATTGGGGCGGGACGCCTGCGTGGCCCAGCGGGTGAGCTGGATCGCCGGGGCGCCGCCCGGCGATGCGTTCGAGGCCACGGCCAAGATCCGCTACAAGGCCCGCGACGCCGCCGTCACGGTGACGATGTCCCATACAGACGAGGCTCTGGTCCGTTTCGACCATCCCCAGCGTGACATCACGCCCGGTCAGGCGATTGTTTTTTACCAGGGCGATAGGGTATTGGGCGGCGGGACTATCGCCCTGGCAGATGACGTGCAAGAAGCGAGGTGACACGTGAGTATCTTGTTCTCCCCTGCCTTAGCTTTGGGCGTGGTGCTCTCGACCGCTTACGCGGCAGTGTTTCATTTCTGGCAGGGTGGCAGCATGCAGGCGCTGCGGCGCTACTTGTTGGCTGCCTGGCTGGGTTTTGCCGCCGGGCATGTGGCCGGCGCAATCACCGGTGTGGGCTGGCTCCAGGTGGGCCACTTGAACGTGCTGAGTGGCACGGTCGGCGCAGCAGCGGCATTGGTGATTGCGAAGCGGATGGGAGCGTGATATAATCTAGCAGCCTGTCGGAAAACCCTGTAATATAGGGTCTTGTGCCCGTTGTTTGCTCGTTTTGC
Source organism: Anaerolineae bacterium (assembly GCA_034435435.1). Classification (GTDB taxonomy): domain Bacteria; phylum Chloroflexota; class Anaerolineae; order S140-20; family S140-20; genus DAOTXN01. The sequence continues at coordinate 67,862 of DAOTXN010000135.1, read as the reverse complement.
GCCCATTTTGGACGCCCACAAGGGGCTAAATGACGTCTCTCCGACAGACTGCTAGAATAAAGGAGAACCATGGAAGAAATCCAGGAAATACCCCAGTCTATTCAAGCGCAGCCGGACAATGGCAAATCCGGCCTGAGTATGACCACCAAAGTCGGAATCGGAGCAGGCGTCGTTCTGGGCGTGGTCTTGCTCGTGCTCATTCTCATTTTTTTGCTTAACAACCCGGACACGACCGAGACGGTCCGCGATCTGTTCATTATTGTCCTGGCGTTGGAAACGCTGGTCATTGGCACATTGATCGTCATTCTCATCTTGCAGCTCATCGCGCTCATCCGTATGCTGCGCGACGACCTCAAGCCAATGATCGCTTCTACGCAAGAGGCAGTCCATACCGTCAAGGGCACGGCTACTTTTGTCAGCCAGCGTGTCACCCGGCCGGCGATTGCCGCGTCGAGCTATGCCAGCGGTATCGCCCGTTCGATAGGTGTGCTGCTGCAAATGCTGCCCCGACGACGATCCAATCCATCTTCCACGATAGAACAAGAAGCGCAGTAGCTCCAACAGGCGTGAGAAAAGGAGGGAAACATGAGCAAAGGAGCTTTTGTCACAGGTTTTTTGGTGGGCGGGCTGACCGGCGCAGCCGCGGCTCTGTTGATGACACCCCAGTCGGGTGAGGATGTGCGAACCCGACTGCAGGAACGCGGGATCGAGTTGAAAGCCCAGGTAGGAGATTTGACCGCCGGAGCCAAAGGACAGGCCGGACAATTCAAGACCCAGGTAGGAGGTTTGACCGCCGGAGCCAGAGAACAGGCCGAACAGTTAAAGGCCAAAATTCAAGAGCGCGGCCGGACGGTCATCAGCGAGGAAACCATCGAAGCGAGCGCCGAGCAAGGCAGCGAATGAGCGATTGGATCGCGTGTGGCAAGAGGCAGGGGACACCCTGCCTTTTTTGCAGTGAGCAGGTATTAAGATCGCAGAGCCATGACCTCTTTACGTCCTGCCAATATCGAGATTAACCGGCCCCGCCGCCAAGTGCGCATCACCTGGAACGATGGCGCAGCGAGCACTTTGGCGTTTGAACGACTCAGGGCCGCCTGTCCGTGCGCCGAGTGCAAAGCCTATCAGTCCGACGATAACCCTTTGCGCCGGGCGATGTTGTTCAGCACCGGCCTGGAAAGCGCCCAACTGGTGGGCAACTATGCCATTCAGTTTCAATGGGAGGACGGCCATCGCTTTGGCATCTATACTTGGGAATTCTTGCGCTCGCTGGCGTGACTCAGATGGAGGACGTTGTGATTGCTCTTTCGACCGGTTCGCTGTACACCTACGGCATCTCTCGTGTCTTTGCGCTGGCCGCCCAGGCCGGTTTCGACGGCATCGAAGTGCTGATCGACGAGCGCTGGGACACGCGCCAGGCCGAATACTTGAGCCAGTTGTCCCGCGACTATGGCCTGCCGGTCTCTAGCCTGCACTCGCCTTTTGTGCCTTTTGTGCCGGGCTGGCCGAGCGACCCCATCGAGCGACTCAAAACCACCGTCGCCCTGGCCCACGCGCTGGGCGTCGAAACCATCGTCGTGCATTTACCGATGCGAGTCGGATACGTGCTGGCACGCGGGTTCAAACGCTCGTTGCTACTTCTCACACTTCCCTCACCCTTTGGCAAGCTGCGCCGTTGGATGGAAACCGAAATGGCCGCGTTTGAGACCCAAAACGGCGTCAGGCTGTGCACAGAGAATATGCCGGCCAAAAAAATCTTCAAGTGGCGATTCAATCCCTGCTGGTGGAACAACCTGAACGAATGGCCCCAATTCCCGCACCTCACGCTGGACACGACCCATTTGGGCACGTGGGGACTGAATCCGTTACGGGTCTACCGGCAGGTAAAAGAGCGCGTCCACCACGTTCACCTGGCGAATTTCAACGGCAAGGAACATCGCCGCCTCGAAGACGGTCATCTCCCGCTGGTCTCGCTCTTGAACGCGTTGCGCGATGATGGCTATGCAGGCGTGATCGTGGTGGAGCTTCAACCGGACGCGCTGGAAGCCCAGGACACTCAGAAGGTGCTGGGACACCTGAAACGCCAATGCGCCTTTTGTCGCCAGCACTTGAGATTGCCAGCTTGAGCGACGCAAGTTTGACAGACCATCCGTCTGACAGTATAATGGCCCCTGTTTCAAACCCATCGAACAATACCCTAGCCCAAGGGAGGATGTGTCAAGTGGCTGAAGTACCGGCGAGTCTATACGACGAGGTAGACGAACGACCATCTAGCATACACGATCTCAAGCCCAAAATGCGCCTGGAGGGCACGGTCGTGCGCGTGGAGCTTTACGGCGCTTTTGTCGACGTCGGATTAGAGCAGAGAGGGTTGGTTCATATTTCTAAACTGAGCACCCAACGCGTAAACCGGGTGAGCGAGGTCGTTAGCGAAGGGGATGCAGTGACGGTTTGGGTCGAGAGTGTCGAGCCGAGCAAGGGGCGCATCAATCTCACGATGATTGAACCACCTGCGGTTGAGTGGACCGAGATTCGGGCCGGACAGGTCTATAGCGGTACGGTCAAGCGTCTGGAACGCTTTGGGGCATTTGTAGACATTGGCGCGACGCGGGATGGCCTGGTCCACGTCAGCGAGATCACGTCCGACTATATTCGAGACCCGAAAGAGTATCTCCACGTGGGCGACGAGATTCAGGTCAAAGTGCTCCAGGTGGATCACAAGAAACGGCGTATTGAGCTGTCGATCAAAGCATTAGAAGATCATCAAGTGGCGGAAGAACCAGTCGAAGAATTGGATGACACCCAGACGGCTCTGGAATATGCCTGGCGACAAGCGACTGGTAAAACCGGCCCCAGTCGTCGCGAGCGCCGCCCCAAAAAGGCCCGCCGACAATATCGAGAGGATGACATTTTTACTCGAACACTAGGGTTGAGGGGCGATCAGGATTGATGCTGTCGATTCAAAAAACGGCCTGCTAGCAGCCTGTCGGAGAACCCTGTAATATAGGGCCTTGCGCCCGTTTTGGACGCCCACCAGGGGCTAAACTACGTCTCCCGACAGGCTGCTAGCGCAGGCCGTTTTGGCTTCAACTGGGAAATCCTAGTCCTCGCTCTTTCAAACTGACAAAGCGCCCCTGGCCCACAATGAGATGATCGAGCACCTCAATGTCTAGCAACCGCCCCCCCTCCACGACCTTACGAGTGACGATAATATCTTCAGGCGAGGGCGTCGGGTCGCCCGAAGGATGATTGTGCGCGACAATGAGAGCTGCGCAGTTTTCCTTCAGCGCGTACCGAAAAAGCTCACCTACGCGAACGAGGTTAGAGTTTAACGAGCCGACGTATACCGTGGGGATCGACAAAACGTTATTCTTGGTGTCGAGCAAGATGAGCCGCAGGTGCTCTTGTTCCAACAGCGCCATCTCGGCCATCAACAACTGCGCCGCGTCGGCCGGAGAACGAACTTGAAGGCGCTCGGCCGGTGTGGTCACGACCAACCGTCGCCCTAACTCAAACGCCGCTTTGATCTGGGTCACTTTGGCCTCGCCCACGCCGTGCTCTGCCATCAACTCGGCCGCGCTGGCCCGCGCAAGCCCGGTCAACCCTCCAAAGCGCACCAGCAGGCGTTGGGCCACCGTGACAACATTTTCGCCCCCCACCCCAACCCGAAGGATAATCGCCAGCAACTCTGCTGTGGATAGCGCCGTCGCGCCCGCGTGTAACAAGCGCTCACGCGGACGCTCGCCGATGGGCAACTCTTTGATAGTCAGATAATACTCGACCGAACTCAATTCGGCCCCCTGAGCGTGGCTTGCCAGTGCGATTCAGATCGGTTTACTGCCCGCGCCGTCCCCCCCACAACAACTGTTCGCGAATCGTCAGGTCGGCTCCGCGCATTTTCAGCGCCAGGTCGGCCGCCACATTCCGCATCACCTTGTACCCCAACTCGGGAAACTTGTCACACAAGTTCAACAATTTGGAGCGCGGGATCACCAGGAGGCGCGTATCCTCGGCGGCGCTGCGCGAGCCGGCCGAACGCAATCCTTGGTCAACTAACGCGATTTCGCCAAAAGCCTGCCCGGCTCGCATCGTGGCAATTGTCACCGGACGGGGGGCGACCGGAGCGGCTTCGATGATGCTGGGGTCTACCAGGATTTCGACCTCACCGCGCGCAATGACGTACAGCTCATCGCTTGCACTCTGTTCCTGAAAGATCATCTCGCCAGTGCGAAAGTGAACCTCGTGACACAAGTCGGCCACCAGCTTGAGTTGCTCTTCGTTCAGATCGTAAAAAATGTCCGTGCGCTTGAGGATGTTGACAAAATCCATATCTTGTCCTCCCTGTGCGTTGAGAATTAGAGGGAAAATGAGACCATCCAAACGTAATGCCGTCATTTTACCCCATGTTTTCTCTTTGCGCCAGCCCCAAGGACTGGTGATCGTCTACCACGAACGCTCGCTCGCCGAGAGTGGCGCAATCCAGGCGGATGTGGTATAATTTTGTGCGATAGAGGCTTGGGGCTGTGGCTCAACGGGAGAGCGCCGCCTTTGCACGGCGGAGGTTGCGGGTTCAATCCCCGCCAGCTCCATTAAGCCCCGCCGTGTTTCAACTGCGGGGCTTTTTCTATCCCGATCAACTGGTACACAAATGCTAATGCGCGGGTTTGCGCGCCGTCACCCGGGCGCTATAGACGATGTTCTGAACCTCTGACGGATTGATTTCCAAACCGAGTTGCTCCGCGCCATGTGTAATGACGTCATCGTCCAAAACTTTGGCCTCGATTTGAACGTCTATAAAACCCGCGGCCTCGATGGCGGTGACGTAATCCCGATCAACCCACGCCCCAGAGACACACGCTGCCCAGGAACCCAGATTGTGTTTGACCTCCTGGGGTAGAGGGACGCGAGTCACAATATCACTCACGGCCAGTCGGCCGCCCGGACGCAGCACGCGCAGGGCCTCGCGGAAGACCTGGGGTTTGTCGGGCGACAGGTTAATGACGCAGTTGGAAATCACCACGTCTACCGTCGCATCGGCGACCGGCAGGTGCTCGATCTCGCCCAAGCGAAACTCGACGTTGTGGGCTCCCATCTTGACAGCATTGGCCCGCGCCCGGTCGATCATATCTGGCGTCATATCCACGCCGATGACATAACCCTCAGCGCCCACTCGTTTCGCCGCCAAGAAACAATCGATGCCGCCGCCAGAGCCGAGGTCCAGTACGGCTTGTCCCGGCTGGAGCGAGGCTAGCGTTACCGGGTCGCCGCAACCGAGGGACAGGCCGGTCACTTCCGAGGGCAATTCCGTCACGTTAGGATCGAGATAAAGCGATTCTACAATCGATAGCGCCGCTCCTGAACCGCCATTACAACAATCAGGGCCACAGCACGATGACTGGGCCTGAGGGTCAAAATCACGGACGATCTGGCCGTAATGTTGGCGCACGGCGCTGCGAATTTCTTCCGGTCGAATGACCGTTGCACTCATAGCATACCTCCTAATAGGTTAAAGAATCGTAACTGCTCAGGTCTGTCATTCTGAGGAGCGAAGCGACAAAGAATCTCGTTTCGCAAAGCTTGAAACAGGGTGAAAATGAGATTCTTCGCTTCGCTCAGAATGACATGTCTGGGGAGGCTGAGCAATTACAAAGAATCGATAAGTACCGGGGGCAGTTTTAGATCGTGCCCAGGACTAGCTACGACTGCCTGAGCAGCAGCGGGCCACAGGGCGCAGCATCCAACGCTTCAGCGGTACCCACGTCATTTGACTCACCTCCTCCTGTGTCAATCTGAAACGAGCGGCATGCCGTCCGACGAATTTCAAATTGATAGATTGATATGTGTCTATTCATAGTGGCAAAAAAAACACTGTTATCCATCGCGCTTCACTACGACGGCCAGTCCCTCCACGCCGGCTAGATCCGCATTGGGCGCAAACTGTTGCACAATGACCCCACAACATTGTGCGATCGGCTCTTGCCTGAGCGTATAGTACACCTGCTTGCCGTCGCGCCGGGCGCCCACGAGTCCTGCTGATTTCAAGATTTGCAGATGGTGCGAGACTGTTGGTTGGCTGACGTCGCCCAGCTCTTCCACCAAGTCGCTGACACACACTTCGCGGCAACACAACAATGCCATAATGCGCTGGCGCGTTTCATCGGCTATCACCTTCCCAAACGTCAACAGATCGGACAAGCCTACACCTTCCACCATATAACAAATAGATAATCGTGAATACGTTTGAATCATACCGTATATCGCGAATTTTGTCAAGGCCCAAGTCAACCCCAGTTGACGCCAATATACTTGACAAAACCCATCAGGTGTGTTGTAATCTGGCGCGTTATGCTGAACCTCACCTCACACTCGAAATAGGAGTCATACATGTTGACTGAACGCCTGTCCCGCGTCTCGTTGGCCTTTTTACCTACCCCGCTGGAAGAAATGTCCCGCCTGCGCGCGGCGCTGGGCGGCGGTCCGCGCCTGCTGGTCAAGCGTGACGACCAGACCGGCCTGGCCACGGGCGGGAACAAGACTCGCAAGTTAGAGTTTCTCGTCGCCGATGCTCTGGCGCAGGGAGCCGACACGCTGGTTACTGTCGGCGCCATCCAATCCAACCACTGCCGGCAGACGGCGGCCGCCGCGGCCAAAGTCGGCTTGCGTTGCGTGCTGGCCCTGCGCAACGAGCCACTGGCCCGCGATCAATGGAACGGCAACTTGCTGCTGGACGAGTTGCTCGGCGCACAGATCCACTGGTCCCGCGCCGGCGACTATGACGCCGCGTTGAATGAGGTGATGTCCCTTGTGCAGGCGGCGGGCGGGCGACCCTACGCCATCCCAGTGGGCGGCTCGATACCGCTGGGCGCAGCGGGTTACGCGGCGGCGGTCGAGGAGCTGGCGGCGCAATTAGCCGCGCGCGGCGAGCGTGTGGATCGTATTGTGTTCGCCTCTAGCTCCGGCGGCACCCAGGCCGGATTACTGGTAGGCGTACAAGCGTTGAGGCTAGATATGCGCGTCGAGGGCATTTACGTGGACAAGGTGGGCGGCCTGCGGGCCAAGGTGCTGGCGCTGGCAAACGACACCGCGGGCTTGTTAGACCTCCCCTTGCGCTTTGCGCCAGCGGACGTCATCTTGCACGAGCGCTACGGCGAGCCGGGCTACGCCGTCGTCACCGAGGCCGAGCGCGAGGCGCTGCGCCTGTTCGGGCAGACGGAGGGTCTCATCCTGGACCCGGTTTACTCCGGACGCGCTGCGGCCGGATTGATTGACCTGGTCCGCCGGGGCGCGTTCGATCCCGCCGAGACAGTGCTCTTCTGGCATACGGGCGGCGTGGCGGGGTTGTTTGGGAAGGCGGCGGAGGTCACGGGTACAGATTAGCGGCGAATCTCGCAGAAAAAAGGTATACAAATGTGGAATAATGGGGTATCATAAAGATATCTTGAACTCGTGAGGTGGGGCAATGAGCAGTACGTATCAAGCCGCCAATAGCAGCCAAATAACCATCGAAAGATTGCGCGCCCGGCGTCAACAAATTCTTCAAGTAGCGCGTCGCCATGGCGTGGCGCGCATCCAGGTCTTTGGTTCACTTGCCAGAGGCGACGCCACACCAGCCAGCGATGTGGATCTGCTGATTGAGGTAGAGGGGCCCACCTCACCGTGGTTCCCCGGTGGTCTGGTGTTCGACCTGGAAACACTTCTTGGGTGCCGGGTAGATGTAGTGGAGCCGGATGCGCTGCGCGCCGAACTCCGCGAAACGGTTCTGCAAGAGGCGGTGGCGCTCTGAAAGCTGATCGCATCTATCTTGAGCACATTCTGGACTGCCTGGAGGCGATAAACAAATACGTTGCCGGTGGCCGTGACTCGTTTCTGACTGATCGCAAGACACAAAAGGCAACGCTGCGCGAGCTGCAAGAGCTTGCCGAGTCAACCCAGCGATTATCGTCGTCTCTGAAGCAGCGCCACGCAGAAATTCCCTGGCTCGCCATCGCGGGTTTCCGCAATGTCCTCGTGCACGACTATCTGGGCATCAGTCTGGATCGGGTGTGGACGATCATCGAAAACGATTTGCCGCCGTTGCGGGCCGCGGTAGAGGCGATGTATTGGGAATTGGATTGATTTGATCCGCAATGATCGTCGTCGCCAGCGCAAACGGTAACGTCGGGATTGAACAAGCGATGCGCGTGCTCAAGGCGGGCGGCTCGGCGGTGGACGCCGTGGAGACCGGTATCCGCCTGGTCGAGGCCAACCCCGCCGACCACTCGGTCGGCTATGGCGGCTATCCCAACTTTCTGGGCCAGGTGGAGCTGGACGCCGCCATTATGGACGGCTCAGACCTGTCGGCCGGGGCGGTCGGGGCGTTGCAGAACTATCCGCACCCCATTTCTGTGGCCCGCAAGGTGATGGAGCGCTTGCCGCACGTCTTTTTGGTGGGTGAGGGAGCAGCCCGTTTCGCCGCCGAGATGGGCTTTGGCGAGCAAGAGCTGCTCACCGACGAAGCCCGTCAGGTGTGGGAAAAGCGCCTGCTGGAGGATTTTTCGCCCGAGGAGGTAGCGCGACTGGCCGAACGCCCTGATCTGTGCGAGTGGGTCGCTCTGGCTACTGATCCCGAGCGGGCGCGCGGCACGGTCAATTTCATCGCGCAGGATGCCGGGGGAAACATCGCTGCCGGGGTCAGCACCAGCGGGTGGGCCTGGAAATATCCCGGACGGCTGGGCGACTCGCCAGTGGTCGGCGCGGGCCTGTACGCCGACAACCGCTACGGCGCGGCGGCCTGCACCGGTATGGGCGAGATGGCCATTCGCGCCAGCACTGCTCACAGCGTGGTGTTTTATCTCAAGATGGGTTTTGCGCTGGAAGAGGCGGGACGGCAAGCGATGGAGGATCTGAACGCGCTGGGCGGGCGCTACCTCAGCGCGATGAGTTTCATCGCTCTGGACCGCAGCGGCAATCCAGCCGGTTTTTCCAACGTCCCGGACCGTACCTACATTTATCTCAACGATGAATTGGCCGCGCCGCTTGAGGTCCCGCGCATCCTGGTCGAAACCCGCCGGCAGTGGGGAAAGGCATAGATTCGTCGCCCGTGGTTCGTCATTCGTCACTCGTCGTCCGTCCTTTATCAAAAGGAGCAAAAAGTGAAACAACGCGACTATACCCGTTTGCTGGCCGAATTGAGCGAGGCATACACGAAACACTCGCCCCAGTCGGCAGCGGTCAATGCACAGGCCGAACAATTTCTGGTTGACGGCGGCAGTCACGCGCTGCGGCTCATCCAACCCTTCCCGCCGCGCCTCACAGCGGCGCACGGAGCATGGGTGACGGACGAAGACGGCCACAAGCTATTGGACTTTTGGCAGGGACACCTGGCGAACATCTTGGGGCACAATCCGCCGGTCATCACCGAGACGCTGGCGCAGGCCTTTGGCGGGGGATTCGGCCTGCAAACCGGCTTTACCGACCGCCTGCAAGTCGAAACCGCCGAAATTCTGTGCCGGCAGACCGGCTCCGAGCGGGTGCGCTTTACGACCAGCGGCTCGTTGTCTACCATGTACGCTATTCTGTTGGCGCGGGCCTACACCGGGCGCGACCGGGTGATCAAAGTGGGCGGCGGCTGGCACGGCGCGCAGCCGTGGGGGTTAAAAGGAGTGGGATTTCACCCCAGCGGCGACAACGGTTTTCAAAAGGTGGAAAGCGCCGGGTTGCCCCCCGCCGTGACCGACGAGGTGGTCATCACCCGTTTCAACGACCCTGACATGTTGACGGATCATTTCCGCGAGTATGGCGAGCAGGTGGCTTGTTTCATCGTCGAGCCGTTCATCGGCGCGGGTGGGCTGATCCCGGCCACGCACGAGTATCTACACGCTGCGCGTGAATTGACGCACCGGTATGGCGCAGTCTTGATTTTCGACGAAGTCATCTCGGGCTTTCGCTTCCGCGCCGGCGACGCCGGGGCGCTGTACGGCCTGCGACCCGACCTGGCGACGTTCGGCAAGGTGATGGGCGGCGGTATGCCGGTGGCGGCGGTGGGCGGTCGGGCCGACGTGATGAACCTGGCCGGGCGCGCGGGCAGGGTCAAGTTCTCCGGCGGGACTTATTCGGCCCATCCGGCCTCGCTGCTGGCCGCCAAAACCATGATGAGCTATCTGGCGGCGCACGAGGCCGAGGTCTATCCCCGGCTGGCCGAACTGGGCGCGCTGGCCCGCCGCACGGTAGAGGCGGCTTTTGGCAAAGCCGGGATATTCGCTCGCTGCACCGGCGACGGCAGCCCGGTGCTGGGAGGCAGTTCGATGCTCATCGCGCACTTTCCGTTCGACCCGCGCCTGCCCCTCGACCGGCCCGAGTGTGTATTCAATCCCGAGGTGTGTGACGTGGCGCTCAGCGAGCGAGTGCTCGAATTGGCCTTTTTGTTAGAGGACGTGCACCTGTTGCACGGCCACGGCGCCGTCTCGACCGCCCACACCGAGGCGGACATTGAGTTTCTGGGGCAAGCCTGCCGCAAAGTGGCCCAGAGAATAAAACCATATCTTTGATTCTCTGCGTCCACTACGTTCTCGGCGGAAAAGTCTCCCTTGATTGAACGGTTAGCGCTCACACCAAGTTTTTCTTGTCTCCAGGCGCAACTTGTGATACAACTATATCATGCCCACAAACCTTCCGCCCGAATGCGTCGCCATAGAGCGGCGTTACCGCGAGGCCAGCACCATCCCGGAAAAGATCGCGGCCCTCGAAGAATTGCTGGGCGCCATCCCCAAGCACAAAGGCACCGATCACTTGCGGGCCGACTATCGCCGCAAGCTCTCCAGGCTCAAAGAGACCGCCCAGACCAAGAAATGCGCCAGCCGGCAGGCGTCGGTCTTTACCATCGGCAAGGAGGGCGCGGGGCAGGTCGCGCTCATCGGTCCGCCCAACGTGGGCAAGTCGGCGCTGGTGGCCGGGCTGACCAACGCCGCGCCAAAAGTGGCCGACTATCCCGGCGCCACCTGGACGCCCACGCCGGGTATGATGCCGATTGACAACATCCGGGTGCAGCTCATTGACACGCCGCCCCTGAGCCGGGACTATTTTGAGCCGGAATTGATGAACCTGATCCGGCGGGCCGACCTGATTCTGCTGGTCGTGGACCTACAGGCCTTTCCCATCGAGCAGCTCGAAGAAACGGTCGCTATTCTGGAGGAGCAGCGTATCGCCCCGCTGCACCGGCAGGATCGCTACACTCCAGACCGGCGCTTTACCTTCAAACCCTTCCTCGTGCTGGCCAACAAATGCGACGACGAACGCTGTGACGAGGACTTTGGGGCGCTATGCGAATTACTTGCAGGCGAATGGGAGGTGCTCCCCATCTCGGCCACAGAGGGACGCCACGTTGAGCAGCTCAAGCAAGCCGTGTACGAGCGGCTGAACATCATGCGCGTCTATTCCAAGCCGCCCGGCCAAGAGCCGGATCTCGATACACCCTTTGTCCTGAAAAAAGGCAGCACAGTCGAACAATTCGCAGCACAAGTCCATCGGGACTTTTTGGAACAGCTCAAATCGGCGCGGGTGTGGGGCAGCGCCGCCTTTGACGGCCAGATGGTCGGGCGCGAGCACGTGTTGCAAGACGGCGACGTGGTCGAGCTGCGCATCTAGCAGCCTGTCGGAGAGACGTAATTTAGCCCCTTGTGGGCGTCCAAAAAATGGGCGCAAAACGAGCAAAAACCGGGCACAAGGCCCTATATTACAGGGTTCTCCGACAGGCTGCTAGCGCCGTCGTCAAGCCCGAACTCTTGTAATAAACGTGTAAGATACCCGCAACCTCCCTGTAAGCGGCGCTGTATACACTGACCCCACCTTTGGCATTGGTTTTGAAGCATTCGCGTCTTTCAAAACCCTCGCGCCTGGGTGTCTGGATAGTAAAAGCTATTTTTCCAAATGGTTACAATGATTCGCCAAACGGAGAGAAACAACCTCATGAACAAGGCAACCATCCTCGTCGTCGAAGACGAGCCAAGCGTGAGTGAAGTCGTGAGCCTCTATTTGAAGCGAGCCGGCTTTCAGGTGCAGAGCGCGCGCGATGGTCAGGCGGCTCTCAAGCTCTTGAGCCAGCAACTCCCCGACCTGGTGGTGTTGGACCTGATGCTGCCGCAGGTGGACGGATTCGAGATTACCCGTTGGCTGCGCGGCCGGGGTGACACTCCTATCATTATGCTGACCGCCCGAGGCGCCGAGACGGACCGTATCGCCGGTTTGGAGATGGGCGCCGACGATTACGTGGTCAAGCCCTTTAGCCCGCAGGAATTGGTCAGCCGCGTGCGGGCCGTGCTGCGCCGCACCCTGGGCGGCGCCGTAGACGACCTGGAACAGGCTTTGCAGTTTGACGACCTGTGCATCAATCCACAGACCCACCTGGTCGAAGTAGAGGGCGAAGAAAAGTCGCTGACCGCCAAAGAGTTCGACCTGTTGTGGCTGCTGGCTCGCCATCCGCGCCAGGTCTTTACCCGGGATCAGTTGCTCGACCTGGTGTGGGGCCTGGCGGAGTACATTGACCCCAGCACCGTGACCGTCCACGTGCGCCGGTTGCGCGAAAAGATTGAGCTTGACTCGTCCAACCCGCGCCACATCGTCACCGTGTGGGGCGTGGGATACAAGTTTGAGCCGTGAGAGAAAGATTATGGAGACGATGACAGTCCGTCGCCCACTCCAACGTTTGACCCTGCCGTTGCGCTTTTTGGGCGGCGTCGTATTGACAATGGCGGGGGCGCTGGGGATATTTTATCTGCTGATGCACCCCCCGCTGGACGAATTGGGGCCGATGGCGGCTTTTTTGAGCGTCACGGCGCTGGTTTCGTTGATGGTGGGGTACGGCGCGTATCGCCTGGGGTGGATCAATCGCTCGCCGCACATCCGCTGGACGTTTTTGGGTAGTTATGCGTTGTCGAGCCTGTTGACTTTTTTGAACGTGTGGGTCACGGCGCGCCTGATGTTTGCCAGCCAGCACGACCTGTTGCTGGCCACGGTGCTGCTCTTGTTCGCCGGCGGCATCGCTATGTCATTCGGGTATTTTTTCTCCACCGCCCTCACCGACAACATCGTGGCTTTGAACCGCGCAGCGCGCACCATCGCCCAAGGTCGCTTGAGCGTGCGCGTTTCCACGGCCGGGCGAGACGAGATGGCCGAGCTGAGCCGCACTTTTAACGAAATGGCCGCTCAACTGGAAGCCGCCGCTCAGAAACAGCAAGAACTTGACACGCTGCGTCGGGACCTGATCGCCTGGGTGGGGCACGACCTGCGCACGCCGCTCACCTCTATCCGCGCCATCGTGGAGGCGCTGGCCGACGGCGTCGTGGAAGACCCGACCACCGTGCAGCGCTATCTGCGCACGGCCCAGCGCGACGTGCGCTCCCTGGCGCTGTTGATCGACGACCTGTTCCAGATGGCGCAGATCGACGCCGGCGGCCTGCCCCTAGACCGCCAGCCCAACGCGATTTCAGACCTGATCTCCGACACCATCGAGCGTTTCTCCGAGCTGGCCGCTCAACATCAGGTTACGTTGGAAGGTTACGCCGAGGCTGGCGTAGACCCGGTCCTGATCGACGCCCAGCACATCGAGCGGGTATTGAGCAACCTGGTCAGCAATGCCTTGCGGCACACGCCGCCGGGGGGGCATGTCCAGGTGCGCGCCGCTGCGACGCCGGAAGGCGTGCGGGTAGAAGTGAGCGACAGCGGGGAAGGTATTAACTCGGAGGACATGCCGCACCTCTTTGAGCAATTCTACCGCGGCGAAAAATCGCGCAGCCGGGCCACGGGCGGAGCCGGGCTGGGCCTGGCCATCGCCAAAGGCATCGTGCAGGCTCACGGCGGGCGCATCGGCGTCGAAAGTCCGTTCGGCCAGGGGGCGCGCTTTTTCTTCACCCTACCTCGGTCCTAAGCTTGTTTTTCTTTCCACACCCCATCGCCAAAATGGGAATTGCCGCTTTGAGATTGAACCACTTGCCGCCTGGCGACTTTTGCGTTAAAATTTCAGGTTGATATTTTCGCACGAGAGTGGTTATGACGTACAACGGCCAAAATCCCATCATCGTCCAGGGCGACAAGAGCGTGCTACTAGAGGTGGACAGCGACCTCTACCAGGAAGCCCGCGACGTATTGGCCCGCTTTGCCGAGCTGGAAAAAAGCCCCGAATACATTCACACCTATCGCATCACGCCCCTGTCGCTGTGGAACGCGGCCTCGGCCGGCCTGGGCGCCGACGCCATCCTGGAAGGGTTGGAGCGTTACAGCAAATATCCCGTCCCCGGCAACGTGCAGGTGGATATTCAGGATTACATCTCGCGCTACGGGCGGGTCAAGCTGACCTGGCGTGAGAACCAACTGGTGCTGTTCTCGGACGACGCCGCACTCATCGCCGAGCTGGTGCGGCACAAACTGCTCATCCCCTACATCGCCGCCCAGATCGACCGCTACACCCTGCGCATGGACCCGGCCCGGCGCGGGCACATCAAGCAGGCGCTGGTCAACATCGGCTATCCGGCCGAAGACCTGGCCGGATACGTGGAGGGCGAGTCGCTCGAGATCCACTTGCGCTTGCTGGCCCTCACCGGCAAACCCTTTGCGTTGCGCAAATACCAGCACGAGTCCGCCGACGTCTTTTACGCCGGCGGCGCGGCCCACGGCGGATCGGGCGTGATCGTGTTGCCCTGCGGCGCGGGCAAGACTATGGTCGGCATGGCCGTGATGGAGCAGATGCAGTGCAGCACGCTCATTCTTTCACCCAACACGGTGGCTGTGCGGCAGTGGATCGACGAGTTGCTGGACAAGACCACGTTGACCGAAGACCAGATCGGCGAATATTCCGGCCATCGCAAAGACGTGCGCCCGGTGACTATCGCCACCTACCAGACCATGACCTATCGCAAGCGTGGCAGCAACCGGCCCGGCGTCCCTCTGTCCGAGCAATTCCCCCATTTCGAGTTGTTCAACCAGCGCGACTGGGGCCTGATCATCTACGACGAGGTGCATCTGCTGCCGGCACCGGTGTTCCGCATCACCGCCGAGCTACAGGCGCGCCGCCGCCTGGGCCTGACCGCCACGCTGGTGCGCGAAGACGGGCGCGAAGAAGACGTGTTTTCACTCATCGGCCCCAAAAAGTACGACGTGCCCTGGAAAGACCTGGAAAAACAGGGCTGGATCGCCACCGCCGACGTGACCGAAATCCGCATCAACATGCCGCCCGACCTGCGCATGGAATACGCCGTGGCCGATCCGCGCCAGAAATATCGCGTGGCTGCCGAGAACCCGCGCAAGTATGAGGTGCTGGACCAATTGTTGGAAAAACACCCCAACGATCACGTGCTCATCATCGGCATGTACCTGGACCAGCTCCAAGAAGTGCAAAAGCGCTACGATTATCCCGTCATCACCGGCAAGACGGCTGTGCGCGAGCGGCGCAAGCTGTATCAGCAATTCCGCGAGGGCGAGGTCCAGCGGCTCATCGTCTCCAAAGTGGGCAACTTTGCCATCGACCTGCCCGACGCCAACGTGATGATCCAGATCAGCGGCACTTTTGGCAGTCGCCAGGAAGAGGCGCAACGCCTGGGCCGTATTCTGCGCCCTAAACGCAACGGCCTGCTGGCCCACTTTTACACGCTGGTCAGCCGCGACACCGACGATCAGGAATTCAGCGCCAACCGCCAGCTCTTTCTCACCGAACAAGGCTACCGCTACACCATCCTCTACGACGACGAGGTGCTCGATTTCGAGCCGGTCACGCTGGCAGGCGAATTCCACGCCGCCATTACCCGCGTGGAAGCGCTCGCGCCTGCGCCGCAACTGAGCGCCGGAAGATAGCTTATGCCGACTCTGGAAAGCCTTACCGAGGCCAACCTGGCCGCCGTGCTGTCTCGCGCAAGCTTGAAAAAGGCCCAGAGCTATCTCGGGCGGGTGCAAAACCCGGCCCGCTCCGGCCAGACCCTCACCGCACAGGTGCGCGGCACCTATCTCTACGAAGTCGAGATCGACGTCAAGCCCAGCGGCATCGCCGCCATCTGCTCTTGTCCCTACACGTGGGGCGGCTACTGCAAGCACATCGGCGCGGTTTTGCTCAAGTGGGTGCGGTCGCCCGGCCTCTTTCGCATCCAAGACGCTGTTTCCAGGGTTGTTGAACCCGCCGCGCTAGAGCTCACCCCCGTCGATCCGCCGCCTAGCTCTCGACCTAAGGAACTGCCCTATTGGGTGCAGACCGCATTGCGCGATTGGCAGCAAGCCAGCGACAAGCAATTGGCCGGCTGGCTGGAAAAGACAAAACTGAACGATCTGCGCGAAATCGCTATCAAGCGCGGCTGGTCGCTCAAGGGCACACGCAAGGCCGACATCGTGGAGCAACTCCTCCCCCAGCTCACCGACCCGGCCCAGACGCTCAAGGCGGTTCTCGGCCTGGACGACGAACACCGCTGCGTGCTGCGCGCGATGGTGTTACTGGGCGACAATGCGACAGTCCAGTCCGAGACGATGGCGCAGGCAGCGCAACTGTGGGGCCGCCTCGCGGCCTACAAACAGGTCGAGACCTACACGCGGCATCTGTGTGGGGCCGGCCTGGCCATGCCGGGAAGTGTATGGGGGGATTATTATCGGCGCACCGATTTTATCCCCCAGGCCATCATGCGCAGCCTGCCCCCCGTGCTCCGGGACTGCCTGTCCTCGGCCGATGAGCTTTTAGCCCACATTCCCGCCGACCAAATCGACCTGGCCGATCCCTACGCGCTGCCCCGCACGGCGCTGCAAGTGCTGACGCTGCTCGAACAGATGTCGCCGGCGCTGCGTCCGCCCATGCCGCGCCCCCGGCTGGAAAAATTCTACTCTACTCTGCAAGCGTGGGATTACGAGCCGGCCGAAATCCAGCGCGCCGAACAAGAGCGCCGGTTGCAGTCGCCCGACCTGACGCTCACCGTGCCCCCGCCCACCTATTCACTCCCCGACGACGCTATTGCGCGACTGGCGCCGGTAGCCGGAGGGGCAGCCCGGCTGGAATTCATTTATGCCAATTTGGTGGCGAGCGGTTTGCTGCAACCGGGCAGCCCGGTCACTGTCTGGCCCGAAGTCAGGATCGAATTTCTGCGCCGTGACGAACTGGCCCAGCGGGCCATCATGGCCCGCGCGTTTCTCTTTTCGGCCGGCTGGAGCGCCCTGTGGGGCGTGTTGCGCGACCCTTCCAGCCCATTGGTCCTCAAGCGCCGCGCCGGTTATCATTACGTGAAGCCCAAAGACCTCATCGGGCAACTGTACGGTTTTCGCCACGCGGCTCTGCGGGTGCTGGCCTCGGTCCCCGACGGTCAGTGGGTGGCGTTGGACGATCTGTTCAACGTGCTACAGGTCGTGTGGCCCCGCTTCGACCAGGCCGCCTGGCAGACGTATGCCCATTCCGGCTATCAACCGGGCTGGTTCCTGGCCATCAAAGGCAGCGACCAACCCCTGACCCCTGGCAACACCCAGCACTGGGCTTTGGCCCAGGGCAACTTTGTGCGCGCCCTCATCCGCGGACCCTTGCACTGGCTGGGTCTGGCCGACCTGGGCTGGCATAACGGCCAACTGGCCGCCGTGCGCTTTCACGGCCTGGCCGATATTTACTGGGAGCGGGTCGAGGCCCCGCCCGCGCCGCGCCACTCTGCGCACCTGGCCGAGTCTCAAGTCCGGCCCGACGCCGTGCAGACCGACCACCACACCATCACCGTCCATCCCGCCAGCGTCAGCGGCCAGACGCACGGCTTATTGGACCAGATCGCCCATCTCGAGACGGCTACTTCCGAGCGTTTTGTCTACCGCCTGGATGCCCAGGCGGCTTATCAATCTTTTGAAAAGGGCGCCTCGTTGGCCGGTCTCTTGAGCGCGTGGGAGACGCTCGTGCCCATTCCGATGCCAGAAGCCATTCGAATCCAGTTGACCCAGTGGTGGGAGGCTTATGGTCGGGTGCGGGTGTATGAAAACCTGGCCGTCATCGAATTTAGCGACGACTTTGCGTTGGCGGAGCTGCAAGCGACCACCTCTCTGGACCAATTCCTGATTGCCACCATCTCGCCCCGCCTGGTCATCATCGACGAGGACGGTGTGGATGTGCTCAAAGCGGACCTGGAAAAGGCCGGTTATACGCCCAAGGTGACAAGTGATGGGTGACGAGATAGTCGAAATCCTGGATGGTTACAAGGCGAGCGTTTTGCGCGAGATGGCCGAGGCGGCCAGTCTGAACGTAAAGGACCGCAGCGGCAAGGCTCTGCCTAAAGATGATCTCGTCCGAAAAATGCAGGCCGAGTTTTTTACGGCCGAGCGTGTGCGAGCCGCCTGGGCGCGACTGGGCGAGCGCGACCGCGCCGTCATGAACCGGCTGCTGTTGCACGGCGGTGCGATCAATACCAAGAGCTTGCGCCGCGAGCTGCTGCGGGCCAGGCTGGTCAGCGTCGCCGATGCGCCTGAGCAATATTCCCACAACGTCCCCTACGCCGCCGGTTACATCGGCAACCCGCACCGACCGCACTCGCGGATATTCGAAGATGTGATCGCCCGCCTCACATTGCACGGCCTCGTTTTCAGCAGCACGACGGTTATGAGCAGCGGCAGCGCCCCTTACAAGATGCAATTGCACCCCGGCGCAACGCTTTATATCCCTCAGGCGGTGCGCCGCTGCCTGCCGGAACCGACGCCCGTGGCGGACCCGACCCAAGACTGGCAACCGGCGCGAGTGACCGCAGGCGAACCGGCGCTGCTACTGCGCGACCTGTACCTGTATTGGGATTTTGTGCGCCGCAACGAGGTCGCGCTCATCCAGGCCGGGCTGGTGGGCAAGCGCTGGCTCAAGGCCATCAATCAGGTTCTGCTGTCGCCCGACCCGACCGTGGAAGATGCCCGCCGCGAGGACGATACTCCCCGGCTCTATTTGCTGCGCCGGCTGCTCGAGTCACTCAAGCTGGTCAAAGCCGAAAAAGGTGCGCTGCGCTCGACGCACGCCGACCCCCTGCACACGCCTGCGTTTTGGAGCCAGCCCACCTTTACCCAATTGCGCGCCTGTTTGGGGGCCTGGCGCGGCCTGGGCGTTCACCTGGGGAACGACGTGGCACAGTACGGGCCGCGCTACGACCACGCCGTGCAGCTGACCTTGGAGGTGCTCAAAAGCCTGCGCGCCGACTTTTGGTATGAGCCAGAAGACCTGCTGGAACGAATGCAGATGCGCGACCCCGACTTTTTGTTCCCCGAGCACACACGTGTGGAAAATTATAGCGGTAGCTGGTATTATGGTTACACCGGTGGATACTATTACGGCCACCCCAAAGAGCTGTTGGCGAAATTTGAGCAAAAAGAGCGCGAGTTTATCCGGCGCTGTGTGCAAGGTATGCTGCACGCGCTGGGTATGGTCGAGCTGGGCTTTAGCGCCGAAAACGCCGCCGATTGGGTAGCCTTCCGCTTCACACCGGCGGGCAAGGCCATGCTAGACGACGCGCCACTGCCCCAGGCCGCGCCATCTGTGGACGACTCGGGCCGGCTCATCATCCAGCCTAATTTTCAATTGATTGCCATGGGCCCGGTGAGCCTGTCCACGCTGGCTCAACTGGACCTGTTCGCCGAGCGCGAGAGCGCCGACCGGGGCGCGTTTCAATATCGGCTGTCGCGCGAGTCCATTTATCGGGCGCAACAACTGGGTTTGGGCGTAAGCGACGTACTGCGCTTTTTGGAACAGGCTGGCGAGGTCGAGCTGCCTCAAAACGTGCGCCGCTCGCTGGAAGAGTGGGCCGCCCAGCACGAGCGCATCGTCTTTCGCACCGGCGTCACCCTGGTGCAAACCGCCGACGCTGACTTGCTGGGCGCGCTGATGAACGCATCGCCAGTGGGTAAATACCTGGCCCGTCCGGTGACGCCGACCGTCGCCGTAGCCCGATCCAAACGCCGGTCACACCTGATCGACGCGCTCATCGAACAGGGGCTGTTTCCGGCCGTGGCGGGAGCCGAACCGGCCTCCGCCGACCACAGCGTGATCGTTCACGCGGATGGGACGATTCGCTCGGTCCACGCCGTGCCCAGTTTGCACCTGCGCGGGCGGCTGGAGCGGCTGGCAGAAGAGCTGGGAAATGGCGCGTGGAAGCTCACGCCCGCGTCGATAGGCCGCGCCGGCGGCAGCAAGGGCAAGGTGCTGGGGATTCTCGACGAATTACAGCGCCTCCAGCGCGGGACGCTGCCCGAAACCCTCGTCGCGCAGATTCGAGCCTGGGGCGGCTACTACGGACAGGCCGCCGCCGAAACGCTCACCCTGATCGAGTTCCGCGACCAGACGGCGCTGGAGGAGCTGCGAGCGATTCCCGAGCTACGGGATTGGCTCACGCCCTTCCCGGCCGGGAGCCGGGCCCTGGCCGTGTTGCCGGGAGACAAATTGACGCAGGTCACACAGACGCTGGCCCGCCTGGGGGTGCAAGTGCGGGAGGGCTTGAAGAAGAGCTGACAATGGCTTGCGGCGCGGTGCTGTCTGTGCTAGAATTCAGGTATCTCTTGACCGAGCCAGATTGCTCTTCTTGGTCACGCAATATTCGCCAAAGGATAAGGTAGATGGTTCTGTATGATCTGCGGATTGAACTCGAAGAACTGGACGACGGCGGCGACTATCGCTACATGGCAACCAGTCCCGACCTGCCCGGCCTGCTTGTAGTTGGGGATACAACCGACGAGGTATTGGCTCTGACGCCGCAAGTAGCGGCTGCGCTGATCGCTTCGATCAAGGCTGCCGGCGATCCGCTGCCCGCAAGTATTCAGCCTATTACTTCACTGCCCTTTTCATCCCGCGTGGCCGTATCATCGCTCCAAGGACATTGACCCCAGGCTGCTCTCGCGCATCCTTAACCAGTTGGGTATTGAGCGCCAAGATTTCGATCAGGCGTGATGCGTAGCTCCTCGATCTCCATCCACTGCCGGCCCGGCGCGTCCAGCAGGCCAAAGCCAAACTTGCCCCACGGCGTCACCACCGCGTATTGATTATCCAGCCACATCACAAAACCCAACGGCCCGCGCGGCGACGTGGCGCAGTCTAGCGCCGGCGCGTCGTCCACGAAAAAACGGGCCCGTCTGGCCTCCCATCGGATGGCATAAGTATGCCAATCGGTCATCTCGACCGCCAGCGGCGCTTCGCTCACGCCGATGGCCCGTTGCCCCAGCGGCCACAGGCGACGGTACACCGCGTGGACATTCATCAGTGGAATCGCCAGCGGCGCGGCGGGCAGCAGCGCAAAAAACGGCCAACGCAGCGCGTCGAGGGTGGCCGCCTTCCAGCCACAGCCGGGCGCGTGCAGGTCTAGTTTCATGTTAGAAGGGGGCGAGGCGTAAAAGAACCACACCGCGCGGGGCAGGGTGGACAATTGCCGGGCGGCCGGCACAAAAGGATTGTTCCAAAAGCCAAAACCGGCCGTGCCGCGCAGCGCGCCGTCAGGGTGCGAAAAACGCGCTCGCACACTCAGCTCCAACGGCGGGCGCCAGGGGAAACGACGACGCGGCAACCCGTGATAGTCGTCCATCTGCGCGTTGGAATAGCGGCGCGAACTGGCGTCGCGGCTCACAAAACGCAGCGTGTGATCAGCCGGCTCCAGCGCGCCGTTGCCGGTCACATAGCGCCGCCAGCGTGGAGCGAGGTCGGTGGTGAAATGCTCGATAATCTGGTCCACTGTTACGGGCGACGAAGGACAAAAGCCCCCCCCAAAGGGGGGGGGGACGAATTGCCGTCTCATCCCGCGCCTCTCGCCTCTCGCTATTCGAAGCGAAATCGCCACACGGCGACGAGAAAGAACAGCGTCCCCACGCCCAGCAACAGGCCCACCTGCGGCAGCACATCGGCTGCGCCGGCCCCATAGCTGGTTAGCTTGAGATAGCCCTCGATGGCGTGTGCGTGTGGGGTGAACTGTGAGGCGACGTGCAAAAAACCCTCCTCGGGAATGGGGATGATGGCCCCGCCCACGGCCGCCATCACCAGGCTCACCACCACGCCGATGCCGTCGGCCTGGCTGCGGCTGCGGGCCAACGCGGCCACCAGCATACCCATGCCGGTGGCGGCCCAGGCCAGCGCCGCCGTGACCAACGCCAAGCCCAGCGCCGAGTCGCCCATCGAGATGTCGAAAAATGCCTTGCCCACCCCAAACACGACCAACACCTGCAAACCCACTACCCCCATATAGGCCAGCATCGTCCCCGCGATGATGGCTCCGCGCTGCAATGGCGCAACCAGCAGGCGGCGGAAAGTGCCCTCTTCTTTTTCGCGCAACAGCGAGGCGGCGATGACGCCCACGATGAAAAAGGCAAACATCACGGCGTAGGAGGGAGTGGTGTAGCTGTAGGCGCTGTCGAGCTGCTCCGACTCGACCCCTTCCAGGTCGGCGCTTTCGACTTTGATCAGCGGGTTCTCAAAGGCCTCCTGCAAACGGGTCATAATCACACCCATCGTCTGCGCTTCGGCCATGCGACGGGCCTCCAGATCGTCCGCGCCAAACACGCCCGACTCGTCCAGCACGGTGCGCACACCGTACTGGATTTCCCCTTGCAGCACGGCCGGCGTGAGCACCTGATTCATGATGCCGGTGACGATGCTGGCGTACTGCTGCTGGGTCGGGTCTACGATCACCTGCACCTGGGTTTGCTCGTAGGCGTCCACTTTTCGGCTGAAATCGGGCGGGATGACCACCGCCGCCAGCGCCTCGCCGTCGGCCACCTGCCGGTCGGCGGCGTCCACGGAATCTAATTCGGTGATGCGCAGCGCCTGGATGCCGTTCAAAATCTCTACCATCTGCTGACTGTAACGGCCCGGGTCCTGGTTGACCAGCAGCAGCTCGATGCCCGGCGTCCCCCCACCGAAGGTCGATCCGATGATCGAGGCAAACATCACCGGCATCAAAAACAGCACCGCCAGCTGGCCCCGATCTTTGAACAAGATTTGCAACTCTTTCCACGCAATGGCAAGCGTATTGAAAACCATGTCTGCTCCCCTCATCACGTTTCACGTTTCACGTTTCACGCTTCACTCGAACTCAAAGCGCCACAGGCCAAACAGGAAAAAGACCGCCGTGAACCCTAGCAAAGCCAGGATTTCGGGCGTCACGTCGGCCAGGACGCGCCCGCGCACGATGAGGTCCTGATAAGCCTGCACCGCCCAATAGTGGGGCACGACCTTGCCCACGGTATCGAGGACGCCGCCCAGCAGGAACGGCGGGAACAGGCAGCCGCCCACCGCCCCCATGGTCCACAGCAGCAGAGCCGCGATCCCGCCGATCTGGGCTTCGGTGCGGGCCACGGCGGCGATGAAAATACCCAGCCCGGTGGAGCACAGCGCCGTTGCCAGCGAGACCAGGATCAGCGCCAGCGGGTCATCGCCCAGCGTCAGCCGGTCCAGCCCTAGCATAGGCAGCACGAAAATGCTCACGGCGAAAATGACGACGATCTGGACCAACGCCGTGCCAAAATTGGGGATCATTTTGCCGGCCAGCAGTGAAGCCTTGCTCAACGGCGCGGCCAGCAGCCGCCGAAAACTGCCCTCTTTTTTCTCGCGATAGATGGAATAGGCAGTGAGTTGGGCGGTCAAAAAGACAAAGATGATGGTATAGCCGGGCACATTCTGTTCGACCGCGTTCGGCTCCTCCACATCTGCGCTCAGATGGGTGGGCATGGTCTGCTCCATGCGCACCAGCGGGTCGGTTCTTGAGCGAGCGAACTGGCTCTCGGCCTGGGCGATGGCCCGCTCGGCGCTAAAGACCTGGTATTCGGAGGGCGCTTTGGCCAGCATGGCTTCCATCTGATAAAAACTGGCGATAAGCTGCGATTGGAGGGCCATCCCCTGCGCCACGCCGCTGACGGCGCGCAGCGCCGCGTCGTTCGTGGTCTGGTCGGCGTCGGGATGGGTAAGCAGGCGCAGCGTGACCGACCGCCCGGCGTCCACGTCGGCGCTGAAATTGGCCGGGATGGTTAGCACGCGGCCAATGTCAAAGGCCTTCAACTGGGTCTCGGCCTCGGCCTGGCTGAGTGGCTGGACGCGCACGCCGCCCTCGCTGTTGAGAAAACGAATCAACTCTCCCGCTCGCGGGCCGCCGTCCAGGTCTACCACGTGCAGGGTGAGCCGCGCATCGTCGTCGGAGCCCATAAAGCCCTGCATCGCCGTGCTCAATACCAGGATGAACACCAGGGGCAGCAGGAACAGGTTGACAATGTTGCCCCGGTCTTTGAGATAAATCTGGAAATCCTTGAGGGCAATGAATAACGCGTTCATGTTCATTCCCTCAGCTTTTTTCCGGTCAAGTGCAAAAAGACGCTTTCCAGGTTCGGTTCCAGGATTTCCAGCGCCGTGATGGAGATGTCGCGCTCGCCCAAAAAACCGATCAGGTTGACCAGCGCGCGCTGGCTGTGCTCGGCCTCGATTTTGACCAACGCGGGGCCGTCGGTCCCGGCGGTCGGGGCGAGCGCGGCCTGTTTGACCGCTGGCAGCGCCGACAATTGGCCCAGCAGAGCCTGGTCTGCGTGGGGCAAGCCCACGTGGATGATGCCCCCACCCAGCATAGCGATCAGGTTTTTGATGGTGTCCAGGGCGATAATGCGCCCCTGGTCGATGATGGCCGCCCGGTTGCACAGCAACTCCACCTCTTCCATATAGTGGCTGGTGTAAATGATGCTCATGCCCCGCTCGCGGTTGAGGCGCAACACGCTTTCAAAGATGTGATTGCGACTTTGGGGGTCCACGCCGACGGTCGGCTCGTCCAGGAATAGCAGGCGCGGCTGGTGCACCAACCCGGCAGCGATGTTGACCCGTCGCTTCATCCCGCCCGAAAAGGTTTCCACAGCGTCGTCGGCGCGGTCAGTCAGGGCCACCACGCGCAGCACGTCTTCCACCCGCTCTTTGAGCGCCTTGCCGCGCAGGCCATAGATGCGCCCGAAAAAGCTCAAGTTGGCGCGGGCGCTCAATGTAGAATAGAGGGCCAGGTCTTGCGGCACCAGCCCGTTGATCTTTTTGACCTGGTCCAGCTTTTGGAGGATGTCAAAGCCGCCGACCGTGGCCGTGCCCGACGTGGGCGGAAAAAGGCCCGTGAGCATCGAAATAGTCGTGGTCTTGCCGGCGCCGTTCGGGCCGAGCAGGCCGAATACCTCGCCCTCCTCGACCGTAAAACTGACGCCTTTGACGGCCTCGTTATCGCCGTACTTTTTCACCAGGTTGTTCACTTGCAAAATGGGAGGCATAGGGTCTACTCCTTTCATCACGTATTCGCCGAGAGGTACTCGCCCCGGTCCGCCGGGTGTGACTAGCAGTCTGTCGGAGAGATGTAATTTAGCCCCTTGTGGGCGTCCAAAATGGGCGCAAAACGAGCAAAAACGGGCGCAAGGCCCTATATTACAGGGTTCTCCGACAGGCTGCTAGAAATTATAGTGCATTGCCTTTGAAAAGCAAATATCGGCAAGAAGCGTCTGTCGGTCATAGATGATTGGATAAATCCGTTACTTTCATATTCTCATTTCGTGTTATAATGTGGCCATTCCAACCCGGAGCCGTTGATCAACGTGAGTTCAAACCGACAACCCGACTGGCTGGACGACACACAACCCACCTGGCCTTTCGACCCCGACACGACCCAACCGGCCCGCCGCGCCCCCCTCGACGCCACGCAGCCGGCGCGGCGGGTATCGCGCCCGCCGCAGCGACCGCTACCGCCGCCCAGACCTGAGCCGCCTCGGCGAGCGCCTGTTCCCCGCTCTGCGCCGCGAACCGCTCGCTCCCGCCCACAGAGCTGTCTGATCGCGGTTTTGCTCGTCGTCATCCTCATGTGTGTGACGGGTGGCTTTGTTTACGGACTGCTGGTTGCGCCGGGACCGCTGAACGTGCTCGTACTGGGCATAGACCGCCGCCCCGGAGAAGGCGACGCCGTGCGCACCGATACGATTTTGCTGCTACATGCCGATCCCGGCGGCGGGCGGCTGGTGATGCTCTCTATCCCCCGCGACCTGTGGGTAAACATTCCCGGCCACGGCGAGGGGCGCATCAACACGGCTCACGTCTATGGCGAGCTGGAAGCGCCGGGCGGCGGGCCACAGCAGGCCGCCGAGACGGTCAGTCACAACTTTGGGGTGTCTGTGGATCACACGCTACGACTGGACTTTGACGCCTTTCGCCTGGTCATCGACGCCGCCGGGGGCATTGAGATTGAGGCGCCCGAGGCCATTGTGGACGATGCCTACCCCACCGAGGATTACGGCGTCATCCGCATCGAGATTCCGGCTGGCTGGCAGCACATGGACGGCGAGCGGGCGCTGCAATATGCCCGCTCGCGCCACGGCAGCAGCGATTTTGACCGCGCCGCCCGTCAGCAACAGATTTTCGTCGCGCTGGCAAAAAAACTGACCAGCCCGGACGGCTGGCCGCTCATTCCCGGCGTTTACCGGGCTTTTCAAAACGCCGTCGAGACCGACATGGGCCTGCACGACCTGTCTCGACTGGCCCTGGCCTGGCAGCGGGCCGGCGAGGGCGGCGTCAAGCAGATAGTCATTGACCGGGACATGACGACGCCCTTTCAGACGGCCGACGGCGCGGCAGTGCTGTTGCCTCGCTGGGAGCTTATTACACCCCTGGTGCAGAGCTGGTTCCACCCCTAGCGCAGTGTCCGCTCCAGCAACACCCGCCCGGTATAAGCAAACCCGCGCCGCCGATAAAAGCCCATCAGGTTGTGCTGAGCCTCGCCTTCCGGCGTGACCGTGACCAACATGACGGTGCAACCCTGCTCGCTACACCATGCGCACGCGGCCTCGATCAACGCGCTGGCGACGCCGCCGCTGCGGGCCTGCGGCAGCACGTACAAATCGTCCATCTCGGCGCTGCGCCCATATTCGATCCCCACTGTCGCCGCGACGGTGGCGACGCCCACGGCCTCTTTTCCGGCCCAGGCCAGAAACACGGCGTGGTCAGGGCTGGTCAACATTGCCCGCAGCGAGGCGGCCATCGCGTCTGCCGGAGTGGTGAACCCCTCCTCGCGGAAAAAGCGTTCCAAAAGCCCCAAAGCCGGCTCAAACCCCTCCACTCCAATCTGCCGAATTTCGACCGGCCCACCCGCCGCCGACGCTTCACGCCTCACTCCTCACTCCTCACGTTTCACGCTGCATTCAAAAAGCGCGTGGCCGTCTCGGCCAGGATCGCCACGCCCAGCGGCAGCACCGCTTCGTCGATGTCAAAGCGCGGGTTGTGGTGCGGGAAGGTCAGTCCGCGCTCGGCGTTGGCTGCCCCCAGGAACAAAAAGCTGCCCGGCGCCTCGTTCATAAAATAGGCCATGTCTTCGGATCCCATCGTCTGAAACGTGTCATCCACGGTCCCTTTACCCAGCACGTCTTCGACCACCTGATGCAGCAACGCCGTCGTCTCGGGGTGGTTGATTACGGCCGGGGTGAGCAGGTCCAGCCTGAGGTCCACTGTGACCCCCATGGCCGTTGCGACGCCCTGGCTCAAGGCCCGGATGCGCTCCAACACGATCTGGCGCACCTGCGGGTCGAAAGTGCGAACCGTACCGCTCATCTCGACCTGCGGGGGGATGATATTAAAGGCCGTGCCGCCGTGAAGGGTACCCACGGTGACCACCGCCGTCTTTTGCGGGTCCACGTTGCGACTGACGATGGTCTGTAGCGCGTTGATGATTTGGGCCGCCGCGACGATAGGATCGGCCCCCAGGTGGGGCTGTGCGCCGTGGCTGCCCTTGCCTGTCACCGTCATGGTCCAGCGCTCGGCGGCGGCCATCATCGGTCCCACGGTCAGGTTGGCCTGACCCAGCGGCGACTGGCTCCACACGTGCAGGCCGAAAGCTGCGTCGGGCCGGGGACCGTAATCGTCCAAAGCGCCCTCTCGTACCATCACTTCGGCTCCGTTCAGGCCCTCCTCGCCGGGTTGAAACACCAGCTTGACCACCCCAGCCAGGTCATCGCGATGGCGCTGGAGCAGCGTCGCCACACCCAGACCGATGGTCACGTGGGCGTCGTGGCCGCAGGCGTGCATCACGCCCGGATGTTGCGAGGCATATTCGACCTGGTTCTCCTCCTGGATGGGCAGGGCGTCCATGTCAAAACGTAGCATCACCGTGCGGCCGGGGCGCGCGCCTTGCAGCACGCCGATGACGCCGGTTTTGGCAATGCCGGTATGCACCTGATAACCCAGGCGGCTCAGGTGTTCGGTCACAACGCCCGCCGTGCGTTTTTCCTCGAACCCCAATTCGGGGTGCATGTGCAGGTCGCGCCGCCAGGCCACCAATTGATCCTGCATCGCGTGCGCTTCGGTTTTATAGTTTACGTTCATTCTTACCTCACTTGTTTGGGACGAAGGACGAAGTACGGATTACCCATCTACCAATCTACTTGACGTACCCCCTGAAAGAACATATACTTTCAAAGTGGTTATCGGGCTACAGGTCGGGAGGTCAATGATGAAACTGGAAGATTATTTTGATTTTTTGGCGCCTAACGACATTCGTCTAAAGGGCCATCGGGTTGGCGTTGAAACCATCCTCTTTGACTACCTGGAACACGGCTTGAGCGCCGAGGAGATTGCGCTGCGTTACTCGACTCTGTCTCTGGAACAAATTCACGCCACGTTAGCTTATTACTGGCGGCATCAAACCGAGATGGACGCATACCTGGAGGCTGCCAGGGCGCACGAGCACCAAATGATTCAGGAACAAAAGCGCCATCCTTCTCCAGCCGCCAGGCGTCTATACCAAATCATCCAGCAGCAACGCCCGACCGCTACACTATGAGCGACCCTGGCTTTTTGCTGGATGAGAACATGCCTCACCGCGCCATTCGCAAGCTCTTGCTTCGGCGTGAGCCACACATACGTGTTCTCACGGTTGGTCAGCCGGATGCACCTCCTTTGAGCGCGCCCGATCCAGAACTGCTGGTTTGGATTGAGGAACGCGGCTATCTGCTGGTGACCCGGAACAGGGCCAGTATGCCGGTACACTTGCAGGATCACCTGGACGCTGGGCGGCACATTCCGGGCGTTCTCATCGTGCCCCAAGCTATGGCCCCGTGGCAGGTCAGCGACCAATTGTACTGGATCTGGAGCGCCGGCCTGCCAAACGAGTACCGGGATCAAATCGTTTACCTGCCTCTACTGTAAAAGACGCGAGACGAAGGACGGAGATTCGTCGTTCGTCCTTCGTCAATTCTTTTTCACCGTCACCGCCACCGTGTGTTGTGCATCCGTGCCGTCCGGCTTGACGCCGCTCAAAATCTGGTTGGTGCCGATGCGCTGCCGGCGGCCCTCGCCATCGGTGACGCGGGCGCGCAGCCGATAGCTGCCCGGGGCAGCCTCGCTCCACTCGTAGCGCCACTCGGTCCAGGCCAGCGGCGACGGTCCACGGGTCAGCTCGGCCGCGCGCCAGGTGACGCCGTCGTCGGCGCTGACCTCCAATTTGGCTACACCCGAGGCGTTGGCAAAGGCAATGCCGGAAATCACCGTGGGCAACTGCACCACACTGCTCTGTTTGGGCTGGTCAATGCGCGAGTTGGGTACGATGATGGCCTCGTTGCTCCACCCCAGGCGCTCCCAATAGCCCAGGTGCGGCTCGGCGATCAGCTCGATGCCGGTGATCCACTTGGGTTGTTTTTGGCCGTAGCGCCCCGGCCACAGCGCCCGCAAGGGATGGCCGTGCTCCGGCGGCAGCGGCACGCCGTTCATCCAGTAGGCCAGAAAAGAGTGCGGATCCAGCGCCAGCTCGACCGGGATGGTCGTGTCGTAGCCGTCGGCGCAGTCGAACTTGAGTTCCACCGCCCGCGGGGTGACTCCGGCCAGGTCGAGCAAGTGCGCCATCGGCGCGCCGCGCCACACCGCGTTGCTGATGAGATTGCCCCCCACCGGGTTGCTGATGCACTCTAGCGTGCGCATCTCTTCGATCACCGGCATGGCCTTTAGCTCGTCCAGCGTCAAGCTCAGCTCGTTGCGCACCTGGCCGTAGATGCGTAACCGAAAATCGGGGATGACCGGCGGGTCGATGGGCACGTGAGTGTACTGGTAGAACCGTTCGATGGGGGTGATGGTCACATCTGATGGATAGTCGAAGGGCGGATAGGTCGGGCGCGGCGCCGGGGCGGCCGAAGCCGTTGGCGCGCCGGTGGTCCGGTCTGCCGCCAGCGTCGCGCCAGGAGCGGGCGCAGAGGGAGCTGCGGTCGGCGTGATTTCGCTCAGCTTGCGCCCGCACGCAGCCAGCAGCACTGCCAACGTGCTGCCTAAACCGAATTTCATAAAGTCTCGTCTATTCCAACGAGTGTGGCTAAAATTTGTAGGACGTCCGGCTTTAGCCGGAAAATCCCTGCTAAAGCAGGGCCTCCGATCCTTTCTCTCCACGAATTTTAGCCAGGCTTTATTCCATCTACGCACGGTACACCACACTTGTTCCAGTCAAAAGCCAGCTCTGCTTCATTCCAAATGTCATCCGGCACGACATCACACTCGGCAAAACCCTTCCGGGCCGCCAATTCATACGCAAAGCACAAGAAATCTAACGCTACGTTTTGGGCCGTTTCGATGCTGCGCAGAAAGGCGCGGGCCAGCGCGCCGCCCTGCTCCAACAGACCGCTTTCGCAAAAATCGGCCCGAATGCGATCCGGGTCGTAGGCCGCCGTGCGGTGCTCGACCCGCCAGCAGCCCTCGCGCCAGGTCAGCAGCGCATACTGCGCGCCCACGTCGCCGTTCAACGGCCCGCACACCGAACCCGGATTCAGGGCCAGCCGTCCGTTGCGCTCTCGGACCCACGGAATGTGTGTATGTCCACACACGAGCACCGGCTCGCCGACTTGCGCCAGCGCCAGGTCCAGTAGCTCCGGCTGCTGGTCTGGGAAAATAGATTCCGCCGGATGGCGGGGCGATCCATGCACGACGCGAATCGCCGGCGTTCCCGCTATCTCGACGACCCGTTGCTCCGGCAGCGATTCCAGAAATGCCAGCGTGCTCTGCTCTACGTGGCGAGCCGACCAGCGCAACAGCGCAAACTGGCGACGGGTGTACCAGGCTTCAGGGGCCGCACCGCGAGCCAGTTGCAACAGATTGCCGTCGCTGTTGCCGCGTATCATCCGACTGCCCAGCCCGCGCAGCAGTTCTATTGTCTTGTCTGGGTGCGGCCCGCCGGTCAGGTCGCCGGCGACGATGACCCCGTCCACGCCCTTTTGCTGTATTTCGTCAACCACAGCTTCCAGCGCAGGCAGGTTGCCGTGAGTGTCCGCCAGTATGGCCAGGCGTGTCATAAGGCTCCTGTGATGGTGATGAGTGACGAGTTCTGTTTTTACACCCGTCAACGGCGGCGGCGGCGGCGCGATGATCTGGGTTTGTGTTCGCTCTTGGGCCTGGATGGCTCGGACCGTGGTTTATCGTCGCTTTTGTCGGGCCTGGGTTTGTCGTCCGAACGGTGCGGCCTGGGCTGTGTCCTGGGAGTTTCGGCGTGAACGGGCGGGGATGGCCGCTCGCCGCGCCTTGCGGTCCGATCTCGGTGCAAAGCCTGCGCCGAGCCCTCGGCCTGAGGCTCGGCCCGAAGGCCTGGTTGAGTCGGCTCACGCCGTGGTTTTGGCTCCGGTTCGGGAGGGGCCGGCTTTTTCGCTCCACACGTGCAGGTTTCGCCGTGATCGCACGGTTGAGCGGCCTTTTCTTGCAGCGCACGCCACTCCTCCAGTGGAACGATGTCTTCGCGGTGCACCTCGACCGTGCGCTCGCCCAAGTCTATCAGCGCCACCTCTTTGAGCGGCAACAGCGAGACCACCCTGCCTTCGCCGTGGGGCGTGCCGACCCGCTTGCCCTGTTTGGGCAGATGCTTACGGGCCTCCAGGTATTGCTCAAACTCGTAGACCAGACAACACCTCAATCGCCCGCACATCCCGGTGATTTCGGTGGGGTTGAGCGAGATGCCCTGGGCCTTGGCCATACGAATCGAGATGGGGCTGAACTCGGTGAGAAAGGTGGAACAGCAGCGCGGACCGCCGCACGCGCCATAGCCGCCCAATATCTTGGCTACGTCACGCGGACCGATCTGGCGCAACTCGATCTTGGCCCGAAAGGCTCGCGCCAGACGGCGGCGCAGGGCTTTGGTGTCTTTGCGCTCTTCGGCGCTGTAGAGCAGGGTCAACTGCTTGCCGTCAAAGCTGTATTCGGCCCTGATGAGCTTGATGGGCAGCCCAACCTCGTTGTTCAGCTCGCGCGCAGTGATGAGCGCCTCTAGCTCTTTATTCTCCCAATGCTTGCGGATGGCCAGGTCGCGTCCGGTGGCCCGTCGCTCGATGGGCTTGAGCGGACCTTGGGCCACGCTGCCGTTCTGTGGTCCGACCGACGCGACCTGTCCCACCTGCCGCCCGCGCGTCGTCGTCACGATCACCAAGTCGCCCACGCCCAGGTTGGGATAGTCGGTGGCGTCAAAGTGATAGATTTTTCCCACCGCGTAAAAGCGCACCCCCGCGACCTGCCGCGTGGCAGGCTTTTGCCCCCCACCCGAGTCGAGGGGCGCGACAAATGGCTGCGCCGGTGGGGCCACATCGGGAGAGGTGGATTCGGCTGGAAAGGTCGTCGTTTCCTCACTCACTAGCCGATTACCTGCAGGGGGATCATATCCTGTCCAGAATAAGCAATCACGCTAACCCGCGCCGCGACTTTTTCGGCAATCTCGTTCAACGCTTTCGCCGCCTGCGAGTCGGGCCGTTCCACGACGACCGGCCGGCCATTGTCGCCGCCCACGCGCACCTGCGGGTCGAGCGGCACCGTGCCCAAGAAGGGCGCGTCATATTGCTGGGCCAGGCGCTCGCCGCCGCCCTCGCCAAAAAAGCTGATCTTGGTCCCGGTTTGAGGGTCGGTATAGGCGCCCATATTTTCCACCACACCAATGACCGGCACTTCGAGCTGCTTAAAGGTCATCAAGCCTTTGCGGGCGTCGGCCAGGGCCACTTCTTGCGGCGTGGTGACGATGATGCCGCCGCTGAGCGGCACCGATTGAGCCAGCGAAAGCTGCGCGTCGCCGGTGCCGGGCGGCAGGTCAATGACGAGATAGTCCAGGTCGCCCCACAGCACATCGCTGAAAAATTGGCGGATGGCGCTGTGCAGCATCGGCCCGCGCCAGATCACCGGCTGGTCGGGTGGGACCAGAAAGGCCATGCTCATCACTTTGACGCCAAAAGCCTCGGGCGGGACCAGCTTTTTGTCTTTCGGCGGCGGCATGTGCTGGAGTCCCATCATCAGCGGGATGTTAGGGCCGAGGATGTCGGCGTCGAGCAGGCCCACCCGGGCCCCGGTGCGAGCCAGGGCGATGGCCAGGTTGACGGCGATGGTGCTCTTGCCTACGCCGCCCTTGCCGCTGGAAATGGCGATGGTGTTGCGCACGGACAACTCGAGCCGGCCGACGATGCGTTTGTCGGTGGGCACGTTGGCATCCATAGCGATGTTTACAGTCCGCACACCGGGGAGGCTCATCACCGCAGCCCGGGCGTCGTCTTCGATTTTGCCTTTAAGCGGGCAGGCGGGCGTGGTCAGCACGATGGTGAAATCCACACTGCCGTCATCCACGCGCAGATCGCGTATCATGTTCAACGAGACCAAGTCTCGATGCAACTCGGGTTCCATAACCTTGCTCAATACGTTCAATACCAACTCGGAAGTCACTTTGCTCACAATCCACCTCTGATGTAAAAATATATCGCCACAAACGGACTTGGAATCAGCGGATGTTCGGCTTTAGCCAGGGAATTCTCGCTAAAGCGAGACATCCGGCCACGCACGCCTCACTCGTCACGTCTCACTCGTCACGTTTTATCCCTTCTTGGCCTTGGCGGCCTCTTTTTCTGTCCGCGCCTTTTCTTCGGCTTCCCACCCACGCGGATGGATCTCTCGGTGATAGACCGTCGAGCGGTGCAGTTTGTCAATGTCGAACAGCAACTCCTTGCGCTCGTAGGCCGCGATCTCGTAATTGTGGTCCATCTTGATGGCGTCAAAGGGGCAGAACTCGGCGCAAAAGCCGCACGACATGCAAATCGTGGCGTCGATGTAAAATTCTTCGGGCTGCGGCTTGGGCCGCCCGGTCTGCGGGTCGGCGCCGCGCACGATCCAGATGCACTGCGGCGGGCAGACTTTGGCGCATATACCGCACGACGTACAGCGCGTTTCGTGGGTCGTCTCTTCGTAGACCAGGAAGGGGATGTAGCGAAAGTTCTCCGGCACAGGCAGTTTTTCAAACGGGTACTGGACGGTAAAGGCCCCTTTGGCTTTTGGCCCTTGCCGCTCTAACAGCAGATCGCCGCTGATCTCTTGCCCGCCGGTGAGATAACGCTTGCCGGCGTAACGGGCGTCTTCGGTAAACGCGGTCACAAAACGCTTGAGCGTGACCCACATACCTTTGGCGATACCTTTTCCGTACATTAGCGGTCCACCTCTCCTAGTGTAATGTCAATGCTGCCCAAAATGACGACCGAGTCGGCCACCTTGTAGCCGATGCTCATGTCGGCCAGCGCGCCCAAGTTGATGAACGTGGGCGCCCGCACGTGGTAACGATAGGGATTGGCCTTGCCGTCGGAGACCAGGTAAAAGCCAAACTCGCCCTTGGGGCTTTCGATGCGCCCGTAGGCGTCGCCGGCCGGCGGGCGAAAGTTGTAGCCGCCCTTGCCGCCCAGGATCTCGCCTTCGGGGATCTGGTCCAACGCCTGGCGCAGGATGCGCAGGCTCTCGCGCATTTCCTGCAAGCGCACCAGGTAACGGGAATAGACGTCGCAGCCGTTCTCGGTGATCACGTCAAAGTCGAAACGCTCGTAGATGCTGTAGGGTTCGGCGCGGCGCACGTCGTAGGGCACGCCCGAGGCGCGCAACAACGGGCCGGTGGCGCTGAGGGCGATGGCGCGCTCTGGCGGCAACAAGCCCACACCGATGGCGCGGGCCTTGAAAATGTCGTTCTCGGTCAGGAACGTGTCAATCTCGTCAATCATGCGCGGCAGGCGCTCAAAGACCAACTCGCGGGCCAGGGGCATAAATTCGGGCGGCACGTCGCGGGCGACGCCGCCAAAACGGTAATAGTTGCACATCATGCGCGAGCCAGAGGCCATCTCGAACAGGTCCAGAATGAACTCGCGCTCTTTGAGGCCATATAACACGGGGGTCATAAAGGCCCCCAGGTCGTTGAACAAAAAGCCGATGGCCACAAAGTGATTCACAATGCGGGTCAGCTCGGCCATGATGACGCGCAGATACTCGGCCCGCTCCGGCACCTCGACCTCCAGCAGCTTTTCCACGGCCACGGCATAGCCAAAGTTGTTGCTCATGGAGGTGATATAGTCCAGACGGTCGGTGAAGGGCATGTTTTGCAGCCAGGTGTTGCGCTCGCCGATCTTTTCGTGGTTGCGGTGCAAATAGCCCATCACCGGCTTGACGGCGATGAGGGTTTCGCCGTCCAATTGGACCGCCATGCGGAACACGCCGTGCGTGCTGGGGTGCTGCGGGCCCATGTTGACGATGACCGGCTCGGTGTCGAGGCCGCGGCCGAGGCCGTCGCCGCCCATGGCCCGCACCGCGCCGTACAGCAGCGGGTCGGCCTGCGAGTTGCTGCCGTCGGGGACATAGCCGGCCGGGTATTGCACGTTGTCGCCCCAGCGCGAGCGTTCTTCGGCGTATTGGTGATGTCCGCCGGGCCAGCGGCTCTTGAAGGGCTTGACGTCTTCTTCGTAATAGGGTTCTTGCCAGTTTTTGCGCAGTGGGTGGCCGTCAAAGCCCTCCCACAACAAGATGCGCCGCAAATCGGGATGGCCCTCAAAGCGCACGCCCATCAGGTCGTACACTTCGCGCTCTTGCAGTTCTGCGCCCGGCCATACGGGCGTGAGCGAGGGCACGACCGGGTTGGCTGCGTCGGCGCGGGCCTTGAAAATGAGCGGCCCGCCGCCGCGCTCGGTGGAATAGGCGGCGTAAACCACTTCGTAATAGCCGTCGGCGGCATAGTCGGCCGACGTGACCATGGAGAGATAGTCGTAGCCCATGTCGTCGCGCACGTGCTGGGCTACCTCTAGCAAGCGGTCGGGGGCGACCACGTAGCCGACGTGTCCTTTGCGGTCGGCGGGCTGGACTGCGCCGGGAAAGTGCTGCTCAAAATACGCCAGGACCTCGTCAGCGACGACCGTCTCTGCGGCTGTGGGTTGTGTTTGGATGGTCATTTTTCGTCCTCTCGCTCCTAAGCAGGTGTCTCTGGCACGGTTTCCGGGGTCTCTTGAGCGCCTGCCGCGATCTCGTCCAGTCGGCGCAGGTCTATGATGTCGGGGCCCAGCAGGGGCACCGGGTATTCGGGCAAATCGCGCTTGCCGTACCAGGGCGTGCGGGTGATCTTTTGGCTGTCGAGCTTGCGGTGCAGCTCCAAGATGCCGAACAACAGCGCCTGGGGGGTGGGTGGGCAGCCGGGGATGTACACGTCTACCGGGATGTACTTGTCCACGCCCGAGACGACGTTATAGCCCTCTTTGAACGGCCCGCCGCTGGTGGCGCAGGCGCCCATGGCGATGACGTATTTGGGTTCGGGCATCTGGTTGTACAGGCGCACGATCTGCGGCACCATCTTTTTGGTCACGGTGCCCGAGACCAGCATCAGGTCGGCCTGGCGCGGGCTGGCGCGGAACAGCTCCATGCCAAAGCGCGAGATGTCGAAACGCGAGGCCGCTGTGCAGATCATCTCGATGGCGCAGCAGGCCAGCCCAAAGCCGATGGGCCACAGGGACCGTTTGCGGCCCCAGTCGTACACCGGGCTGAGGGCATCTATGAGCTTTTGCCAGGTGGTGAGTTGGACCGCGCCCTGAATTTCAGGGGGAATCCGGGGGTCGGGGATCATGCCGCCATTGGGTGCGGGCGGGGTGATCTGTTTCATCAGCCGCTTACCTCCTCGTACCATTCTTGTTGAATGTCTTGCAGCCATCCCAGGTGTTTGAGGGTTGGCTCGTCGTTAAAGTCGGGCAGCTCGACGACCCAGCGGTGGAGCACTTGCCATTCCACGCTCAGGGGGTCCACCTGTGGATGGCGTTCGATTAAGGCCAGTGCAATCGCGTAAGCGTCGTCCCAATAGAGCGGATCCATGGTATCGCTCTCGTTCCCGACAGGATCGAGCAAACGCGGGCTATTGTACACCGTTTCTCAATTCTAAGCAACCAAACTTGGGCGGGCTTTTGCTCGCGCGCCGGGATGGGATATTATGACTATCTTGGTGTGAATTATAGGTGAACAGGCATGGCTGTCAAGGGATTGGTGAGATTGGAGTGACGGGCGGGCGGCGATAGGGCCGCGCGTTAGGCAGCCACTTGCGTACCTTGCGTTTATAGTGCAGGTACTGCTCTGCGTGTCGCGCCGCCAATTGGCGCTCCTCCCACGCCCCGACCAGCGCCAGGTACGTCAGCGTCAGCGGAAAGAGGATCCACAAGAGCCGTGAGTGCACGGCCAGGATTTCGCCCGCCGCCATCAGCGCCATGGCGATGGCTTGTGGATTGCGCACGTAGGCATAGGGACCGCTGGTAACCAAGTGGGTGGGCGGGTCGAGGGGCAACGGCGTCCCCCGTCCGTGGACGATCAGATGATAACCGGCGGCCAGCGCCAGGCAGGCGCCGGCGGCCCCGAGCGCCGATCCGCCGATCAAGCAGAGCTGGCCGCGCAACGCTACGACCAGCCGCCCGTGTTCGAGAAACAGCAGCGCCGCAGGCAGGACCAGCAGCCAGCCGCCGCCCACGACGCCCATGTAAAGCCATGCGCGGAGCCAGATAGCCGGGAGCGTGTCGCGCTGCTTCAACCGTTTACTCCGGCGCTCTTGCGAGGCAGGTTCAAGCATACTGATATAGAGGAACCGTGCTCACCGGGCGGGCTGCCGTTCGTAATAGCTTCTCAATCCGGCGCACGGTGTCCGGCTCGAATAGCACATCCCCGCACACCGGACAAACTTGGGCCGGAATTTGGTCAATCACCACGATCTGTCCTCGGTGACGTACAGTATGGACAATTTTGCGATTTTCGTATTCTCCAGGGCATCCCACAATGCTACATTCCATTTTTATCGCCTCCGTTGAGTTGGCGTGATCCACTTGGGTGGCTTGGGTTCGTAAACTGTAATGACGATCAATACCGGCCGCGCTGTTGTGCACACGATGTGTATAGAGCGACCCGCTTGGGTCGAACCGCAGAGTAGACAGCACGCTCCCCGGCGATGCTCAGCATAGTTCTCCAAGATTTGGCCCACAGCAATCGCTTCGAGTACCTGGTCAAAGGCAATATCCTCCTCGACTGCGACGACGCGAGCCTCTAGCAGCCTGTCGGAGAGACGTAGTAGACGTAGTAGTTTAGCCCCTTGTGGGCGTCCTGCTTTCCACAATGGCAATCTCGTCGTCCGTCAGTCCATACAGCTCGTACACCAGCGCGTCGATGTGTTGGTCGGTGGCGTCGATCTGGCGCTGCAACACGCGCTGGTCGTGGGCGGTCTTGGCGGCGGCGAGCTGCCGGTGCAGGGCCAGCATGGTCTCGACCAGCTCGACCATGCCCGCGTGGCGGGCCACGTCGGCGGGGTCGGAAAAGTTGATGCTGCGGATGGGGAGTTGCTCGAGGAACTGAGTCCAAAATCGCACATACCCACCCCGCAAGGTTGTTCCTATTTGAAGCAAGTGTTGGAAAAGAAGTCTCGTATTGAGCAACCCCAGTAGGTATAAGAGGGATTCCTTGACTTGATCTTGAAGGAGTATGCCATATCCAGTTTTGTAGAAATGTCTCTGGTCATCAAATGTGAACGAAGCCACGTTGTTGTAGTCAGGTACAACGAGCTTTGGAAGCTGAAACAATGTCATGCTCTTGGGATATCCAAAAGCGAACCAATTTACTCCCTTGAACTTACCCTTCTCGCGTGCCGCTAACGCGGCCTTGTGTGACTTCAAATAGGCATACGCTCGTGGATATTGCTCTGATAGATCGACTTCAGTCATCAATCCGAAATCATTCTCGGTGATAGAATAGGGGCATATCAGCAAAGCCGTGGCCTTGACTGGCTCATATCGACGAATGTCCTTTCCTCGCAGAAAAGGTTTGACAATGCCTGCTTCAATTCGGACCTGCTCACCTGTAGCCTTGCAGACGCCCAAAACAAAGTCACCATCTTGGTAACATTCCTCCAGTACAAAGACTGTATCGGCACTCGTCTGTGTGCCGACGAAAATATGGGCTACATCCCCCAACCGAACCGGCATCTCGCTCAGACGCTCGAACAGCGCCGCGCCCCGCCCCACCACAAAGTTCCACTCGCTGGCCGTGGCCTTTTCGGCTTGCACCTGGCCGATGACGGCCTGGCCGTTCGCGCGCCACGCATTCAGGTCGTGGGCCTCGACGTAGCGAAAGTCGGCGCGGCCCTGCTGGTCCAAAAAGAGCAGGCAGGTGTAGGTGGTGGCCCCGCCAAAGACCTGCTGGTCGCCAAAATGCACCACCTCGGCCAGGTGTTTGCCGCCGGCGATCACGCCCCGCAGCGGCTCGCCGTACTTGGCGTTGAAAAACTTGTGTGGTAGGATAAAACCCATCCGGCCCCGCGCGTTCAACAGGTCCAGCGCCCGCTCCACAAAGACCACATAGATGTCATAGTTGCCCTTGCTGGCGGCGGCGTAGCGCCCTTTGTAAAACTCGACCTCCAGCGGGGCCCACTCTTTCATCATCTGGATGCGGATGTACGGCGGATTCCCAATCACCACGTCGAACCCGCCCGCTGCCATAATCTGTGGGAACTCGGCCTGCCAGTCGAACACGTTGACCCGGTAGCGTTCGTCCGCGTCCAGCAGGGCCAACTGCCGCCCGGCGTAAAAGTCGGGGCCGATGAGCGAGTTGCCGCACTTGATGTTATCGTCCAGGTCGGGCAGGGCGCGCTCCTGGAACAGGCTGAGCTGCGCGCCCAGCGTCTCGTCGGATTCGCCCTCCAGCACCTTGAGCAGCAGCGACAGCTTGGTCACCTCCACCGCCTGCGCGTCGATGTCCACGCCATAGATGTGCTCGAGCAGGATGCGCTTGCGCTCGTTGGCGGTCAATCTCCAATCTCCAATATCTCGCTGATACAGCCGGGGCGGGCGGCTGCGCGCCCAGCGCTCGGGGTCGTCGGCCACGTAGCGCTCGCGGTACCAGTCCAGCAGGTATTGGTAAGCGCCCAGCAGGAACGAGCCGGAGCCGCAGGCCGGGTCGAGGATGCGTAACTGGTTGGGCAAGTTGGCAACTTGCCCTACGAGCCGGCCCACCGTCTGCCGGACGATGTAATCCACGATGTAGGTGGGGGTGTAATACACGCCGCCGGCCTTTTTGACCTCTGGCTTGGTCTCGACGACGGCGCGGTGTTTGGGCGTCAGGCGGATGACCTTGCCCAGGAACTGCTCGTAGACCTGGCCCAGGATGTCGGCGGGCAGCACCGAGAACTCGTAGGGGCTGCCGGGGTAATACAGGTTCTCGATGATCTCTTTGAGCGGCTTGTCGTCTACGCTCAGGCCCGGCGTGAGCGCGTCGGGCGCGTCGGCGCGGCCTTTTTCCGGGCGAAAGTAAAACAAGCCCGAGTCGTAACGCTGGTCGGCCTGGCGAAAGAGACCCACCAGCCCCGCGTAAATTCTGCTTGCGCCTCGCTCGTCGAGGGGGCCGCCGTCCAGCAGGTCGCGCAAGCGGCCATACGGCTCGATGCCGCGATCCTCGCAGATGCGCAAAAAGATGATCCGGTCGATGGTGCGCTGCACGGCAAAGTTGAGCTCGCGCTGGCTGAGGCCGGGGTTGCGCAGGGCGATGTTGCGGGCCAGGCTGTCGCGCCAGGCCTCGATCTCTTGCAGAAAGGCCTGGTCCACCTCGGCGCTGCCGCGCGCGGGTTTGGCCTCTTGCGCCCAGCGCTCCAGCGCGCCGGCTTGCACCGCCGCTCTGCCGAACAGCGCACACAGCTCGTCAAAACGCTCGGCGTACTGCTCATAGGTGAGATACAACACGCGGCCCACGCTGGCCTTGTCTCCCGGCTGGGGGCGCTGGCGGCAGTCGTACACGGCCAGCTCTTCAAAGTCGGTCAGGATGCCCAGCGGCAGCTTGACGTTCCACGAATAGCGGCGCAGTTGGTAGGCCGGGCCGACGTTCCCGATCAACGACACGGCAGGTTTTTTGGCCTCCAGGAAAAACTTGCGCGCCCGGCCCACGCGGAAGGAATAGTCGGGCGCGTGGGCCTTGCCCCGAATGCGGATGGTGTCTTCATACACCACGTCTTTATCTTGCTCGCCCAGGCCGCGCGCGTTGCGCACGTCCCAGCCCAGGGCTTCGAAAAAGGGGTCAATGAACTCCAGACGCACGCGGGCTTCTTTATAGTCGGCCCGCTTGTAAAGCTCCAGGTGGCGGCCAAAGCGTTCGACCAGCTCGATGACTTGCGCGGGAACAGTCATGTCATCCGGCTCCGAAGATTTTTTCTACTGCGCCAGTATAGCACAAGCGCCCCACAACGCAAAAGCCCCGGCCAAGCGTTGGCCGAGACTCATCTTTTCGCGCCGTTATTGCAGGGCGGGGCGCCCCTTGACGCACTCGAACCGTCTGCTATAATACAGGTCAGACTTTGCTGGGCCAGGCCAGGTCGCATTCGCCTGGCCTTTTGTGTGCGGCCCATGGTGGAGAGTAAACGTATATGTTTGACAAACTGGCGGGCATCGAACGGCGTTACGACGAGTTAGAGCGGCTGATGGCCGACCCGCATGTGGCGCAGGATTACGAAAAGGTAGCCCAATACGCCCAGGAGCGCTCGGAGCTGGACGACATTGTCGGGGCTTTTCGGGCTTACAAACAGGTCGAGGAAGAACTTGAGGGCGCGCGTCTTTTGCTTACAGAGGAACAAGACGAGGAATTGCGCGGGCTGGCCTGGGAGGAAATCGAGCGTCTGGAAGCCAGATTGGAGGAGCTGAGAGAGCGGCTCAAGCAGCTTTTGCTGCCCAAGGACCCGCGCGATGAGCGCAGCGTGATCGTGGAGATTCGGGCCGGGGCCGGGGGCGACGAGGCGGGACTGTTCGCGGCCGACCTGTACCGGATGTACACCCGCTACGCCGAAGGACGCCATTGGAAGACCGACCTGCTCAGCTCTCACACCACCGGCGTCGGCGGCTACAAAGAAGTCATTTTTGAAGTGGACGGCAAGGGCGCTTATTCGCGGCTCAAGTACGAGAGCGGCGTGCACCGCGTACAGCGCGTGCCGATCACCGAAAGCCAGGGGCGCATCCACACCAGCACAGCCACCGTGGCCGTACTGCCCGAAGTGGAAGACGTGGAAATTCACATTGACCCCAACGATCTGGACATCACGGCTTATGGCTCGTCGGGACCGGGCGGCCAGCACATGCAAAAGAACGCCACGGCCATTCGCATCGTCCACAAACCAACGGGCATGGTCGTCACGTGTGAGAGCGAGCGCTCACAAACCCAGAACCGCCTGCGAGCGATGAACGTTCTGCGGGCCAGGCTGTACGAAATGGAACAGCAAAAACAGGACGATCAGGTGGACGCCGCCCGGCGCGCCCAGGTGGGCAGCGGCGAGCGCAGCGAAAAAATCCGCACGTACAACTTTCCGCAAAACCGGGTTACCGACCATCGCATTGGCCTCACGTTGTACCGCTTGCCGTGGATACTAGAGGGCGACCTGGACGAGTTTATTGACACGCTGGCGACGCAGGACCAGGCGGCCAGATTGCAAGCGGTAGGAGCAGAGTAAGAGTTTGGCTGGCCGGTCGGGCAGTGAATGGGTTGGGCAGTGGAAAAACACACCGTCGCGACGATTTTGAGCCAGGGTGCGGCCCGCTTGCAGGCGTGCAGCGATGCGCCGCGCCTGGAGGCCGAGCTTTTGCTGGCCCACGCGCTGGGTCGCTCGCGCACGGCCCTGCACACCCATCCCGAGCATAGACCATCTCAAGA
Organism: Anaerolineae bacterium; assembly: GCA_034435435.1. Classification (GTDB taxonomy): domain Bacteria; phylum Chloroflexota; class Anaerolineae; order S140-20; family S140-20; genus DAOTXN01. Next base: position 24,958 of record DAOTXN010000135.1, on the reverse strand, counting down.
CGAGCTATCTGCTTTCCTCGGACTGCTGGACCGGCGCGGCGACGGCGTCCCTTTACCCTACCTCACCGGACGGGCCGAGTTCTTCGGCCTCGATTTCGCCATTGACCCGCGCGTGCTCATCCCCCGCCCCGAAACCGAGACGCTAGTCGCATTGGCCCTCTCGCTCGTTTGTGCTCACTCTTCACTCACTCTCGCCGACGTGGGAACCGGCTCCGGGTGCATCGCCGTCGCCCTGGCAGTCCACGCCCCCCAGGCCCACGTGTACGCGCTGGACCTGTCGCCGGTCGCGCTAGACGTGGCCCGCGCCAACGCCCGGCGTTGCCAGGCAGCCGAACGCATCACGTTTCTGCACTCGGACCTGTGCGCGGCGCTGCCCGAGCCGGTGGACCTGATCGTCTCCAATCCGCCCTACGTGGCCGCCGCCGAGTGGCCCGCCCTGCCCCGCGAGGTGCGCGAGCACGAGCCGCGCCTGGCCCTGGATGGCGGCAGCGATGGGCTGGACGTGGCGCGGCGCTTATTAGGACAGGCCGCGGCTTATCTGAATCCGGGAGGGGCGGTGTTGGTCGAAATCGGCGCGAGCCAGGGCCTGGCTGCGTTAGAGTTGGCCCGCGCGCGCTATCCTGCCGCCGACCTTGCGCTGCACCCAGACCTGGCAGGTCGAGACCGCGTGTTGTGCGTCCGAACCCGAGCCGAGGGAGGTCGCCATGCGCCTGGATAGCACCCCGGCGTATCGCCTGTTGGCCTGCGACCTGGATGGCACGCTGATGGATGATACGCTCAGCATTTCGCCCCGCGTGCGCCGGGCGCTGGCGCTGGCCCAGGCGCGCGGCGTCCACGTGACCTTGGCGACGGGGCGCGGCTTTCCATCCACGCTGCCCTTTGCGCGCGACCTCAACATCACCGCCCCGCTGATATGCTACCAGGGCGGCCTCATCAAACACCCCCAGACCGGGCAAGAACTTTACCGGGCCACGATGGAGCCGGACCTGATGCTACAGGTCATCGAAACCGCCCGCGCCCGCCGCTGGAGTGTGGTGGCCTATCTGGGCGATGACATTTTCGTGGAGGATTTTGCCCGCTCGCGCGATTTTTATTATGAAATGCTGGGTCGGGACATCCACGTGGTGCAAGACCTGGCCGAGACCGTGCGCAACGACGGCAAGGCCCCGGCCAAATTTATCACCGTGGCCGGCGAGGCCGAGTCGGATCGTATCCAGGTCGAATTGAGTGCGCTCTTTGGTCGGCAAATGACCGTGGTCCGCTCGCACAAGCTGTTCGTCGAGGGCAATCCGCAAAACGTGAACAAGGGCCACGCCCTGTGCTGGCTGGCCGAATATTTGGGGGTGTCCCAGGCGCAAGTGATGGCCATGGGCGACCAGGGCAACGACGTGGCGATGATCCAGTGGGCCGGCTTGGGTGTGGCGATGGGCAGCGGCAGCCAGGCCGCCCGCGCCGTCGCCGATTGGATTGCGCCGCCGCTAGAGGCCGACGGCGCCGCCGTAGCCATTGAACGCTTTTTGATCGAGGCGCAAACAGGATTTGGCGAATGAGAACCGAACGATTAGACGCCAGACAAAAATCGAGCATCGCCCGCGCCGCCAAGCTGCTCAAGGCGGGCGAGCTGGTGGCTTTTCCCACCGATACCGTTTACGGCGTCGCCGCCGTAGCCACGCAACCCGGCGCCGTGGCCCGGCTGTACGTGGCCAAGGGCCGTCCGCCGGAGAAGGCCATCCCCATCCTTTTGGCAGACGCCGACGACCTGCCGGCAGTCGCGGGCGAGATCATTGACCTGGCGCGGCAGATCATCGCCCACTTTTGGCCCGGCGGTCTGACCCTTATTTTGCCCAAAGGGGAGGCGGTGCCGCACGAGATCAGTCCCACAGACAGCGTGGCCGTGCGCCTGCCCGATTTTCCGTTGACCCGCCAGATCATCGCCGCCGTGGGTACACCTCTGGCCGTCACCAGCGCCAACCGTTCCGGCCAACCCAGTCCCCGCACCGCCGACGAAGTGTTGGCGCAACTGGCCGGACGCATCGCCGCCGTGGTAGACGGCGGGCCGTGCCCCGGCGGCGTTCCCTCCACGATTGTGGACTGCACCTGCGACCCACCGCGTATTTTGCGCGAGGGCGCCATCTCGCCCGAGGCGCTGCGCCAGTTCGTGCCTGTGGCGTAGGTTTTTTGCCAAGACGCCAAGAACACAGAGAATTTCCTTGCACCTTGGCGTCCTGGTGTCTTGACGGTGAACTCTTAGGCCTTGAGCGCGGCCCTGATCTGGCTCAGGTGGTCGCGGGTATGAAAGCCCCAAAAGCTCAAGGCCGTCGCCATCTGACGATAGCGGGCCTTCATGGCTACCACTTCGGGGCGTAACGCGCCAAACAGGGTCAGTGTGCTCTCGCATTCCTGTTCCCACAGCGCCAACAGTGCGTCCACGGTGGGCGCCAGCGAAAATACCATCGCGTTCACTTCAGTCACGGCATTGACGTCGCCGAATTGCCCTTGCGTCGCGCCGGCGATGACGTCAACAAGGAAACGCTGGGTAAAACGCTCACCTACAACCAGGTGCGCCAGCGTCTCTTTGGCCGACCACTCGTCGGGCGCGGGCTTCCGGGCCGCCAGCTCCTCCGATACGCCGGCCAACAACTCGCGATACTCGGAAAAGAGCGGCTTTTGTTCCTGTCGCACCTGCTCGGCCATTTGCTGCGGATCGGATGGGAATTCCGGCATGGCGCGGGCCTTGAGCTCCAGCATGACATTGCCGCGCTGACGCCCGCGCACATAACCCACCTGTACCCGGTCGCCGGCGCGATAGGACGCAAGGGTGGTCGTGAGCGAGTCAAAATCGGTCACAGCCATCCCACCCAGGCTGGTGATCACGTCGCCCTTTTGCAATCCGGCAGCCGCGGCGCCGTCGTTTTCCAGTACGCTGTTCAAATAAATACCGCTTTCGGTCGCAATATCCTCCTTGGCGGCTCGCTCGACGGTCAGCTCCTCAGGCACAATGCCCAACATCGGGCGATTGGCCTCGCGCAGGTCGATGCCCGTGGTCAACACCGATTCAAGATTCTCCAGGGCCATTGGCCAGCTCTTTTCCGCCTCGTACACTGCCTTGTCCCACACGGCCTCGTCGCCGTATCCGCCGTGCGTCACCTTGACGCGCGCGCCCTGATCCAGCGGTTCGACCTCAAAGACAGCGGTGGTCTCACCGGGTTCGTCTTTGCCTTGCCAGGTGAATGCGACGCGACGCGGCTTTTCGACGCTCTCGTACAGCCCACGCGCCCACCAGCCATTGCGCCAACGCACCAAAAACTCGCCGCCGGGCTTGGGTTCGGTCCAGGCGTAATGACAAAACCAATACGGCAGCTCCAGGGGATGGGTCAACGCCCGATAAACGGCTTCTGGCGTGGCGTTGATGTCACGCACAAATTCCACTTGGCGCTGTTCAGTCATCTTGTACTCCTTTGCATTTTCAGACAAGTGTTATCGTTACGTCCAGGCGCTTTAGCATACCAGAAGCCGCCGGGGACGTCAAGAAGAATCTATAAATCCGAGCAACCGAATTTGCCCGATGTGAGAGCCTGAGGCAGTCTTTTTCTACCTCTTGACAAATCAAACATTTGTTCTATAATATAGCTATAGAATGTTTGTTCTATTCAACAGGAGGAAAGAGATGAGCAGCCTCACGACACGTCAGGAAAAGATGCTCCAATTCATCGCTCGCTTTATCGGCAGTTACGGCTATCCCCCTACGTGCGCTGAAATCCGCGCCGGGCTGAGCTTGAAGAGCACCTCGATGGTCCATCGGGAGTTGAATGCTCTTGAGCAAGCCGGCCAGGTTGAACGGACGCCCGGCGTGCGGCGTGGGCTGCGCCTGCCGCGCGGCGATGCGCGTGTGTTCAGCGTGCCGCTTTTGGGGACGATTGCCGCCGGCCAACCGATTGGGTTTGGCGACCCCATCTACGAGGCGCTCACGCTGACCGGCGACATCGTGCGCCAGCAGGAGGGTCTGTTTGCGCTGCGCGTTAAAGGCGATTCGATGATCGACGCGCTGGTTAACGACGGGGACATCATCGTGCTCAAGCATCAAAACGAAGCGCGTAACGGGGATATGGTCGCCGTGCGTTTGCTGGACCGCGACGAAACCACGCTCAAACACTTTTTTCGGGAGAACGGCCACGTGCGCTTACAACCGGCCAACCCCACCCTGAAACCCGTTTTCGTTCATCCCTCCCAGGTTGAAGTCCAGGGGCGCGTGGTGGCTATTGTGCGCCAACTCGATAGAGCCAATTTGAGCGTCAATTGAAGCTTTTGGGCCAACAATGCCGTCGAAACGGGAGCATTTGATCCGCCTTGATCATCCATCTGAGGCGGCCCAGGGATCGGAAGACGGCCAAGATCACCTCTCATCTGAGCGGTGGCGGCTATTTGTCAACCCAGATGGACCGGACGAACCGGAGGCAATCGAGTCATGAAACGTCAAGTTTTGGAATCTCAAGCCAATCGCATCGAAGCCGTCCTGGAAAAACACCAGGTGTCGGCCCGTGTGACAGGGGGTCTGGTTTCACCGCGCTGGGTGCAGTATCAGCTTCTGCCAGGGTTGGGCGTTAAATTGAGCAAGATCAAGGGCTTGACCGAGGAATTGGCGCTGGCTCTGGGGGCCGAGACCTGTCGCGTCTCGCGCGAACGGGGAATGGTGGCTATCGAGGTCCCCCGCGCCGACCCCCAACCCGTGCGCTTGCTCCCGCTTCAACGCCGCCTGATCGAACGCGATCCCAATGGCATCCCCTTTGGCAGCGCGGTGCTGGGTCTGGCAGCCGACGGCGCCCCCTTGTTGGTGCGCCTGCCGTCGCCCCAGGTGGCCCATATCCTTATTGCTGGCACCACCGGCAGCGGCAAGAGCGCCCTGGCCCAAACCATCATCACATCGCTGGCCCTTAACCACCGCCCCAGCCAGTTGGGTTTTGTGCTCATCGACCCCAAGCGACGGGCCTTTGGGTCATTGGGCAGCCTGCCTCACCTGCTCCGTCCGGTGCTCAGCGAGCCAGAGAGCATTACAGAGACACTCGCGCGGTTGGTGCAGTTGATGTTGGAACGAGACCGCGAGGGACGTGTGCCGGCTGGCGCCGGCCATCCTGGTGAAGTGCGGGTGGTCGTTGTGATTGACGAGCTGGCCGATCTGCTGATGACAACCGGCCCAGAGACGCAGCACGCTCTCACGCGCCTGGCTCAACGTGGGCGTGAGGCTGGTTTTCATCTCATAGCCTGCACCCAGAAACCGGCTACAGCGGTCGTGGGCAGCCTGGCCAAGGCCAATTTTCCTGTGCGGTTGGTAGGCAAGGTCACATCGCCAGAAGACGCCAAAGTCGCCGCAGGTTATGCCGGGACCGGCGCAGAACGTTTGCAAGGGCCAGGCGATTTCATCGCGGTGACGGGCGGGCAGATGACGCGCTTTCAGGCCGCTTTTATCTCGCCGCGTGAGTTGAGGGAATGGATGAATCGGGCCAACGCCAACACGCGCACCCCCTGGACCGGCGGAGCATCCAACGGTCGCGTTACAGTAAATCCCGCGCCGTCGGCGCTATATGAGCCTTTCGATGGATCACACCCAGCGCTGGATCCTATCAAGCGTTTGACGGCTCGCGTTCAAAAACAACTGAGCAAGAGCAGAGCGATAACCCAAGAGCTTCAAAAAGGGTCGGTTGATGGTTGAAAAGCACAGTATAGGGCACAACTTGAATTGGAGCGGGGTTGCTTTTGGGGTGACGCTGGCGTTGGTTATCGGCTTGCGTCTTGATCGAGCGGCGTTGACCGTCATCGTCGGCGCGGCGTGCGGTATCCTGGCCAGCATTCCCACCGGGCTGTTGATCGTCGCATTCTTGAAAAGAAAAAACGAAAGCTATAACAGAGGCAAACCGACCCCCAGGATTGCCCAGTCGCCGCACGTGGTCATCGTGACCCCACCAGGTCTTTCGGCCGGTCAACCAGCTTTTTGGTCTGGAACGCCGTCTCTACCGCTGCCCGCGCAGCGACAGTTCGCGGTGATTGGGGAAGAGATGATTGAGGACCTTTAGGCGTCTGTCATTGAGTGGGTCGAGGCTTGGGATACGTTGAACCGGTATCCTACTCCCCTCACTGTGACAATGTACTGGGGTCGGCCGGGTTCATCTTCTATCGCCTCGCGCACCCAACGCACGTGCACATCAAGCGTGCGCGTATCGCCAAGATAGTCGGTATTCCAGACGTGCTTCATGAGAAAACGTCGGCTCAACACCTCGCCGGGCTTGCGCATGAGCGCCTCTAGCAATTTGGCCTGTTTGGGCGTCAAACGGCGCTGCCGGTCGCCTTTGCGAACCTGGCGCTTGCCCACATCGAACACAATGTCACCGGCCGTCAGGATACCGCGATCGACAGGGGGCAGGAGTTTTCGGATGCGGTTTAAAAGCTTGCGCGAAGTGAATGGGCGTTCCAGGCAAACATCGGCCACGCCGTCTTCAGAAGGGATCGTTCCTTCGTCCAGCACCCAGATGATTGGCACAGATGCCGCAGCACGCTTGAGCATACGACTCAGGCGTGCGCCGTTTATCCGCAAGCTACTGGGATCAATAATTGCTAAAATGGGAATGGTTTCCTGGACCACTTCCACGGCTTGCTTTCCGTTGCGCGCTCGATGGACCGCGAAACCGTGGCTTTCCAACATACTCGTCAGTCGATCCCGGCCAGCTCCTTGGACGACCAGTATCACAGGGCTTGTCTCCATAGCGAACCTGGCTCCTCAATACTCCCCCCGCCACATCCCACTTATGGCATTATACTCCAATCAAATTGACAGAGCAACCCACCATCCCGTGCACCGGTTTCGATTCTGAAATATTGAGCGTGTTGTACCCCAACATTTAGGGGCTAAACAGATCGTCACTCCCACATACACGACGGTTCGGTTTGCTCCAGGCCCTTTATCAAGCAATTTATTTTTCCACCTTATTCTAACCGAAACTCACACAGTCTGGCGCAGGCCGCTCGTTTGTGAGATAATGGGCCGCGAATCTTGGCCGCAGGTACGCACAGTATGCATGAAATGGCCGTCACGCAGAGTATCCTCGATATTGCCATCCGGCACGCGCAGCAAGCTGGCGCCAACCAAATTTGCCAAATTAACCTGGTGATTGGCGAGATGTCGGGCGTGGTAGACGACTCGGTACAACTTTATTTCGACTTTCTCAGCCGGGACACCATAGCGCAGGGGGCCAAATTGGTGTTCGAGCGGCGTCCTGCTATATATCGCTGCCGAGCCTGCAACACAGCTTTTAACCCCACAGGCTTCGAGTGGGCTTGCCCGGCGTGTGGCAAATTGGATTTCGAAATCGTCTCTGGGCGCGAATTCCGTGTGGACAGCATTCAAGTCGAATAATTTCCTTTGACGCGAGCCGGAAATCGGGTAGAATGAGTAAACAATTCCACCAGGCTGCAACAACAACGATTCGGGCCAGCGTCGCCGCAGCAAATCAAGAATGGCGAGAGGCGAACGACGCATGATGCGGGAGGAGATACAGGCACAAAAGATACACGTCACAGGTGTAGTGCAAGGCGTGGGCTTTCGCCCGTTTGTATATGGATTGGCCGTCCGGCGCGGGTTGGCGGGTTGGGTATGTAACACGTCGGCAGGTGTAGACATTGAAATAGAGGGCGCGGCCTCCGCACTGAACAGCTTTGTTACCGCACTGACCGCCGAAGCGCCTCCGCTGGCCCGCATTGAACAAGTCACGGCGTCAGAAATTCCGGTCAACGGCTACACCACGTTCACCATCCGCCACTCGCATGCCCAGGAAGGCGCCTTCCAGCCCATCTCACCCGACATGTGTATCTGCGACGACTGTCTGCGGGAGTTGTTCGACCCAACCGACCGTCGTTACCGCTATCCGTTCATCAACTGCACCAACTGCGGCCCGCGCTTTACCATTATCAAGGACATTCCCTACGACCGGCTCAAGACGACCATGGCTCCCTTTCCGATGTGCCCAGACTGCCAGGCCGAGTACGATGACCCGCTAAACCGGCGCTTTCACGCCCAGCCGAATGCGTGCGCAGTGTGCGGTCCGCAGGTGGAATTGTGGATGGAGGACCAAGGACCAAAGACGAAAGACGAAGCGATTCACGTGGCGCGGAGGTTGCTGGCAGGAGGACAAGTCGTCGCTGTCAAGGGGTTGGGCGGTTTTCACCTGGCTTGCGATGCAACCAGCGACGCGGCCGTGACCCGCCTACGCGAGCGCAAGGGTCGGGTAGATAAACCTTTTGCGCTGATGGCCTTTGACCTGGCCGCAGTCCGGCGTTTCTGCCGCGTGGGCGAGCAGGAACGCGAGCTATTGGCGGGACGCGAACGCCCCGTTGTGCTACTATGCGAACGAGACGATTCGCCCATTTCGTCGTTGGTAGCGCCCGGCGTCAAAGACCTGGGCGTGATGCTGCCCTATACGCCGCTGCACTACCTGCTGCTGGAACCGGGCGACGGCGCCCCCCCTGCCCTGGTTATGACCAGCGGCAATTATTCCGAAGAACCCATCGCCACTCACAACGGCGAAGCGTTGGAGCGCCTGGCGGGCCTGGCCGATGCGTTCTTGCTGCACAACCGCGATATTCACACCCGCTGCGACGACTCGGTGGTGCGGGTCTTTCGGGGCGCCGAGCTGCCCTTGCGCCGCTCACGAGGTTACGCGCCCTATCCGGTGCACCTACCCTTCGAGGCGCGGCAAATCCTGGCCGTGGGCGGGGAGCTGAAAAACACATTTTGCCTCGCCAAAGCGCGTTACGCCTTTCTCAGCCAACACGTCGGCGACATGGAAAACTATGAGACGCTGGCTTCGTTCGAGGCGCTGGTCGAGCAGCTTTGCCGCACCTTCCGCGTCGAGCCGGAGCTTATCGCCCACGATATGCACCCGGCCTATTTGAGCACGCAGTATGCGCGGCGCACCGCAGACGCCGAAAAGCTGGCGCCCGTGCAACACCACCACGCCCACATCGCGGCCTGCATGGTTGAAAATGGGCTGGACGGATCGCAACCGGTCATCGGCGTGGCTTTTGACGGCACGGGTTATGGGACCGACGGGGCCATCTGGGGCGGCGAATTTTTGGCGGCCGACTATGCCGGCTTTCGGCGGGCAGCGCACCTGGCCTATGTCCCATTGCCCGGCGGCGACGCCGCCATCCGCAAGCCCTATCGGGCGGCGCTGGCCCACCTGTGGGCGGCGGGCGTCGAGTGGGATGCGTCGCTGGAACCGGTGCGGACTGCCTCGCCCACCGAGCGAGACATCGTGGCGCAACAAGTGACACGTGGATTGAACGCTGTACCCACCAGCAGCATGGGCCGGCTGTTCGACGCCGTGGCCGCCATTGCCGGTGTGCGCCAGGTCGTCACCTACGAGGCCCAGGCCGCTATCGAGCTAGAGATGCTGGTGGATGAGAGAGAAACGGGCGTTTACGAATGGGAAATCATGGCCGACCAAGAGGTGTGGCAAATCCAGACTGGGCCGGTCATTCGAGCAGTGGTCGCCGATGTACGAGAGGGCGCGCCGAAAAGCCTCATCGCGGCCCGCTTTCACAATGGCGTAGCGGCGCTGGTAGAACACGTCTGCCAGACGCTGCGCGACGAGAGCGGGCTAAACCAGGTTGCTTTGAGCGGCGGTGTGTGGCAAAACGTGACGCTGCTGGGCAAAACCGTTCACCAACTAGAGGCCAATGGATTCACTGTGTACGTCCATCGCCTGGCGCCGCCCAACGACGGAGGGCTGGCGCTGGGCCAGGCGGTGGTAGCAAATTTCGCGCGTAAAACGTAGGCTGCGTTTTACTCCTTTGGAGAAAGGTGATGTGTCTAGGAATACCGGGAAAAATTGTCGAAACGTGGGGTGAGGATCTGGTCCGCATGGCTAAAGTGGACTTTGGGGGGGTCGTGCGCGAGGTGGCCCTGGCTTATGTGCCCGAAGCGCGGGTGGGCGACTATGTCATTGTCCACGTGGGTTTTGCGCTGAACGTGTTGGACGAAGCAGAAGCGCAAGAGACCTGGCGACTGCTGGAAGAGATCGGGGCCATTGAGCAAGAGTTGGGTACACCATGAAGTATCTGGAAGAATATCGCGACGAAAAATCAGTCCGAGCCGTGCTGGACGAGATTCATCGCCTGACCACCCGCCCCTGGACGATTATGGAGATCTGCGGCGGCCAGACCCACAGCATTATCCGCCACGGCTTGGACCAATTGCTGCCCAGGCAGATCACGCTGGTCCACGGCCCTGGCTGCCCCGTGTGCGTGACGCCGCTAGAGTTGATTGACAAAGCTATCGCCCTGGCCGCCCGGCCCGACGTGATCCTCGCCAGCTACGGCGATATGTTGCGCGTGCCCGGCTCGCAGCGCGATCTGTTCGCGGTCAAAGCCGCCGGCGGCGACGTGCGCGTAGTCTATTCGCCAATGGACGCGCTCAAGCTGGCCCGCGAGCATCCCGACAAGACCGTGGTCTTTTTTGGCGTCGGCTTTGAGACCACCGCCCCGGCCAACGGCATGGCCGTCTATCAGGCGGCGCAGCAGGGCATCGACAACTTTTGTATGCTGGCCTCGCACGTGACCGTGCCGCCGGCGATGATCGCCATCCTGGAATCGCCCGCCAACCAGGTGCAAGGCTTTCTCGCGGCCGGGCACGTGTGCACGGTGATGGGCTATTGGGAATACGAGCCGTTGGCGATCACGTACAGCGTACCCATCGTCGTCACCGGCTTTGAACCGCTGGACCTGGCGCGAGGCGTCCTGATGGCGGTGCGCCAGTTGGAGGAGGGCCGGGCAGAGGTAGAGAACGCCTACGAACGCTCGGTGCGGCGCGAGGGGAATCTCGCCGCCCAGCGTCTCATCCGCGAGGTGTTCGAGCCGTGCGACCGAAGCTGGCGCGGCATCGGCGTGATCCCAATGAGCGGCTATCGGTTGCGCCAAGCCTACGCCCGCTTTGACGCCGAACGACGCTTCGCCGACGTGGGGGCCATCGAGAGCCGCGAGTCGGAAATCTGTATCAGCGGGCTGGTGTTACAAGGGGTGAAAAAACCCCACGAGTGCCCGGCCTTTGGCGTCCAATGTACCCCGCGCACTCCCCTGGGCGCGACGATGGTCTCTTCCGAAGGCGCGTGCGCCGCCTATTTCAAGTACGGGCGGCTGGGTTGATTTCTCACCTCAGGGCGCATAATTGCTGATGACCAGCGGCAGGTATAGCACATAGGGCGCTATCAGCCGCCCACGCACGTCGTAATCGCTGCCGGCAAAACCGCCCAGCATACTTTCCCACACAGCCAGGTAACGCCCGTTGTTGAGCGAGCCGCTCACGTCGGGGTTATACAGGCCAGCGTTGATACCGGTAAAGGTGCTGTACATCGCCGCCGGATCGCCGTCCAATTGGGTTCCCCCTGTGTCATACGCGCCCTTGACCGGCTGCCCATACAGGACGCGCTCGGTACTGCCCTCGTACACGTAGGTCACCAGGAATTGGTCGGCCCCCATGCCAGGCAGGTTTTCCGGGCCGCCGCTGTAGGCCACGGCGGGGCTGTGTTCCTGGCGGTTTGTTCCAGCGACATAAAAGACATCTCCTTGGGAATAAAGGGGCGGAATGAGGCGCAGGCCCAAGATGTCATGATCGCTGCCGTCGCCGTAATAATCGTACTGAAAGACAACTAGATAGCGCCCGGCATCTCGACTGAAAACCACCGCTGGGAGGGTCTGGTTGTGTTGGTAAGAGCTATAATCGATCAGAGCCTTTACACCCTCCTCGATCTGCGTCCCCGTTTGGTGAGTATCATAGACATAGGCATCCATAATGCGGTAATGGGCAGGAGACACGCTCGTATAATAGTACTGCCACGCGACCAGATAATCGTCGGCTGCGCCCCCCCAGGCCACGTCTGGGTTATACTCATCGGCGGTATAGGTGCTGATGCTGAAGCGATCGTTAAGCGTCAAGTCGGTCATAGACAGCCGTCGACCGTAGATGTCGCCGTTGCCGGTGTCGTCATACTCAAAAACGATCAAGCAGGTGTGATCGTCGCTGTTACAGGCAATGGCCGGGTTGGTTTCAGCGTAAGTGGTTTCAGCGACCGGCAGATAGCCGCCATCGAGTTGGCCGCCGGAGCTCTGGTGATTTCCAAACACAGCCTGCGCGAGGATGTCGGGATCGGTGGGGCTATACAGATATTCCCACACCACGACAAAGCGATTTTGGTAGATCCAATCGCAGGCCACGTGGGGGTTGCTGGCCGCGTTCGATCCGTCAAAGATGACAAAAGCGCCGCCCAGCAACACTCCCGTATTGGTCAAACGTTGCCCGTAGATGTTGCCATCCTGTTCATAGACCACCAGGTATTGATCATAGGTGCACAACGCTACCGCCGGGTCCTGCTCGTCGTAGGCGCTGTCCACGGCCACGTCAATGATCTCACCGATCACGCCGACGCTCTGCGGCGCTTCGATAGCCGCGGGAGTGGTCTGGGTCTTTTCGGCTCCTTCACTGGTCTGGACCGCCGGTGGGTCGGCGGGTTGGGGCGGGTCGGCGGCGTCGGCCTGTGCGCGGGGGGCAGCAGCCAGGCATACCAGCCACAACCCCAAGACGATGGAACGCAGGAAACGCGAGTGCATAGTTGTTCCTCCTGTGTATTGAGCAACGATAAAAAGATGGAAAGGACCCGGTGGGTCTCAATCGAGCGACTGACCCTGTTGAATTCTATCACAGACCGGGCGAGCCGGGCGTAAAATTCGGATAAAAACGGGGGGGCGGCTAACGCGCCAGCGCGTACAGCGGGTAGAACGTGCACGCGATGCCCTGCGGCGTTTGCAGGGGCGCAAACATCTCCAGGTAACGTGTATGCAGCTCGTCGCGCTGCCGCGGCGTGAGCTGCTGTTCCAGCATCACCGGCAGCGGGCCCATGGCCAGGTTCCACTCCCAAATCTCTTCCGGCCCGCCGAAGCACAGCTCGACCTGCTCCTGGATCAGTTCGATGGCGGCAAATCCGGCCGCCTGGAGCAGCGCGTTCAGTTGTTCTGGCCGAAACGTGATGGGGTTGGCGATCAGCGGGCGCAGGCCGAAGGCGCGGAACAGGTCGCGCTGCATGGTCGCCGCCGGTTCGACAAACCCCGGGCCCCAGTTCGACAGAGCCAATTGGCCGCCCGGTCGCAGCACACGGCGCATCTCGGCCAGGGCGCGGCGCATGTCTGGGAATTGGAACAAGGAAAAAGCACAGGTCACGCGATCAAAGTGAGCCGTGGGAAAACCCAGCGCCTCGGCGTCCATTTGCGCCGTTGCGAGGCCGTCCTGCCGGGGAACGCGGGCCGCCATCGCCCACGCCAGATCCACGGCGATCACCTGCCCGCCCGGGCTGACGCGCTCGGCGACCCGCACAGCCACGGCCCCCGTCCCCGTTCCCACGTCGAGGACGCGCTGAGCGGGCGACCCGCTTGCGCCCACGCGCAGTGCGGGTGAATCGGCCAGCGCCACCAGCCGCTCGGCAAAACGCTGGAAAACCTGCGGCCGGTCCACAGCGTAGCGCGCCGCTGTCTGTTCCCACCCCTGCCGAATGTGTTGCTTGAGGTGATGGGTCACGCCTGGCCTGCGGATCGCACAGCGGGGTCTGTTTCTCAATGGATCAATACCGAATACTCACCGGCGTGCCAATATCGGCCCAGTTGTACAGCATCTCGGCCTCCTGCACGCCCAACACGATACAGCCGTAGGAGACGGGCCGGCCCAAATAGCCGGCCCACAGGCGTTGACCGTTGGACAGGATAGGTAGAGCGTGGATGCCGTTCTCGGTCGAACCGGCCCAATAGATGCCTAACCAGTTGGGCATCCAGATATTCCAAGCCGAGCCGTAAGCGTTGGGGATTTTGCTCTGCACACGGAATTCGCCCACGCGGGTAGTGCTGGGCGCGGCTCCGCTAGAAGCGACGAACGAATAGACCAACACGTCGCCCTGATAAGCGTACAGGTGCTGCTCCGACAGATCGATCACGATGCGCTTGCCGCCGCCAGCCGGCGCGGTGGGAGCGTTGCCCGACAGGCGCAACACCTGGCCGGGATAAATGGCCGAGGGGTTGGCAATGCCGTTCAACTGGGCCAGCGCCGCGACGGTGCTGCCGAAGCGTTGGGCGATCTGGCCGAGGGTGTCGCCGGGTCGCACGGTGTAGGTGTTTCCGGTGGCCGGAGTGGGCTGGGCCGGCGCTGCTCCTCCGCCCGGAATAACCAGTCGTTGTCCGGCGTAAATGGTCTGGTAAACCGAAATCCCGTTGGCCTGGGCCAGCGCCCAGGTGGTGACGCCGTGGCGCAGCGCGATGTTGCTGAGCGTGTCGCCCCATTGGACCGTGTAAGCGCCGCCGGCGGCCGGGGTGGACGTCGCCGGCGAGCCACTGCCGCCGCGTGGGATGACCAGTTGCTGACCGGCGTAGATGAGTCGCGCGTTATTCAGGCCGTTGGCGGCCATGATGGCCTCTACGGTCGTGCCGTATTGCAGGGCGATGCGAAACAGGTTCTGCCCCGGCTGGACGACGTGGATCACCTGGTCTTGCGCGTGGGCGACGACAGCGAACGGCGAGAACAGAGCCGTCGCCAGGACGCCAATAACGAGGAGCAAACGCACGGACTTTTCCCTCTGAAACACAAGCCACGACACTATGCTTGCTACAACATACCAGAATCGGTCCGTGCTGTCAAGCGGTCCTTTCAATCTCCAAAACAAATGCCCAGGTCCCGCGCGGTCAGGAGGGTGTCGCAATCCAGCGGCACGGTCTTCATGCGCCGGGTGGCTTCTTCTAGCGGGACATACTTGACGATGGGTGGATCGAGGGCCACCATGACGCCCGCCTGTCCTTCTTCGAGGGCGCGCACGGCCGCCGCGCCGAAACGTAACGCGATCAGCCGGTCGAACGTGGTGGGGCTGCCGCCGCGCAGCAGATGGCCCAGCACGACCAGGCGCGTTTCTTTACCGGTCAGTTCTTGCAGTTCTGCAGCTACCTTTTCGCCGATACCTCCCAGCCGTTCGGCCCGGCCGGTTTCTTTTTCAACCACCGAGACGGAGCCGCCTTTGGGCCTGGCGCCCTCGGCCACCACGACGATGGTAAAGTTGGCCCCCATTTCGTCGCGCTCCCGAACCTTTTGCGCGACGTTGTGCAGGTCGAAGGGGATTTCGGGGATCAGAATCGCGTCGGCCGAGCCCGACACGCCCGCGTTGAGTGCGATCCAGCCGGCGTAACGTCCCATCACCTCAACCACCATCACACGGCCATGCGAGGCGGCGGTCGAGTGCAGACGGTCCAAGCATTCGGTGGCAAAGGCCAGCGCCGAGTCGTTCCCAAACGTGATCACGGTTTTGTCCAGGTCGTTGTCAATCGTCTTGGGCACGCCAATCACGCGCAGCCCTTTTTGGGCCAAAGCGTTGGCGATGGTCATTGAGCCATCGCCGCCGACGGTAATCAGCGCATCAATGTGGTGCAACCGAAAGGCTCGCACCAGCTCGTCCGAACGGTCCACCTCTTCGATCTGGCCGTCTGGCCCCATGATGGGATAGCGCAAAGGATTGTTGCGGTTGGTCGTGCCGATAATCGTGCCGCCCAGGTGGGTGATGCCGCGCACGCGGTCGCGGGTCAGGCGCACCAACCCGCCGTCCACGTATTGCTCCGGCAAAAGCAGGCCATTGTAACCCTCGCGGATACCATAGCACTCCCAGCCCCGGTTGAGCGCCGAGAGGACGACCGCTCGGATGACGGCGTTGAGTCCGGGGGCGTCGCCGCCGCCGGTGCTGACGGCGATGCGTTTGATGTTCGCGTGCGATTGGGTCATTTTAACCACCTCCAAAATGTCGTGAGCTTTTAGGGCTGGCCTGTCGGGAGCTTGCGCGGTCCCACCTTAAAAAGGGCAAGGGTTCAGTCGGTGAGGAACGCTGAGAAGCGTCACCGCGGAGCACGCAAAGACCGCTGAGGGCGACCTGTTTGCTGGCCGTTCAGCGAAGATTCTCTGCGTGCTCCGCGATCTCGGCGGTAAAATCTCCCCTACCTGAACGATTACTAAAAAGGTTCGCCGGACCGCAGAAACGCAGCGTATTGCTCTACGCTCCGGCGCCCCCTGTGATGTGCTTGCATCCTGTCGGGACCCGATTCCAGCTATTCAGGTCGGATGGCCTTTTCGGTCTCGCGATCAAAGATGTGCATGTTGTCCATATTCAGCGCCACCTGTACCTGGTTGCCTACGTGGAACTTGGTGCGCGGGTCTACCCGGGCCAGGAATTGGTGATCGCCTGCCAACACATACACGATGACTTCGTTGCCCATCAACTCGGTCACGTCCACCCGGCCGTCTACCAGTTGGCGGAAGATGCTCGGCGGTGAATAGTCAGGGTCGCTGATGTCTTCGGGGCGGATGCCAAAGATGATTTGCTTGCCGGCATGCTGTTTGTAAAAGGCTGCTCTGCCTTCGGGAATCTGCACGCGGAAGGCGCCGGCGTCTACAAACACCTTGTTGTCGCTGGCGGTGAGGGTGGCTTCGAAAAAGTTCATCGAGGGCGAGCCGATAAAGCCGGCCACAAACACGTTATCCGGGCGGTCGTAGAGCATCTGCGGCGTGTCTATTTGCTGCAAAAAACCGTCTTTCATCACGGCGATGCGCGTCCCCATGGTCATGGCTTCGACCTGGTCGTGGGTCACGTAAATGAACGTGGTCTCTAGCCGCTGGTGCAGCTTGCTGATCTCGGCGCGGGCCTGCACACGCAGCTTGGCGTCCAGGTTGGAAAGCGGCTCGTCCATCAAGAACACGTCCGGCTCGCGCACGATGGCCCGGCCCACAGCCACGCGCTGGCGCTGGCCGCCGGAGAGCTGCTTGGGTTTGCGGTCCAGCAGGTTCCCAATGCCCAAAATATCGGCGGCTTCTTTGACGCGCCGGTCGATCTCCGCCTTGGGGGTCTT
This sequence comes from Anaerolineae bacterium, assembly GCA_034435435.1. Classification (GTDB taxonomy): domain Bacteria; phylum Chloroflexota; class Anaerolineae; order S140-20; family S140-20; genus DAOTXN01. Next base: position 7,996 of record DAOTXN010000135.1, on the reverse strand, counting down.
GCGCAGTTTGAGGCCAAAGGCCATGTTGTCGTACACCGACATATGGGGGTACAGCGCGTAGCTCTGGAACACCATAGCGATGTCGCGGTCCTTGGGCGGCACATCATTCACCAGCCGGTCGCCGATGTAGATATTGCCCTCGGAAATTTCTTCCAGCCCGGCTAGCAGGCGCAGGCTGGTGCTCTTGCCGCAACCCGACGGCCCGACGAATACCAAAAATTCCTTGTCGGCGATCTGGATGTCCAGATCGTAGACGGCGACGACGTCGCCAAAGCGCTTCCACACGTGATCGTAAGTGATACTTGCCATTTTTTCCTCCTTGATGAATTCTTGCCGGACCCAGATCAAGAGAGAATCCGTGTTATCGGTGTTTATCTGTGTCCGTTTTTCACACGAGCGTCACTTTGACGCCAGATTCCGAAAGATCCCACACCAGGGCCGGGTCTGCTTCGCGCCCGGTGATCATCACGTCGGCTGCGCTGACGGGGCCAAGCCAGGCGGCGGCGGTCCGCCCTAGGCGCTCGGCAGCGACCAGGACCATGACCTGCGAAGCCGATTCCAACACGGGCCGCAGCACGTCGGCCAGGGGCAGTTGGTCGGCGGTCAGTCCCTCCACCGGGCTGACGCCGGCGGCCTCGATGATCAACCGGTCGGCCCGCAATGTTTCCATGGCGTTGAGCGCCAGTTGGCCCACCAGCGCCCCACTCGGGCGCGCCAACGACCCGCCAACGACGATGAGCGATAGATCGGCGCTGTGATGCAGCGTCCAGGCGACGCCCAGCGCGTTGGTGATCACCGTCACATCCGAGCGCGAGCACAGGTTTTGAGCGGTCGCCCGGCACAACCCCCCCGGCCCGATAAACACGGTTTCACCTGCCGAGACCAACCCGGCGGCGGCCCGCCCGATGCGTTGGGCCGCGTCATCGGTGGTTGCAGGCGCAGCAGGCGGCGACGGGAGCGCCATGGCTCCGCCGTAAATGCGTTGCACCTGCCCTTGATCGGCCAGCCATTCCAGGTCGCGCCGAACGGTGGACGGGCTGACGTGAAAGCGCTGGCTCAGCTCGGGGACGTATACCGAGCCGGCTGTTTGTACCAGCTTGAGGATTGTCTGGCGCCGTTCGGCGGTTAACATGTTCACCTTGACTCCGGGGGAAAACCTGGTTCAATTATACGCGCTTGTGCGTGATTTGTCAAGACAAGATGCGCGATTGTGCGTGTTTCTGCGCAAAAACGCGCGATGTCGTGGATTGTGCGCAGTCGTCACGCCGAGGTAGGACGGGTCTGGTCAAATATGGCGCGGGTGGTTTTTATCAGGGTGTCGCGGATGGCGCGGGTTTGAAGGCCCGCCTGTTCCATGCCAAGTAGCACTCCCCCCACGACGGGCGGCGTTTCCAGCCGCATTATGCGCGCCAGGGGCGCGACCTGGTGAACGGCGGCGGATAAGGCTTCGGTCAACAGTGGGCTGCCTTTGAACAGGCTGCCGATCAGGACGACCTGGAATTCCAGGCGCTCAAAGCCCAATTGTCGGATGACGCCTATCGCCAGGCTGCCCAACTCGCGGCCTGCCCAGCGAATGGTTTCCTGGGCCACGACGTCGCCTGCGGCGGCCACACGAAAGACGAGCGGGGCGGCGTCTGCCGCCAGGTGATATTGTCCTAACGCCAGTCCTGAAAGCAGATCGATCTCGTTGGCTGCGCCGGTCAGGGTGATAAAAGCGTCGGTCAGGCGCGTGGCAGGGCCGCGCTGCGTCCAGGCCAGAGCGACGGCCTGGACAGCTTTGTCCACCAGTTCGCTGGCGCCGCCATACTCGCCCAGCCGGGGACCGCAGCCGGTCACGCGGCCTTCGCGCCCCTGGCGGTCGCGCCCACGGCAGTTGTTGCTGGTACCGGCCACTACCGCCACCCCCCAACCTTCGGGCGCACCGGCCAGCAGGCCGATGAGCGTGTCGTTCACGAATTCAAAGGGCGCAGATAACTCCAATGTCCGAATGGCCTGCAGCGTCGGCTCACGCTCGCCGGGCCAGTCGTACCCGGCGATGCCAAAACCGGCTCCGCGTACACTGCGCCCGGAAATCCCGGCGCTGGCAAAGGCCTGGTCGGTGATCTCGCGAAGCGTGTTTGCCAGGCCGCTGTACCCCACGAGCTCGTGATTGCCGGGGCCGCCTGCGCCAAAGCCCAGAACGCGCCCGCTCTCGTCGGCGATCAGGGCGTGGCTTTTGCTGCCGCCGATGTCAACGCCTAGAAAATAATGGCTCATGGTCAGGCTCCCGGGCCGGAAGCGCTCAAGGTCAGACGGCGGCCGCGAACTGTGGCAAGTAGACGCGATGTGTCTCTAGCAGGTCATCCAGCACGGCCCCTATCCGGTCGGCGGGTGGCCCCAGGGGATGGGCCAGCAGGGCTTGATAGGCCGTCGTGCGGTCGCCGTGCACGGCGGCTTCGACGGTCAGGATTTCGTAAGATTTTACGTGGGCCAGCAGACCAAAGCAAACCGGCGGCAGCGGTCGGGCGGGTAGTGGATGGATGCCCGTCGCGTTCACGCGACAAGGCATTTCCAAAACCCAGTCGGTCGGCCAGGCGGGAACAGCGCCAGCGTGGCGCACGTTGACCACGTGCGTTTCGCCCAGGTTGTTGTGATGGGCGTTGAGCAGTTGTGTGGCGACGGTCGAATAGTAAGCTCCGCCGCGCTGCATCAGGTCGGCCGGCGGCTCGGTGCAGGTGGGGTCGGCATATTGCCGCAACAGGCCGGCTTCGACCTGCATCACTTGCTCGGCGCGGGAGGGGGGCCAGCTCTCTTGCTCGGCCAACTTGCGCTCGGTGTCGTAAAAGTATTTCAGGTAATAGTTGGGGATCATTTGAAGGGCCTGGATGGTCGCCACATCCCATTCCGGCTCGGCGGCCTCCCGCAGCTCGCTCAAAAAACCTGCCAAGACCTGCGGCCACAGGTCTTGACCGTTAACGGTGAAGCCATAGTGCCACGAGAGGTGATTCAAGCCCAGCGTTTGGAGTTCGGCCTGTTGGGGATCGATGACAAGGTCATGTTGCCTTTTCAATCGCTCCAAAATTGTCATCTTGGCGGTGATGGGAACGTTGCACACGCCCACTGCTTGAATCTCTGGAATGTAGCGGTTGAGGGCTTCGGTGATCAAACCGGCGGGGTTGGTAAAGTTGAGCAGCAGCGCGCCGGGGGCCAGTTCGCGCATGTCGTGGGCAATTTTCAAGATGATCGGAATGGTGCGCAGGGCCTTGGCCATACCGCCCACGCCGGTCGTCTCTTGGCCGATCAAGCCGTGTCGCCGACCCAGGTACTCGTCGGCGCGGCGGGCCGCCATGCCCCCGACCCGCAACTGGGTGATGACGTAACTGGCGTCGCGGATGGCCTCGCGCTGGTTGGTGGTGAGGTGCACCGAAAAATGCGCATCGTGCGCCCGGGCCATGCGCCGGGCGAAACCACCCACGATTTCCAACCGTTCCGGCGCGATGTCCATGAGCCACAGCTCGCTGACGGGCAAGGTTGCGACGCGGGCCAAAAAACCATTGATTAATTCGGGTGTATAGGTGGATCCCCCCCCGATGACTGTCACTTTCATTGTCCCTCACCTCTGCTCATATTTTACCACAATCAGCGACAGGGGACGATAAAGTAGGGCAGGATGCCGATGAGCGCGGGCATGCGCAGGCCTGCTTGCTGGGGCAGAGGTTTTCCTGTAAAATCTGCGTAGCAGAGGCCAGAGGAAGTGGTCCCCGTCACCGCCGATGGGCAGATAGTGCTCATCCGCCAGTACCGCTACCCCATCGACGAGTGGTGCTGGGAGCTGCCCGCCGGTGGCCTGCACGATCACGATGGCTCGTTGGAGGCCCTGGCGCGGAAGGAGTTGGCCCAAGAAATCGGCGCGAGCTGCGACGAGTTCACCTACGTGACCTGGTTCTATGGCCCGACCAGCTCGGTGAGCGAGGTGTGTCACGTGTTGCTGGCGCGTGGCGTGCAGTTGGACGGCGCGACGGCTCACGAAGAGACCGAATCGATCGAGATTCATCCGCTGCCGATAGAGCAGGCATTGGCGCTGGCTCGCAGCGGCGCGATGAAGGACGGGCAAAGCGCCCTGGTTTTGCTCCTCTGTGAACCCTATTTGAAGGAGATGCTGCATGGATAAAAAACTGCTCGATGCGTCGTTTGGCGATTTCACCATCATCAAAAACGCGGTGTTTGAGCACATCATGCCGTCGCTTTCGTCCGACGGGTGGAAGGTGTTGTGCGTGGCTCTGTGGCAAACCTGGGCCAGCCCGGCCCAGGCGGCGCTGGACGCACAGCGCCTGGCGCAGATGAGCGGCCTATCCGACCGCAAGGCTGTGGAGCGAGCCGTTGAGGAATGCGTGAAGGCCGGTTATCTCGTGCGCCGACCGGCGGGCGCAGGGGCGGTGTACGCGCTCAACACCGAGTTCGAGTTGCGCGCAGCCGAAGCGCCCGTCGAGCTTACGCCGGAGCAGGCCCAGGCTTTGATCGAGCTGCTGGAATTCGGTCAGGAAATGGCCGCCGAGGCCGACCCGGCTCAGGCCCGCCTGGCCGTCGCCCGCAACACGCCCGAGGCCGTGCGGGCCTGGATCGAGACGGGAGGGGCGATGACCCATTTGAAAGCGCCGGAGCGCTTCAAGACCGTCGTGGCGCGTCTGCTGGATCAGATTCCCCCGTTACCCATCCATGTCCTTTTGCCCGAAGAAGAGCCTGCGCCCGCAACCGCAGAAATGAACGCAGCAGAGTTGTGGCAGGCCGTGCTGGAAGAGTTGCGCCCGCGCACCAAGCGGACGCTGTTTCAATGGCTCACACCTACGCAAGGGGTCAAGCTCTCTAACGGCGTGCTGACGGTGGCCGCCTCCAACAAACGCACCCAAGAGTGGCTGGAGTCGGGTCAGTTGGCCGACGACATCCGCACTGCGGTGGGGGCGGTGGCAGGGGAACCGTTAGAGCTGGTTTTCATTGTAGGAGAGTAGCGCAATGCCCGAATTACCGGAAATCACTATCTTGGCTGAGCAGATGAACCGTGAGCTGGCCGACAGGCGTTTCAGCGGCGTCGAAATCGTCCAACCCAAGTCGCTCAACCTGCCTCCAGAGGTCCTTACAGCCCGGCTGGTCGGTCAGCGGGTGGAGCGCATCTATCCTCACGGCAAGTGGGTTGTCACCGTCACAACCGACGGTTATCTGCTCATCAACCTGGGTATGGGCGGCGAAGTGTTGCTGCGGCGCGGTCGCCACGACCTGCCGGAAAAGTACCGCGCGATTTTGGATCTGCAAGACGGGGCATGTCTGACCATCAACTTTTGGTGGTTCGGCTCGATCCACTGGGCTGACCGGCTGAACGAACACCCGCAGGTCGGAAAACTGGGCCTTCACGCCCTCGACCCGGCTTTCGACGTCGTCTGGTTCGCGCCGCATCGCAAGCGCAAGACGGCGGTCAAGTCTTTCCTATTGGACCAGAAAAACATCGCCGGCATCGGCAATATGTACGCCCACGACGTCTTTTTCCGGGCCAGGCTGCACCCGTTGCGCCCGCTCAACAGCCTGAGCGACGCAGAAATCAGCCGACTGGTAGAGGCGGTGCGCACGACGCTGCAGAACGCCCTCGACAAGCGGGGTAGCCAATGGGAACAGGACCTATACGGCCACAAGGGGGAGTGGGGCCGAGACGATTTGCTGGTGGGCTACCGCGAGGGCCAGCCTTGTCTCACGTGCGGCACACCCATCCAGCAAATCAAGACCGGCGGCACAAGCAGTTTCATCTGCCCCCGTTGCCAACCACTGCAACAGGCTTGAAACGCACATCTCGGTCAATTTACTGCCTGACTGAACGAGCCATGTCACTCGTGATAGCCGCTCACGCTTGCCCCATCGCTGGATGGAGGCCAGGTGATGCGCAGAAAGAGGCCTTGGACGACAGGTACAGTTGGGCTTTTGGCGACATTGTCGATCCACCATCTTGTGGTAGAATACACCGCTACCCGACGGGAGCATAGCCAATGCCAGCCATCTATGTCCACAACCTGCGCAAGACCTTTGTCACCAAGCGCAAAGCCGCCGGATTCAAAGGTGCGCGCGCTGGTGCGCCCGGAACACCAGATCATCCAGGCCGTGCGTGACCTGTCCTTCGAAATGGAGACCGGAGAGTTATTGGGCTTTATCGGTCCTAACGGCGCAGGCAAGTCTACGACGATCAAAATGCTCACCGGCATCCTCTATCCGACCGGCGGCGAGGCCCAAGTGCTGGGTTACGTGCCGTGGCGCCAGCGACGCGAGTTGGCCTACCACATCGGCACGGTGTTCGGTCAGCGCCCGCAACTATGGTACCACTTGCCCGCCATCGACACGCTTTACCTGTTCGGCAAAATATACGAGCTTGACGAGCGGACCGTCCGCGAGCGCATCGGCTTTCTCAGTCAGGCCTTTGAAATCGAACACTTGCTGGAAACACCCGTGCGCAAATTATCGCTGGGCCAACGTATGCGCTGCGAGGTGGCGGCCTCGTTGCTGCATCGTCCGCGCCTGATTTTGCTGGACGAGCCATCCATCGGGCTGGACGTGGTCGCCAAACAACGCATCCGCGACACGGTGCGCCACATCAATGCCGTGGAAAACGTCGGCGTGTTGCTCACCTCGCACGACGCAGGCGACATTGAGGCGCTGTGCAAACGCGTCATCATTATCAACCACGGGCAGATTGTCTACGTCATCACCCGCCTGGCCCAGGCGGGCGATTTGGTAGACGTGACCATTTCGGATCCGTCGCTTGAACAAGTCATTCGCACAATTTACAAAGAACAGGAGACCGACCACCCGTGAACATAGGCATCCTACTACAGGGCATCGCTATCGGCTTTTCTATCGCCGCGCCGGTCGGCCCCATCGGTGTGCTGTGTATCCGTCGCACGCTGGCCCAAGGCCGCATCGTTGGCCTTGTGTCTGGCCTGGGGGCCGCGACCGCCGACGCCATCTATGGCAGCATCGCCGGGTTCGGACTGACCTTTGTCTCCAATCTGCTGATCGACCAGCAGGCTCTCTTGCGACTCATCGGCGGCGCGTTTCTGTGCTACCTGGGCCTAAAGACGTTCCTGACCCGGCCCGCAGAACAGGCCGCCGCGACGCCAAGCCATGGACTGGCAGGCGCCTACACCTCGACTTTTTTCCTCACGCTGACCAACCCGTTGACGATTCTTTCCTTTGCGGCCATATTCGCGGGGCTGGGCGTCGCCAGCGCCCAGCGCGATTATTTCTCTGCGGCCGTGCTGGTGCTAGGCGTCTTTATAGGCTCGAGCATGTGGTGGTTTCTTTTGAGCGGCGCGGCCAGCCTCTTTCGAAGTAGGCTCGGCGTGCGCGGCTTGAGCTGGATCAACCGCCTCTCGGGCCTCACGATTTTTGGCTTCGGGTTGGTCGCCTTGAGCAGCCTGATGGCCTGACAGAAACACCCTTGCCTCTTTTGCCATTGCAAACCAGACGCAAGTATTGTATACTGGTGACAAGACCGGCGTGCATGGTCGCCTGTCCCGCAGGCCGGACAACGCTGGGAAGCAGGGGCAGGCCGGGAAGAAAAAACAAAAGGGCCGTTTGCAGGCGCTATTTTAGCGCACTTTCAGCGGGCGGCAAATTTAGGTGGACAGAATTTCTACCTAAACCACGCGAATGGGGGTTTAGGTGGACTGCCATCCAACTAACGTCCGAAATGGCATGCAAATTGGACGCAAGTCCAACTAAAAAGCAATTTAGCGCGTTAGGTGGACGGGTGTCCATCTAATCAGTAGTTAGCTACCCATAGGTCCGTGGGACCAACGCTTTCAGCAAGAAACACCTCGCGCCGCCGGGCCAGACGCGGTATACTAGGGACTCGTCCAAAAATAACTTCGTACATTGACAACTGAATTATGGCGACGCACACCGTGGTCTGATCACGTAGTTCCAGGTAGGGCATACTCGGCGTCGTTGCAGGTTGAGGGCTTTCATCTCCTGGTCTGAG
>DAOTXN010000134.1:0-21414 GCA_034435435.1 Anaerolineae bacterium | reverse complement strand
ACCCTGATAGCTCTTTGGACAAGATTTACAGGATTTACAGGATTTTTCCACGAATTCCATCCTGTGAATCTTGTGAATCCTGTCGAATGGCTTTGGGTTTGCCGCTTTTACGCATTTGGGCTGAGCAGTTACGAGCCACCGGTGAACGGTTTGCGTGTTATTCCACGACCTCCCTGGGGAACAGCGGCGGCCCAGAAGTGACCGCCGCGCCCGGTCGCAGGCCGCCCCATTGCAGACCGTCGCGCAAGCTCGCCGGCGGCTGCCAGCCCAGCCGGCGCCACAATTCGGCGATCCGCTCCGGCATCACCGGCCACAGCAGGACGCACGTCAATCGCAGGGCTTCGGCGGCGGTGTAGAGCACCGTCGCCACTTCTTCCTGGCGGCTTTTTTGCTTCGCCAGCGCCCAGGGCGCGCTCTGTTCCAGGTAGCCGTTGATTTTGCTGACCATGCCCATGGCGTTCGCCAGCGCGTCGTTGAGCCGCAGCTCTTTGACCTGCGACAGCACCCGCGAGACGGTGGCCTGGCACTGCTCGCGCAAGATGGTGCCGTTGACTTTGGCGGCCTGGGCTTCGGGCACGTGACCGGCGCAGTAACGCTCGATCATATTGACGACGCGATGTAACAGGTTGCCCAGGTCGTTGGCCAGATCGCCCTGGTAGCGATGGAGCAGGGCGTCCTCGGAAAAGTCGGCGTCGCGGCCCAGGGTCATGTCGCGCATCAGAAAGTAGCGAAAGGCGTCCACGCCGTAGATGCGGGCCAGGTCCAGCGGCTTGACCACGTTGCCGCGCGATTTGGACATCTTGGCGCCCTGGATTATCCACCAGCCGTGGGCCAGCACTGTGCGCGGGGGCGTCAGGCCGGCGGCGTGGAGCATGGTCGGCCAGTAGACGCAATGCGTCGTGAGGATGTCTTTGCCGATCAGGTGCATGGCCTGCGGCCACAGGCGCTCGAAACGGGCGTCGTCCACCCCATAGCCCGGCGCGGTGACGTAATTGAGCAGCGCGTCGAACCACACGTAGGTGACGTAATCGGGGTCAAAGGGCAGCGGGATGCCCCAACTGAGGCGCGATTTGGGGCGCGAGATGCACAGGTCGCCCAACGGTTGCTGGAGAAAGCTCAGCGCCTCGTTGCGCCGTGTTTCGGGCTGGATAAAGTCGGGGTGCGCGTTGATGTACGCGACGAGCCAATCTTGATATTGGCCCATGCGGAAGAAATAGTTGACCTCGGCCAGACGCTGCACCGCTCGCCCGCACTCTGGGCAGTGGCCGTCCAGCAGGTCTTTTTCGGTCCAGTAGCGCTCGTCGGGCACGCAATACCAGCCCTCATACTCGGCCTGATAAATTTCGCCTTTATCCCACAGCTTTTGGAGCACGCTCTGGACTACTCGCACGTGGCGCGGCTCGGTGGTGCGAATAAAGTCGTCGTGCTCGATGTGCAGCTCTTGCCACAAATTCTGAAAGCGCACCACCATCTCGTCCGCGTGGGCTTGCTCGCTCACCCCGCGCGCACGGGCGGCGTCCTGTACTTTTTGGCCGTGCTCGTCGGCGCCGGTGAGGAAAAAGACCTCTTTGCCGCGCAGCCGGGCGTAACGGGCCAGCACGTCGGCCAGGATCGTGGTGTAGGCGTGGCCCAGGTGCGGCTCGTCGTTCACGTAATAGATGGGTGTGGTGACGTAAAACGGTTCAGCCATCCTGCTCCTCCAAAAAAAAGCCTCCCGTGGGGGAGGCAGTTGTGACAAACTCGGCGTCTTTTGGCTTGCGCTACACTCTCCCCAACCGGCCCGGGCCACGGCGAATGACCGTGGCGGTGTGCATGGTCATAGTGAAATAGGCGGTTAGGGACAGGCGTTGTTTCATAGCAGCGGCATCATACCACGCTATGGGGGATCGGTCAAGCGGGTGGGGGATATGACAACAAATCTGGGGATTAATCGAATCCGAACGTAGCCGGACGTCTCGCTTCAGCGAGGATTCCGGCTCAAGCCGGGCGTCCGCTAACGTCTGCAACGAATCTAACGTAGCCGGACGTCTCGCTTTAGCGAGGATTCCGGCTCAAGCCGGGCGTCCGCTAACGTCTGCAACGAATCTAACGTAGCCGGATGTCTCGCTTCAGTGAGGATTCCCGGCTCAAGCCGGACGTCCGCTAACGTCTGCAACGAATCTAACGTAGCCGGATGTCTCGCTTCAGCGAGGATTCCCGGCTCAAGCCGGGCGTCCGCTAACGTCTGCCTTTCCTTTCGTCGTCATATCGTGGTAGAATAGCCGGGGTATGAAAACGCTCCTTGTGACCATTCTCTGTGTAGCCATCGCTCTGGCGCTGGCGGCGCTGCTGGCAGCGACGCCGGGCCGCCCGGCCAATCTGGCGCGTCTGGCGACGCCTACAGCGTGCCCCAGCGCCACCCCGGAGCCGTTCTGGGTGGATCCGGTGACGTCGCCCACCGAACGCTTGACCCAGACCGTGCAGGTCTACCTGGGCAACTGTGAGGTCGTGACCGTCACGGCCGAATCGGGCGTCTTTACGGCCACCGCCCCTTGCTATCCCGCCCCGGCCCCGGTGACGGTGTCCCTGCGGCCCAACACGACCCATCACCTGCTGGCCTCCGGCCAGGTGCGGATCGTCGAGCACGGCGGGTGCATTTACGGCGATTATACACTCTCGACAGGCCGGGATCGTTTCGGCCAGCCGCTCATCATCACGCAAGTGTTTACGCCAACCGTCATTCTTTATTTGCCGTGGGTGGGCAGGTGATATGACAGCGCATTAAAGGATTGATCGAACCGTGCTTGCTCGACAACTGGAACTCCTGGCCGAAACCCATCGCAATCACTTTTTGTTCTCCGATTATTACCTGAACCACCGCGTACACGCGCAGTCCGAGTGGCGCGAGGCGGACGTGCGGGCGGGGTTCGAGCACATTGCCGCTGTGTGGCGCGACTTTAGTCCGCAGAGCGACAACGAAGCCCAGACCGAGCTGGAATGGATCCGCCCGGTGCTGCGGGCGCTGGGCCACACCTTTAACGTGCAGGTGAGCCTGCAGACGCCGCTGGGAACCCACACGCCGGATTATGTCTTTTTTCCCGACCAAGCCTCGCGCTTGGCGGCCAAAGCGATGGGCGGCCCGCTGACCGAAGAAGATTTACGCGCAGCCCTGGCCGTGGGCGACGCCAAAGCCTGGGAGCGCCCGCTGGACCGGTCCCCCGGACACAAATCTACCAGACTCCCTCTGTCTGAAAACCCCAGCTTTCAGATGGATTTCTACATCCGGCACAGCGGCGCGGCGTGGGGCGTGCTGACCAACGGGCGACGCTGGCGGCTGTACCACCGGGACAGCTCCAAACAACTGGACGTGTACTATGAGGTGGACCTGCCGGCCCTGATCGAGCAGGGGGACATGGAGGCGTTCAAGTTTTTCTACCTGTTTTTCCGGCGCGAGGCTTTCCTCGGATCGCCGGCCTGGCTCGAGCGGGTGCTGCAAGAGAGCCGCGCCTACGCCCAAGGGGTGGGCGAGAGCCTGAAAGAGCAGGTTTACGAGGCGCTGCGCTGCCTGGCCCAGGGCTGGCTGGACTTTCCCGGCAACGGCCTGACGCCGGCGCCCGCCACGCTGCAAGCCATTCACGACCATAGCCTGATCGTGCTGTACCGGCTGCTGTTCATCCTGTACGCCGAGAGCCGGGGCTTGCTGCCGGTAGACGAGAACCCGGCCTACACCCAGAACTATAGTCTGCTGGCCCTCAAGCGGCGCGTGGCCCGGGCGGTAGACACGGGCGCGCCCAGCGTGCCCTCGATGGACACGTTGTGGCATCAATTGCGCCAACTGTGGCGCGTGCTGAACAGCGGGGACGCCCACCTGGGCGTGCCGGCCTACAACGGCGGCCTGTTCGACCCGCACAAGCACCCCTGGTTGGAGCAATATCGCGTGGGCGACAGCCACCTGCAACAGGCGCTAGACTTGTTAACGCGCACCCCCGACCCCGCCACGGGCAAGCGCGAGTTTGTGGATTACCGCGACCTGGAAATCCGGCACCTGGGCAGCATCTACGAAGGGTTGCTGGAGTATCGCTTGCGCGTGGCCGAGACGCCGCTGGTCGTGCGCACGGAGCGCGGACGCGAGGTGTACGCGCCTGTGGAGCAAGATGCCATCTTGCCCCACTCGCCTGACGTCGCGCCTGGCCAGGTCTACCTGGTCACAGACAAGGGCGAGCGCAAGGCCACCGGCTCGTATTACACCCCCGATTACGTGGTGCAATACATCGTCGAGCAGAGCGTGGGGCCGGCGCTGGACGAAATCCGCGCCCGCTACACCGCCGCCGACGGCTCCATCACCGACGAGGCCGGCCTGACCCGCGCCCTGTTGGAAATCAACGTGCTGGACCCGGCCATGGGCTCGGGCCATTTCCTGGTCGCCGCGACCGATTTTATCGCCCGCACCATCGTGGCGCTGGGCTTGAGCCGCGCCGGTGCGCCGGGGGCCGAAGGCGAGCTGGCCTATTGGCGGCGGCGGGTGGCCCAGGCCTGCGTCTATGGCGTGGACCTGAACCCGCTGGCGGTGGAGCTGGCCAAGCTCAGCTTGTGGCTGGCGACGGTGGCCCGCGACAAGCCGCTCAGTTTTTTGGACCATCATCTGCGCTGCGGCGATAGTCTGGTCGGCGCGCGGGTGTCTGATCTGCTGCTCGACGCTGCGCCGCAGCGCAGCCGCCGCCGCGAGCGGGTCGAGCAACAGGCTCGCGCAGCCGGGCAGCTTTCTATGCTGGACGACAGCGCCTTTGTGGGCGCCATGCGCACCGCGACCCGCTTTATGGACGACATCGAGGCGCTCAGCGGCGACAGTCTGGACGATGTGCAGCAGGCCGAGCGCATCTACCGGCAGGTGGCCGGACAGGTGACGCGCCAGTATCGCACGCTGGCCGACGTGTGGACGGCGCGCCACTTTGGGCTGGCGCTGGACGACGCCGCGTGGAGCGGTCTGGCCCGCCACGCCGCCCGGCCCGGCTTTGAGGTGCCGCAGTACGCCCAGATCGTCGCGCAGGCGAGCCAGATCGCCGGGGAGCGGCGCTTTTTCCACTGGGAGCTGGAATTTCCGGAGGTCTTTTTCGACCGGCACGGGCGACTGCTGGCCGGGCGGGCCGGGTTCGACGCGGTGATCGGGAATCCGCCCTACGTGCGGCAGGAGGAGCTGGCGGCGCTCAAGCCGTATTTCGAGAGCGCCTTGCCCCAGGTTTATGCCGGCACGGCCGACCTGTTTGTGTATTTCTTTGGCCAGGGGCTAGAGCTGCTGCGCGCCGGCGGGCGACTGGCGTATATTGCCAGCAATAGCTGGCTGCGGGCCAACTACGCCACGCCGCTGCGGGCGCACCTGCGGGCCGAGACGACCGTCGAGACGCTGGTGGACCTGGGCGACAATCGGGTGTTTGCCGACGCGCCCGACGTGTACCCGGCCATCCACGTGGTGCGCCGGGGGCCGCCCCCCGCCGGACACGCGGCCCAGGCCGCCGTGTTTGGGCGGGGCGAGGGGGTGGCCGATTTTGCGCAGCAGTTGGCCGGCAAACGCTTTTCCGTGTCCATCCACGACCAGTCCGATAGCGGCTGGCAACTGGAGGACGACGCCTCGCGCCGCCTGTTCGCCAAATTGATGGCCGCCGGGCGGCCGCTGGGCCAGGTGGTGAACGGGCAGATGTATCGCGGCGTACTGACCGGTCTGAACGAGGCCTTTATCGTGGACCAGGCCACGCGCGAGCGGCTGGTGCGGGCCGACCCGCGCAGCGCCGAGGTGCTCAAGCCGATGCTGCGTGGGGAGGATTTGCGCCCGTGGTATCAGGAAGACGAGGGACGCTGGCTGATTTTCGCCCGCCGTGGGACAGATATTGACGCCTACCCCGCCGTCAAAGCTTATTTGGAGCAATTCCGCGAGCGGCTGGAGCCGCGCCCGCTCGACTGGGACCGCTCGCGCCACTGGCCCGGTCGCAAGCCGGGGTCGTATCGGTGGTACGAGATTCAGGACGCGGTGGACTATTATCCGGCTTTTGAAAAGCCCAAAATCTTTTGGCCGGAGCTGGCGAAAACCCCGCGCTTTAGTTGGGACACGGACGTCAAGTACGTCAATAACAAGGGCTACATTGCTCCGTTTGAAGACCCCTGGCTGTTAGGCGTGCTCAATTCACGGACCATTTGGTTCGTGATTATGAAGACCTGTCTGGGATTGGGCGAACGGGCAGGTATGGAACGATTCCAACTGTTTGCCCAATACATTTCTAATCTGCCCATCCCCGACGCCCTACCCGTCGAGCGGGAGGCCATCGGCGGGCTGGCGCTGGCGCTCACCGAGCACGCCCGCGCCCGCTACGCGCTGCAGCGCCAGACGCGCCATCGGGTGCTGGCCGACCTGGGCGGGCCGGGCGGCAAGCTGAATCAAAAGCTGACGGCCTGGTGGGAGCTGGATTTCGGCGGCTTGCGCCGGGAGGTGCAAAAGGCGTTCGAGCGCGACGTCCCGTTGAGGGAGCGGGATGAGTGGGAGGCCTGGCTGGCGGGGCGGCGGGTCGAGCACGAGCGGCTGACGGCCGAGATGGTGCGGCTGGAGACAGAGCTGAATGGGCGCGTGTATGCGCTGTTTGGGCTGACGGCGAGGGAGGTGCGGGTGATTGAGGAGGGGACGAAGTATCGGTATGGGGAGGGGTAGGGGAGGGATATGACAACGAATCGAGGGATTTATCGAATCTTTCGAGAGACGACCGATTCGGTCAATCCCCAGATTCGGTGTCATACTCCAGGCCGGACGAAGGGATATGACAACGAATCGAGGGATTTATCGAATCTTTCGAGAGACGACCGATTCGGTCAATCCCCAGATTCGGTCAATCCCCAGATTCGGTGTTATATTCCACCCATGAGGAACATTGACGATGACTAAGCTCATCTATCCAGAACTCAGCTACGATGTGCAAGGCGCTTTATTCGAGGTGCATCGAGAACTGCGCCACCTGGATATTTCCGAGGCAGGATGGGAAAAAGCCCTGACTATTGCTTTGGAAGAAAAACACATTTGCGCCCAGCGCCAGGTCGAGTACGCACTGGATTATCGAGGCCAGCGGATCGGTCGTTTTTTTGTAGACGTGTTGGCCGACGACAAGCTACTCCTGGAGCTCAAGGCAACAGCGAAACTATTGCCGATTGATCAGGCTCAGGTCATCACTTATTTAAAAGTCACCGGCCTCAAACTCGGCATTTTGGTCAACTTTGGGGCGGCCGAGCTGGAATTCGAGCGCATCCCAAACTTTGTTTCTGACCGTGCTCCTTGCCGGCGGGTTTCCAATCTTGGCCCACCTTCAGATGCGCTGTTGTATCCCGAGCTGACGGGCGAACTGAGGGCTGCGCTCTATGAGGTACATCAGGAGCTGGGGCCGGGTTTTATGCACATGCATTACCGCCGGGCCACTCAAATCGAGCTGCGCCAGCGCCAAGTGCCATTTCACATCAAAAAGGAAATCACCTTTTGTTTCCACGGCCAACCTATCGAGACACGCGAAACCCGCCTGATCAATGTGGATGAGCGGGTGCTCCTTGCACCCATTGCTGTGCGGGCCATCACGCCCGAGATCAAAGGGCGCCTGCGCCAGTATCTTAAATTGCTGGGGCTGAAACTGGGGCTGATTGCCAATTTTTACGCGCCCAGCCTGGAAATCGAGACCGTGCGGGTTCGGTAGATATGACAGCGAACCAAAGGATTGACCGAATCGGTCCATGTTGCATTCGTTCAGTCCCCCGATTCGGTGTCATATCTCGAACGAGAAAGGATGACAACGAACCAGAGGATTGACCGAATCGGTCCACGTTGTACGTTCAATCCCCCGATTCGGTGTCATATCTCGAACGAGAAAGGACGACAATGAGCCAGAGGATTGACCGAATCGGTCCATGTTGCATTCGTTCAATCCCCCGATTCGGTGTCATATCCCCAAATAAAGGAGGACCCAATGTTCCAAACTTTCGACCAGGCTCACCGCTACGTACACGAAAACGACGTCGAGATGATTGATCTCAAGTTCTGCGACCTGTGGGGGCGCTGGCATCACCTCAGCGTGCCTGCCAGCCAATTCACTCCCTCGCTGATGGAACAGGGCATCGGTTTTGACGGCTCGGCCGTGGGCCTGAAGAGCGTCAAGGCTGGCGACATGGTGCTGGTGCCCGACCTGTCCACCGGCACGTTAGACCCGTTTTGGAATTTTCCGACCTTGAGCTTTATCTGCACCACGCTCGAAGCCGACACGCACGCCGTGTTCGCCCACGACCCGCGCAACCTGGCCATCCGCGCCGAGGCGTATATGCGCGAGACGGGCATCGCCGACGAGAGCCGCTGGGGACCCGAGTTCGAGTTTTACGTGTTTGATGACGTGGCCTATCACAGCGGCGTCAACCAGGCCAGCTACCGATTGGACTCCAAAGAAGCCGATTGGAACAGCGCCCAGGGCGGCCACGGCCATTACATCCCCCTGCACGGCGGCTACCACGCCATCCCGCCCAAAGACCAACTGTACAACCTGCGTTCCGAGATGGTCCTGACGCTGGAGCGTATGGGCGTGCCGGTCAAGTATCACCACCACGAAGTGGGCGGGCCGGGTCAGGTAGAGATCGAGACGCCCATGATGGGGCTGGTGCAGGCCGGCGACGCCGCCATGCTGGTCAAGTACGTCGCCAAGCTGACCGCCCACCGCCACGGCCAGACGGTCACGTTCATGCCCAAGCCGCTCTACGGCGAGGCCGGCAACGGCATGCACTTTCACCAACACCTGTTCAAAGGCGGCGCCAATCTGTTTTACGACCCTCACGGCTACGGCTGCGTCAGCCGGACGGCGCTGCACTACATCGGCGGGGTGCTGACCCACGGCGCGGCGCTGCTGGCCTTTACCAATCCCAGCACCAACTCGTACCGGCGGCTGGTGCCGGGCTTTGAAGCGCCCATCAACGCCTTTTTCTCGCTGGGCAACCGCAGCGCGGCTATCCGCATCCCCAAATACGCCAGCCAGCCCGACACGGCCCGTTTCGAGTTTCGCCCGCCCGACGCCACCTGTAACGTATACCTGGCGCTGGCGGCTCAGCTCATGGCCGGATTGGATGGCGTGCAGCGGCAGATTGACCCGACCGAGGCCGGGTTCGGCCCCATCGACGCCAACATCTTTGCCTGGAGCGAGGCCGAGCGGGCCAAAATCAAGCAACTGCCCAACTCGCTGGACGAAGCGCTGCGGGCGCTGGAAGCCGATGACGAGTTCCTGCTGGCGGGCGAGGTGTTCAGCGAGGAGTTGATCGAACAGTGGGTAACACACAAGCGCTACGAGGAATATTACCCGGTGCGCAACCGGCCGCACCCGTATGAGGTGAGTCTGTATTTTGATGTGTGAATTGGTGATCGGTAAATGCGGAGGATGGGTTACGCTTGACCGATCCAGCAGACCCAGGTTTGAGCCGCGGCATTGAACAGGCGTTGGTCGGCCGTCCAGAGCTCACACCTCAATGCTTCGGCCAGCGCCAAATAAAAGCTATCGTAGGCTGCCGCACGGTTCAGGCGAATGGTCCAGTCAAAAGCCTGACGGGCCTGAGCATCGTCGGGCGCGAGCAATTGGACACTCAGCCCTTGAGCGAGCGCCAGCGCTCGTTGGCCCTCGGCGGGTGTGAGTTGCCCGAAATGTACGGTTTTGCACAGCGCCGAGGTGATTTCGTAAATCCACAAAACCGGCGCATAAAGAGTGTACTGGTCACGTTGCCATTGTGTCATCCGATTCTGAACGATGGCTTGCTGAGGGCCAGGGAGCAGCATTTTAAAGACCAAGCTGGCGTCAACCACCACGGATCTGTTCATCTCGCGCCTCCAGGTCCGCCCGTGCAGCCTGCCATAATGCGTCCACATCCAACGCTTCGCCGTGGCGCCGCGCCAGAATGTCGCTTGCCAGTCTTTCGCTTTCCACCAGCCAGGCCTGCCAGTGCGCCAAACGCTGGTTCTCCTGTTCCAGGCGGCGATAATCCTCAATGCTGACCAAGGCCGCTTTCGGCTTGCCACGCGAGGTCAATACGATGCGCTCACCCCGATAGGCCACTCGATTGACCAGATCAGAAATGTCTCGCTTGATCCGTCCAATACTGACGTGTGTTTCAGACATACAGTCCCCTCCTCGGAATGGGTTGTAATATCCTGATAAGGAGTATAATGGAACCGGGTAGGAATGTCAACGACTTTTACCTGGCGGACCAAAGCCACCCCGTCCTCCGTAAAACGATTGCGTTTCATTTTGCGTCCCTCTCTCCGGCAATCCAAGCGGCCAACTCTACCGCCCGCCCGGCCCAGTAGCGGCTGTTCAGCCCGACCGAAAAACGCTGCCCGCCGGGTGTGCGCACGGTCAGCCGCGCCAGGTAAAAGACCGCCAACCGCACCGACAGCTCCACCCCCTCGCGCGGCGCTTCGAATATTACAGCGTGCCGGCCCGTGGCCGCATCCAAACGGCTCAAGTTTAACCGTTCGCGCCAGCCCCGCCTTTGACCGGGCGGGCGTTTGCGCCGGTCGATGGCGATGAGTCGCCGGTCGGTCAGGCCGACCAGCGTGTCATCCGTCGCCACTGCGCCGGCGGCCAAACCTTGCGAAAACATCATCAGCGCAAAATCGGCCAGCGTCGCCAGCGGCTTGGCCCTGCGCCGGTCGCCCACCGTGCAGGCCAATAGTCGTTCGCCTTTGTGCAGGCACGCGCGCAGCGCCTGTTCGACCTCCTGCGCCTCGGTCTCCCGCCCGCGCTCGCGGAAATAGCGCAACAGCCCAAAAATCACCAGCGCCAAAAGGCCGATGAGGATGAACGGCCCGGCGTGAGTGAGGAACGCTGCCGCCGTCAGCGCCGCCGCAACCAGCAACACGAGCACCAACCCGGCCCCATCGCGCAAAGAAAAGTTGGGATGTTTCACAATTGCCTCCAGCGAGACATTATAGCTCAGGCGGCCAGGTCTGACAAAGCGCCATCGCGCCGCTTCCTCTCCTCACTCCTCACTCCTCACTTCCCCACTTCCCCACTTGCCCTCCTGCCAAGCCGGTGTAGAATAGCGCCAGCACACCTGTAGGAGGCAGAAAGAAATGGACGCGCTCAAAGCTCGCATCCTGGCCGACGGCCAAAACCTGGGTCGCGGCATTCTCAAAGTGGACAGTTTTATCAACCACCAGGTTGACCCGGTGTTGATGCTGGAGGTCGGCAAAACCCTGGCCGCCCGCTTTACCGCCGTCGGCGCTACCAAAGTGCTCACCGCCGAGATCTCTGGTATTGCCCCGGCGCTGATGACAGGGTTGGCGCTGGATGTGCCCGTGGTGTATGCGCGCAAGACCAAGCCCGTGACCATGACCGACCCGGTGTACGTCGAAGCGGCCCCGTCGCACACCCGGGGCGTGGACACCTTTTTGATGGTGGCGCCCGAATTTCTCAGCCCGGGCGACCGGATACTGATCATCGACGACTTTTTAGCCAGCGGCCAGACCATCGACGCACTGGTGCGGCTGGTGCGGCACGCCGGAGCCGAGCTGGTGGGCATCGGGGCGCTGGTCGAAAAGAGCTTTGAGGGTGGGCGCGAACGGCTGGCGGGCCTGGGTGTGCCGGTCGAGGCGCTGGCGGTTATCAAGTCTATGGATGACGGGCAGATCGTGTTTGAGGAATGACAAAAGACGGACGACCGACGACGATGCACGATACGATGGTTATCCTCGACTATGGCTCGCAGACTTGCCAGTTGATCGCCCGTCGGTTGCGCGAGGCCAACGTCTACTGCGAGCTGTTCCCTTGGGACGCGCCCGCCGAGCGCGTGTTGGCGCTCGATCCCAAAGGCTTTGTGCTCTCCGGCGGTCCGGCCAGCGTCTATGAACCCGACGCGCCGACGCTGCCCGCCTACGTGTTAGAGAGCGGCCGGCCCGTGCTGGGTATCTGCTACGGCATGCAATTGCTGACCCACGTCTTGGGCGGGCGCGTGGCCTCGGCCCAAAAACGCGAATACGGCCCGGCCCAAATCCACCTGCTGGCTCCAGATATATCGCTTTTCCCAAAACCTTCAATCTCCAATCTCCAATCTCCAATCTCTGTGTGGATGAGCCACGGCGACCGGGTGGACCGTTTGCCCGCCGGCTTTATTGCCCTGGCCGCCAGCGACAACTCGCCCCACGCCGCCATGGGCCACCTCGAGCGCGGGCTGTATGGCGTGCAATTCCACCCCGAAGTGGTTCACACCTCCGGCGGCGCGGCCATGCTGCGCGCTTTTGCCGTGGACGTGTGCGGCTGTACCCCCGATTGGACCCCCAGCGCATTCATCGCCGAGAGTGTGACCGCCATCCGCGCGCAGGTCGGCGACGGGCGGGTGATACTCGGTCTCAGCGGCGGCGTGGATTCGGCGGTGACGGCCACTCTCGTTCATCGCGCCGTGGGCGAGCGATTGACGTGCATCTTTGTGGACACCGGCATGTTGCGCCAGGGCGAGCCGGAGCAGGTTGTGCAAACCTTTGAGTATGCCCACGGCATGCGATTGGTGGCCGTACACGCCGTCGAAGAGTTCCTGTCTGCGCTAGAGGGCGTCACCGACCCGGAGCACAAGCGCCGCATCATCGGCGAAAAATTCGTGCGCACATTCGAGAGCGAGGCGCGCAAACTCGGCCCCACTCAATTCCTGGCTCAGGGCACCATCTACCCCGACGTGATCGAGAGCGCCGCGCCCGACCGGCCGGCCGCCCGGCGCATCAAATCGCACCACAACGTGGGCGGTCTGCCGCAAGATATGCACTTGAAACTGGTCGAGCCGCTGCGCTACTTGTTCAAAGATGAAGTGCGGCGGGTGGGCGCGGCGCTGAACCTGCCCGATGAAATCGTGTGGCGGCAACCCTTTCCTGGGCCTGGGCTAGCCGTGCGTATTTTAGGTGAGGTGAGCTGGGAGCGACTGGAGACGCTGCGCGCCGCCGACGCCATCTTGCTCGACGAGCTGCGCCGGGCAGACCTGCTGCGCGACGAAACCCAACAAGCCTTCGCCGTGTTGCTGCCCGTGCGCAGCGTCGGCGTGATGGGTGACGCCCGCGCCTATGGTCAGACGGTGGCCCTGCGCGCCGTCACCACCGACGATTTTATGACCGCCGACTTTGCCCGGCTGGACTGGGACTTGCTGGCCCGCGTCAGCGCGCGCATCACCAACGAGGTGCCCGGCGTGACGCGCGTGGTGTACGACATTTCCAGCAAACCCCCGGCGACGATTGAGTGGGAGTGACATGCCAGCCAAGACCTTTGACGTGCTCATCGTCGGCGCCGGCCCGGCGGGCATCTTTGCCGCCCTAGAGTTGAGCCGCCGCGCTAACCTCAAAATCGCCATCCTGGAAAAAGGCCCGCCCATCGAAAAACGGCGCTGCCTGGCCCGCGAGGGCCAGGGCTGTCACAACTGCCAGCCTTGCTCGATTATGTCAGGTTGGGGCGGCGCGGGCGCGTTCAGCGACGGCAAGTTGACCCTCTCTCCCGCCTCCGGCGGTCACCTGGATGAAATCCTGGGCGAAGAACAGGCCCAGGCGCTCATCGATCAGGTGGACCAGGTTTACCTGAACTATGGCGCCAGCCCGGTCGTGTACGGCGGTCATTCGGACGAGTTCGAGGCGCTGGAGAAACGCTCGGCGCTGGCCGGACTCAAGCTCATCTACGTGCCCATTCGCCACATCGGCACCGAGCGCTGCGTGGACATTATGACACGTATGTACGAGGATGCGCAGATGGCCGGCGTCCAGGTGTTCACCCGCACGCCCGTCGCCCGTGTAATGGCGGAAAACGAGCAGGTGGTCGGCGTAGAAACTCAACGCGGTGAACGATTGGAGGCCGCACACGTCATCGTTGCGCCGGGACGCGAGGGCGCGGCCTGGCTCAAAGGCATTGCCGTCGAGCTGGGCCTGTCGCTGACCCATAATCCGGTGGACTTGGGCGTGCGCGTCGAGCTGCCTGCCAGCGTGATGGAACCCATCACCGACCTGCTCTACGAGTTCAAATTCCTCTATACCTCGCGCGCCTTTGACGACCGCGTGCGCACGTTTTGCGTTTGCCCGCACGGTGAGGTCTCGACCGAGTTCGCCGAGGGGGTAATGACCGTCAACGGCCACTCCTACGCCGAGCGCAAGACGGCCAACACCAACTTTGCGCTGTTGGTCAGCAAAAGCTTTACCGAGCCATTCGACAACCCCATCGCTTATGGGCGCTCCATCGCCCGGTTAGCCAATTTGCTGGGCGGCGGCGTGCTCGTCCAGCGCCTGGGCGACCTGGAGGCCGGCCGGCGCACCAACCCTCAGCGCCTGGCCCGCTCCATCGTCACGCCTACGCTCAAAAGCGCCACGCCGGGCGACCTGGGGCTGGTGTTGCCCTATCGCTACATCGTCAATTTGTTAGAGATACTGCACGCGCTAGACGAGGTGGCCCCCGGCGTGTGCTCGCGCCACACGCTGCTCTACGGCGTCGAAGTTAAATTCTACTCCAACCGGCTCAAGTTGACCCCGGGGCTGGAAACCGAGGTGCGCGGCCTGTATGCCTGCGGCGATGGGGCGGGCATCACACGGGGATTGATTCAGGCCTCGGCCTCGGGGTTGATGGCGGCGCGGGCGATATTAGAGACAGTTTGACGAGCAGGCCTTTTTTCGTTTGCCCTTGAGCACAAAGCGGGGTACAATACTCTCAACGCATTCCGATTTCGAGGAGCCGGATATGGCAACGTTAGCGCCGACCGCGACACCATCGCCTCCCCAGGAAAAGCCGCCCTTGCGCATGAGCTACGAGGAATTCCTGACCTGGGCCGAAGACGCGCACGCCGAATGGGTTGCTTCACTTGAGGACAAATTGGGGGAGGTCATTGTTCAGATGCCGCCAAAAGGAGAACATCAACGCCTGGTTGCTTTTCTGGTCCAGTTTATGGGTCTGTTTGTCCGGTTGTTCAAACTGGGCGAACTGTTCACTGCTCCCTTTGAAATGCGCGCCATACCCGATGGCTCGGCGCGCGAGCCGGACTTGCTGTTCATCGCCGCCGAGAATCTCTCCCGGCTAACCCGTGAGCGGCTGGCCGGCCCGGCCGACCTCATCGTTGAGGTGGTCTCGGACGACAGTGTGTACCGCGACCGGGTGGACAAGTTTGACGAATACGAGGCCGCCGGCGTGCGCGAATACTGGATCGTGGACCCCCGCCCCGGCAAGCAGCGGGCCGACTTTTGGATCCTAGACGACGCGGGCCGCTACCGCGCCGGGCTAATCGACGCCGACGGCGTCTATCACTCGACGGCGCTGCCGGGCTTTTGGCTGCGCGTCGAGTGGCTGCTGGCCGAAACGCCCCCCGACCCGCTGCGCGCGCTGGCGCAGGTGGCCGGAGTAGAAAAAATCATCGCGGCCATCCGCGGGTAGGGCTAGATTCGCCCCTCATGGCAACATGGTCTGCTTGCCAAAACCCCCCTTTTCTGTTACCATTTTTTCGCCAAATGGCGAATGGTGAATGACGAATGACGAGTAACGGGATTCAACACATTGTCCAGTCGCGCCAGCGGCGGCGACTGAGCCAAAAACGCATCTCCCCGCTGGGCATTTTTTTACAGCTCTCCACCGGCGCGTTTGGCTGCGGCTGTTTGGCGCTCGTCTTGCTCGTCTCTGCCGTGGTCGGCGGGGCGTCGGCCGCCTACAGCTATGTCACCCAGGACTTGCCCGACCCCGAAGACATCCAGCAGGCCGAAGAAGATTTTGAGACTACGCTCATTTTCGACAGCAGCGGTCGAGAGGTGCTCTATGAAGTCATTGACCCACACGCCGGCGACCGCGCCTGGGTATCTATCGACGACATCTCACCTTATCTGATCTGCGCCACCGTCGCGCTGGAAGACAAGACCTTTTTCGTCAACCCCGGCTTCGACCTGGAAGGTATCGCCCGCGCCTTCCGCGACAACTTGCAGGGCAAGCAGATCCAAGGCGGCAGCTCGATTACCCAGCAGCTCATCAAAAACATCATCATCGAAGAAGAGCGGCGCACAGTCAGCGAAGAAGGCCCCGAATTCGACGACTATTTGCGCAAAGCCCAAGAGGCCGTCTTGGCCTACGACATCACTCGCCGCTACAGCAAAGACCAGATTCTCGAATGGTATCTGAACACCAACTTTTACGGCAACCTGGCCTACGGCATCGAGGCCGCCGCCCAGGTCTACTTTGGCAAACGCGCCGCCGAGCTGAACCTGGCCGAGGCGGCCATGCTGGCCCCCATCCCCCAAAGCCCCGGCGTCACTCCCTTATCGGCTGACGAGCGGGTGCGCGAGGACGCCAAATCGCGTCAGTTGAAAGCGCTGGAACGCATCATGGAGGATGGCTGCCGGGGGGTGGACGTCGAAATCACCGAACAAGACACCCAGGCTGCTGCGGTCGAAGAATTGCGCTTTCGCAAGCTAGAGCAACGCTTTGACATCCAGGTGCCGCACTTTTCCACCTACGTGCTGCAGGTGCTGGAACAGGACCGCGAGGTGTATGGCCTGACCACCGACCAGATTTTCCGGGGCGGTCTGCGCGTCTACACCACCATTGACTTGGACCTGCAACACCAGGCCGAGTGCGCCGCTCGCGTCCACGTGGCCTTGCTGCAGGGAAAAGACAGTGAGACCGCCCGCGCCGCTGGCGGCCCCGACTGCGCCGCGGCCGAGTATTTGTACCCCTTGAGCCAACGGGACATCGGCGTGGACCACAACGTCACCAACGCCGCCGTGGTCGTTCTGCGCCCGCGCACGGGTGAAGTGCTGGCCATGGTCGGCAGTCTGGACTATTGGAACGAGGAAATAGATGGCAACTTTAACGTGGCGGCCGACGGTCTGCGCCAGCCAGGGTCCTCGTTCAAGCCTTTTACCTACGTCACCCTGCTCAGCAATCCCAATTACCCCGCCGACCCGACGCTCTACAACGCCGCTACCATGTTCCTAGACGTGCGGCAGGCCTTCGCCCAACCCAGTCAGGCCCCTTATGTGCCCGAAAACTATGACCGCGAGTACCACGGCCCGCAACGCCTGCGCATGGCGTTGGGCCGCTCGTATAACATCCCGGCCGTCGAGGCCATGTCGCTGGCCGGCATCGACAACGTCCTCCGCACCGCCCACGCCATGGGCATCGAGACGTTGGACCGGGGCCTGGATTACTATGGCTTGTCGCTCACGCTGGGCGGCGGCGAAGTGCGTTTGCTGGACATGGTGTATGCCTTTTCCGTGTTTGGAAACGACGGTTACATGTACGGCGTGGAAAAGCCTGCTTCGCAGTTGCGCCTCGGCTTTCGCGAGCTGGACCCCGTGGTCATCAAGCGCATCGAGGATCGGAACGGCAAGGTGTTGTGGGAGTTTAACGAGCAAACATTAGCCAGCCGCAAGATTCTCGAACCGCAACTGGCCTTTTTAATGAATGATATTCTCTCCGACCGGGGGGCGCGTTGCGCCGCTTTTGGTTGTCCCAGCGCGCTGGAATTGAACATGCCAGACGGCGCGCCGCGACCGGCAGCCATCAAAACCGGCACGACCAACAACTATGTGGACGGCTGGACCATCGGCTACACGCCCCAACTGGCGGCCGGGGTGTGGGTGGGCAACTCGGACAATGCGTGGATGAAAAACACCCCTGGTTCCAAAGGGGCCGCGCCCATCTGGCACGCCGTGATGAGCTACGCCCTGCGCGACGAGCCGGCCGCGCCCTTTAACCGCCCCGACGGGTTGATTACCGTGGCCGTGTGCGACAAGTCGGGCCTGCTGCCCACGCCGCACTGCCCTACCGTCACCGAATACTTTATTCCCGGCACCGAGCCAAAGCAAACGGACAACATTTACAAGGTCTTTGCCATCAACCGCGAAACCGGCAAGCTGGCTACCGTGTACACGCCGCCGGAACTGGTAGAAGAAAAGGTCTTTGAAATCTATCCGCCCGAAGCGCAAGATTGGGTCGTCTCGGCCGAAATCGAGCAGCCGCCCACTGAATGGGACGCCATCGGTCCCAGCCCAACGGCGGGCGACGTCGCCATCACCAAACCGGCTACCTATTCCTACATCAACAAGCCCATGGTGATCGAAGGCAACGCCAAGGGCGGCGAGTTTGAGCGCTACAACCTGGCCTTTGGGCAGGGATTGAATCCCAGCGCGTGGACTCAAATTGGCGGCGACCACTATAACCAGGTGGACAACGGCCCGCTGGAGTTTTGGGATACGCTGGGCCTGCAGGACGGGCTGTACAGCCTGCAGCTCACTGTCGTAGACCGCAACCAGGGCTTCCGCCAGGCCACCATCCAGGTCACGCTCGACACCGTATCGCCCACGTTGGAGTTGAACTATCCAGAAGACGGCGCGAGATACGTCTATGGCGACGACGAATGGGTGACGATTAACGCCGAGGTGATAGATAATCTCTCTATGGATCGGGTCGAGTTCTTTTCCGAGGGCGGCAATGTCGCACCCGAACAAGTCGGGCAGCCCTTTGCCGTGCGCAACGTGGCGCCGTTCAACGTGCGCTGGACCATTCCCGGCCCGGGACGTTTTACCTTTTACGTCATCGCCTACGACGCCGCCGGCAACCATATCAAGAGTGATAAAGTGACTATCACCGTCAACGCCCGCCAGGGGCGACGAACCCCCAATTTACCCATCTACTAATTACCGAACAATGTCTCGTATTTTTCCTTTTACTGCGATTGTCGGCCAAGAGCGCATGAAACGCGCCCTGATTCTCAACGCCATCAACCCACGCATCGGCGGCGTGCTCATTCGCGGCGAGCGCGGCACGGCCAAGAGCACGGCCGCGCGGGCCCTGGCGGCCCTGTTGCCCGAAATCACCGTCGTCGCCGATTGCCCCTTTGGCTGCGATCCCACCCGGCCCACCACCTGGTGCACCAATTGCCGCGAGCGCGCCGACGAAGGCGAGGAGCTGCCGGCCACCCGCCGCCGCACCCGCTTCGTGGACTTGCCGGTCAGCGCCACCGAAGATCGCGTAGTCGGCACGCTGGACATCGAGCGGGCCATCCAAAAGGGCGAAAAGCACTTCGAGCCGGGTGTATTGGCCGCCGCCAACCGGGGCGTGCTGTACGTGGACGAGGTCAACCTGCTGGACGACCACGTGGTAGACCTGTTGCTCGACGCGGCCGCCATGGGCATCAACGTGGTCGAGCGCGAGGGCATCTCGTTCAGCCACCCGGCCCGTTTTATTTTGGTGGGCACGATGAACCCCGAAGAGGGCGACCTGCGCCCGCAGTTGCTCGACCGCTTTGCCCTGTGTGTAGACATGCACGGCATCCGCGACCAGCGCGCCCGCATGGCCATTATGGAGCACAACCTGGCTTTCGAGGCCGACCCCGAAGGTTTCCGCGAGACCTGGATGCCCCGCGAGGAAAAACTGACCCAAGAGATCGCTGCGGCCCGTCGCCTGCTGCCGCAGGTCAAATACAGCCAGCGCAACCTGGCCGCCATCGCTGGGCTGATGGCCGGGTTGGGCGTGGACGGCCACCGGGCCGACTTGGTCATTCTCAAGACGGCCCAGGCTCACGCCGCGCACCAGGGCCGCACGCACATCACCGACGAGGACATCCTCATGGCCGCCGAGCTGACCCTGCCCCATCGCCTCAAGCGCCTGCCCTTCCAGCAGGCCGAGATCAGCCTGCACGACCTGCAAGATCGGTTGGAGGAGGTCCAATCAGAAATGCCCGGCGAGGCGACCGGAGAGTCTGTCGAACAAGACGCCGCGGCTCAACAGGAAAAAAAAAAGCCCTGAGCAGCCAGGAGCGCGAGTCCCTCTCAGATACCGCCGCAGGCCAGGCTGAACCCATGCGCCAGGCCGTCCCCAACGCGCCCGGCGAGGGCCACTGGTGGGAGGGCGGCCAGCAGGTTCCTATCGGCGAAGAATTCGACGCGCGGCGGCTGGACACGCCGCTGGACCGGCTCACGCGCCGGGAGGCCGGGCGGCGCAGCACCACCAAAACCGAGCGCAAGCGCGGGCGCTACATCCAGGCCCGCTCGTCGCCCGGCGACCCCAGCGACCTGGCTTTCGACGCCACGCTGCGCGCCGCCGCGCCGTATCAAAAGGAGCGCAAGGAAGAAGAACCAGCCGGTCCGGCCCTGGCTTTGCGCCCCGACGATTACCAGAAAAAAGTGCGCGTGCGCAAGGCTGCCAACCTGATTCTGTTCGTGGTGGACGCCAGTTGGAGCATGGCCGTGGCCGAGCGCATGCAGGCCACCAAAGGGGCCATTATGTCGCTGCTGACCGACGCCTATCAGCGCCGCGACCGGGTGGGGCTGGTGGTGTTTCAAAAGAACGACGCCCACGTCGTTCTGCCGCCGACCAGCAGCGTCGAGTTGGCCCAAAAGGCGCTGGCCGACATCCCCGTGGGCGGCAAGACGCCTCTCTCGGCGGGACTGTCGCTGGCGCACAAGGTCATCACGCAAGAATTGCGCGCCCGTCCCGAAGTGACCCCGCTGATGATCCTGCTCACCGACGGCGCGGGCAACGTGTCGATGAGCCGTGAGTTACCGCCGCAGGAAGAGGCCTATCGCATCGCCAGCCTGATCCACGAGGCCGACATCCATTCGGTGGTGATCAACATGGAGCACGTCGCCTTCGACCAGGGCCTGGCGCAGGCCCTGGCCGACCGGCTGGAGGGGCCATGTTATACGCTGCCCGAACTCAAAGCCGAGACGCTATATCGGACGGTGCAGGGGGAGTTGGAGGGGGAGAAGGCGTAAAAGGAGAACGCATTATGGAAAAACAGATAGAGGCCGTGTTTGAAAAGCTGACACCTGAAGAAAGCCACGTCGTCCTGCGCTATGCCGAATTTCTGTTGCAGCAGCGCCAGGTCGAGATAGACGCCCGTACTGCACGCCGCAAGGTGAGCCAGTGGTTGGTCCGGGACGTGGGAAATTTGCTGATGGGTGGAGCGCCTGAGTTGATTCCCGGAGACTTGCCCGTGTGGCGCGTGCCTGTGCTCGTCACTCGCGGTCGGCGAGGCCGCGCATCGTACGTAGACGTAGATGCGCGAACCGGCGACCTGCTGGTAACAGAGGACACACCTCAGAAAGTATTGGCCGATGTCCGAGTTTTTGTTGCCAGTTCCGCATCGAACTGAGGAATTTCTGGGCGCTTGTTTACCGGCGTGTTGCCAGATGGCGCTGACTTATTGGGGCATCGCCAAGTCGCAGGCAGAAATCGCGGTCCAGATTAAACACATTGAAGGCGCAGGCACACCATCCCAGAACATCATGTACCTGGTTGCCTTTGGTGTGGAGATCACTGAAATTACGGTATAGTGAGTTGCTTCCACTCCAGAAAACGCCATAATCGTTGTTCAAGCCAAATCGCGATTGTCGTGATGCAGAATACTCCAACGTAGTCAAGATGAGACGACAACTTGCACAGGGGA
>DAOTXN010000133.1:0-14991 GCA_034435435.1 Anaerolineae bacterium | reverse complement strand
ACCCTGATAGCTCTTTGGACAAGATTTACAGGATTTACAGGATTTTTCCACGAATTCCATCCTGTGAATCTTGTGAATCCTGTCGAATGGCTTTGGGTTTGCCGCTTTTACGCATTTGGGCTGAGCAGTTACGGCCAGGGTTGGCATTTCCCGGACAACTTTGACAAAGGCCGCGCGATAGACTATACTCACGCTGTAAACGTAAAGCGTGAAACGTGAAGCCAAAATCCAAAATCGGGAGGTCGAGATGTCTGCCAAGCTCACCTGGTACGGTCACGCCGCCTTTGGTCTGCAAATAGACGCACACAAAATCCTGATTGACCCTTTTTTCAGCGATAACCCCAGCGCCGCCGCCACTGCCGACGCAGTCGAGGCAGATTACATCCTCGTCTCCCACGGCCACGGCGACCACATCGGCGACACGGTCGCCATTGCCCGGCGCACCGGCGCGACGGTCATCAGCAACTTTGAGATCGCCAATTGGCTGCAGGCGCAAGGGATAGAAAACGTCCACCCGCAGCACATCGGCGGCGGCTACACCTATCCCTTTGGCTACCTCAAGCTGACCATTGCTCACCACGGTTCTGGCCTGCCCGATGGCAGCTACGGCGGCAACCCGGCCGGATTCCTGCTCACCACGCCCGACGGACAAAAGGTCTACTTTGCCTGTGACACGGGTCTGTTCTACGGCATGAAGCTCATCGGCGAGGAGGGCATCGACCTGGCCGTGCTGCCCATCGGCGACAATTTCACCATGGGCCCCGACGACGCCCTGCGCGCTGTCAAGCTGATCGAACCCAAGACGGTCATCCCGGTGCACTATGGCACGTGGGAATTGATCGCGCAGGACCCTCAAGCGTGGGCGCAGCGAGTTGAAACCGAAACCCACACCACCTGTGTCGTCATCGCACCCGGCGACACCTACCAGCTTTAATCAGGAGACACGTATGCCCGCCCAAGTGCACGCCGGTGTAGTCGTCTTTCACCGTTGGGACGCTGTGAGAGGGTTAGTTGAAGACCAGATTGCTTTCGACTCTGTGGACAAGCTGTTCGCTCGCTGCCTGGAGATCCGGCCCGGAGAGACGGTGGACCGGGTCGTGCTGGACGGCGTGGACGAGCGGGGGGCGCCGCGCCGGCTCACGCTGGCCTTTCAGTCGGCGACCGTGTCCGATCTGCCGGATGAATAAGCGATGGACACTCGACTTCCCGGCTTTCTCAAGCCCTACTTTTGGGAAGTAAACTTTGCCGACCTGCGCCTGCCTGACCGACAGACTTTTATCATCGAGCGAGTACTCGAATACGGCGACGACCAGGCCATCAGTTGGCTCAGAGCGACCTTTCCCCCTGAAACCATCGCCGACGTGGTGCGTCATAGCCGCCGCATCTCTCGAAATACGGCAAACTTGTGGGCGCTGGTGTTAGATATTCCCAAGGAGGACATCCGGTGTTTCTGCACACCCTCCCTGCTGATGCCTGGCAGCTCTTGATGCGCCTGGGGCAGGAGCCGCTGGCGCACCCTTTTTATCTGGCAGGCGGGAGCGCCGCTGCACTCCACATGGGCCACCGCGTCTCGGTGGATTTGGATTTTTTCACCCCCCAGGAACACTATGCCGCCGAGCCGTTAACCCAGCAATTGTCCAAGATTGCACCTCTCCACGTCCAGCAACAGAATCCAGGTACACTGGTCGGCCTGTTGGGAGGCGTGCGCATTAGCTTTTTTGTTTACCCTTATCCTCTGCTGATGGAACCGGTCGAGCTGGAGAGGTGTCGAATTGCTCATTTGTTGGACATTGCGCTGATGAAGCTGATCGCCATCAGCCAGCGCGGAACCAGGCGCGATTTCGTGGACCTTTATTTCGTCTGCCAACACGGTTTTGATCTGGGCGAATTGCTGCGCCGGATACCAGACAAGTACGCCACGGTTTCTTATCCATCTTATCACTTGCTGCGGGCCCTGATTTATTTTGACGACGCCGACAAAGACGCCTCGCCGCAAATGCTGCTTCCCTTTGATTGGGACCAGGTCAAAAAGTTCTTCCAACTCCAGGTCAAACAAATCATGCAGGCATGATCTTAAGGCCGGTCGTGAACTTCATCCTGGTCCGGCTCCTGGTCCGAATCTCTATCCAGGACCATCCGTCGAAAGGCCTCGGCGTACTCCATCCCGTGCTCGGCGGCGCGCTCTTGAGCCCATTCGCTGATCATCTCGGCGGGGTCCCAGTCGCCCAATTGACTCTTGTGCATACGCAGCGCCGTGATTTTCAACTCCAGCGTCTCGGAAATATCAACCCAGGTGTTCGGCTCCATCGTTCCCCAAATATAGACCTGTTTGACGGCGTGCGGCGTCAAGCCTTCCTCTGCCAGCTCGGGAAAAACCAGCGGCATCGAGGCCGCCGGAAAGACCGCCTCCAGCGCCGCTTGCGCGGCGGCGCGGTGGTCGGGATGATTGATGTACTCGTCGCCGTAGAAAAACATCGTCGGGTCGCCGCAGATGACCACCTCGGGTTTGTGGCGGCGAATCTCGCGCACCAGGTCGCGGCGCAGCTCCAGCGTCGGCTGAAGCACCCCGTCGCCATAACCGAGAAAAATCACGTCTGCTACCCCCAGTACTCGGCAGGCCTCTTGTTGCTCGTGCTGGCGAATGAGGGTCAACTGCTCGCGGGTCATCTGGGGATCATTCGTCCCCACGTCCCCAGCGGTGCACAGCACGTACACTACGCGGCAGCCTGCCTGCGCCCATTTTGCCACCGTCCCCGCCACCGTGAATTCGGCGTCGTCGGGGTGCGCGAAAATTCCCATCGCACTGTCTGGAATATCGTTTCGTCTCACTTGCCACTCCTTACCTTTACGCCCAAACTTTCATACACTTGAATCGTCTCTCGGGCCGCCCGGGCCCACGAAAAGCGCGCCGCCTGCGCCAGCCCGCGCTCGCGCATCTCCTGGCGCAGGTCGGCGTCGCGCCAGACCTGACCAATGACCGCTGCTATCTCGTCCACGTTGTACGGGTCAAAATAACACGCCGCGTCGGCCCCCAGCTCCGGCAGGCTGGAAGTCCGGCTGCTGACCACCGGCGCGCCGCACGCCATAGACTCTAAAATCGGCAATCCAAAACCCTCGTACACCGAGGCCAGCACACTCAACGTCGCGCCCGTGTACAGCGCGGCCAGGTCCCGGTCGGGCACGTAGCCCGGCTGGATCACGGCCTGGCGGTGTTCAAAACGCTCCAATCTGGCCACAAAGTCGTGATACAGCCATCCCATCCGCCCCACGATGACCAGAACCACGTCCTCTCCCTGCACCCGCAGCAGCGCCAGCGCGTCCAGCAGCCGGTTCAGATTTTTGCGCGGCTCGATGGTGCCCACGGTGAGGATGTAGCGCTCCGGCAAGCCATAGCGCCGGCGCACGGCCTCCACCTGTTCCGGCGGCGCTGGCTTGAAATGGGCATCGGCCGCCTCGTACACCACGTGCACTTTGGCCGCCTCCACCCCCCACAAGCGCACCAGGTCGGCTTGGGTGTGCTGCGAGACGCAGATGATGGCGTCCGCCCGCCGGCAATACAGCGGCAGCGCCGCATTCAAGTACCAGCGGTTCAGGCGCTTGTGGTGCTGCGGGAACAGATGAAAAATCAAGTCGTGCACGGTCAGCACCGTGGGACAGCCGCGCAACGGCAACAGCAAATGCTCGGTGGCGTGGAACAGCGCGCAACCGGGCAGCCAGCGGTCAAAACCCAGCCGCGCCAACTGTCCCAGCCACACCGCCATGCGCCACGGCTTGTAGCCCAGCCCGACGCTGCGCGCAGGGTATTCGTCCAGCCAGGCCGGAACGCGGCTCTCACCGCTGCGATTGTAAAAAAAGGCCAACCGCTCCGGCGCTTCTCGCGCCAACGCCTGGGCCAGGTTGTCCGCGTAACGGCTCAACCCGGCCTTGGCGTGCACGGCGGGGGAAACATCAACGTAAATGATTTTGGATTTTGGATTTTGGATTTTGGATTTGCTACTCGCCATGCGCTATTCGCTCCCGGATGCGGGCGGCGGCTTGGTCCAACGTGCGCGGGTCGGCCCGGGCCGGGCCGTAGTCTCCGCCGCGCGGGATGAGGTGCAGATGGGCGTGAAACACATCCTGCCCGGCAGCGCGACCGTTCCGTTGCTCCAGCAAAATTCCGGGCGGGTCGAACGCCGCGCGCAAGGCATGCGCGATGCGCTTGGCGGCGACGGCGATGGCCGCCGCGTCCTCGTCCGTCAGCTCCCACCAAAAAGCCACGTGCGCGCGCGGCGCGACCAGCGTGTGCCCCACCGCGGCCTGGTTGAGGTCCAAAAAGGCCGCCACCCGTTCATCCTGGTACACAAACGCGCCGTGTTGCGCCCCGGCGATGATGCGACAAAAGACACACTCGCGCATGCTGCGTTATCCCCTATCCGCTTGTAGGACAAGTTGCCAACTTGTCCCACGACCTGCAAGGCACAGAGTATAACCGGGTGGCGGGCGGCTGTCAAGCATTGGCCCCCATTTTCCATTTCCCGCCCTTGGGTGTACAATCTCGGCTGTCTCATCCGCCTTCAAAGCCAAGCCAAAGGATGACCGATGACAGACACGCTCACGCTCTATTTTGAACGCCACGCCGACAGCTTTGTTTTGCGCGCCGGACAGCCCGACGCCCCCCCGGCCCCCTTTCACCCGCCCTTCACGTCTGCCCAGCAGCAGTTGATCCTGTTGGCGCTGCGGCCCGCCGCCGACCTGGCGGATTGGCCGGAGCCAGCCCGCCAGGTCCTGACCGAGCTGGGTCTGCTGCGCGGGGACGGCCGATTGCGCCGCGACGCTCTGGAGCGAGTCGGCGCGGCTCTGTGGGCGGCGCTCAGCGCCGACCGGGCCGTGGCAGGCGTGGTGAACCCCGCGTTGACCCAGGCCCGCATGGCCCGCGCGCCGCTCGCCATTGAAATGCGCTTCGGCCCCGGGACGGACGCTCTGGCCGCCCTGCCCTGGGAGCTACTCCACGACGCCGACGCTTTCCTGATCAAACGCGGCGACCTCACTTTGAGCCGCTACCCCGAAGCGGCCCGCCCGCCCGGCGACCCGCTGACCGACCTGCCGCTGCGCGTGCTGCTGGTGGTCAGCCGGCCGGTGGATCTGTTGGGCCTGGACCCGCTGGCCGAGGCCCGCGCCCTGGTGCAGGGGCTGCGCCGCCTGGACGAGCGCGGCGGCGTGGTGGTGGACCTGTTGCGCCCGCCCACCCGCAAGCACCTGCACCAAGCCCTTTCCGGCGGCGACTATCACGTGCTGCACTTTGACGGCCACGGGGCCTACGGCCGCCTGTGCGCCGAATGTGACGCCCTCAATCCGCCCTCTGCACAGCGCTGCGCCCGCTGCGACGAAAGACTGACCGCCCCCCCCACCGGCGCGCTGGCCTTTGAAGACGAAACCGGCGGCCACGCCCCCCTGGCCGCCCACGACCTGGCCGACATTCTGCGGCGCGGCGGCCCGGCCCTCAAACTGGCGGTGTTCTCGGCGTGCCAATCCTCGGCCAGCGATCCCATGGCCGCCACAAACCTGACCCAGGGCGTGTGGAGCGGCGTGGCCCAGGCCGCGCTAACCGCCGGCCTGCCCCTGGCCGTGGGCATGCAGAGCAGCGTAGCCGCCGCCGACGCCGCCGCCCTGACCGGACAACTGTACCGCGAGCTGGCGCAAGGCAAAGAGGTACCCGCCGCGCTGAACAACGCCCGCGCGGCCATTGACCCACGCGGCGGCTGGTGGATTCCGGCCCTGTGGGGGCGCTCGCTGCGCGGCGCCCACCTGTTCGACCCGGCCCGGGCCGAGGCGCAACTGGACGCCGACCCGCCCCGCGCCGCCGCCCGCGCCCGCCTGGGCGAGCTGCGCGAACAGATCGCCGCGCTGGAGGCCGAAACCGCCGTGCACGACCGTCTGCTGGACGTCGACAAGCTGGCCCAGTTGCGCGCCTTGCGCCACGAATTTCAGCAGGCGCGGACCGCCCTGGCCCGGCGCAGCGGCCCGGACCAGGCGGCTACGTGGACCACGCCGGTGAGCCGGCTGTACGGCGTGCCGCCCCAGGACCACGACGCCTTTGTGGGGCGCGGCGAGGCCCTGCGCCAACTGGCCCACGACTTGCAGACCGAACGACGGGCCATCGTGCACGGCGAAGGAGGCATCGGCAAGAGCGCCCTGGCCATCGAGGCCGCCCACCGCCTGGCCTGGCGCTACCCGGCCGGGGTGTTGTGGCTGTCGCTGCGCCAGGCCCCGCGCTTTGAGCTGGTCCTGGAGCAAATCGGCGCTTTTTGCGGCCAAGATTTCCGCCAACTGGAGCTAGACAAACGCCCCATCGCCGCGCTCACGGCCCTGGCCGGCCTCACTTGCCCTGGCGGGCAGTGCCAGGGAGACGGCGACTGCCTGCTGATCTGGGACAACGCCGAGAGCTACCTGGACGATGAAAAGCAGGCCGCCCAGGCCGCGGCGCTGGCCGAATTCTGCCGCCGGCTGCCTGCCAACGTCAGCGCCGCGCTCACCACCCGCACCCACCCCGCATGGCGCGGCTGGGCGCGGGTGCCGGTGCGCGAGCTGCCCGCCGCCGAGATGCAAGACCTGGCCATGCTGTTGCTGCGCCGCGAGCGACCCCCGCTCAGAGGCCCCGTCGAATTGTGGGAGCGGCTGCTGGCGCGGCTAGAGGGTCACCCCCTGGCCCTGACGCTGCTGGCGCCGCGCCTGGCGACCGCCTCGTTGCAGACCTTGTGGGAAGAGATCGAAAACCGCGGCCTGCGCGGGCTGGAGGCCGCCTTTGCCTTTTCTTTCGACGCTTTACCCCCGCCCATGGCCCATGTGGCCCACTGTTGCGCGGCCTGGAGCCTCCCCTTTGACCCGGCCATGGCCCGGGCCGTCAGCTCCAGAGCCGACGCCGGGTATCTGCTCGAAGGGCTGGTGGGGCGGGGCTTGTTGCGTTTCGACGGCCTGCGTTACTCTTTCCACCCCCTGCTGCGCGACGAGGCCTACCGGCGGCTGCGGGCAGCGGACAGCGAGTGGCGCGAGGTGCACCGGCGGGCGGCGGAATATTTGCGCGAAAAGGTCCAGGCTCCAGATGCGCCGGTGTACCCCGAAGAGGTGCTGGAAGAGATAGACCAGTGGGAACGGGCCGCAGCGTGGGAGACTTTTGCCGGACGGGCCACCGACCTGGTGGGCAGTCTGGACTTTTTGGGCTTTTACCCCCAAATCCGTCAGCGGCTGGAAGCGGCCCGCGACGTCGCCCAGGCCCACGGGCTGGACAAACGGCTACACGCCCAGGTGTGGCTGGACCTGGGGCGGATTTGCTATTATCAGGCCGACATGGCCGCCGCCGCCGCTGCCTACACGCAAGCCCTCCCCATGTGGCGCCAGTTAGACGATAAAAGGGGCGAAGCCAACGTCATGAAGGCCACCGGCGACGTGCTGGCCTTCCTGGATCGCCGCGACGAGGCGCTGGCCCACTATGCGGAGGCGCTGACCCTCTTTCGCGCCGTCGGCGACCGCCTGGGCGAAGCCAACGTCCTGCAGGCCACCGGCGACGTGCTGGCCTTCCTTAAACGAAACGACGAGGCGCTGGCCCACTATGCGGAGGCGCTGACCCTCTTTCGCGCCGTCGGCGCCCGCCTGGGCGAAGCCAACGTCATGAAGGCCACCGGCTTCATGTATTTGGACGAGGGAAAGGGGGAAGAAGGATTAAAAGCCGTCAATTCGGCGCTGGCTTTGTATCAGGCCGTGGGAGATCGGGTCGGCATCTCGAATACGCTGTGGATGCTGGGGGAGCGCATTGCCAATGCAGGGCATCTGGCCGAGGCCGAGCCGTTGCTGGCGGAGGCCGTGGAGCTGGGCCAGGCTTTCGCGCCCGGCCATCCCGTGACCGAGTGGCGGGCCGGCGTGCTGGCCCAGGTGCGCGCCCGACTGGGTGGCGAGACCCCCCTGCCCCCCCCAAAGTAGGGCGGCTTTCCATAGCCGCCGCCCACGGCGACGCGCAGGCCCGCGCGGCCGTCGAGGCCGTTTTCGAGCAACTGGCCGCCGGCAACTGGCACATCGTGGAGGCCATCCGCCGTATCTGGGCCGGCGAGCGGGACGAAGCGGCGCTGACGGCGGGACTGGACGCCGACGACGCCTTCCTGGTGCGCGAGATGCTGGCGGCGCTGGCCGGCCCCGCCAGCGATGCGACAGCAGAGAAGTAGATTTCCATCCCTGGCACTCACCTGCACTGCGCGCAGGCGCAAGTGGCCCGCCAGGGCAAGTGAGCCGCCATCCTATAGGCAGGTATGGAAACCTGCCCGGTAGAAAAAGGCAGGTATGGAAACCTGCCCGGTAAAAAAAGGCAGGTATGGAAACCTGCCCGGTAGAAAAAGGCAGGTATGGAAACCTGCCCGGTAAAAAAAGGTAGGTATGGAAACCTGCCCGGTAGAAAAAGGCAGGTATGGAAACCTGCCCGGTAAAAAAAGGTAGGTATGGAAACCTGCCCGGTAGAAAAAGGCAGGTATGGAAACCTGCCCTACGAGTTGCGCTGCCAAGCGGCCCTGCGGGTTCGGCTATAAAAACATCACCCGGCTGCGCGTGGGCGAGCGGGTGATGCTCAACCAGCAATATCCTTTTGTCATAAAAGTGCGTCGCACTTAATCCCCCACCAGTTTCCCGCACCGATCACACAACAACCACTGACCGCTACGTCTCGGCGGGGCGGCGTGTCCCACAAGCGCGCACTGACAGCTCAGCCAGGCCTGCCGCCAGCGCATTGCCAGCGGGCCGGGCCTCCACACGATCTCGGTGTGCGTGAGTTCCACCGTAGAGATCATCTCTTTGTGTTCTCTGCGTTGCCGGCGTTGCATACTACCCCCCTTGAACCGACACAGTTCGTATTGACACATATTGTACTGTAACCGGCGCTTGATGGCAAGTACCAAAACACGCTTCCATCCGCCTTGCATGGGCCTGGATTTGACAAATGACCGAATTTTGTTACAATTGAGTCAATACAATCATCACAAGCCAAACGACCCGCTGTGTGCTCAAAGAACATTTGTGCGCCCTTGCTATCCTCCCGTAACCTGCGTGAGGGTGACAAAAGGCTTACGATGAGCAAGACTGAATCCTTTCTCTACCAGGAAATCGCCGAGTCCCTGCGCCGGCGCATCGCCGCCGGCGAATTTCAGCCTGGCGACAAGCTGCCGCCCGTGCGCGACATGGCTCAACAGTGGGGCTGCACTCCGGGCACGGTCGGCCGGGCCTACGCCCAACTGGCCCAAGAGGGGCTGGCGGCGGGTTATCGCGGCGGCGGCACGCAGGTGGCGCCCAGCGCCTTGCAACCAAGTCCGCAGGTGGGGTGGGCGGCGCTAATCAACCGGGCTGAGGCCTTTTTGCTAGAGGCGCTCAGCGCCGGACACACGCCCGCGCAAGCCCAGTCGGCGCTCTCGGTCGCCGTGGCTCGCTGGGACGAGTTCAGGCGGCATGATGCGCCCCCGCCGGCGCCTCTTTTGGCCTCAGAGCTGCGTTTCGGCGGCAGCCACGACCTGAGCATCGAATTACTGACCCAGATGTTGGCCGAACAGTCGCCCAGCGTCGAGTTGCGCGTCGAGTATAGCGGCAGCCTGGGCGGGCTGATGGCCCTGGCCCGCAATGAGGCCGACGTGGCCGGAACTCACTTGTGGGATAAAGCCAGCGACAGTTACAACGCGCCTTTCGTGCGCCGCTTATTTCCTGGCCAGCGCGTGATTTTGATTACCCTGGTCCATCGCTCGCTAGGATTGATCGTGCCGCCGGGCAATCCTCAAGGACTGACCGCCCTGCCCCACCTGACCCGCCCCGGCGTGCGACTGGTCAACCGGCAGGCCGGCTCTGGCACCCGCGTCTGGCTGGACGCCCAGTTGAATAAGCAGACGGTCGCGTCCGACCGAATAGCCGGTTACGAGCGCGAAGAATTGACCCATCTGGCGGTGGCCCGGGCCGTGGAGCAGGGCGAGGCGAGCGTTGGCCTGGGCATCCACGCCGCCGCCGCCGCCTTTGGCCTGGATTTTGTGCCGCTCACTCAAGAGCACTATGAGCTGGCCTTCTCGGAGGTCACGTGGCGCTCGTCCGCCGGTCAAGCCCTGGTCGGCGCGATTCGCTCGCCGCAGTTCCGCGAGGCCGTCGCTGCGCTGGGGGGTTACGATACGGCGTCAACCGGACAAGAGCGAGTCGTTGCATAATCTTCCCAAAGGCACACCATCTCCTAAATGAATCAATCACTCGTCGAAATCGTCACGCTATCGCTGCAAGTATCGGGCACGGCGCTGCTGTTGAGCACCCTCATCGGCATCCCGCTGGGCGTCTTGATGGGGCTGAGCCGCTTTGCCGGGCGGCGACTGGTGATTGCCTTGCTGTACACCGGCATGGGCTTTCCGCCGGTCGTTATCGGACTGCTTGTCTATCTGTTGCTCTCGCGCAGCGGCCCATTGGGCCAGCTCCACTGGTCCTTCATCCCGCCGCTTTTCACCCCCAGCGCGATGGTGGTGGCGCAAAGCATCATCTCGTTCCCGCTGGTGGCCGGGTTCACCATGGCCGCCGTGATGGGCGTGGATCCGCAACTGCGCCAGCAAGTGCGGGCTTTGGGCGCCACCCGCTGGCAGACGGTGCGAGCCGTGCTGTCCGAAGCCCGTGTGGGCGTGATGGTGTCCATCATCGCCGGGTTCGGCAGCATCATCTCCGAAGTCGGCGCGGTCATGCTGGTGGGCGGCAACATCGAAGGCCGCACGCGCGTGCTGACCACGGCCATTGTGCTAGAGACGCGCAAGGGCAACTTTGACCTGGCGCTGGCGCTGGGAGCGGTGCTGTTGGGAC
Organism: Anaerolineae bacterium; assembly: GCA_034435435.1. Taxonomy (GTDB): domain Bacteria; phylum Chloroflexota; class Anaerolineae; order S140-20; family S140-20; genus DAOTXN01. The sequence goes on along the minus strand of DAOTXN010000133.1, from coordinate 4,161 downwards.
TGTCTTTTGTCACCAACGTGGCCATGCTGCGCCTGCAAGGAAGGGCCTTTGACGAATGAGTGAGCCGATTTTTCGCTTGCAAGGCCTGGTCAAGGCGTATGCGAAGCGGCGCGTGCTCCAGGTGGACGACCTGGAAATCTATCGGGGCGAAATATTCGCGCTGGTGGGCCCCAGCGGCGCGGGCAAAAGCACCCTGTTGCGCCTGCTCAACTTTTTAGAGCCGCCCACTCAGGGCCGCATTCACTTTTTGGGGGCCGAGTTCGCCCCAGACCGGGATATGCCCCTGCCCCTGCGCCGGCGGGTGACCACCGTGTTTCAACGCCCGATGTTGCTCAATCGCAGCGTGCGGGACAACGTGGCTTTTGGCCTGAAACTGCGCGGCCGGCGCGACTCGCGCCGCGAGATCGAAACGACCCTGGAGCAGGTCGGTCTGGGCGATCTGGCCCGCCAAAAGGCCCGCACCCTGTCGGGCGGCGAGGCCCAACGGGTGGCGCTGGCCCGGGCCATGGTGTTGCGCCCCGACGTGCTGCTGCTGGACGAGCCGACCGCCAACCTGGACCCGTACAACGTCGGCCTGATCGAAGAGATCGTGCGACGCTTGAACCGCGAGTACGGCGTCACCCTGGTGCTGGTGACGCACAATGTCTTTCAAGCCAGGCGCCTGGCCCACCGTGTGGCGCTGATGCTAGAAGGTCATATCGTCGAAATAGCCGACGTCGAGACGTTTTTCGAGGCTCCCCGCGACCCGCGCACGCGGGCGTTTGTCAACGGAGAGATGGTGTATTGAGGAGTGAAACGTGAGGAGTGAAACAGCTTGCCCCCCCGGCGTCGCTCCGCTTGCGGGGCGATGTGAGCCTGTCGAAGGGTAAAGTGTGCTTGCCACCGAGGTAGAAAAATCGTATCACTCTTGAGCCTTTGTGCCCTGGTGTCCTGGTGGTAAATTCCTTTTTTGGCAGTTACGAAAAATCTTTCGTAACTGCTCACCCTGGTAGCTCTTTGGACAAGATTTACAGGATTTTTCCACGAATTCCATCCTGTGAATCTTGTGAATCCTGTCGAATGGCTTTGGGTTTGCCGCTTTTACGCATTTGGGCTGAGCAGTTACAATCTTTCATAATCAGGAGAAACGATGTTTAAAAAGCTTTTCGCTCTACTCGGAATGTCGGTCTTGCTGTTGGCCGGTTGCGGTGAAACAAAGAAAGAGCAAAAGTTGATTCTGGCGACGACCACCAGCACCGCCGACTCGGGCCTGCTGGACTTTATCCTGCCCGATTTTGAGCAGACATTCAACGTCGAGGTAGACGTCATCGCCGTGGGCACCGGCCAGGCCATCACGTTGGGCCAGGACGGCAACGCCGACGTGCTGCTGGTGCACGCCCGCGCCAAAGAGGACGAGTATATGGCCGCCGGGCACGGCGTGCGCCGCGAAGACGTGATGTACAACGACTTTGTCATCGTCGGACCGGCAGATGATCCCGCCGGCATCCGCGGTATGCGCAAGGCCGACCGGGCGCTCCAAGAGCTCGCTGCCGCCCAGGCCCCCTTTGTCTCGCGCGGCGACGACTCGGGCACGCATACCAAAGAAAAGAGCTTGTGGACCGCCGCCGGCATCGAGCCAGCCGGCAACTGGTACATCTCGGCCGGGCAGGGCATGGGCGAGGTGTTGACCATGGCGAACGAGCAGCAAGCCTACACTCTCAGCGACCGCGCCACCTACCTGGCCATGACGCTGGAAGGGCTGAAACTGGAAATCCTGGTCGAAGGGGACCCGCTGCTGTTCAACCCCTACGGCGTAATCGCCGTCAACCCCGACAAGGGCTCCCACATCAAGGCGGAGCTAGCCAACACCTTCATAGATTGGCTCATCTCTGCGCCGACGCAGGAAAAAATCGCCAGCTTTGGCGTGGACAAGTTCGGCGCGTCCCTATTCATCCCCGATTCGGCCCCGTGGCGCGCGCAACACGGAGGCAGCGACGCTGAACCCACTGGCGGCGCGTCGGGCGAGGTCGCCCTCAAAATCACCGGTAAGGTGGACACGGAAATGGGCTGGCCCGAAGCCGACGTGCAGGCGCTGGACGCCATCGACGTGCAATCCACTAACAGCAGCGGTAGGGGCAGGCCCCAACTCTCATGCCTTCTGGCGCAAACGCCGAAATTGAGGTAGAATAGGGCGCGCTGCCCCATCGGGGCGGAATAACAACCCTACACCTGGCCGGCCCTCTATGCGCTTCTACCTGAACGCCCCGCTCGTGATTGGTTATATCTTGATGGCGACGACCGCCTGTCTGGGGATGCTGCAACTGGCGGCGGCGCGAGGCGATTACGATGGATTGGCCTTATTCACCGCCGACCGGAAACGCGGCGCTCGCATCGGCCTCGGGTTGACCGGCGGCGCATTGCTGGCATACATAACCCTCGCTCCCGAAATCCTCACCCCCGGCCCGGCCGGGACCGAAGTCGCCATCATGTTCGCGTTGTGCGCGCTATTGGCGCTGACCATCACGCTGGCGGGCGCGGACCGCCGTCTACAGCGCAAGCGAGGACACCTGCGCCCGCTGCCCGGCGGCGAAGCAGTGCAGTTGGGCAACCTGCTGGCGACTCTTTATCGCCCTGCGGTTGACGAGGCCTCTCTTTACCCGGCCGTAGCCGTGCTACCCGATCCGACCGCTTTCGTCCGTGCAACATCCGATCTTGTCGGCGCGTTGAATCAAGCCGGCATCGCGGTATTATGGCTCGACGCGCAGGCCGTCACACGCTGCGCCGATCCTTTATCTCGCCAAACACTGTTGGGCCACCTGTCCACCGCGGTCGTCTATCTGACCCATCAACTCGAAATCATCGCCGACCGCATCGGCCTGCTGGGCCTGGGTCTGGCTGGCGACGCCGTGTGGCAAGCCGCCCACGCCGACCCGCAGATCAGGGCGGCGCTGGCCGTGTCGCCCATCGCCCTCACTACCTCCCCCCCTCAATCCCCCCCGCCTGCGGGGGGAAGAAAGGTGGGGCGCCGCCCGGCCTGGCGTGGCTGCACGAGCTGAGCTATTGGCAAGTCTGGCGCTGGCGTCGCCGCCGGGATGCCTTTCAGCGCGCCGCCGCCGACTTGCAGATGCCCGGCGCGGCTCTTTCTACTCCGTCCGAGCGCCTGGCCGCGCTCTACGGGGTGGAGGCCATATTGACTACGCGAATCACCGACGCCGAGAACTCTCTTTTTCCCATCGCCAGCCGCCGCCATTTCACGCTCTTGGAGGAGGGACAAGCGATGGAACAGACCGTTGCGTGGTTCCGGGACAGGCTGATGGCTGACGACTGACCGCCGACGAATGACGAATGACGAACCTGGACCTGTGGTTATTCCAACTCATTAACGGCCTGGCCGGGCACACGCCGGCGCTCGATCAGGCAATGCAAGCCCTGGTCAGCGACTATGTCGGGCCGACGCTGCAAGTATTGGGCCTGCTGGGCGTGTGGTTCGAGGGACACACCGCCGACGAGCGCCGCGAGCACCAGCGGGCCGTACTGCGCGCTGCCGTGGTGCTGCTCATCTCCAGCGCGGTGGTCGTGCTGATCAATATGCTGTGGGCGCGAGACCGCCCCTTTCGCTATCACGACGTGAACCTGCTCTTTTACCGCCCGCCCGACCCTTCCTTCCCCAGCAACTCGGCCACGGTCGTGTTTGGGTTTGCCACGACGGTGTGGCTGCAAAACCGGCGCTGGGGCTGGCCAATGCTGGTCCTGGCAGCGAGTTTTGCCTTTTCGCGGGTGTATTGCGGCGTACACTATCCCGCCGATATTCTGGCGGGTTTTGGGCTGGGCGCGGGAACGGCGTGGCTGGTAACGCGCAGGCTGCGCCAGCTCGACCGGCTGTTCGATTTGGTGATTGCCCTGGCCCAGAAATTGTATCTGGCTTGAGATCACCTTCCAGATGGCGCGTATGGAAACGCGCCCTACCGTATTGAGTAGGGCGGGTTTCTTACCCGCCATTAGAACGACGCGTATGGAAACGCGCCCTACCGTATTGAGTAGGGCGGGTTTCTCACCCGCCATTAGAATGGCGCGTATGGAAACGCGCCCTACCGTATTGAGTAGGGCGGGTTTCTCACCCGCCATTAGAACGACGCGTATGGAAACGCGCCCTACCGTATTGAGTAGGGCGGGTTTCTCACC
>DAOTXN010000132.1:0-14787 GCA_034435435.1 Anaerolineae bacterium | reverse complement strand
CTCTTTGCTCGAAGTCGTCATACGCTCAATGTTACCGCAGTTCTCCATTTCCACAAGCGCCGAAAGCCAGATGGCGGCGATGGCGGTACTCAACTTGACAATTTTGAAAAAACCTTAACTTGTGACCAATGCTGTTAGTGGGTATCCGCCAATCGCTCCGCCAGCGCCAACATGGGCGCCCAACCGCGGCCGTGATCCTCGTAGGACCACCAGGCCGACAGCACGGCCTGGGCCACTCCCCAGCCCCAGATGCGCTGGCGGTCAAAACCCAATTCGTCGGACAGTTGGTCTACGCGCCGCGCCAGGACCTGCTCCAACCCGGGGACCGAGAAAATTCCCGGCATGGGGTTGCGCAGCAGCGCGCCCACCTCGTAGGCCGGCTCGCCCACCACACCTTTGGGGTCCAGCGCCAGCCAAGACTGCCGCTCCGCCGACAGAATGTTGTCGTGGTGCAAGTCGCCGTGCAGCAGCACCGGCTCGGCCATCGAGGCCAGCAGTTCGGCAAACAGCGCCTCGGCCCGTTCGACCAGCGCGGCGGGAAACGGTCCGGTGCCGCCCCCAAAATGAGCACGCAATCGCTTCAGCCCGGCCGCCCATTTCGCCGCCGACGGAAAGGAGTGTTCTATCACTGGCAAGATCAGGGGTTTTTGAGCGCGGCGTCGTGATGTCCCACGTTGCGCAAGATATAAACATCATGTCCAATCTCAAAGGTCACGCGGATGTTCCGTCCGGCGCGCAACTCCCATATCCGGTCGGTTCCGCGCACACGCTTGACATGCAGGCCGGGGTGAGTGCGGTCGGCCAATAATTGGGCCAGGGCTTTTTTCACCTGCTCGCGCTCGCGTGGCTCCAGCTTGCGATAGGCGCGCCGAAAGCGTTGAGTGCGGACGAGTTCCACGCTACTCCTCTGCGTCCAGGTCAGCGATCAAATCTTCCAACGTCTCAAAACGCGCCACGCGCCCCTCCTGGAGGTCTTGTTCGGCCTCTCGCTCGCCTGCCTGCCAGGCCTGGGTCCAAAAGTAGGCCTGGCTTTTGTCTATGACTTGCTTGGGCAGCAGCACCAATTTGTCGTCCTCTAAGCGAACTTGCACGTAATCACCGATTTCAATGCCCGCTGCTCTCCTAAGCCCGGCAGGTAGGGTCACTTGTCCGCCCCGCGTTACTTTGATGAGTTGTTCCATTTTCTATCTCCGGGAATTAGTAACTTACTTTATTACATTTTACCATAGCTTACGACCGTTAGCAATGCCTACGCCGCCCCCTCCACCGGCCGCCCGGCCCCCTGCCAGGCCAGCCGGGTGTCCTCGTAACCCATGCGATACAAGCGCTCGTGGTTCTCCAAATCGTAGCGGATAATGTCCACTGCCGGAATAGCGGCCTGGGGCGAGACGATGATGGGAGAGGGGACCTGACGGAACTGGCGCTCCAATTCCTCCAGCGGCGCGAGCGGCTGCGGCGCGGCAGGCAGGCTGGCCTGCACCTGCTCCAATTCTGCGCGGAGCTGCGCGTTTTGGGCTTGCAGGCGCGCGTTTTCCTCTTGCAGCCAGGCCAGCAGGTTGGTGCGCTTGAACAGACGTAAGTCGGTCTGAAAAGACGCCAGCAGCGCCCACTCGAACGCCACCTGCGCCGCGGTGATCAATTCTTCGACGTTCCCCACATCCAGGTAGCGCGGCCGGCTGCGCGCTTCGTCCCAAGGCGTCATGAGCACGACCACGATGTCCTCGGCTCCGGCGTCGATGGCCGGGCCGAGGGGCGTGTTAGCGACTGTGCCGCCGTCCCACAACGTCGCGTTTTCGATGCGGGTGGGGGGATAGATCACCGGAATGCTGCAACTGGCCAGGATGTGGTCCAGGCTGATGCGCACGTGCTCCGAGCGCCCGCCGGGAATCACGTCGGGGCTGTTCCCAAAGACCCGCAGCCGCCCGGTAGACGACTCGACGGCAGTGATGCGCAGGTGCTTTTCGGGCGGCGCGGCGTTCACCCGCTCCAGGTCGATCCAGCCCTCGCGCACCAGCGTCTCGCGCAGTGGGGCCGTGTCGAGCAGGTGGTCGCGCTTCATTAGCGAGAACAAGTCCAGCAAGTGCCAATCGCGCCGCTGCACCTGGTCGGTGGTCAACCGGCCCCACAGTGCGCGCAGCGAGCGCGAGTCGTGGCCGGAGGCGATGGCTGCCCCGTTCACCGCACCGATGGACGTGCCGACGATCACGTCGGGGAGCCAGTCGTGCTCTTCTAAAAAGCGCAATGCGCCCACGTGATAGGCTCCCCGTCCCCCGCCGCCAGAGAGCACCAGCGCACGTTTGCCTGTAAGTTGTTCCATCGCGTTACCTCCTGCGTAACTGCTCAGCCTGTGCAGATATGACAACGAATCAAAGGATTGAGCGAATCTGTGCTTCTCGGCCCGATGGCCTGGGCCCCACAGCCGCGCTGACCGTGGTCCCAAGGGATGCGCCGCCGCACCTCACTGCAGAACGCGGGCAGCCCCGGGGCAGGGTTGGGCGACGCCATTCGGTCAATCCCGAAAATTCGTTGTCATATCCCCACCTGAGCAGTTACCTTTTCGACCAGGTATACGCTCAGGATGCGCAGCAGGCGATCGTGGCGTTCGCGCGAGATTGTACCGATAGCGCCCAGGATATTCTTGCGTGGCAATATGGTTCTTGATCTGTCCATCAGCCTGCGGCAAGGGAGTCAGAATCACGTCGCCTTTGTTCACAGCATAAACTCTGGGTTGGGTTGCTTGAGCGCTTCAGGTGTATATTCTGGCTCGTCTACTCCATAAGCGTTGCTCAACTGCCGGGCCGATGCTTGTAGCCAGTCCTCTCGTTATCATCCGGCTGCATCACAGCGATAATCACGCGCGATTGCCTGGGTAGTTGGATGGGTTGCAGCAGTCTCAAATGGGTTTTGTCTATAACCTGCGCTTCAATTGTTTGCATCATCATCCCTCCACTTCAATTCTACCACATTTCCCGGCAAACAAGAATGGCCATGCGTGAAATTCGTCTATGCGCGCCGTTCGTGATGCTCGATCTGTTCGGCCAGGAACTGCGCCACGCGCCCCGTATCAAAAGGCCACACGTAAGTAAAGCTCACGTCAGGGTGACGCTCCTGGGCGTTCTGGACGATTTCGGGGATCTCGACCTCGGAATGCTCGCCGCCCCGCGTCATCATGGGCGTGACGACGACGACTTTGCCGGCCCCCTGGTCCACGGCCCGCTCCAACGCTGCGTCCATATCGGGTCCGCAGAACTCGTTAAACCCGACGACCACCTCGCAGCCCGTCGCCTGACTGAGATGGTGGGCCAGATTCTGCGAGGCCGCCCAAAAGGGGTCATTTTCGGGCGTGCGCGGCCAGTCGCGCATTTTGGCATCCAGCTCATCGTGGCGGCGCTGCATAGGCTCACGCTCCGGCCCTCTGACGTGCTCCAGGCGGCTATGCAGCCCCATCAGCTCGATCAGTTCCGGGCGCGGAAAATCCTTCGGCGGCGCGCCGTGCATGGCCAATACAATCATCGTTTTCATCGTGACTCCTTGTTTTTTACCACCAAGACACCAAGATTCCAAGCACACCAAGCCGTTTTTTTCTTTGCGCCCGGGTGTCTTGGTGGTAAACTCTTACTCCCGCACGTGCCCGTCGCCCAGGATCACCCATTTGTAGGTGGTCAGCTCTTTCAGTCCCATCGGGCCGCGGGCGTGCAGGCGCTGCGTGCTGACGGCTACCTCGGCCCCCAGCCCCAACTGCGCTCCGTCGGTAAAGCGCGTGCTGGCGTTCACGTATACCGCCGCCGAGTCCACTTCGTTCACAAAGCGCATGGCGTGCGGGTAATTCTGGGTCAGGATGGCGTCCGAGTGCCCCGTGCTGTGCTGGGCGATGTGCTCCAGCGCCTCGTCCAGCCCGTCCACCACCTTGACCGCCAGCACTAATGCCAGAAACTCGGTGTCGAAATCGTCGGGGCCGGCCGGCCGGACCGCCGGGTGGTCGGCCAGAATCTCTAGCGCACGCGGATCGCAGCGCAGCTCGACCCCGGCCTCGGCCAGGTTATCGGCCACGGCGGGCAGCAGGTCGGCGGCCACGGCGCGGTGCACCAGCAGCGTGTCCAGCGCGTTGCACACGGTGGGCCGCTGCGTTTTGGCGTTGTGCACGATGGGCGCGACTCGCTCCCGGTCGGCGCTCTCGTCCACGAAAATGTGGCAGATGCCGATGCCGCCGGTGATGACCGGAATGGTCGCGTTTTCCACCGCAAACTGGTGCAGCCCGGCCCCGCCGCGCGGGATAATCATGTGGATGTATTGATTGGCCCGCAGCATATCTTTGACCAGCGCCCGGTCCTGTGACTCGATGAGCTGGATAGCCTCGGCAGGTATCCCCGCCGCCGCGCAGCCCTGGGCCACCGCGTCAGCCAGGGCGCGGTTAGAGTGGGCGGCTTCTTTGCCTCCGCGCAAAATGGCCGCGTTGCCCGATTTCAGGCACAACGCCGAGATGTCCACGGTCACGTTGGGACGCGACTCGTAAATCACGCCGATCACCCCCACCGGCACGCGCCGCCGCTCGACTCGCAGGCCGTTGGGCAGCGTGCGGGCGTCGAAACTCTCGCCGACCGGGTCGGGCAGCGCCGCGACCGCGCGCACGTCGTCCGCCATCCCCGCCAAGCGTTGCGGATTCAGCGTCAGCCGTTCCAGCATGGGCGCGCTCAACCCCGCCTCGCGCCCGGCCTCCAGGTCGCGGGCGTTAGCGTCCAGAATCACCGTTTCGCAATCCAGCAGCGCATCGGCGATGGCGTGCAGCGCCGCGTTTTTTGTGTGCGTATCCAGCGTCGCCAGCCGGCGGGCCGCCCGCCGGGCCAACTCTCCCTTGTGTCTCAATTCCTCAAACATCCCTCTCTCCCTTCCGAGGTAGGACAAGTTGGCAACTTGTCCCACATTCTACTACACCAACACCATATCGTCCCGATGCACGACGTTGGGGCCATACTGGTAGCCCAACGTGGCCGGTATCTCGTCGGACTGGCAGCCCATGATGGCCCGCACGTCGGCGGCGGCGTACTGGGCGATGCCGCGGGCGATCTCGCAGCCATCTGGGGCCACGATGCGCACCGTCTGCCCGCGTTCGAATTGCCCCTGCGCCCCGGTCACCCCGGCCGGCAACAGGCTCTTGCCGTGTTTGACCAGCGCCTCGGCTGCGCCGGCGTCTACGTGAATCTCCCCGTGCGGCGCTTCGGCCAGGATCCACCGCTTGCGGCTCTCCACGCAATCCACCTCGGTCAGAAAGCGTGTGCCTAACGCCTCACCCGCGACGACGCGCAGCAGCACGTCGGGCGCATCGCCGGCGGTGATGACGACCTGCGTGCCGGAGCGCGTAGCCAGCTCGGCGGCCTTGATTTTGGTCGCCATACCGCCGGTGCCCATCGTCGTGCCGCTGCCTCCGGCCAGTCGCCGGATGTGCTCGTCTATGTACATCACTTCGGGGATGAGCCGGGCGTGCGGGTCGGCGCGCGGGTCGGCGGTGAACAGGCCGGGCTGGTCGGTGAGGATGATCAGCAGGTCGGCGTCCACCAGGTTGGCCACCAGCGCCGACAAGTTGTCGTTATCGCCGATCTTGATCTCCTCGATGCCTACCACGTCGTTCTCGTTGATCACCGGCACGACGTGCAATCCCAGCAGCGAGAGCAGCGTGTTGCGGGCGTTCAGGTAGCGCTCGCGGTCTTCCAGGTCGGCCCGGGTGAGCAGCGCCTGGGCCACGTGAATGTCGTACAGGCCAAAGAACTGCTCGTACAGGCCCATCAAGCGGCCCTGCCCAATCGCAGCCAACACTTGCTTGAAGGGGATGTCACGGCGGCCTGGCGGTGGGCCGAGCACCTCGCGCCCGGCAAAGACCGCCCCCGACGTGACCAGCAACATTTCGTCGCCCCGGTGGTGCAACTGGGCCATCTGCCGCACCAGGTCGATCATACGCGGGCGGCTCAACCGGTCGCCGTTATCGGTGAGTGTGTGTGTGCCTACTTTGACCACGATACGCATATTCGGATGCCTCTATTTTGCGTTCAAAATCTGGGCCAGGACGTGCATACTCCATTTTACCGCAGGCGTATCGCCTTCGTCAAACATCTGCCAGACTTGACGACTGTGCCGGGTGCGGTGATAATGTTTCCGCATGAGCGACATTTTTGACCGCGACGAAATTGAGGGCCAGAGCTTGCAGGTCGGCGCAGCGCCGCTCGACCTGTCTTTTCTGGCGACGCTACCCGCCGATCCCCAACCCTTTGTCGAGGGGCGGCAGATCCCGTGGAACGACCCCGACTTTTCGCGGCGTATGCTGGCCATTCACCTGGACGAAAGCCACGACTGGGCCAGCCGGCGGGCCGAAAAACGCCAGCGCATCGTGGACGAGCTGATCGCCGTATCCGGATTGTCGCCCGGCGACCGCGTGTTGGACCTGGGTTGCGGGCCGGGGCTGTACTGCGAGGAATTCGCCCGCCGCGGTCTGCAAGTGGAGGGCTGGGATTATGCGCCGGCGGCCATCGAATACGCCCGCCAGCAGGCCCAATCCGCCGGGCTGCACATCCGCTACGTGCGCGACGATTATCGCAACCTGGACGCCGTGGACCGGTTTGAGCTGGCCACGCTCATCTATGGCGACCTGAATGTGTTCAGCCTGACCGACGCCGAGGCGTTGTTGCGGCGCGTCCGGCGGGCGCTACGGCCCGGCGGCCACTTTTTCGCCGACGTGACCACTCCGGCCGCACATCCCACGACCGAGGTGCAGCGGGATTTCAGCTACCACGCAGCGGGGCTGTGGTCCGACGAACCCTATTTGGAGCTGTACGAAGCCCATCCCGTCCGGCCCGACGGCTTGCGCTGGGAGCGCACCGTCATCATCGAGACGAGCGGGCGGGCGCGGGTGTATACGACTTGGAGCCAGGAATACACGCCGGAGCGGATCACGGCGCTGCTGGAGCGGGTGGGGTTGCGCGTGCGCGCGCTGTACGACGACCCGCCAGGGTCGCGGGTCAGCGACCCGGCGGTCTCGCCGCTGTGCGACGGGCCGGGGTGGTTGGGGGTGTTGGCCGTCCGACCGCTTTAACCCTCGTCCACAAAACGGTTCATTGCGGGGTCAAAATAGCTGATTCGCCCGGTGAGCAGATCGTAGACCCAGCCGTGCAGCTCTAGCCGGTCGGCCTCTAGCGCCTGGCGCACGCAATCGTAGGTCTGCAAGTTGTACAGTTGGTTGAGCACGTTCTGCTCGACGATGGCGCGGTGGCGGCCGTCGGGGTCGATCCCTTGCGCATCCACCTGCGTCTGAGCCGGACGGGCAAATTCGAGCCAGCGGGCGATGTGCGGCTCGCCGGCCTGGTCAACGTGACCATCCAACGCCTTGATCCCGCCGCAGTCGGTGTGGCCGCAGACGACGATGTGTTTGACGCGCAGGTGCAGCACGGCATATTCGATGGCGGCCCCCACCGCGTCGCCGGCGGTCCCGAAAGGCGGGACCACGTTGGCGATGTCGCGCAGCACAAACAGGTCGCCGGGCCTGGAGGCGGTCAACTGCTCGGGGACGACCCGCGAATCGCAGCAACCGATGAACAGGGCCGGAGGAGATTGGCCCCGGCTGAGGCCCGCGAACAACTCGGCGTGGCCTTCGAAAAAGTCGGCCCGCAGCTTGCGGCTCTGTTCGACCAATGGGTCTTGGGGCATAGGGGCGCCTCCGCGTTACACCGGATCAAGCCGTCCGGCCTGAAGCAATAGCTTTTCCACCGCGGCGTGAGCGTCGGCCTGACGTGTGATGATCTGTTCCACAGCCTCTTGCAGCCGCGCCTCGCCTAATTTACTCCATACCTGAGCCACTAACCGATCTCGCAGCAGCCGATCCAGCTCGGCGGCGGCGCGGATGCGCTCGCGCCCGGCCCAGCCGCCGCTCTCTTGCAGGTAGCGGCGATGCTCGGCGATGGCTTGCATCAGCTCGGTTATGCCCTGCCCGCGCACCGCGACGGTCATACACACGACCGGTCGCCAGCCAGGCTCGGAAGAGCCGCCGGCGACGGCCTCGACGCGCATCGTCTGTCCATGGTGGCGCACGGTCTGGTTGACGCCCAGGTCGAGCATCATCTGCAAGGCGCGTTTGGTGTGCTCGGCTCCCTCGCGGTCGGCTTTGTTCACCACCAGCACGTCAGCGATTTCCAGCACACCGGCCTTGATGGCCTGTACGTCGTCGCCCAGCCCCGGCGCTTCGACCACCAGCGTGGTGTGGGCAGTGCGGGCGATTTCGACCTCGCTCTGTCCCGCCCCCACCGTCTCGACCAGGACCGTCTTGAATCCGGCGGCGTCCAGCACTTTGACCACGTCGGCGGTGGCCCGCGCCAGCCCACCCAGGTTGCCCCGGCTGGCCATGCTGCGGATGAACACGCCGGGGTCGCCGCTCAAGTCGCGCGTGCGGATGCGGTCGCCCAGGATGGCCCCGCCGGAAAAGGGGCTGGTGGGGTCCACGGCGATGACCCCCACGCGCTCGCCCCGGGCGCGGTAGGCCTTGGCCAACTCGTTGACCAGCGTGCTCTTGCCGGTGCCGGGCGCGCCTGTCACACCCACAATGTGAGCCTGGCCGGTGTGCGGGTAGAGGGCGGTCAGCGCGGCGGCAGCGTCGGGAGCGTCGTTTTCGACGTGCGAGATGAGCCGCGCCAGCGCGCGCCGGTCGCCGGCCAGCAGGCGTTCGACGAGTTCGTGCACCTGTGTCACGGAAACGATCCTAAACCCGGCTGCTCAACTGCTCTTGGATGAACGCGACGACGTCGTCGGTGTTGGCGCCGGGACCGAAAATGCCGCGAACGCCCATTTCTTTCAACGCGGGCGCGTCTTCGTCGGGGATGATGCCGCCGGCAAAGACCAGCACGTCGTCCAGGTCGTTTTGCTGCAACAGCTCGACGACGCGGGGCAGGAGCGTCATGTGAGCGCCGGAGAGAATGCTGAGACCGACGGCGTCGGCGTCTTCTTGCAGGGCGGCCTCGACGATCATCTCCGGCGTCTGGCGCAGGCCCAGATAGATCACTTCCATCCCGGCGTCGCGCAAGGCGCGGGCGATGACTTTGGCGCCGCGGTCGTGGCCGTCCAGACCGGGTTTGGCGATGAGGATACGAAAAGCTCTGTCCATATTTATTCTCGCGTAGGGGCAGAGGTAGCAACGCCGCCTCTGCGGAATCATAGTGGTTTCAAAGGCGGGGGCATTATACCACGCCCGCTCTACCGCGTCTAGCGGCGCGGCGCGCTGCAACTTTTGCCCCACGGGCGCGTAATGTCTTATGACCGATAAAGGGGCTTTGGTTGAAAGGGGACGAGGCAAGCGGGATGTTGATCACCAGGCAAGCAGAAAAAGGAGCCGCTGTGTATGCAGTGAGCGGGCGGATCGACGGTCACACGGCCGGCGATCTCGACGCGGCATTGGGCGCGGCGATGTCCCAGGGCGAGAGGCAGGTGGTGCTGGACATGGCCGAGGTGCAATACATCGGCAGCGCCGGGCTGCGCACGCTGGTCACGGCGCTGGCGCGCATCAAAGCGCGGGGCGGCGATTTGAAATTGGTCGCTTTGAGCACGCATCTGCTACGGGCGTTCCGCATCGTAGGGTTTGAGAATTTCTTTTCGCTCCACGATACGTTGGATGGGGCGATGGCCGGATTTTGAAATGTTCACTTGCACGCGCCGTCAAATGTGTTATAATGCGCCCCAGTGCGGGGCGTAGCGCAGTTCGGCTAGCGCGCTACAATGGGGTTGTAGAGGTCCCGGGTTCAAATCCCGGCGCCCCGACTGAAGGGCAGAAAGCAAACGCTTTCTGCCTTTTTTCTTCCTCCTTTTTTCTACAGTGTAAAACCAGGTCCAGCACGCGCGCAGAAGGGCCAAAGGCGGACAGCAGCGCCGAAACCAGCACGTTGGTGTCCAACACAATGATCATAGCGCCGTGCGTTCCTGCCGCGCGGCGGCGATTTCTGCCTCAATTTCCTCGGGCGATAGCCGATCACTCCCTTTTTGGATGGCAGCCTGACGCAGCCGAGAGACGGCGAGCTGGGCACGCGCACGATGTAGCGCAGTCAATGTTTCCTCTAGCTCATTTTCATCAATGGCCGTAAGCACTGCCATCGGCCGACCCTTGGAGGTGAGGATCAAATCGCGTTTGTCACGCAGCTTGCGCAATACCTCTCTCGGACGCACCCGTAGATCCCGCACACTGATAAAATCCATCGTAATCTCCTGACTCACATTTGTCCTACGAACTGAATGGGATCTCCGACAGGCTGCTAGACCGCTACCTCGACAAAAGCTGACAGGCTATGGGGTTCCGGGATTTCATATCCCTCCAGCCGCAGGCCTTCCAGATGTAATTCAACAGCCTCTCGCATATTGCGCTTGACTTTTTGCTCTGTTTCTCCGGTCGCCACGCAGCCGTCTAGGTCGGGAGAGTAAGCCGAATAACCTGTAGCGGTCTTTTCTATAATCACAATGAGTTTTATGATGTCTCGCACTTTCATAAGCTCATTATAGCACAACTTTTCCAACCGCAAACTTGCACCCCGCCCGCTTGCCCTCTATAATATCGGTGCGGGTATCATGACTATGAACGACCTGGAACGCAAGCTGGATCAAAAACAGGCCCAACTGGCCGCGCTGCGCGAGATTGGGCGGGCGCTCAACTCGGCCTGGGCGCTGGAGCCGACGCTGGACCTGATCTCGCGCAAGACGACCCAGGTGATGGGCGTGGACTCGTGCTCGATTTATCTGCTGCAACCCGACGGCGCGCGCCTGGTGCTGCAGGCCACCACCGGCCTGGCCCCCGCAGCGGTCGGGCGGGCCGCGCTGCAACTGGGCCAGGGTCTCACCGGCTGGGCGGCGCAGCACGGCGCGCCCGTGGCCGTGCGCGACGCAGCCCACGACCCGCGCTTCTGGCCGCTGCCCGAGACGCAAGAGATGGGTCTGCGCTCGCTGGCCGCCGTGCCGCTCACCAACCAGGGCCGGGTCATCGGCGCGCTGAACGTGCAGACGGCCCGTTTTCACATCTTTGACGAAGACGAGATGGAGTTGCTGTCGCTCATCGGCGACTTGGCCGCCGGCGCGCTGGAAAAGGCCGCCCTGTACGATAGCATGCGCCGCCAGATTCAAGAGCTGACCGCGCTGGCCGAGGTCAGTCAGGCCGTCACGTCGCCGCTGTATCTGGATGAAATGCTGGGGGTGGTGGTCGAGATGGCGACGCGCGTGATGGGGGCGCGCGTGTGCTCGCTGCGCCTGATTGACGAAACGGGGGAGCAATTGCTGCCCGTCGCCACCCGCAGCCAGAATCCGGCCCACGCCGAGCGGCCGCCGGTGCGGGTCGGTCAGGGTATCACCGGGCAGGTGGCCCAGACCGGCCAGCCAGCCAGCGTGGCCGATGTGCGGGTTGACCCGCGCTATCTGTTCCGCGAGCGGGCCGAGCGCGAGGGATTGGTGGCGCTGCTTTCGGTGCCGCTCACCGTGCGCGAGCGGGTGATCGGCGTCTTTAACTGTTACACCGGCCAGCCGCACACCTTTTCGGCCAAAGAAACCGTCTTTTTCCAAACCCTGGCCAACCAGACCGCGCTGGCGATTGAGAACGCCCGCCTGGTGGCCGGGTCGATCATCGTGCGCGAGATGCATCACCGGGTCAAGAACAATTTGCAGACTATCGCCATGTTGCTGCGCCTGCAAATGAGCGACGCCCCGCAGCGCCCCGCCGCCGAGGCGCTGCCCGAGGCCATCCATCGCATCCTGGCCATCGCCGCCGTCCACGAGACCTTGTCGGAGCAAGGCTTGCGCGGCGTGGATTTGAAACAAGTGCTGACCCGCATTGCCGGCACAGTGGTCCAAAGTCTCACCCATCCTGGCAAGGCCGTGCAGGTGACGGTCGAGGGCGATGCGCTGGTGCTGCCCAGCCAGGCGGCGACGGCGCTGGCCCTGGCGACCACCGAACTGATTCAGAACGCGCTGGAGCACGCCTTTGTCGGGCGGGAGGCCGGCGTGGTGCGGGTGCGGTTGTGCGACGAGGGTCTGGCCAGCAGCATCATTGTGACCGACGACGGCGTGGGACTGAGCGGGCGGGCCGGAGTCGGCTCCAGCCTGGGATTGGAGATCGTGCAGACGTTGGTCGCCGAAGACTTACAGGGGACGTTTACCTTTACGCCGGGCGCCGCCGGCACGCAGGCGCTCATCCGCGTGCCGCGGGCAGAGGAAAAATGAGCATGCGCATCCTCATCGCCGACGACGAGTCGATTATCCGCCTGGGCCTGCGCAAGATGCTGGAAGAGGCCGGGCACGCGGTGGTCGGCGCTGCCTCCGACGGACGCACGGCGGTGCGTTTGGCCCACGACCTGGCCCCCGACCTGGCCATCCTGGATGTGAAAATGCCCGGTTACGACGGGTTGGAGGCCGCCCGGCGCATCGTGGCCGAGACGCCCATCCCGGTGATCCTGCTCACCGCCTACAGCCAGCGCGAGCTGGTGGAGCAGGCGGCCCGCGCCCCGGTGATGGCCTATCTGATCAAGCCGGTCAAAGAGGCCGAGCTGCTGGCGACGATTGAGGTGGCCGCGACGCGCTTTGCCGAGCGGGTCAAGCTGGCCCATGAGACGGCGGAACTGCGCGATGACCTGGAGACGCGCAAGGTGATCGAGCGGGCCAAGGGGGTGCTGATGGCCCGCGACGGCTTGAGCGAGGAGGAGGCTCACCGGCGCATCCAGGCTCAGGCCCGGCGCGAGCGGCGCTCGATGCGCGCCGTGGCGCAGGAGATTTTGGGTTTAGCGCCGCCGCTCAAGGATTCAGGGTCTGCGGGAGGCTGACGAGAGGGTCACTTGGTATAATCCAGGCCCACCACCATGTCATCTGCCACAATCAGTTGGGCGCCCATCATTGAGCCGCCTCTTTGAGCCGGCGCACGTTGCCGGCCGCGGGACCTTTGCGCCCTTGTTCCACCGTAAACTCGACGCGCTCGCCTTCCTTCAAACTGCGGGCGCCCGGCTCGACGATGGCCGAGTGATGCACAAAGATGTCTCCACCTGTGTCCTGGGCGATGAATCCGTAGCCTTTTTGTTCGTTGAACCATTTGACGGTTCCGGTTAATGTCAGCTCGCCCCTGTTTTTCTTTGGCTCTCGTTCCCCCGCCGAGCTGCGGGTCAACGCTGCACGACACTTGCCGGTAGTGCGCACGTGACCGGCGCAACGCCGGGTCACGGACCCGGCTTGAGCACCTGTTGCTGCTCAGATGGAGATATGACAACGAATTTTCGGGATTGACCGAATGGCGTCGCGGATGCCAACTCTGTCCCAGGACTGCCCTCGCCCTGCAATCGGGTGAGGTGTCGCATCGCTTTGAACCACGGTCAGCGCAGCTATGGGACCCAAGCCATCGAGTTGGAGGCACAGATTCGTTCAATCTCGATAAACTCGGCCAGCTTGACCGATCCGGTGGGGCCAAGCCATCAAGTTGAAGGCACAGATTCGTTCAATCCTCTGATTCGTTGTCATATTTGCACAGGCTGAGCAGTTGCGAGCACCTTTCCCTCTCTCAACACCGAGGCGACCAACGAGGCGGGCGCCTGTTTCCAGTATGCGACTTCTTGGGGCGAATAGACCACAATATCCATTTGCTGCCGGACACTTTTCGGCGCTGTGCTAGCGAGCAATCATCCTGAGCCTGTCGAAGGATGATTGCGAGCGGATCTCGTAGGTTGCGTGACCGCAAAATTCATCCTTCGACGGGCTCAGGATGAATTTTGCGAGTTGCAAAGGCGAAAACCTGCTCCTGGGCCGGCGGCCCGGCGCTACAGCATGCCTCTCTGCGGCGTCAGCGCCTTATTGACATCCCTCCCCCAGGATATTGGCTATACACCACCGGCAGGTAGAGTATGACCGGATTGACCAGGATATAGATCGTCTGGCTGCGCTGCATCTCGCCGCTCGAGCCCACGAAGGTGATCAGGTAGATGCCGTCGGCCACCGAGTCGAGCAGGTCCACCACCACCGCCGCCTCGCTCTCGGCCTCGGTCAGGTAAGCATCGCCTCCCAGGGGCGTGTCGAACCAGACGCGCATCCCCGGCGGGGTGCGCGAAGCGTCGATGCTCAACCCCACGTTGGGATAGAACAGGGGCTGCAGCACGTCGAGGGAGAGGGAGAGGCTCATCTGAGTCCCGGGCGCGACCCAGTAAAACTGGGACGGTGTGGCCAGATTGAAGTCGCCGCCGGCGATGTAGATGGCCGCCTCCGGGCTGCGCACGCTCTGGCCGCTTTCGACATCCACCGCCTCCACCGAGTAGTAGTAGGTGTTGCCCGGCGCCAGATTGCTGACGCCGGCGTTCGCCAGCACCGGGCCGAACGGTTGCCCGTTCTCGTCCGTCTGGCGGAAGGCGACGAGCCCTGTGATGTACAGCGTCGGGCTGAGCGGCTGGGTGCTGAGGTAGAGGCTGTAGGAGTCCACGTCGGGGTGCGCCAGCGCCTCCCACTCCAGGAAGAGGCGGGCCTGCTCCCGGCTCACCACCGTCGTGATCGCCGGCGTCCAGGAGATGGGGAAGGTGGCCGACTGGTCGATGCTGAACACGGCCACGTCGCTGTAGAGGCCGGTCAGGGCATAGTCCGCGACCGCCGGGTTGACGCCGTCCTCGGCCCGCACCCACAGGCATGTACTGTTTAGCACGCCCCATAGGGGCTAACCATCTCCAAAAAGTCGATTCCGCTTTTCAGGCTGTGTCAGCGGATGGACCGGTTCCTCTTGGGCGATGCTGAACTGCACGACCAAGTTGTTGAGCCAAG
>DAOTXN010000131.1:0-12753 GCA_034435435.1 Anaerolineae bacterium | reverse complement strand
CTCCTACGTCGGGCGCGAGCGATATTTACTTGCGTTTGGTTTCAATCTCCCAGTCGAGATCGGCGGCCTTCACACCAGTCCAGGTATATACTCCCATCGGTCAGCATTGCAGTTTCAATCTCCCAGTCGAGATCGGCGGCCTTCACACCTGCCGGGCGCAGATGACCGGCTGCCTGCCGTGGCAGTTTCAATCTCCCAGTCGAGATCGGCGGCCTTCACACCAAAAAGCCCGCCGGGTCTGCCGACGGGCCTAGTCGGTTTCAATCTCCCAGTCGAGATCGGCGGCCTTCACACTTGACGGTGGATTTTCAATCAATACCTGGCCGCTATGGTTTCAATCTCCCAGTCGAGATCGGCGGCCTTCACACGACCAATACCCCCTCTCCGGCCTTCTGGTCAAAGAAGTTTCAATCTCCCAGTCGAGATCGGCGGCCTTCACACACGGCATCGTGCTCTCGGTTGAAACGCTGTGGTATGTTTCAATCTCCCAGTCGAGATCGGCGGCCTTCACACTTGATCGCATTGCCCGCCCCCAACGGCAAGCATAGCGTTTCAATCTCCCAGTCGAGATCGGCGGCCTTCACACCGGCGGCGCACAGCGCACAGCCGCGATGATGGTGTACGTTTCAATCTCCCAGTCGAGATCGGCGGCCTTCACACTGCACGTCACTCGCTAGGCGCAACGCGCCGTTTTGCTCCCTTTTTTTCGCCAGAAATGAACCAGTCGCCCCACCAGCTCTTCGTTTACGCTTCTCTTCGAACATCTTGTTCCCACCATCTCACCCCCTGCGAGAGGCGACACAGTTGACCGCCAAACGTTTCGGCCGTCGCGTCGTTTTCCCCGCATCTGGGTGAATCACACTCGCCACCCCCCACATCTGCCTGCGAGCGCCTCCCGGGTTTTTGGCGGGCGCTTGGGCGCTCGCAGCGCCGCTCACACCAAAAACGCGCTGACCCACCTATACAACGAATACTGCCCGCTCTTGCGGCTTGGCCGAACCCACCGTCTCGACCTTCTTCACACACGCCGCGCACACGTGATAAAAACGCACGCTATCTTCTTTGGCGTTCAGTAACCGGTCCAGCTTGCCTTGCAGAGCCACCAGCTCCTTGTCGCTCAAGAAACACTCAAAGAGGCTGTATTGCGTCCATTCCCCACACCCGCACAACAGCTTGTGTACCTTGGTCCGGCGGCGGTCGCTGGGAATGTCGTAGGCGATGACGTACAACGTTGTCTTGGGCTTGCCACGTTCCATCGGGCGCTCGCTACACTATCTTATCATAAAAGGCTGATAGTGAGAAATCTCTCCTAGCAGCCATTTGGCCACCAGCCGCACCTGCAGCTCCAGACAACGCCGGTAGGTGGCCTTGTAACCAAACACCGGATGCGAGATGGTCTCGTTTAGCCGCTCCTCGAAACGGATCAAAAACGTCCGCCGGCCCTCGTCCGACAGTCGCCACGCGCCCAACTGTTCCTCAAAATCCCCCCGCTTGAGCATGGCGTTGTTCAACAGCGTCAGGACCACCGACTCGACCACCGGCGTGCGAAACTCTTCCACCACGTCCAGCGCCAGCGCCGGTTTACCGTATTGGGACGAGTGCAGAAAACCGATATAAGGGTCCAACCCCACCACGTTGACCGCCGAAGCCACCTGATGGGTCAACAGCACATAACCATAGCTCAACAGCGCGTTCACCGGATCGGTGGGCGGGCGGCGGCTGCGCCGCTCGAACGTCCAGCCTCCCTTGAGCAGATGCCCAAACACGCCAAAGTAGAACGCGCTGGCCGACCCCTCCAGGCCCAGCAGCTTGCCCTGCAGGCTCTCTGACTGCGGCCGGCTCGGGTCGGGCGGCGGCGTCGCCTGCTCCGGACAGATGGTCTCTACCTGGTCCAACACCCCCTTGATCGAATCGGCCGCCGCGCCGATCTGCTCATTCTCCAGCTTGCGGTTGGCCCGCATCAGCAGCGTGCGCATATTGCTCAGCTTGCCATACACAAACGCTCGCGCCAGCTCCACTACGCGTACCGGATCGACGTGGGCTTGATGCTGGGCCAGGCGCAGCAGGCTGTTTTTGCTGAACTCGGGCGACAGCCGGCCCTGGAAACGCCCATAATGCGAGCAAAAACTGACCTCTGCCCGCTGTTCCAGCAGCGCCGCCAGCGCCGGGCTGGTCAGCGTCACGTCGCCATATACCACCACCGCGTCCACCTTGGTCAGCGGCACGCGCACCTTGCGTTTTTCGCTGCCCTGGTCTGGGTTCGCCGGGATCTCCACCAACAGCGTCTCGCCGTCCTTTTTGACCAGCGACCGCGGCTCCGTCAGATACAACGTCGCCATATCCTTCCCCCAATCTCGTAATTCTGCCATACTATCTGTCCTCACAACAACGCATCACGTTTCACGCTTCCCGGTTCAGCGCCTGTACCTCGCGTGGCAAACACACCCCTTCTAGCGAACAGTCGCGGCACTTGGCCGCGGGCTGGTCGGGCGGCGGCATGATCCCGGCCGCCAGCAGGTCAAATGCCCGTTGCACGGCGGCCTCGGTCTGCGCCCGCAGCTCCGGCGTGAACGCTACCCGCACCCGCCGGCGCGAGCGCCAATAAAAAATCTCACCCTGCTCCACCCGCCGCCCGCTGCGCTCCTCCAAGCACATGGCCTGGGCGCAGAGCTGCACGTGATCGTTGAGCCATTTGCCCAGCTTGCCCCGCTTGTACTCCACCGGGACCAGTGCGCCGTTGGCCTCTTCTACCAAATCGGCGAAACCCGTCAATCGCAGCCGCTCCGACCACACCGTCGCGCGCCGGTGCACCACCTGTTCCCCGTCCTGCGCGCTGCCGGGAGCGTGGGCGCGCTGGTGTTGCAGCGTCCCTTCCAGCACCGGCGCGTTCACCTCCATCTCGCCGTGCACGAACATCAGCCAGAAGCGCCGCTCGCAATACTCCAGTTGATTCAGATATGACAGGGGTAGATAATCCGGTAGTTCCATCGCACTCGCTTTTTATGGGACACAGATAAACGCTGATGAACGCAGATCAAAAAACCCGTGTTTATCTGTGTTCATCTGTGCCAGGACCCTCGAGCCGTTGGGCAGCTCCAGCGCCGGGATCAAAAAACCCGTGTTTATCTGTGTTCATCTGTGTCCAATCGCCGACATTGTCCCATGCCCATCGTCGTTTTATAGCCCACGCCCGCATAAAAGGCCAGGTCGGCCAGCGCGTCCAGTTGGGCGTGGATCGTCTCGTCATCTCCCTTGAACTCAAAGCTCACCTGGCCCACGAACCCTAATTGCGGCGCGTCGGCGTAGGCCAACATGCGCGTCTCCACCCGTCGCAGCCGGGCCACGACCACCTGCTCCTCGATATAGTCCCGGCAGGCCCGCCAATCGAGGCTCAACGCCGGCGGCCCCAGCGCGTTCCAGGTCTTGGCCAGGCTGCCAAAAACCAGGCGTGGGATGGGCAACGGCACGATCTGCTGGCCCCAAGGCCGCTCCCCAAAGCTAAACGCCGTGGGGGTGGTGAATTCCAGCGTCACGCTCCGGGCCGCCTGCGCCTGCTGCGCGATCTCGACAAAAGATGTATACCCGGCCCAGGGATGGCTGCCGGGCGTGGTCAGGATCTCTTTGATGAGAAAGGGCATCTGGCCCAAGTGGAGTAGGGGACGCCCGCCATCGTACAAAAAGCGGGCCATGAACTGCCGAAAGACCGGCTCGTACAGCACGGTGAAGCGTAGAAAATAATCCCGCTCCGGCGAGACTTCAAGTGTGCCTTCGTGGCCCGGCCCCAGTCCCAACAGCGGCGACACGGTGAAAGGCTTGAGCGGCAACTGCGGATGGTGCAACACCTCGGCCAGGGCCGGGTCGGCCTGCTGCACGGCGCGTAAAAAGGCGGCGTGCGCGTGATGCCCGTGCGTGGCGCGGATGCGCCCCTCGCGCTCGGGGGCGAGTTTGAGGACGATGGAGTGGAGCAGGTGATCATTCGAGCTCATACGGTTCCTCGCTAGATAGGGCGTCGCCACACTCACGACCATCGAGCAGCGCCAGCGCGTGATCGGCTGCGGCGCGGACGCTGAGCAGCGTTTCGCGCGTCAGGGCGCGCGCCCGCTCGTTGGCCTGCGTGAGCAGCGCGGTCTGGTAGGCCAGCGGCGCGTCTACCGTGCCGTCACACGTCAACTCCTCCATCTCCCAGGCGACGCCGTTGTGCGCCACCCACGGCCTGTCGGAAGCAGTGCCCTCGTAGAGCGCGCGCAGGAGCATTTCGACGGCTTGGGTAGGGGTAGCGAGGCGCATGGTATCCTTCGTCTACACGATAATCGGAGCGATATCGTCCATCTTTTGTTTGTGCCAGAAATATCCTTCCAGTTCTGCGTGCACGACAAAGGCCGCCGTGCCGAACAAGGCCTTGTATTCGTGGCTTGTGCCCCCTTGAGCAAAAGTCACCTGCAGCGAACGTGGGAACAGATTGCGGTCGCGGGTCAGATAGAGCAAGCGGCCCACATCTGCATCGGGCACGACAAGACAGGCCAGATGCTGGGTCTCGATGCTGTGGCGAAGGGTGGGATGCAAAGTGGCCGGCCCCCCGCCGGATGCCTGAGCCAGCAAACGCAATTCCGTTAGAGCGACCGGCCGGCGGGTGTACAACTTTTCCCACGCCTCACGGGGCAGCCGTATCTCTCGATATTCCAGGCCGACGTACAACCGGGGCTCCCGGTGCGCTGTTAGCCGGCAATAGACCCCCAGCGTGGCCTGGCCCGGCTCGACCCCGCAGGCGCGGCGGAAGGCCGGCGCGTCGTCAAAGTAATCCGCCTCGAAATTGGCCGCCACGTGCAGCGCGTCATAGAGCGTCAGGTCGCTGTCGGAGAGCAGGTGATGTGGGTCGTAGACGGCAGCCGTCGGCCCCTGAAAGCTATCGCGAAAGTTAAACAGCGCCTCCGTGAGCGCATATTGGGCCTTGAGCCAGGGCACGACCAACTGTTCGCGGGCGCGGGGCTGGGTGCGCACGGCCCGCTCCAGCCGCGCCCACTCCTCCGGCGGCGCTTCCATCGGCCGGTGCCAGTCCAGGAACTCGTCCACGAACTCTGGCAGCTCGGCCAGCTTGTCCTCCCGCAGCAAGCGCCCCGCGCGCTCGTGACGGCGCATTTGCCCGCACAGAGGGCCGTAGTGCCAGCGCCGGCTGCCGGGCGCCAAGACCTCCCGCACCCCCTCGAACAACCGCTCGACCCATTCCTCCAGGTCAGGGCGGGTCGTCCGTCTGAGCTCGTAGATAGGCCGGAAGGCCTCCAACACGGCGTAGGAGCGCACGTAGGCAAAGAGATCGTTGCGCGGCGGCAGGGCCTGCTGCACGGCGCGGCGGAGCACGGCGCGGGGCACGGTCTGGCCATCGAGGGGGCGCAGCGTTGTCAGGGCATCGGCGTCCACCAGCGCAATGGCCAGAGATGGTGCGTTGGTCTCTGCACGCCCCAGCACCCGCCCGGCGCGCCCAAGCCGTTGCAGGAACTCGTCGCGGGTGCGGGCGTCAAAGACGATGAAATCGAGCGGCTGGCGGAGCTTCCCCGGCTTTTCAAAGTTGTAGCCGATGTCCACCGTGGGGGTGGCCAGGATGAGGGGGACCAGCGGCGCGGAGCGGCGGCTCTCGACCGTCTCGGCCCCGGTGAGGCGGCTCACGCGCCCGTCGAAGCGCGGGCCGCGCAGCGCGGCGCGGGCCTGGTTGACCCGCCACAGCGCATTGGAGATGAGCGCGCCGTCCTGCCCGGTCGCCAACAGCCCGGCCAGCCAGTCGCGTTGGCGCGCGTCGTCGGCGAACTCGTCCAGTGTCCCCTCGCGCACGGTCAGCGTCAGCGGGGCCAGTGTGGGCGTCGTCGGGTAGTCGGCGCTCTCCGGCGGCTCGTTGGTGGGGCCGATCCAGGCGATGGCATCTGGTGTGGGGAAAACCCGCGCCAGGTAATCGCGCACCGCTTCCTCCGGCGTGGCCGAGAGCAGGCAGACGCGCCGGCCCTGGCCGAAATAACCCCACTCTTGGGCGATGACGAAAAAGAAGAGAAAATTGCACAACTGCTTGGCCGAGTAGTAATGAAACTCGTCCACGATCACGTAATCAAAACGGGTGAGGAACTGCTCGAACAGGTTGCGCCGGTCGTGAGGGTTGTAGGCCGAAAAGTAGAGCGCGTAGTAAAAGATGTCGGGGTTGGTGACGACGATCAGCGGCTTATGGCCGTCCCAGCCGTAGGCTCGGGGATTGCTGAACAGCCGCACCAGCCGCTCGCCGACCCGCTCGTGGGCGTGGGCCTGGGGCAGGGCACGCAGCACGGCGGCGTCCACACGGATGGTGTGATAGTCCAGGTTGTGGTTGGCCAGGAAACTCTGGACGTCCCCCTCGTGCTGGCGCAGCAGCTCGTTGGTGGGGGCGATAAAGAGGCAGTTGCGCCCACGCAGCGCCGGGTTGAGCAGGCCCAGCAGGGCGGCCACCGTCTTACCCGTGCCGGTGTCGTAGGAATTGACCACTAGGAGGTAGTCGGACAGCGCGTCGTAGGTGCGCTGCTGATGGTAGAGCGGCGGGCGAGCCAGCCCTAGCGGGTTGGCAGGGGCCAGCTTTTCGGTGTGGGGGAGGAGGGTGAAAGTAATCACGTAATCTCCCTCACTCCAAAGCACATCCCCGCTGGCAGCCAGACGCCATCCGGCGCGCGGAAGAACTCGCCGCTCAACACGGCGTTGCGCACCAGCGGCACAGGGTGCACGCTCACCAGGTCATACACCCGCAACCGCTCTGGCTGAGGCAGGTCGGCCGGGTTCAGGAACACCGGCACCGTCGTTTCGTCCCTCGGCTCGGGCCGGGCCGTGGCGTGGGTCACCGTCACAGACGCTTTGCTCATCCACTTGCCCAGCCGCACGTAGCGTGGCAACGTCAGCGGCTCCCGGCTCAAAACGTAGCACACGGCCCGGTTACCCAACGCCAGCATCTTGATGCGTCCGTGCTGCGGATAGTTGTTGGGGCGCACAAACCCTTCCTCACCGGTCGCAGGATTGATGATGCGCCAGCGCGAACCTTGACGCACAGCTTGCTCATCGTCAGTGCGCACCACGATGGCATTGTTGGTAAAGGCGTACCAGTAGGCGTCGGCCTGGGCGTTGAACTGGCTCAGGACAAAGCGTGGTTCCCCCACGATGGTGCCCGGCGTGACATATACGCCACGCTCGTTGAGCGGTCTCAGGTCGAGCGCGTAACGCACTGTGCCCTCGTTATGATAAGGCGTCTGCGCTAACCCAAAGGCATAGGCCAACGCATAGTTGCCCAGCAGAGGCTCGGTCTGGAAAAAGTTGCTGATCTCACGGCTGCTGAAAAAGACGTGCTCCCGAAAAGTCAGTTCGCAGCGATAAATGTGCAGCGGTTCGGCGCTCATCTCACGCCTCCTGCGCCGCCGCCTCCAGCAACCGCACCACCTCGGCGTGGCCGGCCTGGCGCGTCGCGTCGTCGGTGCTGTATCCCTTTTCGATGGCTTCCAGCAGCGCCGCCACCCGCGTCGGGTCGCGGTAGATCTGCACCACTGCCTGGTGGACGGCTGCCGCCTCATCCGGCCCCAACACTACGGGGTCGGCGCTGGCGACGTTCTGCATCAAGGCCGTGGTCGCGTCGGCCACGGTGTCGAGCACGTCCGCGTCACGCAGCGGAAAGTTGAGGTCGGGATCCCTGGCCTTTAAGCGGTCATAGACCGCCTGGGTCAGCTCCAGATTGCTGAAAATCTCGCAGTTGCTGAACACCACCCCGGCCAGCGTGTTCTTCATCCGCCCCTGGCGGCTGGAAATGGCCCCATAGCGCGTGCTGCGCAGCACGTTGCCCAGAACGTACACCCACTCGCCCAGCGTCACGTCCTTGAGCGTCTCAATCTCTAAAAAGTGGGTCTCGGGCTTGACGTAGGGTACAGTGAAAATAGCCTGTGAAGGCTCTCCGGTCTCCGGGTTGCGCATGGTGCCGGTGTCGAAAAGCGCGTTGCCCTGACGTTTGTCGCTCACCACGCCGGAGGGCAGGATGCTGAAGGCGTCGTCGGTGATGACGCGCGACTTTTGCGCCCCGCCGCCGCCCACGGCGTAGCCGTAGATCATGCAGTCGATGCAGCGCTCGCAGGTGTTGGTCGTGTTGAGCGCGCAGGTCTTGCCGGTCTTGGCGTCAGGATACAGCCGGTCGTGGTCGCGCAGCAGCTCGCGCCCGGTGCGGCGCTCGACGGCGGTCTGCTTGCGCTTGGTCATCACCACGCGCTGGATGATGTCGTCATCCCGGATACCGGCTCGCACAAAGTCCTTGCTCAGGTCGCCCTCGGCCCCTTCGGTGCGGAACAGCGTCTCGGACTCGGTCTTGCGCACCAGAATCAGGCTCACGTAGCGGCCCAACGGAAACGTGGTGTAAGCGGTCAACAGACGATCTTGGTATTCTGTCAGTGTAGACATTTCAGGCTCCTTTCTCTTTGGTTGGGATTTGTTCACGGACGTAGAATAGATAGGCCGAGCGCAGCGCTTTGCCGTCGGCCAGCAATTTCGTGACGTTGCCGCGATAGGCGTCGCCTAGCACACCGTCGAAAAAGAGGTCTACGTAGGCTTTGGTTTTCTCCCGCTTGGTGCGGCCAGGTTTGTATTCCTCGCTGGCGATGGCTTCCAGGTGCCGAAAGATTTCTTCGGTCAATTGGGCGCGCAACGTGTCCAACCCAAAGGCCTCCGGCTTTTTCTCCAATCCCTCCAAGAGCATATCCAAAGGCTTGAGCAAAGAGTTGCGCTCCAGGCTGCGTCCAATGATACGATCGGCCCAGGCTGCCTGGGCCAGCGCCTCTAACTGTTTCATCGTCTCTTCTCCTTTCATCAGTCTGCGCAAGTCGGGCAAGATGTGCCTGGTGATTCCATTGCTGCGCCAGGCGCGCAATTTTCCATCTGGTCGGCCCTGGTTGGCCTTGTGTTCCAACAGCCGGTCGGTTTCAAAGAACAATCTCAACCGGCCATCGGCCATCGCGCGGGCCAGACTGAGCAGGGGGTTCTCCTCCCGTTCGGGGTTGTAGAGCGCCTGCCGCAGCCGGTGCAGCGCCAGCGTGTCGCTCCACAGTCGGTCCAGCGCCGGGCGGTCAAAGTCGTCCTGGGGCAGCAGCCCTTCAAAGCCCAACGGCGTATTGTCCACAAACAGATCGGCGAACTCGTCTTTGCCCAGGATCGGCACGGCCGAGTCGGTCAGGATTGCCTTGCAACCAAAGTAACGCTGGATCAAAAGCGCGCTCTGCAGGGCGAACAGAAACTGCTCGCTGTCGTTGTCGCCGGGACAGTTGAGGGGAAAGATGAGCACGTTGCCGATGGTCTCGGCGTGCTGAGGCAACACCAGTCCATTTTGATAAGGCTTGCCTTGCTGGTTTCGCGTGGCAACCACCAGGTCCAGCCGGTTATCAGCCAGAAAAGCTTGTAAAGCCTCGTAGGTCTTGGGAAAAACGACCGAGACATCCTGGGCCAGCAAGTTCTGTACCTCGTCGCGCAGAGAGCAAAGAAAGATGTCGGTGTAAAAGCTGTACGGGTAAAGGTGCAGGTACATGGTCTTGATGCCCTTGAGCGCCTGGTGGGTGAGCTTTTCCAGCGTGAACTGCAGGCGACACACGTCGCACACGTTCTTCTTGGGTTCCTGCGTCCAGCCGCCGGGCAGTCGGTTGGAGAAGCTCTGCACCGTCACGTTGGCCGGGGCTACCGGCGCCATCCATTTCTGGGTGGGGAACTCGGAGCCGCAGTAGCAACATTGGCGGTGGTTGTTCGCCACGTAGGCCGCCAGCGCCGCGCCAAAGTTCACCTCCCGCTCGCCGCCAAAGCTAAAGGTGACGGTGCGGGCCACGTAATCGGCCAGCACAGCGTAATCTCCCAGGTTGTCCGTTTCCCCCTCTGGCATCAACTGTGCGCCATCCTCCAGGATGCGCGCGTAGAGTGGGTCGGTGGTCAGGCCCAGATCGCCGGCCACGATATAGGCCCGCTGGTAGCGCGGGTCGAGCAGGTCATAGAGCGTTGCCTGCTCCGGCGTCAGCTCCAGCCAGGCGTAAAGGTACTGCCACGGGTCGCCGACCTGTTTAGCAAAATGGTCGCCCAGAAAGATATAGTAGGAGCGCAGCAGCTCGCCGGCTCCCATCCCGGCCTGCGACGCCGGGTAGAGCGTGGGCCGGTCGAGCAGGCTCTGGATGAGTGGCTTTTGGGCGGCACATTTGTCGTCAGCGAGCTTGGCGCTCAGGTCAGCCCGTGTCTTCGCTTCCATATCCTCAATCTTGATGCGTTTGCCGGTTACCTTGACGGCCACGTGGTTGTAGACGATGGCAAAGATGTCTTCAAACGAGATGCCGAGTTCGAGGCATTGCCGATCCACCTTGATGCCCTGGTTGCCAGAGCGAATGAATTTGGCAAACTCGCCTCGCGACATACCGGCGGCCCCCCTGGCGACGGCTCTGCCGATGGATGCCAGATCGTCCGCCGACAGGACAGGAACGCGGTCGCGTTCGGCCAGATAAGCCACGCCCTCTGGATAAAAAAGCAGCGGCACGAGTCCGAATTTGCGTTCCAGGTGTACGCTGACCCGGTTGTGGATCAGGTTAGTCAACAAGCCACGTTGCTCGGTCACCTGATGAGTGACAAAGGTGTATTGGGTATCGCTGATCTCGTTGAGCTTGAGCAGAAACTGCGTCTTGTGGGTGCGCTCCTCCAGCGTGGCCGAGAGTTCCAGCACATCGAGCGCCCGCATCAGGGGACCGAGCACCTTTTGTACTCGATCACGGTCGAGGCGGTAGAGATTGAGAGCCGGGATCAGCCCCTCAGCAGCGGTCGAGTAATGGCCAGAGTGGTAGCGCACCAGCCAGGTGATGTCCTCCAGATAGTCCTGGTACTCGGGGAAAAAGTCGGGGATACCGATGCGCTCCAGTTCGGCCTGCACCGTCTCCTTAACCGCCAGTGCGTTGAACGACTTGCGGGCGTTCTCGACCAGCTTGTTGACGTCGTGGACCGAGTAGGCGCTGTAGAGCACCTGCGCCTCGATGTCATTCAACCCCAGCAGTGGGCGCAGCCTCTCGGCAGTAAAGACGCCGTTGAGGAAGTGAACGTAGACCGGCTCCCCTGCCTTTTTGCCCCATTGAAAGACGGTCTTGTAGGCGGACAGCCCACCATTCGCTACGTGCCGGATGTAGGAACCGATGATCGAATCTGGGTCATCGTAGCCTAAAGCGAACAGGATGTCATAATCGGCCAATGGTCACCTCCCTCTTGCTTCTCGCACTGTGGAACAACTGCAGGGCGGATTTCTTGCCCGCCGCCTGGAGGCAGGTAATGAGCGACCTGCCCTACGTTCCGCGTCATCTTCATTCTATCACACCCCCACCCCCTAGATACGGGTATTTAGTCATCAATTTCCACCAATTCGTAAACTCGGGCCATCTCCCCCACCGTATGTCGCATCTCGAACAGCGCCTCGCCGCCACCCAACACCTGGCAATTGGCCCCGTAATGCAGCAGCGTGCGCACCGCCCACCACACGTTGTCCGTCTCGGCGTGCACAACGACCCCGCCGTCCGCTTGCCGCTCTGTGCGCGAAATCGTGATCCCCGGATGCCGGGTCACTTCGCCCCGCCGGGCAATCTGGGGGGATAGCCGGTAGACCAATTCAACTCTGGGGGCGCGCGGCGGAATAGGGGGCAGCTTTTGCGGCAGCACCTCCAACCGGTTGATCCGCCCCAGCCGGTAGTGCATGTAACGGTTCTGTTCGTACTCGCCGGGCGGCCCGGCTGTGCGCCGGCAGTAGCCGCGCAGATAATAGTGCCCGCGCACCGCGTCAAAATAGCGCTCCCACGGCTCGACGGTGTGCCGGCGCGGGGCGCCGTCGGCCTGAGTGGGCGAAGTGTAATCAAAAGCGATCAACCGATGCTCGACCAGCGCCCGGCTCAGCCCCGCCTCTACGGCTGGCGCGATCACGTCGTCGTCTCGCTGGCCCCACTCCACCGCCAAAGCCGTGCGCCGGCGCTCCAGGTCCCCTCGCCGTCGGGCCGACAGATAACCTACCAGCGACCCCAACAAGCTCTGCACTTGGTCGTGCAGCGGCGTGCTGGGGTCAAAGGTCTCCTGCAAAAAGGCAATGGCGGTCAGCGCCTCGTCGGGCAGGTCCAGCAGCGGCTCCCACGTGTCCAGAAGCTCATACGTCTCCGTGGACCGGCTATAGCGCCACTCAAGCCCGAAAATATCGCGCAGCTTTTTCTTGTCGGCTTCGAAACGCTTGGTCAAGGCGCGTCCTGAGCTCCCGCCATAAGCCTCCTGGCCCGCGCCGGCCAGCGCCGACTGGATCAACTGGGCTTTGGTGGCCGGGCCGCGTTGCAGTTGGCGCACCATCGCCAGGCAACGTTTCAAGACGGTTGTCGAATCCTCACGTGCCGCAGACATCCACCTGACTCCACAAATAGGAATTTTTAGTAACTGCTCACCCTGGTAGCTCTTTGAACAAGATTTACAGGATTTACAGGATTTTTCCACGAATTCCATCCTGTGAATCTTGTGAATCCTGTCGAATGGCTTTGGGTTTGCCGCTTTTACGCATTTGGGCTGAGCAGTTACAATTTTTATACAAATTCATTATACTATAGCCACTCCTGAAATTACGGCATAGTGTATTTCGATAAAGCCAGACTGCCGCACTGTAATTTGCCGGTTTCTGCATCTTTGCCGACTAGCTTATATCTCGCAAGTAGTATGATTTGCGAAAGCCGGTCAGAATTGTCT
>DAOTXN010000130.1:0-86981 GCA_034435435.1 Anaerolineae bacterium | reverse complement strand
CTTTCAGGGCATCACGGGTGTGTTGACCTGCGACGAGAACGGCGACTGCGCCGACCCGTCCATCACGGTGAACCAGATCATCAACGGAGCCTACACCCCCATCTGGAACGACAAGAAAGGCTACCTGGGCGAGGTCAGCGAGCCAACGCCGCCCACGGGCGAGCTCAAGACCGCTACTATTTCGTTCTGGGAAGAGCCGGACAGTCTCAACTTTATGTACACCTCGATGTGGTTTGCCGGTCTGGCCCACGACCTGTTTAACGTCGGTTTCTGGACTTTCGACGACAACCAGGAGATCAACCTGGAAATGGCAGCCGAGTTCCCCACGATAGAAAACGGCGGCATCTCGGAAGACGGGACGGTCATCACCGTCAAATTGCGCCCGGATGCTCTGTGGTCCGATGGCACTCCGGTGACAGCCCATGACTATGTCTTCACCTACGAGATGATCATGGCTGAGAGCAATACCGTCGCCACCCGCTACCCTTACGATACGTTTGTCGAGAGCATTACGGCGTTGGACGACCATACGGTCCAGATCGTCATGACCGAGCCGTATGTGGCCTGGCCGGTTGGCCTGGGTACGCTCAGTCCCTTTTTGCCCAAGCATATTCTGGAACCGGTCTTTGAGGCCGAGGGCACTATTGACAACGCCGAGTGGAATCGCAATCCCACCGTGGGCAACGGTCCCTTTGTGCTCAAGGAGTGGCAGGCCGCCAGTCACCTGGTCTTTGAAGCCAACCCCAGCTACTGGCGCGGCCGGCCCAAGCTGGATCAGATCTTTATCCGCATCGTGCCCGACGACGAAGCGCAAATGGCCGCCATAAAGACCGGCGACATTGACATCGGCGTCTATCTGACCGCTGCCGACAAGCCCGACATTGACGCCCTGGGCGACGTCGAGATGGTCGGCGCTGCCTCGGGCTATGTCGAGTCTTGGTTCTTTAACCTGGTCAGCGAGGAGCTGGCCGCCGAGACCGGCATCGAGCCTGGGCACCCGGCGCTGCAAGACGCGCGCGTGCGCCGGGCCATCGTCATGGGCACCAACCGCCAGCAGATCATCGACGAGCTGTTCTATGGTCTGTATCGCGTCCCGGCCGTCCTGTGGTATGACACCCCTTACGAAGATACCAGCATCGAGCCCTGGCCCTATGATCCAGAGCAGGCCATGGCCCTGTTGGACGAGGCCGGCTGGGTAGACAGCAACGGCGACGGCACCCGCGACAAGGACGGCGTCGAGTTGGTCATCCGTTACTCCACCACCGCCGGCAACGAACTGCGCGAGGCCACCCAGGTCGTCGTGCAACAAATGCTGGCCGAAGTGGGTATCGGGATTGAGATATTGAACTATTCTCCCGACATCCTGTGGAACAGCTACGGCGACGATGGTCCCATCGCCACCGGTCAGTATGACCTGGCCGAGTGGTCTACCTCGCCCTGGGACTTTCCTGATCCCAACACCGGCGACTGGCTATGCGACGAGATCCCCTCGGACGACAATCCGGCCGGCGGCAACTGGCAGGGGGTGTGCATAGACGAACTGGACGCGCTGTTCGCCCAGCAAGCTGTGACGGTGGACACAGCGGAGCGCATCGAACTCTTTAAAGAGATCGAGCGCATCATGCACGAGCAGGTGTTCTGGGCCGGCGTGCGCACCGACCCCGACTTTTGGTCGGTCAACACCCGCCTCAAGAACGTGCGCATCTCTGGCGTGGACCCATTCTGGAACGCCTTTGAGTGGGATGTGAGCCAGTAGCACGCGCTTAACCGACGAGAGATAGAGAGGGGTGACTTTTCCCCTCTCTATTCTGTGCGGAGGAAAACATGACGCGCTATATCATCCGTCGCCTGTTGCAGGCGATTCCTCTCCTGCTCATCATCAGCTTTGTGCTTTTTATCCTGGCCAATGCCATGGGCGATCCGCTGGCCTCCTTTGGCGGGCGGCGGCGCATCCGCTCGGATGACCGCGAGCGCCTGAGCCGGCAACTGGGTCTGGATCAACCTATCATCATCCAATACGTTATCTGGCTGGCGGGGAACGATTGGATGAAAATCGACAGCGACGGCGATGGAGTAGCTAACGAGCACGGGACGCGCAAAGGCGTGCTAAGAGGAGATTTCGGCGACTCGTTCATGCAAAAGCGACCGGTTCTGGAGATCATTGGTGAGCGCGTTCGCAACACACTGTTGTTGATGGTCAGCAGCGAGACGCTACTTTTATTAATGTCCTTGTTTATCGGCATCTTTTCTGCCCTGCGCCAATACTCCACTTTGGATTATGTTTTTACGGCATTTTCGTTCATCGGTTATTCCATGCCGGTCTTTTGGCTGGGATTGCTCCTCATGTATGTATTCGCCGTGAACTTTAAAAGCTGGGGCTTGCCCTATTTCCCCACTGTCGGCATGTATGACCTGGCTGCCGGGCCGACCGTCGGGCAGATCTTGTGGCATATCACGCTGCCCCTGATCACGGCCTCGGTCGGCTTTATTGCCGGCTATAGCCGCTTTATCCGTTCCCAGATGCTAGAAGTGATCAACCAAGACTACATCCGCACCGCCCGGGCCAAGGGATTATCTCGGCGCAGGGTCATTTTTGGTCACGCGCTCAAAAACGCGGCCCTGCCTCTGGTGACGCTCATTGGCCTGGACCTGCCATTTCTGTTTAGTGGGGCCGTGGTCACAGAAACCATATTCGCGTGGCCCGGAATGGGCCGGCTTTTCTGGGAGGCGGCTCAGGACACCGACGTTCCCGTTCTGATGGGCATTCTGACCATCACCGCCGTGCTCGTCATAGTGTTTCAAATTCTCACAGACATCGCCTACACCTACCTCGACCCGCGCATCAGATACGATTGATTTTGGATTTTGGATTGGAGATGCGCGAATGGATGAAAGACAGTTTCGGGAGCGGACAAAGGGGCTGGCGTTGCGGGTGATCCATCTGGTAGAAGCGCTGCCGGGCGGCACGACATCGGAAATCGTTGGCCGGCAATTGTTGCGCTCGGCGACATCGGTCGGAGCGAACTACCGGGCCGTCTGTCGAGCCAGGTCCACGGCCGATATGATAGCCAAGCTCGGCATCGTCGAAGAAGAGGCCGATGAAACGCTCTACTGGCTCGAACTGCTCATCGAGGCCGGACTGATACCCCAGTCTCGACTGGCCGACCTGATGCAAGAGACCGACGAAATCGTCGCTATGACCGTCTCGTTGATCAAAACCCTGCGCAAGTCCCGAGATCGAAATCCAAAATCCAAAATCTCAAATCCAAAATCCGAGGAGTGAACGATGGCTACAGCAGACGCAACCTGGGAAGCCTTTGAAGATCAGGCCGAGCGCCCGCCGTTGACGCCGGCGCAGGTCGCGTGGCGGCGCTTCCGCCGTCACAAGATGGCGTTGGTCGGCATCGGCCTGCTGGCGGGTATCATTCTGTTTGTCACGCTGGGAATGTTATTTTACTCTGAAGCCGACGCCAACCGCACCGATCTATCCATCAAGCTCTCGCCTCCTTCTCAGGCGCATCCCTTTGGCACCGACCTCACCGGGCGTGACATTCTGGCCCGTACCATTTATGGCGGCCAGATTTCCCTCATTATTGGCGTGCTGGCCGTCGTCGTTTCGCTCATCGTCGGCATCCTGGTGGGGGCCGTGGCCGGTTTTTACGGCGGCATTATCGACGCCGTGCTGATGCGTTTTACCGAAGCTATGCTCAACATCCCACAGCTCTTTTTATTGATCGTGCTGGCCAAGGTGCTGGGCGGCAAGGTTCCTACTTTCACGTTGCTGGGGCGCTCTTTTAGCGGGAGTGTGGTCGTCATCATTGCCGTCATTGGGCTGGACAGTTGGATGTATCTGGCGCGCATCGTGCGGGCGAGCTTTTTATCGCTCAAGGAACAAGAGTTTGTCACCGCCTCCCGCTGCATCGGCACCCGCGACGTCTTTATCATCTTTTCGCACATTCTGCCCAACACCGCCGCCCCCATCACCGTCGCCGCCACGCTGGGCGTAGCCAGCGCCATCCTCAACGAAGCCTACGTCAGCTTTCTAGGCTTGGGCGTCCAGCCGCCCACGGCCACCTGGGGCAACATGCTCGACCAGGCCTATCACCATCTGGAAAGCGAGCCGTGGATGTGGTTCTTTCCCGGCATGCTCATCCTGTTGACCGTATTGGGCATCAATTTCGTCGGCGACGGGCTGCGCGACGCCCTCGACCCGCGCGCCCTGGCCGAAACCGAGTAGGAGGCGCCTGTGGAACCGCTGTTGGAAGTTCGAGACCTAACCGTCCGTTTCCACACCCTGGAGGGGACCGTCCACGCCGTCAACGGCATCTCCTACGCCCTCCAACCAGGCGAGACTCTGGGCATCGTGGGCGAGAGCGGCTGCGGCAAAAGCGTCAACGTGCTGTCGGTGATGGGACTGATTCCCCAGCCGCCGGGGAAAATCGCCGCCGGACAGGTCCTGTTTCGGGGTCAAGACCTGCTCAAAATGAGCGACGAGGAGTTGCAACACATCCGGGGCAAAGAGATCGCCATGGTTTTCCAGGACCCGATGACCTCGTTCAACCCTGTGCTGACCATCGGCCATCAAGTCGGCGAACCGCTCAAACTGCACCTGCAGATGGCCGTGGACAAGGCGCGCCAAAGAGTGATCGAGCTACTCGATCTGGTGGGCATTCCCGTCGCCGCCGAGCGGTGTGAAAACTACCCGCACCAGTTCTCCGGCGGCATGCGCCAACGGGCCATGATCGCCATGGGCCTGTGCTGCACCCCCAGCATCCTCATCGCCGACGAACCGACCACCGCCCTCGACGTGACCATTCAAGCCCAAATCGTGGACTTGGTCAAAGAGCTACAGGACCAGTTCGACACTGCCGTGATCTGGATCACACACGACCTGGGTGTGGTGGCCGGGCTGGCCGAGCGGGTGATCGTGATGTACGCCGGGTTTATCGTCGAAGAGGGCAGCGTGGACGACATTTACAAAAACCCGCGTCACCCTTACACGCTGGCGCTGCTCAAATCGCTGCCCCGCGTGGACCGCAGCAGTAGAGAAAAACTGGCGACCATTCCCGGCTTTCCGCCTGACTTGCTGGTGTTGCCGCCGGGATGTCCCTTTGCCCCGCGCTGCAATTATGCCGTGGCGCGCTGCCGTCAGGAAAATCCAATGTTGGCCCCGGTTGGCCCTGCGCATCGGGCCGCCTGCTGGGTAGACGTCAAAACGGGGAGCGAACGATGAGCGACAATGAGCAACAAATCGTTCTCGTGCATGTGCAAGAGCTGAAAAAACATTTCCCTATCACACAAGGCATTATTATCCAGCGCCAGGTGGGCGCCGTTCGCGCAGTAGACGGCATAAGCTTTGACATCTATCGCGGCGAGACGTTGGGCCTGGTGGGCGAGAGCGGCTGCGGCAAGACCACCGCCGGTCGCACCATCTTGCAGCTTTACCGGCCCACGGCGGGGCGGGTGGTCTTTGACGGTGCAGACATCAGCGCACTCAAGGGCGAGTCGCTGCGCCGCATGCGCCGGCGCATGCAGATGATCTTTCAAGACCCGTTTGCCTCGCTCAACCCGCGCATGACCATCGCCCGCATCATCAGCGAGCCGCTGCGGGCGCACAAACTGGTCTCCGGCAAGGCGCAGATTGAGCGTGTCCAGGAACTGCTGCGCGTCGTGCGCCTCAATCCGCGCTTCATCAACCGTTACCCCCACGAATTCTCCGGCGGGCAACGCCAGCGCATCGGCATTGCCCGCGCGCTGGCCTCCAACCCCGAGTTCATCGTGTGCGACGAACCCATCTCGGCGCTAGACGTGTCCATCCAGGCCCAAGTGGTCAACTTGCTGGAAGAGCTGCAAGAAGAGTTAGGCTTAACCTACCTGTTCATTGCCCACGACCTGAGCATGGTACGCCATATATGCAGTCGCGTGGCGGTCATGTACCTGGGCAAGGTCGTCGAGATGGCCCAAAAGGACGAACTGTACGACCAGCCCTTGCATCCCTACACCCGGGCCCTGCTCTCGGCCGTCCCCGTGCCCGACCCCGAGGTGGAGCGCGTGCGCAAGCGCATCGTGCTGGAAGGCGACGTGCCCAGCCCCAGCAATCCACCCTCCGGCTGCTACTTTCACACCCGTTGCCCCATTGCCGAGGCCGTGTGCTCCGAGCGGGAACCTGAATGGCGCGACGTGGGAGGCCAGCATTTTGTAGCCTGTCACAAGGTCTGAGGATTTTGGATTTGAGATTTTGGATTTCGACCTCGGGAATTGCGCTTGGACTTGAGAGCCGCTTGCCCGACGCGCTCGCGGTCCTGGGCTACCTTGAACAGTAGATGTGATGACTGACTTGGGTGCTGCGCTTCCTATTCTGGACGCATTCGTCCGCCGGCAAATGCGCGCCTCGGCCGCCCCTGGCCTGGCCCTGGCCGTCACCGAGCGCGACCGGCTCGTACACGTCGCCGCCTATGGTTACGCCGACGTGGCCGCCCAAAAACCGGTCACACCAGATACGCTGTTCGAAATCGGCTCCATCGGCAAATCGTTCACCGCCATCGCGTTGCTGCAACTGCACGAGGCGGGCCGACTAGACCTGCACGCGCCGGTGACGCACTATTTGCCCTGGTTTCACGTGCCCTCCTCTTTTGAGCCAATCACCGTCCATCACCTGTTGAGCCACACCGCCGGCATCATCATGGGCAGCGAGTTCAGCGGCGAGGCCCGCTACGCCGTGTGGGCGCTGCGCCACACCCAGGCCGCCGCCCCGCCGGGGACCTTTTTCCATTATTCCAACGTGGGCTACAAAGCGTTGGGGTTGGCGCTAGAGGCGCTCACGGGCCAGAGCTACGGAGAGATCATCCAGGAGCGCGTGCTCGCCCCATTGGAGATGGCGGCCAGCGTCCCGGCGATTACCCACGACACGCGCCGCCGCATGGCCGTGGGCTATGAGCCGCTTTACGACGACCGCCCGGCCCACTCCGCTTGCCCGCTCGCCCCGGCCACCTGGCTCGAGACGGCCACCGCCGACGGCAGCATCGCCGCCACCGCCGCCGACCTGGCCGCCTATCTGCGCATGTTGCTCAATCGCGGCCAGGGGCCGCGCGGCCGGCTGCTCTCCGAGGAGAGCTTTCGCCGGCTCACCCGACCCGTCATTGCGCCCGACGACGGCGCGCACGGCGAGTTTTACGCCTATGGTCTCACCGTCGGCCAGCGAGAGGGCCACATGTGCATCGGTCACAGCGGGGGCATGGTGGGCTATTATTCCGCCATGCTCGGCGACGTGGACGCCGGCCTGGGCGTGGTCGTGCTGGTCAACGGGCCGGGCGAACCGATGCAATTGGCCGAATCGCTGCTCTTGCTGCTGCGAACGTCCCGCTTGCCCGCGCCGCCCGACCCGACCCGCGTCGAAAACGCCGCCGCATACACCGGGACGTACCGGGGAAGCGGTAAATCCTTTACCCTCATGGCCGAGAGCGAGCGGCTGGTGATGCGCTATAAGGACGAGCACGTGACGCTCGAACCGCGCGATGCCGACTGCTTCTACGCGCCCCATCCCGATTTCGCTCTATTTTTGCTACGCTTTGAGCGCGAGGGTGAACAGGTGATAGGGGCCACGCACGGCCCAGACTGGCTCCCCAACCAACGCTACGCCGGTCCCACGACTTTTGACTTTCCGCCCGCGTGGTCGGCCTACACCGGTCACTTTCGCTCGCACAACCCGTGGTATCCCAACTTTCGGGTCGTGCTGCGCAAGGGGGCGCTGTGGCTGGTCGAGCCGGGGGGCGATGAGCATCTGCTGGCGCCGTTGGGGGATGGCCTCTTTCGCGTCGGCGTGGACGAGCGCTTGCCCGAACAGTTGCGCTTCGACACCGTCGTGGACGGCCAGGCACTGCGGGCCAACCTGTCGCTGTGCGACTATTTCCGTACGTTTACGGTGTAGGGCAAGATGACATCTTGCCCTACGCAAACGCCCGCAAAAAAGCCACGGCGTTCTGGCCCAGCGTTTCGCTCACGTACCCGCCCTCCTGCACGATAAGCGTGGGCAGGTCCAGCCCGGCCACCCGCCGCCCGATCTCGGTCAGCCCGGCGCTGCTCAGCTTGAATCCCCCCTCGGGGTCGCCCGCCACCGTGTCCAGCCCCAACGACACTACCAGATAGCGCGGCGCGAACGCGCGAACCGTCGCCAGCGCCTCGTCCAGCGCCGCGAGATAGGCTGCGTCGTCGGTCGCCAGCGGCAGCGGCCAGTTGTGGTTATAGCCCTCGCCCGGCCCCGCGCCGCGCTCGTCGGCCTCGCCCCAGTAATAGGGATAGCCAGCGTCGGGGTGGACGTGCAGCGAGCAAAACAGCACCGACGGGTCAATGTAAAAAGCGATCTGTGTGCCGTTGCCGTGGTGATAGTCCACGTCCAGGATGGCAATGCAAGTGCCCGGCACTTTGGAAGTGCCGGGCACTTGCACCTGGAGATAGCGCGCAGCGATGGCGGCGTTGTTCAGAAAACAATAGCCCCCGTACAGGTCGGGGCCGGCGTGGTGGCCGGGCGGGCGACACAAGGCGTAGGCCGCCCGCTCGCCCTCACCCACGCGGTCGGCTGCGC
Organism: Anaerolineae bacterium; assembly: GCA_034435435.1. Taxonomy (GTDB): domain Bacteria; phylum Chloroflexota; class Anaerolineae; order S140-20; family S140-20; genus DAOTXN01. Next base: position 78,400 of record DAOTXN010000130.1, on the reverse strand, counting down.
TGAGGGCGCACTGGGCGCTCCAATAGGCCGCCTCCCACGTGCCCGCCACAATCGGCGTGCCCGCGCCAAAGGCGTAATAGCCCTTGAGACCCATCAAGCTTCTGGGTTTGCGCATGGCGTGGCGCGTGGCAAAGGTGCCCGGCAGCACCGGCCCGGCCTTTTGAAAATGGGCTGCACTTTCGGCATAAGCGGTTTGCAGAAAACGCACGTAATCGGCGTCGTGGACGGCCAAGATCGGCGCCAGGCCGTGGTCGGTCGGCGCGACCACCGGCCCCAACTGCGCGGCCTGGACTGCGCTCAGAATAGCCTCGGCCCGGGCTGGAAGCTCGTAAAAGTCGGCATCGGGATTCACGTCCGTGTTGTGCAGCTTGTGGCGGTCGGTGTAAATGATGTGCATAGGCTTCCCACGAAAAAAAACGGCCCTTGCGGGTGTCCCTGATTGATGCAGTGTTAGCGGGTCAGGCACTCCCGCACCCAGGTCAGCGCAGCGCCCGATGTGCCAATGCGCAACCCCGAGCGGACCGCCACGCCGGGATCATCTATGAAATGGCGGCGATTGAGGGTCACCAGATAGTCCACCCGCGCTTGCATCGCTGCCAGCACAATGGGCACGTCTGTCTGATGGGAGATGAGATTGTGATGGGCCATCACCTGTTCCGGCGTCGGATCTGGCACGATGCGCAGACTGGTGCTGCGTAAGGCTTCCCGAAAAGTCGGCAATGCCTGAGGCAGTTTACGAGCTACTGCCCGTTCCGTTTCAACCAAGACCTGTTCCGACACGCTGACAGTCATCAACCCACCCTCTGCCAGGAGTAACAGAGCACGAGAGGCCCCATCGGTCGAGACAACGCCGGCAAAGAGGGCGCTGCTGTCAAAGAAGAGATGCAGGCCGGACATAGTGTTCTTGATAGTAGCGTTCTCGCTCTTCTTCCAACGCCTGTAACACCTCGGCCGGGTCCACCTGCTCGTCGCGCATCATATCGGCGACGCGATCTCCCAGACGTGCGGTCTGAGAGATGCGCGGAATCAGAAGGAAGGAGCCATCCCCCAGGTCCGCCAGCGTAAATACGTCTCCCTCGTCCAGGCTATAGCGGTTCCGCAACGCCACGGGCAGGGTGATGACGCCCTTGCGTCGCATTTGAACGGTCGCTGTATTCATTGGCTCATTCTCCAAGAAGGATTTTCCGAATTTCGGCCGCCATTGTATCATAAATGGCCCGGTAAGGTCAACGTTTTTACGGCCCACTCACCGACCCTGGCCTCCAGTCAGCGCCGCGTGTTTTCCTCGATCTTGAGTTGGCACAGAGCGATCTGGGCCTGCACTCGCAGACGAAAGGCATATTCCCGACCTGTCACAAGCCCTAGCAAGCCCAGAATAGCCGCTCCCGCGAGAATAGCCACTGCATTAAGATTCTCTCCGCTCAGCCCCACTCCTATCCCAGCCCCGAGCAAGGCTCCGATCAGCGCGCCGCTGATGATGGCGTTGGTGGCCTGGCGATACAGGCGGTCGGCCAGTTGTTGGATGATCTTGGGATCGTATTCGATCATTGTGATTCCTCCTCAATCTGTTGCATCCATCGGTGAGCGGGTTCAAGGGGCGCTCACCGTAAAATCATACACCAGGCTGCCCGCTGCTTGCTGGCCGGTCGCGTCGTAGGCCGTCACCGACCACACGTAACGGGCCGGGGCCAGCGTCTCACTGAACGTATAGCCGGTCTCGCGCACCTCTACAAAGTCGAGCACTTTGGGGCGGGCGGGGTCGGTGTCGTTCCACATCAAAATTTTGTAGGCCGCCGCCGATGGATGGGCTTCCCAGGTCAGAACCAGGCCGCTGCCGGAGATCGTGACGCCGTCGAGCGGCGCAATGATCGGGATGTAGCAAGACACCGGCTGGCCCGTCACCGTAAAGTCGAAATAGCCGTCGGTCTCGGCGATCTTTTCTCCCTGGGCGTTAAACGCCTCCACGCTCCAGGTGTATTTGCAGTCTACCAACGATTTGTCCAGTGTGACCTCATTTGTCTCCACCCGGTAGTTATTAACCACGTTCCCCGCCTTTTCGGAGGTCAAATACAATTCATAGTAGCTGGCCTCAGAGTAGGGTTCCCAGGATAGGGTGGGCTGACCGGTCTCGACCTGCTCTTTGTCTGTGGGACCGGTCAGCTCGAGGTCGAATTTGTAGATGCTCTGATCACCCACAGTGAGCACCTGGTCGGCGGCGACCGTGTACTTGCGGGCGCTGATGCCCAGCCCGGCCGTGACGTATACCCAGCGGTCGGCGCCGAGGGCGTGGACCACTAGGCCGTATTCGCCCGGCGGGACGTCGGTCAACAGATAGACGCCCGTTGCGTCGGTGCGCGTGCTATACTCGACCCCTTTGCACCCGCCGACCATGCTCACATCTTGACATAGTTTGACCTCTGTATCCGCCACCGGTTGCGCATTCCACAGAATACGCCCCACGACGTTACCCATGCCGGACGCTGGCGGCGGCGCAGCCGGAGTGGGAAGGGATGTTGGCGGTGCAGAGGTGGGCGTCAGCGGGATGGGGGTCGGCGTGGGCGGCAGCGAGGTGGATGTGGGCGGCGGTGCGCTGGTCGAGGTCACAGAGGGCGCTTCCGGCGAAGGCCGCGCCGGTGTGGGAGCCGTGGTCGCAGACGAGGCGGTCCGCTGAACCTCCGGCGACGGTTGAGCGGGGGCTTTTTCCTCGGCTTTTTGGCCGCCACAGGCGACCAGCAGCCCCCACCAGACAACGATACTGATTTTGAATAGCCATTGGCGTTTACGCATTTCTGTTTCTCCTGTCAGGCCCGGATGCAAGCCACCTCGTGACCTGACGCGACCGGATGCAGTTGCGGGTCCACCTGCCGGCAGTCGGCGATGGCTTCCGGGCAGCGCGGGTGAAAGCGGCAACCCGTAGGCAGGTCCACCGGGTTGGGGATTTCTCCGCGCAGGATCACCCGCTCGCGGCGGCGGCGCGGGTTGGGGGCCGGGACCACCGAGAGCAGCGCCCGGGTGTAGGGGTGGCGCGGGCGCGAGAGCACTTCGACGGTGGGACCGATCTCGACCACCCGCCCCAGGTACATCACCGCCATGCGCTCGGTGAAATAACCCGCCGTGGCCAGGTCGTGGGTGGTGTAAAGAATCGTGATGCCCCGCTCGTCGCGCAGCGCGCGCAGCAAGCCCAGCACCTCAGCGCGGATGGACACATCCAGCATCGAGACCGGCTCGTCGGCCACCAGCAGACGCGGCTCCAGCACCAGCGCCCCAGCAATGACCACCCGTTGGCGCTGTCCGCCTGAAAGCTCGGCCGGAAAGCGCCCCCAAAAGTGCTCGGCCGGGGCCAGCCCGCACGCCTCCAGCGTGGCCCGCACCCGCTCGACCTTTTCATCGCGCGAGCGGCACAGCCGGTGGATCTCGAGCGGCTCGGCCACGATGTCGAACACGCGCTGACGCGGGTTCAGCGACTCGTAGGGGTCTTGAAAGACCATCTGCGCCCGCCGGTGCAGGGTTAGCACCCGCGCTCGGCGACCCAGATTCGCCAAACCCCCGTCATCGCGCTCCAGCGACGTCCCCTTGCCGTGCGCCCACTCGCTCACGTCGTAGCCGTCGAACAAGACGTGTCCACGGGTGGGGGTTTGCAGGCCCAACACGTTCATGCCCACAGTGGTTTTGCCCGAACCCGACTCGCCCACCAGGGCCAGGATTTCCCCTTTTTGCAGCGCAAAGCTCACCCCATCCACGGCGCGCACATGGCGGCGAGGCCGGCGGGTCAGTGCGCCCCACACGCCCCGCGAGAGAGGAAAGTATTTGTACAGGTCATTTACTTGAAGGATGAGAGGCGGTTCGGACATCGTCTGGGTGACTTGCTAAAGCTGTGCGGCAGGCGCGGGGGCTATGTCAGGGGCGGCAGTGGGTAGTGTAAAGCTAAAAGTGCTGCCCACTCCTAATTCACTTTTCACCCATATCTTGCCGCCATGCAATTCGACCAGCGAACGCACGATGGCTAAACCCAGGCCCGTGCCGACCTGTTCGCGCACGGCCGGGTTTTCGCCGCGATAGAAACGTTCCCAAATTTGGGTTTGTTCCTCCAGCGAAATACCGATGCCGTTGTCAATCACGTCGATTTGTACATAGCCGTCCAAGAGTCGGCCCAGCACGCGGATCGTGCCCTCATCCGGTGTGTAGGCGATAGCATTGCCGATCAAATTGGTCAGGACTTGGTTCACGCGGTGGGCATCGGCGCGCACGGGGGGCAGGTCAACAGAGACCTCGTTGAGCAGCGTTTGTCCCTTGGAGTGGGCCGTGGGGTATAGCGCCGCGCTGACGTCGCCGGCAATGCGGTTCAGGTTCACTCGATCCAGGGACAGTTCTACCCGCCCCGTCTCGATGCGCGAAATGTCCAATAAATCGTTGACCAAGGTCGTGAGCCGTTCGGCGTTGGCCTGAATGATGTGAATGAAATTGGCTTGTTTCTCGTTCAGCGGGCCGGTCGATCGGCGCAGCAACAGATCGGTAAAGCCCTTGATGGCCGTCATGGGGATGCGCAATTCGTGAGAGACGCTGGAAACGAATGCGTTCTTGGCGCGGTTCAGCTCCACGTCTTTGGTGATATCGCGCACGACGGTCACCGTGCCCAAAAATTCGCCCTCGCGCACCACCGGCGTGAGGCGAAAGTTGAAAATACGTTCGCCGATCTCGTATTGCTCTTCGACCCAGGCGGATACGTCGGGATGGCTGCGCATTTCGGCCCAGCGACGGGGGACTTCTTGCCACACCTCGACCGGCAAATTCAGCCGGGCCACGAATCCCTCCACCGAACTGCCCAGCGCCCGCTGGCGCGGCACGGCCAGCAATCGCTCTGCGGCCGCATTGAGCACGGTGATCTCGCCCTCGGCGTCGGCAAACATCACTCCATCGGCGACGCCCTCCAAAATCGCCTCTCGTTTAGAGCTTTCCACCAGCAGCGTGTGCAGGGCGGTGTTCAGCTCGACGGTGCGGGCGTCCACTTTGCGCTCCAAGTTGCGAGCGGCTATGCGCTGCTCTTCATAGAGTCGGGCGTTTTCCAGGGCTGTGGCGGCCTGGTTGACCAGGCTTTGGCCCAGGTTGATCTCCCAATCGGAAAAGATTCTTTCTGTTTCCAAAGCCCCCAGCTCGATGGCGCCGATGACCTCGTCGCGGGCAATCAGAGGTAGAATGAGCAGGGTCTGGGCGGTGTCGCGCTGTAGCACATGCGGTGGTTGGCCCGGCAAGGGACGGGTGACGGCTACCGCACAGCGCTGGCGCAGCGCCAGGGCAAAGTCGGGGCGTCGCTCCAAGGGATAGATGGTCCCCAATGGTCCAGGCACCCACGGGACATCAGGCAGGTGATGATCCATCCACGAGATGATGTGGTCTCGTTCCCGATCCCAACTGGACACACGACAGCCCGCCGCTCGCAAGATGCGCACCAGCTCGCGACTGATCAGTTCCAGCGCGCCGTGCACATCGAGAATCGTGCCCACGGCCATCCCGGCCTCCAGCAGGGCCGATAGCTCGCTGGCGCGGCGGCGGGCTTCTTTGTAGAGTCGGGCGTTGGCAATAGTGACGGCGGACTGGTTGGCCAACGTCTGCCCAAGTTTGAGGTCGCGAGCCGAAAAGGTGCGGCGTGGAGCTAAAGAATACAGTTCGATCAAGCCGATCACGTCGTCGCGAACCAGGAGGGGCAACAACAACACCACGTACATCTGTCCACTAGCGATAAGCGGCACGCGCTGCGCCTGTTCCGGCGACTGAATGGCCGATACGGTCAGGGGGTGTTTGTCATTCAACGCCTGCCGGGCCGGATGGTCGGGCAGTAGCTGCTGCGTGCCCGGCGCTGGGGCAGATACGCGACCTTTGACGAATTGAGCGTGTCGTTGGGTGAGGAGACTTTTGTGGACATCGCAGTCGGAAATGATGCACCCGTCCACCTGAAGCAGGCGGATGAGCTGGTTGGCCGTTGCCGCCAGCACCTGGTCTTCTTCCAGGCTGGAGGAGATGGCGGCCCCCATCTCGAACAGGGCGGTGTCTTCTGCCAAGACGCGCGTGGTCTGGTCATGGAGACGAGCTGTTTCGATAGCCGCCGCACTCTGATTGGCCAGGCTGTTGAGCAGCCACAGGTCTTCCCGGCTGTACTCGACAATGGACCGACCGCCTCTCAGCGGGAGCGAACGTTCCACGTATTTTGGACCGAGCACCAGCAATCCGATCAAGTCCTCGCCGCCGATCAGAGGGACGACGGTATCTACGTCTTTGTGCTGCCAATCTTGCCACACGAGAAAAGTGTGTGCAAGTCGCCCTGGCGCAAAAGGCTCGGCAACCCGCAAAGCATAGCCGAGGATGGGGTCGCGCGTCTCGACGCTACCCAGGTCTGTCGGCAGCGCGCCCGTCTGACGGACGGTGACGAAATTGTCGCCTGGACGGGGGGCCAAAAGCACGGCGCAAAAATGAGGCGAAAGCGTGGATTGGATGAACTCGAGCATGGCGTCTAGCAGCGGATCGAGGGCTTGAATGGAACGATTTTGGCGTGCAAAGTCCAGCAAGGCTAAACGATGATCGATCCGCCCGCGCAGCACCAATCGGTCGATCAGTCGCTCTATCCGCTGACGCAGTGGGTTAAAAAGCAGCACCACCAGGATTGTGCTCGATCCGGCGATGGTGTAGCGAGCTGTATTTTCAGGGAGCAAGCTGTCGATCCGTCCGGCGTCGATCCACAGCCAGTTCAGCAAGATGATGACAGCAACGTAAACCGCCCCCAGGGTCAACGCGAGGGTGATGGAGATCAGGCCGGTCCGCAACAGACTATGACTGCTCGTATATGTGCGCATCGTCGCCGTTCGGATTCAAGATAGGTGGCCGGATGATGTTTGTGTAGAGCGTATACAACCAGGATGATGAATCAACCTTGTTTGCACTCGGTGACTAAATTGTACCCGTCTGGCAAAAAAAGTCAACTCGTTCGACTATGGATTTTGAGGCGCATCCAAAATCTCAAATCCAAAATCACCGTCCGGGATCGCGCAGATGGGGAAATAGCAATACTTCGCGGATAGTCGGTTTGTCGGCAAACAACATCACCAGGCGATCCACGCCGGCGCCAAAGCCGCCGTTGGGGGGCATACCATAGCGCATGGCCCGCAAATAGTCCTCGTCGAGTGGGTGGGCGTCTTCGTCGTCGGCGTTGTACAGATGGCTCATTTCCAAAAAGCGTTGTTCTTGATCCAGTGGATCGTTCAGCTCGGTAAAAGCGTTGCCCATTTCCATTCCGGCGATAAAAAACTCAAACCGCTCGACGTGGGTTGGATCGTCGGGCTTGGTCTTGGCCAGGGGCGAAATGTCGCGTGGATAGTCCAGCACAAAGGTGGGTTGAATGAGGCTTGGCTCGACGTGGGTGCCCAACAGGCTATCAACCAGTTTGCCCCAACTGCTCCTGGGGCCGGGTGTATGCCCGATGCCTCGCATGGCCTCGGCCAACGCCGCAGCGGTAGGGTGTTCGACATAGTCAATGCCGCAGGCCTCGCGGATGGCATCGCGCAGAGTAATGCGTCGCCAGGGGGGACTAAGGTTGATCTCTTGCCCCTGATAGGTAACGATTGGCGAACCGAACACCTCGGCGGCCACAGTGCTGATCATTTGCTCTGTGAATGCCATGACATCGGTATAATCCCAATATGCCGCATAAAATTCGAGCTGGGTGAATTCGGGATTGTGCTTAAAACTGACCCCTTCGTTGCGAAAGTCGCGTCCGATCTCGTACACCCGGTCAAGCATGCCCACCAGTAGCCGCTTCAGGTACAACTCGAAGCTGATGCGCAGATACAAGTCTTGATGGAGCTGGTTGTGATGGGTGACAAAGGGTCGCGCTGCCGCTCCGCCGTAAATAGGCTGCAAAATCGGAGTTTCCACCTCAATAAAGCCGTGATCGTCGAGAAAGCGACGCAGGGCCGCCAGCACCCGCGCCCGCGTGCGAAAGATTTGTCGCACGTCTGGGTTGACGGCCAGGTCAGCGTAGCGTTGACGATAGCGCTCTTCCAGGTCACTAAAAGCCGCGTGGCGCACCACTTGACCATCTATCTCTTGCTCTTTCACTACCGGTAGAGGGCTGATGGCCTTAGCCAGCACACCCAGCGCCGATACTCGCACACTGATTTCGCCGCTACGCGTCTGCATCAGCACGCCTGTTGCGCTCACAAAATCGCCCAGATCCAGGCCTTTTTTAAATAGCTCGTAGCCCTCTGCGCCCAATTCGTTGACGCGGATAAAGAGCTGTATCTGACCACTACCATCCTGGATGTGAGCAAAGCTGCTTTTGCCCATGTCGCGGATGCTCTTGAGCCGTCCCGCGACGGTGAGCGCTATTTCCTGTCCCTCTTGCGCCGCAGTGTAGATCGCAATGGCTTCGGCGATAGTATGCGTGCGCTCGACGCGGCGTGGATAGGCATCAACGCCGTGTTCCTGCAACCATTCCAGCTTGGCCAGGCGTTGCTTTTCCAGGTTGGTGAATTCACGCATGGATTGTTCCTTTATAGGCGTTCAGCCAAAAGCCATCAGTTTACTGATAGCCAACGGCCGAACGCTGACAGGTGGGCCATCCTGCTCTTTTCAGTTGCCTCGCGTCCGCGTGGCGGCGCCTGGGAGCAAGTAATAGTCGTGCAGATGGGACTGAACGCTGACGACTGAACTCTAGCCAATAGCCGTGATCTTGAATTTGATCAGGCCATCGGGTGCGTTGACGGCGACAATGTCGCCCACCCGTTTGCCCATTAACCGCCGGCCCAAAGGAGATTCGTTTGAGATGCGCCCCTCGACGGGGTCGGCCTCGGCGGACCCGACGATGTGATAATACTCTGGAACACTCTCGTCACCGTTGACTTCGATCACCGTCACCCGACTGCCGATCCCAACGTGATCGGTCGGGCTGTTGCCTTCTTCGATGAGCACGGCCTTACTCAAGATTGTTTCCAGGGTCAGGATACGTCCTTCGACGAAGGCCCGTTCGTTCCGTGCGTCTTCGTATTCAGCATTTTCCTGAATGTCGCCGCCTTCCATCGCTTCATGCAGGCGCTGGGCCACCTCATGCCGACGCACCGTGCGCAAGTATTCTAATTCGTCTTCCAGTTTTTTCATCCCTTCGCGGGTCAGAAAGGTCGGTCGTTCTGCCATCCACGTCTTCCTTGGTCGATCTTGTTGAAAAAGATCGGCCCCCATCCCCTGGCGGTGGAGATGGTGAGCCGTCTAAAGCCATCAATATCCTATAATTCTTCAAGCGCCCAAATAAGCTATCCCGACGATTCCCCTCCGAGATTTGCCGCCTGTTGAGGCGACAGGTAAGGAGAGGTTCGTCGGGTTTTCAAGCGCGCTCATTATACTCTAATCCATAGGTTTTGTAAAGAGATGTTGTGAAGCGGATTACCGAGGTCGGTGGATTAGTAACGCAGCAACGCGCCAATGCCGACCTGGTCAAACTCCTTGTGTCCGTCTATGATCTCCACTTTGGCTCCCAACTCTAACACCTGGGCTACGGCTGCTTCGACCGCATTGCGGATTTCGGTCACACCTCCACCGCAAAAGGGACATTCGGTTATCTTTTGGTCGGTGATGTATCCGCAGCTATTGCAGTGATACCCCGGAGCGCGATAGCCGTGGGCCACGACCAGTGTTTGCACACGCCCTTCGTGTACGGCGCTCAGCGTATCACCCAGGCGCACTACGCCATTGCTGCCCTTGGCGGCGGCGGTGACCACCGCGTCGGCCAGGGCGGTCTCGCGTTCGGCCTCTACCTGTTCCAAAATCGCAAAAGCCCGGTCGCGCACCTGGTTATGCCCGCTGTTCATGTCCGCAGAAAACACGCCGATGACCCGGTCGGCCCACACGCGCGGCAGGTTACTTTTGAACTGCGCCAGCGTCGCCTCGGCGCCAGCCAGCAGCAGATTACGTGGACGGTGGGTTTCGCAAAAGGCCACGGTTAGCCCGGCTGCTTCTTTGAGATTGCGGGAAGCCACCTCGTCTTCGTGAGCCGCGCCGCCCACTCCGCCTCGCCGGCCGGTCGCCGCCGAGCCGCGCCCCTTTTTGAGCCGACGCACCTGTTCACCCAACATGCCTTCTTCGTGCTCCAATTCACCCATCTGAAACAACAACAGGCGCGCTCCTTGCTTATCCACCATTGCCACCACAAAACGCCCATACGTGTCCCACAACCCGGCTAACGGCGTGATGTAGGGCTTGTCAGAAACGATAGCGCGCGACTCTACCGGCACCGCCAGGCTGTACTGTCGCCAATAGTCCTCCGCCGCACACGAGAAAAGAACGATGCCGCGCCCCTTCCAATCGTACTCAAAGTCCACAAAACGTTCTATGGCAGTGATGTCTGCGGGAGCAGCTTGCTCTTCGACCGCTTTGATCAGTTGGCGCAGGGCTAACTTGTACTCATCGGTCGTGTGTTGAGTCGGATCTGTGTTCAAATACAGACTCAACACCGCGCTGTTGCTGCGATATTGGGCCAATTCGCGCAAATCCTTCGTGCTGAACATGTGTGACTCCTTCTCTATGAAAGTTGTGGCGCACAGCCAGCGTCAGCGGCGGCTGTGCGTCGCGGCGGATTTGATCGCGGACTCCAGCCGAGTCAATTCGGCCTGGAGCGTTTCGACTCGTTCACTCAAACGGAGAATGACTTCGACCCCAGCCAGATTGACGCCCAACTCTTGGGTCAGGCGATTGATCTTGAGCAGGCGCTCGATATCGCGAGGGGAATACAAACGGATATTGCCCTGGGATCGCTGGGGAATCACCAACCCCAGCGCCTCATAATGCCGCAGTGTTTGGGGGTGCAAATCAACCAGGCGCGCAGCCATGCCAATGACGTAATAAGGCTCGTCGGGAGGAATGGTTTCACCCGGAACGCTGACCGCCACTCAGTTCCTCCTGGTTCTACGGTCGTTCACCCAACGTCAACGGAATCTCTAGCGTCTCGTTGTCGCGCATCACCGTGAGAGTGACTTGCTGACCGACCGAGGTTTCACGCACCAGATAGGCGATGAGATCGTCAAAATCGCGCAATGGGTAATCGTCAATAGCCAGGATAATGTCACCGCCGATGATGAGCGGTTGTCCGTAAAAATTAAACTCGCTGCTGCCGCCTCGCAAGCCGGCCTGCGCGGCCGGCTCGCCCGGCCTCACTTCGGCAATTAATACCCCACGGTGCACAGGCAAGTCCAATTCCAGAGCCAACTCGGCCACTGACACTTCGCTGTTGGCCGTGATGCCCAAATATGGATAATGATACCGTCCCTCGCTGATGAGCGCCGGCACCACACGCTTGACAATGTCCACCGGAACGGCAAAGCCCACCCCGGAGTTAAAACTGCCCTCGGAGCGAATGGCCGTATTGATCCCTACCACACGCCCGCCCGAATCCAAAAGCGGTCCGCCCGAATTGCCGGGATTGATAGCCGCGTCGGTCTGAATCAAGTCTGGGATGGAATAAAAGCCCTGGTCGGGCGTCACTTTCCCCGGCAGCGAGCGCCCTAAAGCACTGACGATGCCCACGGTCATGGTGCCGCCCAGGTCCCACGGGTTGCCGATGGCGATCACCCGTTGCCCCACGCGCAGGCTGCTGGAATCGCCAAACTCTAACGGCTTCAGGCGCTCCGCGTCCACGTCCACCTTGAGAACGGCTAGGTCGCTGTCTTCGTCGCGTGCAATCACTTCGGCTTTGGCGACAAAGCCATCGTGAAACGTGACCCGCAGATCGTCCGCGCTTTCGACCACGTGATTGTTGGTGACAATGTGACCTTGCATGTCAATTACAAAGCCCGAGCCGCTGCCAAAATCGTTCAAATCGTCGCCAAACATCGCCGTGGATACGTCAATGTTGACCACGGCCGGGTTGGCCCGTTCGTAGAGGCCGATGAGTAACTGCTCTTCGGCGTCGGCGTCGATGGTCAATGCCTGCACTGCGGGCGGCGTGAGCGCCGCCGCCGTCGGCGCGGATGTCGGCTCTGTCGTTTCGAGATGCACGTCCTGCAGCTTACTCTGCTTGGCTGTCGAAAGATTACAAGCCAACGTCGCCAACAGCAAAAAATTGATCGCTGCCCACACACCCTTGAATCTCGTCATCTGACTCCTCAACTCGTTCAACCTCGCCTGCGCATTTCTGACAACTGGCGGAACAGGCGCTTTTCCTGCTCGCTCAAGTTTTGAGGCACACGCACGCGCACCTTGATGTAAAGGTCTCCGCGCTGCTCCGGGTGTTTCAGCCTGGGCATACCCTTGCCTCGCAACCGAAAGGCGCCCCCACTCTGGGTCTCGGGCGGGATTTTGAGCGTCACTTCGCCATCCAATGTTTGCACGCGCACCTCACCTCCCAAGATCGCCGTATACAGGTCCACTTCGACTTCCCGGTGCAGATCATCACCCTCACGGCTAAAGGTGTCGTGCGGGGCAACCTTCACCTTGAGATAAAGGTCGCCCGCCGATGCACTCGCTCCCCCAGCGCCGCCTTCTCCGGCGATGCGAATGCGCGCGCCTGTTTTGACGCCGCGTGGTATTTTGACCTCTAACCTTCGCCCATCTTTTTCCAGCACGCGGCGGGCGCCGTGAAAAGCCTCTTCGAGAGTGATTTGCACCGGCTGCTCCAGGTCTTGTCCGCGCGTCGCACCTCGCCCTCGCGGTCCAAAACCGCCAGACCGCGCTCCTGCATCGCCAAAGAGGGCATTGAAAAAGTCCGAGAACCCCCCGGCGCTGCCCCCAAATAGATCACCCAGATCGCCGCTAAATTCGACGCGCGTGCCGCGCGGCTGACCGCTCATCCACTGGCTCCAATCAAAGCCACCCGACTCCCCGCCCGCGCGTTGATACTGTTGCCAACTGGCGCCAAAGCGGTCGTACTTGGCCCGTTTTTCCGGGTCGCTGAGCACCTCGTAGGCTTCGTTGATCTGTTTGAACTTTTCTTCGGCTTGGGGATTGCCGGGGTTCACGTCGGGGTGAAACTCGCGGGCCAACCGCCGGTAGGCCCGCTTGATTTCCTTTTCGTCTGCTTTTTTGTCGACGCCGAGGGTTTTGTAGTAATCTTGATAGTTCATCCCGTCTCACATCCCAATCGTCACGGTTGAGTTAATTTTAGACCTTTAGTCTATTCGTGTCAAGGTTTTAGGTGCGCCGCACGTGTTTGCACAAAGCGCCAGGGCGTGCTAGAATACGCCCCGTTTGCTATGACAGACTTGATCCTACCCCAAGACACTGACCTACTTGAGACCTTTCTAAAATTTTACTGGTTCGCCCCGCCCGAGGCGCTGTGGCGTGCAGTGGAGGCGCGGGCTGTGACCCAGGCGTCGTTCCACGCCCCAATGCTGGACCTGGGCTGCGGACACGGACGTTTTGCGTTGGCCGTCTTTGGGCCCCAGCAATCCGTGACCACCGGTTGTGACCTGTTGCACTTTCAACTGCTCGTCGCCCGCGGCGGCGGCGCATATCGGACCCTCGCTTGCGCCGACGGGCATCATCTGCCCTACCCCACTGCGGCCTTTGCCACCGTTTTTTCCAACTCGGTGCTCGAACACATCCCCGACCCTGCGCCGGTGCTGGTAGAAATCGCCCGCACGCTTCGGCCCCAAGGCCGGCTCGTGATCACCGCGCCCAGCGACCACTTTCACGACTACCTGGAAACTCCCCCGCACGGCGACCCGTATGGCTATCGGGCTGCCATTGATCAAACGTTACACCACTATCACTACCATTCGCCCGCACAATGGGCGCAGCTTTTCCACGCGGTGGGGTTGCAGCCTGTCAGCGCCGCTTACTATATGGCCCCGGCGGCAGCGCGTGTCTGGGACCGTATGAACAGGCAATATGGCATCGGTCGCCGTTCGCCTTTTACACTCCTGGCGTCGCCGCGCCTGCGTTGGCTGGGATACCAGCGCCTGGTCGCCCGCGCGTTACCCCGGCTCCTGGATCGCCGCCTGCGCCCTTTTTACGCAATGGACATATCACCGACCGAGACGGGGGCCGGTCTGTTGCTGGTGGCTGAAAAGCCTGCATAAGAAGGAGCAACCAAACCTATGATGCGAGAAAGAATGAGACAGTCCCGCGTCATCGCGGGCGCGGCGCTTGCGCTCGCTGCCGCCCTGACGCTCGTCTTCCTGGCGAGCCGTGATAACTCACCCGACGCCGCCGAATCTGCGGCCGCCCAGATCGCCGCCGCGCCGTTGCCTCCCAGCGACACCCCCACCGCGGCGTCTCCGACCCACACACCGCAACCCTCGCCCACCCCCACCGTGACGGCGACTCCCCGACCCAGCCCTACGGCTACGATGACAGCCTCGCCCACCGCCGCCCCTACTGCGACCCGCACGCCTCGACCCACTCGCACGCCCCGGCCCACCAGCTCGCCGACCAGCCAAGCAGCTAACCAACTCTCTTCTCTGGCTTGTCTGAACGCGCTCTACCTGGCCGACGTCACCATTCCCGACCATTCGCACCTGGATAAAGGCCAGGCCTTTGTCAAGACCTGGCGGGTAAAGAACAGCGGCGCGTGCGCCTGGCCAGATGGCACCCAGCTCGTATTTTCCAGCGGAGATCAAATGAATGCGCCGGACAGTGTGACGGTCGGCGCATTGGCCATAGGCGAGACGACCGAAATCTCGGTGGATATGGTCGCGCCCGACACCGATGGCAGTTTTGAGAGCGACTGGCGCTTTGCCACGGCAGAGGGGGCTAATTTCGGTACCCATTTAACCGTCGTCATCCGGGTAGGAGAAGAGCCTACGCCCGCCCCGACGGCTACCCGCGACCCCAACGCGCCCGCACCCACAGCGCCTCCGGCCGCGCCCCCGCCCCCCCCACCCAGCGGACACGTTGGCGGCAGTTTTGAGCTGGGCGGACACGTGGCCCACTTTGGCAACGCCGCCACCATGCAATACGCCGGTATGAAATGGGCCAAGGTGCAACTGCACCACGGCACCGACGCCGCTGGCGTGGTCAACGAGGCGCACGCCAACGGCCTGAAGATTCTGATTGGGGCTGTGGGCGACGCCAGCCGCGCCTCCGATCCCGGCTATCAGGACCAGTTCGCCGGATGGCTGGGGACGGTCGCCGCGGCCGGGGCCGACGCCATCGAAGTGTGGAACGAGCCAAACATCGACCGCGAGTGGGCCCAGGGCCAGATCGACCCGGCCTCGTACACCGAGATGCTGCGCCGCGCCTACACCGCCATCAAAAACAACAATCCCGGCACGATGGTGGTCAGCGCCGCCCTGTCGCCCACGTGGCACAATCCACCCTTCCACTGGGGCGACGACGTGTACCTCAGCGGCATGGTCGCCTCTGGCGCGGCCAATTACGTGGACTGTTATGGCATTCACTACAATTCGGGCACCACGTCGCCGTCGCAGACCAGCGGGGCCATCACCGGCGATCATTACTCGTGGTATTTTTGGGGGATGATCAACACGTACTGGGCGGCTTCGGGCGGCACGCGCTCGTTGTGCTTTACCGAATTGGGTTATCTGTCGGGCGAGGGCTATTGCCAGTTACCCGGCAATTTTGGCTGGGCCGCCGCCACCACCGTCGCGCAACAGGCGGCCTGGCTGGCCGAAGCGGCCGTGTTGGCCTCTGGCAGCGGCAAAGTGCGGCTGATGATCATCTGGAACGTCAACTTTACGCGCTACGACTGTGGTCCCGGCAACGGCGACCCCCAAGCGGGTTATGGCATCCTTCGCCCCGGCGGGGGCTGCCCCGCCTGCGACGCGCTGCACAACGTGACGCATTAGTACGAGCGAAAAACTGTTCATCCCATAGAAATCATTTTTTTATTAGGGTGTGTTTCATTTCAGTTGAAGCGTAGAGGGAGCGTCCCCAGATGCGCCCGAAGCGGCCTGGTTCCCAGTCAAAAGCGGAGCGGACGCCCCGATTGATCGGGGTTTTCCCGGCTGAAGCCAGGCTTTCAGCCCCGTTTTGTGCTGAGAACCATTGAGGAATGCTCGCCCTTCAACTCATTTGAAACACACCCAAATCATTTTCTCGTCATCAGATAGACCGCCTCACCAGGCATAAGGCCGACGCCGCTATAGCGTTCCGCCAGCTTTTCAACCTGAAAATAGGGGCCGAAATCGGTCTCAATCTCGCCGGGCTGCATGGCGCTCAGGCCGAACATGGCCCGCAGCAACCGTTCCCACCAACGCAGCGGCCACTGGTGCACGTAGATCAGGAAGCGGCTTTCGCTGTGAGTCAACGGCAGCACGTTGCGCAGGTAGGCGCGGCGATGCGCCAGGCTCAGGTCGTCGTACACACCCCAGTCCACCAGCAAGTCGAACGCACCCGTCACGTGTTGCAGATTGGTCAGGTCATCTTTAATCCAGTTGACCGAGACGCCCGCCGCCGCGCCCCGTTTCTGGCACAGGGCGATGGCGGCGGGCGAATAGTCCGCCCCGGTCACGTCAAAGCCGTGCTGCGCCAGAAAGATGGCGTTGCTGGCCGTGCCGCAGCCCAGGTCAATCGCCTTGCAGGGCTGGATGCGCCCGCTCTCGACGACCTCTACCAGCTCTCGCCGTGGCCCCAAATCCCACGGAGCGCGGAAACGGCTATAAAGCAAGTTGTAGAACCATTTCATGTCGTTTCGCTGGTTAGGTGCGACGCACTTTCCCAAGTGCGTCGCACCTGAAAACTCGTTACTCTATCGGCGCGGTCAGATAGGCATATAGCGCCGCCAGGTCGTCGTCGGTCATCTGGCTGGCATTTTCCCAGGGCATGGTGTCGGGGAAGGGGACGCCGTCGGGCTTGACGCCGCTGCGCATCATCTCGATGAACTGCGCCTGGCTGACGGCGCCGACCAGCGGGCGCGGGTTGGGAATGGCCGGGCTGACCGAGGTGGCCGCGGTCCCGGTCGCGTCTGGCCCGTGACAGCCGCGACACTCGCCAAAGGTAGCCACGTATTTGCCATACTCGACGGTCACGCCCTGCGGCGGCGCGGCGACCGACTCGGGGGCTGCTTCCCGCGCTGGCCCGAACATGCCCGCGCCGAGCATGGCGGCCCCGATAAAGTTCAACTTGTCGCCGGCCGGCCCGCTCGTCTGCGCTGGCGGCAAAGTACGCAGATAGGCGATAACGGCCTGGGTGTCGGCGTCGCTCAACTGGTTGTAGGGCAGAAAAGACATGAGCGCCAGCAGGCGACCATCTTTATCCACGCCATGGCGCAGGGCGCGAAAGATTTCGCCGTCGGTGTAATTCGCCAGCTTGCCGCCAGAGGTCAGGTTCTCCGTCGCCATCTGGCCGATGAAGCCAAAGCCTTCGGCCGCAGATACGTTCCAGCCGCCGCTGAGCGGGTTGCCCCGCTCTGGCTGACCGTCGGCCCCAGGCGCGCTGTGGCAGCCCACGCAGGCGACGTTGACCAGATATTCGCCTCGGGCAACCTGCTCCG
Source organism: Anaerolineae bacterium (assembly GCA_034435435.1). Taxonomy (GTDB): domain Bacteria; phylum Chloroflexota; class Anaerolineae; order S140-20; family S140-20; genus DAOTXN01. Next base: position 60,972 of record DAOTXN010000130.1, on the reverse strand, counting down.
GCGTGCCGGTCACCGTCAGGTCGGGCGCGGACGGAGCGCCGGGGAAGTAGGCGGCGGCCAGACCCTTGCCGCCAAAAAAGGCCACGGCCAAAAACAGCAGAGTCAGCAGACCGGCGCCCAGCCCGCCGGCGATCTTGACCCACCGCCGCCGGGCGCGCACAGCCCGGTAGGTGAGCCAGCCAAACAGGACGACCAGCCCGATGACCAGGGCCAGGGACAAAAAGTTTAGGATCATGATAAACTCCTCCTTTCAGGATATTTAGGTGCGACGCACCTGCTTACGGCTCGACCACCAGCACGCCCACCATGCCGGCCGCCTCGTGGCCGGGCGAACCGCAGTAGAAGCGATAGCGGCCCGGCTCCGTCGGCGTAAAGGCGACGTCGAAGGTCGCCCCGGCCGGCAAGGGCGCGTGGATGTCGAACTCGTCCATGTCAAAGGCGTGGGCGTAGCCGTCCTTGTTGACCACGCGCAGCGTCACCGGCTGGCCGGCCTTGACGTGCACCTCGTCCTCGACAAAGCGCATACCGGCGGTCTGGATGGTGAGTTTGCCATCCCCCGACCCACAAGCGGCCAGCCACAGGGCCAGGGTGAGCAGCAGGGCAAACCAGGGCAATTGTTTCATGGTCAAGCCTCCGTTCGCGCTTTCGGCGCGTCACACGCGGCCGCGCTAACTTTGGGCTTCCAGGATGTCTTTCAAGTTGCCGAGCATGCTCTCCATCTGCCGCCTACTCATGGCGGCTACCACCGGCTCGGCCAGCTTGAAAAAGCCGCCCATCTCCCCTTCGGAGCGGATTGTCACCCGGGCGCCGCCCGCCGCCGGCTCCAGGACAGTCGAGGCCGCGCCGGGGAAGGGTCCCGAGACGATCTTGTACGCGAATTCTCGACCCGGTTCAAACTCCGTCACTTTGCAGCTCGACTCGATGCGCCGCCCCAGCCACTGCCCGACCCATACGTAATTACTCCCTTTTTGCAACGGGCCTTCCGAGGTGAGCCGCATTTCGAGGGTGGCCGGGTTCCACAACGACGTTTTCTCCAAGTCGGTCATATACGCCCACACGTCCTCGACCGGCCGGTTGATCACGATACTGGATTCAATTTTCATTTTGCTTTCCTCCTTTTGGAAATGTAGAGTTACCGCTTTAATGATGGGTTGATTCATCTGACGGCCGTTCATTCGATACGGCCGTCCACTCGTCTAAAAATGCCGCCAATTCCGCCAGGTCCTTGAATCCCCGCCGCTCAGACGTACGCGGGTCTTCCAGGCTGTAGCGCCACACCGCTGGTCCGCCAGGGTAGCTGCTGCCGGCCTCCCACAGGCTGAGCACAAAGATATGGTAGCGGGCCGGTCTATCGCGTGTGTAATGTGACATTTGTCCTGGTCTGGATGTGTCAATTGGACTATACTGCTCCTATTATAGCGGGCCATCGTTTAGAGATCGTTTACTGGGGCGGGGAATGGCAACCGGTTTGGAAATTCGTGTGTTTGGCGGCCTGCGCATCGTCTTGAACGGCGCGCCCCTGACGGCGTTCATCTCGGCCAAGGCCCCCGCGCTGCTGGCTTATCTGGCCGTGACCGGCCGCGCCCAGCGTCGCGACGACCTGGCTGCGCTGCTGTGGGGCGAAATGTCCGACGTTGACGCCAGGAACAACCTGCGCCAGGTCGTCGCCAACCTGCGCCGCATGCTGGAACCCTATCTGATCATCACCCGCGAAACGCTCGAGCTGAACCCGGCCACCCCCTGTTTTCTGGACGCCGCCGCTTTCGAGCAGGGCTTGCGCCCCCCGGCGACGCTTGCGCCTGACGAGCGCGTCCGGCAGTTGCAGGAGGTCACTGCGCTCTACACAGGAGACTTTTTGGGCGGCTTTTTCGTGCGCGACGCGCCCGCCTTTGAGGAATGGATGCTGGCGCAGCGGGCGCGCTATCGAGAACTGGCTCTGCACGCCCTGCACACGCTCACCCAGCTCCACCTGGACGCCGGTCAATATGACCTGGTGATTGACGACGCCACCCGGCTGCTGGCGCTGGACGCCTGGCGCGAGGAGGCCCATTGCCAGCTCATGTTGGCACTGGCGCGCACCGGCCAACGCTCGGCCGCCTTGGCCCAGTACCAACGCTGCCGCCGCCTGCTGCGCAAAGAACTGGACGTCGAGCCTTCAACCGAGACGTCCGCGCTGTACGAGCGGATCAGGGCCGCCATGAGCGCTCCGCGCCACAACCTGCCGGCGAGCACCACCGGCTTTGTAGGCCGGCAAGCCGAAATTGCCGAACTGCGCCGCCTGTTGGCAGCGCCCAACACCCGCCTGCTGACGATTCTAGGCCCGGGCGGGGCCGGTAAGACCCGCCTGGCTCTGGAGGTCGCCGCGGCCTGTGAGCCAATGTTCCTCAACGGCGTGTGGTTCGCGCCCCTCCTGGCGGCCCAACCCGGCGGCCCCGACGCGCTGGCCCAGGCCGTAGCCGACGCGCTGGGCTGTCCTCCCTCCGGTCCGCCCGACCCGCGCGCCCGGCTGCTGGCCTTTTTGCGCTCACGAGAGCTGCTGCTGGTGTTGGACAACCTGGAAGAGTGGTCCGACGCCGCCGACTGGCTGTGCGAGCTGCTGGCCCAGGCCCCCGGCGTGAAGATCCTGGCCGCCTCGCGCCAGCGGCTCAACTTGCAGGCCGAGCGGGTCTTTGCGTTGGACGGCCTGCCCGTCCCTCCGCCGGGATCGCCGGATGCGCAAGCGTTCGCCTCGGTCCAGTTGTTCGCGCGTCGCGCCCGGCGCGTCCAGGCAGACTTTATCGCGGCGGAGGGCGAGGCAGCGGCGCGCATCTGCCGGGCTGTCCAGGGGCTGCCGCTGGGCATCGAACTGGCCGCGGCCTGGGCGCACCAACTCACCTGCGCCGAAATCGCTGGCGAGATCGAGCGCAGCCTCGATTTCCTGGTCACTTCTCGGCGCGACGTCGCGCCGCGACAGCGCAGCCTGCGCGCGGTTTTCGACTGGTCGTGGAGCCGGCTCACGCCGGACGAGCGGGCCGTGTTCCAACGCCTGGCCGTGTTCTGCGGTCCCTTTTCCCGAGACGCGGCTATCCAGGTAGCCGGGGCATCGTTGCCGGCCCTGGCGGCATTGGCAGACAAGGCGCTGGTCTGGCGCAGAGGAACCACCTACCAGTTGCACGAGGTGGCGCGGCGCTTTGCCTGGGAAAAGCTGGATCAGGCCGGCGAAGTGCAAGCCATCCGGGCGTCGCACGCCGGCTATTATGCCAGGCTTTTGGCGCAAAACGAGGAGCGCCTTCAAGGGCGCGATCAAAAGCGCGCCTTGATGGAAATCGAAGACCAGGTCGAGGACACCCGCGCGGCCTGGCAGTGGCTGGTCGAACGGCGGGACGTGGCAGGGCTTGCCGCTGCGACCGGCGGCCTCTACCATTTCTACCTGCTCCGCAGCCGGTTCCGGGACGGGCTGGAGGCGTTCCGCACTGCTCGGCTGGCTCTGCAAGAGGTCGCCGACGCCGGCCGCGCGACTCAACTGGCCTACAACCGGGCCATGGCCCGCGAGGCCAGGTTCTGCTCGTCCCTGGCGCAATATGAGCCGGCGCAGAACTTGCTGGCTGCCAGCCTGGAGGCGCTGCGCGAGCTCGATGCGCCGGCCGAGGTCGCCTTTATCCTGGGCCACATGGGTGGAATCGCCCGCCTGCAGGGGGACCTGGACGTGGCCGAGCGTCGCTTGCAGGAATGCCTGGCGCTGCGCCGGCAGATCGAGGACTGCTGGGGCCAAGCCATTGCTCTGCTGGAACTGGCCGGGGTCGCCTTTATGCGCGAGGACTATGAAACGGCCCGCCAGCGCTGCCAAGAAGGCCTTGCTGTCGGCGACAGTAGCGGCGACCTGCAGACGATGGCCCATCTGCTCACCGGCCTGAGCTTGAGTCAACGCGAGCTGGGGCAATACGAACAAGCGCAGGAGTTTGTGCGGCGCAGCCTGGTCATCTATGAGGAGCTGGGCGACCAATACGGCGTCATGCAGGCCTGCCTGACCCTGGGCGAGCTGAACCGCCAACTGGGGGACCACGCCGCCGCCCAGCGGTTTTGCCAGCGCGCGGTGCTCGTCAGCCAGGAGATCGGCGACCGCTCTGGCGAGGCCGATGGCCGCTATCGCCTGGGGCAGATTGCCGCCAGTTCGGGAGAGTGGGATAAAGCGCTGCGCCAACTCCGGCTAGCCCTGGGCCAGGCCCACGAGATCCAAGAAACGCTTACGGTCCTCGACATTTTGCTCGAGATCGCCTGCCTGCTGATTGAGCGCGGAGATGCCGCGCAAGCCGGGATGCTCCTGGTTTTCTTGCTCGATCAGCCGCAACTGCCCGGCCAACGCCGGCAGCGGGCCAGGAACGCGCTGGCGCGACTGGGAGCCAGCGCCGCGGCCCCAATCACCCCAACACCCTCGTTGGCGGAAATCCTATCGCTGGTTGGCGACTGAGAGACGGTGTCTTGTAGCCCTCAGCGGCCCATACCTTTCGCAAACGCAGCAGCGAAAAATCGGCTCAAACGCGGCGGCGGTGATGAGCGCTCGGGAGGATGAATCTATTCCAGCCGCACTCAGTCATCGGCCAAGCGGGAGGTAAAAGTCTTGATCGCCTGGTCTATAAACGCCACGAACAGCGGGCCAATCGTCTCGTTGGCCACCCGGTTAGGGTGCGAGTCGCGCTTGTCTGCGCTCAGTTGATACTCGGATCGCAGCGTGTGGGTGGCGGGGTCGGCCAGCAGGTCGAACAAGTCAAACACAAAAAGATTGGGCTGACCGGCCAGATACTCGTCTGACTTGAGCCAGTTGGCAACGGCCCGCGCCCGGCTGGCCTCTTCTGCGTTGGTCGCCAGCGGATGGAGCGGCGGGGAGGTGACGAGGATAAAAATCCGGTCGGGATGCTGGCCGATGACGTCGCGTATCTCCAGATACCAGGCCTGGAATTGGCGCTGCATGGCCTCGTCTTTGACCGCGCTGTTGGGAAAACAAGATTTGACGACGATGACCTCGTGCTGCAGCAGGCGGCTAAAGGCGTTGTTCGGCGGGTCGGCCTGCCCCGCAGAGTGTAACGGCGCGGCGGCGACCGGTTGTTTGAACAGCGCCGCCAGGCCATCTACATCTGTGTTGCCGCGTCCCATGTTCCCCGGAATGCGATAACTGGTGCCGGTGCGCGTGCCGTCCGGGCGAACCAGGCCCTGGTAGTTGTAACCGTGGTCCCAGAACTGGTAGCCCAGCTCGCTCAGCAACGGGCGCACGTTGCCCTGGGCAATCAGGTTGGTCCCGGTGGAATGGTGCAAAAAGATGATGTTGGTGTAGCTGCCGTCGGCCTGCATCGGCTCGTGGGCCACCGGCAGCGGGATAAAGGTGCGCAGCCGCGGCCACATAATATAGCCTCCCACTCCGAGAATCAGCAGGGTTCCAAAGCCTATTCCCAAGCCGATCTTGCGGCGACTGGACACCGTTGACCTCCATTCCATCCTTCAGGTGCGACGCACCTGAGATTATCCCTGTTTTTGCAGGATTGGCAAGTACAGGCGATAGGGATAGTCTACGACCAGTCCAGCAGGCTCAATGTGGGCGCGGATGCCGGCCTGTCCGGTGACGAACAGCGCGTAGGGACCGGGCGGTGAGAGCAAAGCGGTCGCCACAGAGAGCGTCGCATGCTGCCCCGGCGAGACAGGATTCGCGCTCCAGTCGGCCGTGCTGTCCGTTGGCAGCCCCAGGACCGAGAGGGATACCGGGCGGGTAAAGCCGTCGATGCTACTGATCGCGACGGTGTAAGTGACGGTCTGGGGCGGGCGCACGGTCCGGCTGAAGGGTGTGATCGTCAGTGCAAAGTCGCTCGTGTCGGTCGTGGTGATCACGGTCAGCGTGAGCGGGCGGGCGACCTGCATCTGATCGGCGGCGGCGCGGGTCTGGAACAGGTACACGGCGGGGGGCAGTGTCGCCTCGGTCCATACGATGAGCTGGCTGTGGGCCGTCGGCTGAGGGTGCACAGGCGTTACCTCCCAAAGGGTCTGCATCCCCGTGGGCGGGTCCGAGACTGACAGGGCGATGGACTGGTCAAAGCCATACAATGCGGTCAGGTAGCCGGTAAAGGTGACCGCGTTGCCGGCCAGCACGGTGCGGCTGATCGGCGCGAGGCTAAAAGTGAAGGTGGGTGGCAGGGTGACGATCAGGGAGATAGGCACACTGTCTGAGAGACCCAGGGGAGTGTACACGGCCGTGACTGTCATGGCATAGGTGGTGGGTGTGAGCTGGTCCGTGTTTTCGAGCGTGAGCTGACTAGAGCCTGGCGGGTCGAGCGGGTTGACATCAAAGGCAGCCAAGACGCCCACCGGCGGCTGGCTCAGCGCCAGGGCTACCGGGCCGGTGACGCCCGCACTGGCGCTAATCGAGAGAGTAAAGGTGGCCTCTTGTCCGGCATGGATGGCGACCGTGTCGCTGAGGGCAGTGAGCGAGAGCCAATCGATCACTGCTTCCTCTCCACAATCGCCAAATTTCCAGCAATTGTAATACACGTTGAGTAGCGCGACGTACTCGCCGGTGGCCTTGCGATTGCCGGCCTGACTGGGATGGTCGTTGGTGCCGCCCTCAGAGGGATATTCCAGATAGTTTGGCTCGCCGTCGTCGTCCCCGTTAGTTTTGTGCTGGATTGTAATGGGAGTGGTGGTGGTGATCAGGCGGTGGTGGTTGCCGGTGGGCCAGCCCATGTCGTTGGTGTCGGGGTCGCCGCCGTTGGTGGTGAGCACGTTGTAAAAGTCGAACACGGCCACGTTGTGATGGGGATAATCGGTCAGCCACTCGTCCATCAGCCAGCGGCTCACGGCGCGGGCGTTGGCGGCGCGGGTGGCGTCGGTGCTGCTCTCCATCAGCGGCGGCGCGACGATGACGATGAACAGTTTGTCCTGCCGTGTTTCAAAGTATTCCAGGATGTCGATGTAGATGCGTTTGATGTTGGCCACGTTGTGGTCGAGCGAGCCAGGGGTAAAGCCGCGCGGTGGGTCGGGGTCGGGGTTGGGCGGGTCATCGGGGTTGCCCCAGATGTTGGAGTTGGGAAAGCAAGACTTGAACATGACGATTTCGTTTTCGGCGTCCGGGTCGGGGTTGGGGATGGCGTTGGCCCGGGTCTGGTCCAGGTTGTAGAGCCATTGGGTGATGGTGTATGCGTCGGGTCCGGCGAACCACTCCCACCAGTCGCCGAGGTCGGTGCGCGAGCCGATGTCGTAGGGGCCGCCGCTGCCGCCGCCGTCGCTAACGTAATAGTGGTTGTTGTTGAGGGCTTGCAGCAACGCGCCGTTGCTATTGTTGAGCCAGTTTTCGCCGGTGGAGTGATGGATAAAGATCAGCTTGACCGGGTTGGGCGGCGGGTTGGGGTTCAGCTCGCCAGAGATTGCGAGCGCAGTGGTGACGGCCATGCTTGTGTTGGCCGTCCTGGCGTGGGTTGGGCGAGGTGATTGGACCAGGCCCCACACAAAGCCCAGCCCCATCAGCGCCAGGCCGAATGCGATGAGTGTGTATTTGAGGTTTTTCATTTTCCAACTCCTTGCATAACATGTGTAGGCGCAGCGGACTCGCTGCAAGAGCCATAAACCCTGTTTTGAAACAGGGACGGACCCCGGCTAGGACGGCGCGACCGATGTCTGGGGTAGCACGGTGCGCACGACTTCTAGGAACCGCCTGTTTTGCTCCCGCAACCCGACCGTCACCCGCAAAGCGTTGGGCAGTCCAAAATTTCCCATTGGCCGGATGATGATGCCCCGATGGAGCAAGGCTTCTACCAAGGCCGGCGCACCCCCGGGCGGATCGAGCACCACCACAAAGTTGGCCTGGCTCGGCAAGCAGGTCAACCCCATTTCTGTCAGGCGAGTATACAAAAATTGCCGTTCCTGCTGCACCAACTCTCGGCTTTGCCGGAGGAACACGTGATCATCCAGGCTGGCGCTGGCGGCGACCAGCGCCAGGGCGCTGGTGTTGAACGGGAGGACCGTGCGCGAGAGGTACGCGATCAGGTCCGGCCGGGCGATGCCATAGCCCACGCGCAGGCCGGCCAGGCCGGCGCTCTTGGAAAAGCTACGCACAGTGATGACGTTGCGCCCTTGATGGACGTAGCGTAGACTATTGACCTGCTCGGCGTCGGTGACAAAGTCAACGTAGGCCTCGTCAAAGACGACCACGATGTGTTCGGGGAGTTGCTCAATGAACTCGTCCACTGCCCTCTGTTTCAGAATCAGACCGGTGGGGTTATTCGGTGAGCACAGCCAGACAAGGCGCGTCTGAGGGGTGATTGCCTCGGCCATCGCCGCCAGGTCCAACTGATAATCGTGACACGGGGCTACCTGGACGGACCGGCCACCGTACATTGTGGTCAGCAGGGCAAAGAGAGGAAAGCTGACCTGACACGTGACCGATTCCCCTCCCGCGGAGATGAAGGCCTGGGCGATCATGCGCAAAATATCGGTAGCGCCGTTGCCAATGATGAAATTTTCTGCGCCGAGGCGGCCACCGTGATAGGCCGCCAGCTTGCGGCGCAACTCGTTTTCACCTGCGCCGGGATAGCGATGCGCCGTCTCTAGCGCGCCGCGCAGCGCAGCGAGGGCCAACGGGCTGGGACCGAGGGGGTTTTCGTTGGAACCAAGCTTGATAACCCCGTTCGATCCCGGCTCTTGACCGATCTGTTCAGGACACTTGCCGGCGATGTAGAGGGGGACTTGAAGCAATTGAGAATTTAGCACCAGTCCGTTCATCTTTTTCCTCCGAATCAACTTTCCGCGCGACCCATACCATACCCCGCTTCCAATGCGGGTAGATTTAACTCACGTCCGTGTGAAATCGCCGTCTCTAGCCGCCTGTCGGAGAACCCTGTCATATAGGCTGCTAGCGTTTCTCGCAACGCCTCGATGGAAAAAGGCAGCTTCAGGTGGCCTACAGGTTGAAAACACCCGTCACTTGCCATTCAATACCAGTGGTAAAAAGTGCTGCGTGAGTGTGCCTTGACAAAGCGGTGTATCAGCCACGGCCGGCCAAAGCTCGGCGTGGTGGGATAAAAAGTCGTCGTAGAGCGGCCCGAACTCCCACACATACCAGGAAATCCCATCCACCTCCCGCTCCGCGACGATGGTCCCAATGTCGGCAATCTCGGCGGCCGTGGGCATGCGCCGGGGTTCGGGGGAATCGATCTGGGCAAAGACCTGCATGCCCCACACCAGTTTGGCGTTGGGGGCCAGTTGGTGGACGGCGGCCAGGTCGTCGTCCAGGTGCGCAATGAACCCGGCGCGGTCGTAGCTGCCGTCGGCGAAAAACGGATAATAGGTGGCAGCGCAATAATCACACACCCCGTCGGCCAGGGTAGTATCAGGGCCTTGATCGGCCCAAAAGTCGATCTCGCCGATCTCGGAATAAAGGGGCACATCGGCGATGGCCTTGATCTGCTGGTAGAGCGCTTGCTGTTGGGCGGTAGTCAGGCCGCAGGTGTCGCAGCCGCGCCAGTAGGGTTCGTGCAGCGCATACACGGCCAGAATAGCCGGGTGATTGGCAACGGTCTGGACGAACAGGCGCGCCTGTTCGTCTATCTGCCAGGCATTACCATCCCATACCCAGCCTTCGGGCCACAACTGCGCGATGACTTGCAGAGCGCGGCTTTGGGCCAGGTTCAGTTGGGCCAGCCACTCGGCCGGGTCACCGTCGTGCCGGAAGGTCTGCAAGATCACCGTGACGCCCAACGCCCGGACGAGGGGCAGGTCGTCGGCGGCTGCAAAGTGCATCCCGCAAAAGGGCCCGGCCTCTTTTTCGTCGCCGTCACCCTCGATCCAAAATCTATCCTGGCGACGGTCGGAGACCTGGCCGAACGCGGCCAAGAGCGTAACGAAAAGTGAAAAAGAAACCAGCCAAGAGTTACGCATGTTCACCTCCTGGCGCGCGAGACGAGGAGCAGCAGGCCGAGCAAAGGCCACCCTCCCAGCAAGAGAGCCGATCCACAAATAGTCTGGGGTGGATGGGATGGGGCCGGGGATGTCGGTCCTGGGGGCGGAGTGGCTGGTGAGGGAGGCGTCGGCGATGGTCTAGGGGTCGAGCCGACAGATGGCGTTGGGGGGGCGGCAGGCAGTGTGCGGGCGCAGATGGGCGCCTGGGCTATGGCCGGGAACAGCTCGGGATGATTGGATAAAAAGTCATCGTACAAGGGACCAAACTTCCAGACGTACCAAAAAATGCCATCCACGTCATGTTCCGAGACGATGGCCCCGATGTCGGCGATCTCTTTTGCCGTGGGCATGCGGCGCGGCGTGGGAGCGTCCGATTGGGCAAACACCTGCAGACCCCACACCAGCTTGGCGCTGGGAGCGAGCTGGCGAATAGCGGCCAAGTCCTCCTCTAATCGTTCGATGAACTGTTCCCGGTCATAGCTCCCGTCGGCGAAAAAGGGGTAGTAGCTGACGGCGCAATAGTCGCACATACCGTCGGCCAGCGTCGTGGCCCGGCCCGCGTCTACCCAAAAGGTGATGCTGCCGATTTCGGAATAGAGGGGCACGTCGGCAATGGCCTCGATTTGTCGGTAGAGTTCCTGCTGCTGGGCGGTAGTCAGGCCGCAAGTTCGGCAGCCGCGCCAGTAGGGTTCGTGCAGCGCGTACACGGCCAGTGTAGCCGGGTGGGCAGCGACAGTCTGGACGAACAGCCGGGCCTGCTCGTCGATCTGCCAGGCCGCGCCGTCCCATGTCCAGCCTTCGGGCCACAGCCTGCCGACGACCTGCAGGCCGTGGCGCCGGGCTAGGTCCAGCTGGGCCAGCCACTCGTCCGGGTCGCCGTCGTGCCGGAAGGTCTGCAAGACCACCGTGACGCCCAGTGTGCGGACCGTGGGCAAGTCGTCCCCGCTGGCATATTGCATCCCGCAAAAGGGCGTCGCCTCGGCAGCGACGACGGGAGACGCTGGGCTGTTCAAGAGAAACAGAACCGGCGCGAGCGCCGCTATGGACATATAGACGAACAGGTGAACGCTTTTCACAGACCACTCCGCAGCAAGACAGGCAAAAAGGTCTTGAAGCCGATCTCGTCGGCGCCCACGTCGGCTCTAACGCCAATGGGACGCACATCGCCGTCTATGTCTTGTGTCACAAACGTGGTCGCGCCGCTGTCGAGGGCGGCCGATGCCCACCCGATATGCCAGTCGGGCGACAGGTGGGGCGGACCGGTGAGGGTGTGACTGGCGGTCACGGCGCCGGCTGTGTCTGCCACGGTGTTGGCGTGGAACAGGGTATAATAAGCCGTAGCCGCCGACGTGCCGGTCTCGCCAAAGACCCCGTAGGTGTGGCTGACGATGAGGTTGTTAGTCAGCACGGCGGTGGCGTATTGGGCCAGAAAAACCCCTTCGCCGCCGGCGGCCTGGGCATTGTCGACCAGTGTGTTGTGCACGAGCACAGCATGGGCCGGGGAGCTGGCGGCGTTGCCAAACACGTGCACTCCCCCGCCCTCAGTGCGGGCCTGATTGCCGGCGATGACGTTGTTGGTCAGCGTGACCGGGGCGGCGCTATCTATACGCACCCCGCCGCCCCAGCTGAACACAAGGCCGCCGGCCGTGGCCCGGTTGTTCAAGATAGTGTTACCCTCTACAGTGATCGGGCCGTAGCGCACGCTGAGGCCGCCGCCGTAGCCCTCACCGCTGGCGCTGGCCAGGTTGTCGCGGATGGTGTTGCCGCGTACCAGGCTGCCGTCGCAGTGCAGCAGATTGGCCCCGCCGCCCAGTCCGCTGCGACTCCCCAGGCTGGCTGTGTTGCCGGCGATGACGTTGCGCTCCAGCACGACGTAGCCATATTCCAGTTGGCAACCACCGCCGAACCCCTGCTCAATGCTGGCCGACGTGTTGCTGATAATCTGGTTGTCGCGGATAGTCCAACTGCCGTAGCGTCCATAGATGCCCCCACCATCGCCGCGATAGTCGGGCGCGGTCCCAGCGGTGTTGGACATAATTTGATTTTCGGCGATCAAAACGGTCGAGTTGCCGATCTGGATGCCGCCTCCCCACCCATGTCCGGCGACGCTGGCTATGTTTTCGCGTATCTGGTTGCCCTGGATGACGGCCTGGCTGGTCGCCTGGACGACGCTGATCCCGCCGCCCCAACCACTCAGCTGACCGGTGGCGACGGCGCTGGCGGTGTTTTGGGCCACCACGTTGCTGATGACCTGCCCGGCGCTGCGGTACAAAAGCACCCCTCCGCCGTAGCCCCAGCCCTGACTGGCGCTGGCGACGTTGGCTTGAATCAGGTTGTCATAGATCGTCGCGGCGGTCTCGTGCAGGCAAATCCCGCCGCCCCAGCCCGGGATGGAGGCCGTGCTGGCAAGGGTGGCCTGATTGCCAGCGATGACGTTCCCTTCGATCAGCCCTCCGGTGACAGCTCCTTGCAGAAAGATGCCCCCGCCATAGCCCTCACCACTGACGGTCGCCACGTTAGCGGCGATGAGGTTGTTCAAGATGTATGGGGTAGCGTTGGTCCCAAAGATGCCGCCGCCGCAGCCCCCGGCGTTGGGAGCAACGCAGCCTGTCACGCCCGTCCCGTTTCCGTTGATCAGGGCGAATCCTTCGATCCAGGGTGAGATGGGGTCGGCTCCCACCGGTCCCCGGATGGTCGCCACCGGTCCGCCCCCTTGTGCATCCAGGATGGCGGGGTAGGAGATGGGAGCCTGCACGGTGAAGGAAAGGTCCCAGCCACCCAGCAGCGTCACCTCCTGGTCGATCTGGACGACGCTGCCGAGTGGATCGGTGTAGACCCCCTGGGCGACGTGGATGGCGTCACCGGGAGCCGCCTTGTCCAGCGCGGCCTGCACCCGCCGGCAGGGCGCGGTAGGGGTGTCGCAGGTGTGGCTGTCGTCGCCGTGGGGCGTGACGTACCAGGTGCTGGACAGTGGACCAGCGGCAGGCATGGCTCGCGACAAACCGCCCAGCAGAAACAGCAGAGCCACACAGGCCAACGCGACGACGAGTGACAAGTTGTGGGTAGATCTGTGCATCGTATGACTCCGAGTATTTCAACGACCACCGAGCGCCGATGGCAGACTGTGACCGCCCATGCGTGGATCCAGAGCAAGTGCGTGCGCATGTGCAAGCGAGTCAGCCGGCAGTGGCGCGACTTTGGCGACCAACGTCACTCGGCGGGGCCGGGCCAGCTCCAGGCCGGTCAGGATGTGCAAAAAACCATCCACGTCTCCCAAGATGGCTTGCACCAGCGCCTCACGCAGACGATGCAGCAACTCCGGCGTGTGAGATTCGGCTATAGCCATCACCACTTCGGTGAGCAGCACGGCCTCGGTGGTCGAGAGCTTGAGCCAGTCCCACCCGTCCACGTCTTCGACAACCAGCGGACGCAAGTGACCATTTTGCTTGAGAAAAGAAAAGTTGCTGTAGCGCGGGTGGCGATAGTCGGCAATTCTGCCCGTAGCGCAGGCGTGGATGATTTCCTGAACCCCATCGCGTAGAGTGTAGCGCGGGCGAAAACCGAGCGTATTGTAAATCTTGTCGAATCGCACGTGGTAATTGCGGTCGTCCTCTTTGGCCTGCGTGACGATGCGGGCAGTGGGAACCATCTTTTGGATGATCGGCCCCAACTCGGCAATCTGGTAGTTCTGTTCGTTGGAACCGACGTTAAAAATCTGGGCGTGTACACTGGGTAGAGGAGCCTGCAAGGCGAGCAAGATGGCCTCGGCCACGTCTTTGACGTGCACAAAGGGCCGCCACTGCGCCCCCCCAAAGATGCCTGCCTCACCGTCCTGGACGGCTTTGGCCGCCAGCAGGTTGACCACCAGATCGAAGCGGGGCCGTCCCGAAAGTCCGTAGATGGTGCCAAAGCGCAAGATGATGGGCGAAAAGGCGGCGTCGGCCAGGCTCAACAACACTTTTTCCGACTCGATTTTGGTGCGGGCGTAGAGCGAGACCGGGCGCAGGGCCGAGCGTTCGTCCAAAACCTGGTCGCTGGCCCCATACACGCTGCACGTGGAGGCAAAGATGAAGCGTTTGACGCCAAATCCCTTGCCCACTTCGGCGATGGTGCGCGTCGCCCGCAGGTTAATTTCTATGGTCAGGTCTTGGTCAATAGAACAGGCCGAGTCGCCCACGATAGCTCCCAGATGGACGATGGCGTCTATATCTTTGGTAGCGCGAACAACGGTGTGGATGTGACGGAAATCCCCTTGCAACAGATCAAAGCTCGGATGACCGTAAAAAGCGGCGATGGACTCGTCGCCGTACACCAGCAGGTCGAGCACCCGCACCCGGTAGCCCAGTCCCAGCAACCGTTCAACCAGCGCCGAGCCGATATAGCCCGCCCCACCAATGACCAAAATGCGCGGGGCTTGCTCCGGTTGGCTCTGCTCGCCCAGCACGGCGGCCAGTTGCCGGCCCACGACGCCGGAACTCCAGATGAGAGGGGCTGCTCGCGCCCCGGCCAGCAGTCCCAGGCTGCCCAGCCAACTGAAGCCCAGAAACGGCAAGGCTTGTTCCGGCGCAAGGTCGGCCGCAAAGGCGACTGCGACCGCAATGAGGTAGGTGGTCGTGGTCGCCCGCAAGATGGTCAGCGCCTTGTAGCGCACCCGATAGGCCCGCCCGTAGGTATAGAGACCCGACAGATAGAACACAGCCGGACAGATGACCATCAGCGCCAGGATGCACGCCCGATGGATCGCCAGATGGTGCACTGCCCCGTCGGAAAAGGGCATTGATTGCAAGACCGTCGAGGCGGCCAGCGCAGACAGGTTGACCAAGAGCGCGTCGGCAACGACGCGTAGCGTAATTTCTTTTGTGAGCCGCATTGTTCACTCTCCTCGATGGATCCGTGGGTTGGTTTGGCACGCCGCGCTCGTGCTCTCATTTAAAAGACGCCTAAAGCTCTTGTGGGCTTGGTGGGTTTTTGCCCAGCACACTTGGAGTGTGGCCGATAATCTTGAAATCCAGTCTCAGCGACCAGTGGGCGATATAGTCCAAATCCACGGCCACCTTGTGGGGCAGGATGAGCCGGATGTAATCGGCATCGGTGGCGTGGGGTCCGAGAATGGCGGCTTCGTTGCGAAACTGAAGCTGGGCCAGACCGGTGATCCCCGGACGCACATCCAACACGCGCCGCTGTTCAGGTGTATAGTGAGCCGCGTAGCACGGCGCTTCGGGGCGCGGGCCTACCAGACTCATCTCGCCCGTGAGGACGTGCCACAGTTGGGGCAGCTCGTCCAGGTGAAAGCGGCGCAGCCAGCGACCCAGCGGAGTGATGCGAGGATCCGCATGGCCGGTGATGGCCGGCCCGGTCTGGTCGGCCCCCAGGAACATGGTGCGCAACTTGGCCATCCGAAAAAGCTGCCCACCGCGCCCGACCCGTTTGCTCCAATACAGCACCGGCCCCGGTGAGTCGAGCTTGATCAGTATCGCCAGTATGAACAGGAGCGGAGCCGTCAGAGCCAGCCCCGTCAGAGCCGCCGTCACATCCATAGCGCGTTTGATAGGGCGAGTGTTCACGTCTGCCTCCTGTTACGCCACACGACACGCCCCACGGCCTCGATCACGTCTTCTACATCTTGGTCCTGCATGCGGGGATAGAGCGGCAGCGAGACCAATTCGTGATAGGCCGCATCGGCTACGGGCAGGTCTGCGGGGCGCAGACCGAAACGATCACGGTAGTAGGGCTGGCGGTGGAGCGGGATAAAGTGGACCGACGCGCCGATGCCCTCGGCCCGCAAGTGTTCGATAAAGGCGGCCCGATCAACCGTGAGCCGGTCCAGCCGCAGCCGGATGGGGTATAAATGCCAGGCGTGGCGGATGCCGGGGCGTCGGGCCGGCAGACGCAGCTCGGCCAGGTCGCTCAACGCTTCGTCGTAGCGGGCGGCGATCTCGGCCCGACGCAGGTTCATGACTTCCAGACGGGCCAACTGGTGCAACCCCAACGCCGCCTGGATATCGGTCATGTTGCACTTGAAGCCGGGGAGGATCACTTCGTAGTACCACGAGCCTTCACTGGAATAACGTTTCCAGGCGTCGCGGCTGATGCCGTGCAGGGTATAGACGCGCAGGCGCTCGGCCCAGGCGTCGTCATCGGTGGTGACCATGCCGCCCTCGGCGGTGGTCAGGTTTTTGATGGCGTAAAAACTGAAAGCGGTGGCCTGGCTCAAGGTTCCGATACGCCGCCCGCGCCATGCGGCTCCCACGGCGTGGGCGGCATCCTCGATGACGAGCAGGTCGTGCTGCCGGGCGATCTCGCCGAGGGCGTCCAGGTTACAGGGGTGGCCGTAGAGATGGACCGGGAGGATGGCTTTGGTACGCGGGGTAATGGCCTGCTCCACGGCAGCGGGTGCAATGTTGAGTGTGTCCGGCTCCACGTCTACCAGCACTGGCGTCGCACCCAGGTGGATCACGACGTTGGCGGTGGCGCAAAAGGTCATGGTAGGCACGATGACCTCATCGCCGGGACCGATGCCGGCGACGGCCAGCGCCACCAGCAGCCCGTGGGTACACGAGCTGACGGCGATGGCATGGCGGGCGCCCACGTACGCGGCAAAACGGCGCTCGAACTCTTGGGTCTTGGGACCGGTGGTGATCCACCCGGAGCGCAACGTGTCTACTACTTCGTTGATCTCGGCTTCGCCCAGGTCGGGCACGCAAAAGGGCAAGAGCTGCTCGCGCACCGGCGCTGCGATCCCGGTCGATTCTACATGTTCGACGGTCACTCTGTCCCTCCTTTTCCCAATCTACCCGCCCAAGGGGCGTACCATGTACCAACTTGCCACTAAATCACATCGTAATCGCCCATCGTAAAAAACCAATTCGACAGGTCATTTAACGGATGGCGGGGCGCTGTGTCGGTGTGCCAGCGAATGCACAAAGGGATGGGTTGGGGTTCCAGAAAAGAGGGGCACACCCAATAGCCTGCTCGACGCAAGGCGGTGAATTCGTGGGTGGCGGGCAGCATCAACGCGCCAGAAATCTGCATCCCTTGACTCAGAAAAGTCTCGGTGGCCTCCTGGATCAACAGACATGCGGCGTGTCGCCCGCGTTGGGTCGGTTCGACCCACAGGTCCACGATCATCCCGCAATTCACTCCCTCCAGGATTGTCTGGCGGGTGACAATATAGCCGAGCATTTCTGCGCCCTCTCGGGCAATTCTCACGTCATAGTGGCGGGTGGGAATCTGCACATAGCGCCAATTGAGCCAGGCGTGGTCGCGCACGACGGCCACCGGGCGTTTATGACGCGTCCGCTCCCACAGAGCGTCGAAGGCTTCGTCAAAGCAGTCTTGTCCGCATAGGGTGATGCCGTGCGCTTGAAAATGCCGCGAGTTCGAGGGCACCACGTGTTTGAGGACTGCGGCGGCCAGTCCCGATAGCTTGGGTTGACCGGTTTTGTAGGTGAGCAAGGCCGCCCAGTCGAGCGGTTTGATGAGGAGGGGGATACGTCCCAATTCCAGACCATACAGGTATTGGGTGTCCACCCGATACGTGGGCGGACTGGGTACCGAAATGGTGAACTCGATTCCTTGTTGGACCAGGGCATCGGTGAAGCTCTCGCGTCCGAGACGGGTGATGACGCCCTGGCACCGAAAGTCTCGGCGTACCAGGCCGTTGATGATGAGGGTGGCGCGCTGTACCTGGTCCCCTACCTGGATGCGCATCGGCAAGCCCCACATTTCTCCCACGATCTCGTTCTGGCAGCACTCGTAGGCCAATCGGATGATAGGCCGCCCGGCCGGGTTCTGGTCACACTGCCACTCAAAAAACTCGGGCAGGCCGACGTCCGAGTCGGGATATTCGCTGGCGAGGAGCCTTTGAATGTCCTCACAGTCCGGTTCCGTGTAATACCGAGAATCCCAGGCCGCCTCGGCGGCAGTCGTGCCCGTTGAGAGTTGTTCTAATTCCATGACCATTTCTTTTGCTCCTGTGAAAGACCTAAGGTCGCAAATCAATCTGATACTCCTGCATATAGCGCCCCTCAGGGGTGCAGAAGCTGTGTGTACAGATAAAGCCCAAGCGACCGTAAAAAGCGTTCACGGCCTCGTTGTTCGCCGCGTCGGTGGTCAGGTTGACCTGTCGAGCGCCCCGCACTTGCGCCAGTTCTAAAAAGCCTTGCACCAGGCGGCTACCCAGCCCGCACCTCCGATATTCCGGCCGCACGCCGATGGACCCCAACGTGACCGTGCGCTCGTCTCGGGGGGTCTCGGCAGGGTAGCGCCGGGCGCGGAGCAGGCGGGCAATAATCTGCGGGCGGCGGGCCACGCCGTGGAGGGCGGCCCACGCAAAGCGCCAGCCTTGCTCTCGCAGCAGTCCCCGGTAAAAAGCGGCCGGGTTGAGCATCCCCACGGCAAATCCGGCCACCGTTTGCTCCCGATTCTCTTGGTCCACCGCTACTACCCCCAGACCATAGGGCGAGGTGATCGCCCCGCCGTAGAGCACCGTCAGGAAGCGCTGACCCAGAAAGGTGAGGAAAGCCTCAGGAAAGCTGGCTATATGGGCCGCGACGACGTCCGGCACGTGGACTTGGGTCATCGGTACAATAGCGATCTGCTTCTCACTCATCTCTACTCTTGGCCGGTATCGAAAATTACTCCCAACACCGGGCTGCCCACTAGGTTGAGTATTTCGACAGCCTCCTTGAGGGCGCCTAGGCGGGTTTTGCGGGCGCGCACCACCAGCAGGACGCCATCGGCCTTGCCCGCTAACAAAGGGGCTTCAGCATTGGACAGGAGCGGCGGCGCGTCAATGACCACCAGATCGGCCTGCCGGTCGATCTCCTCCAGCAGGCGTTGAAAGGGCGGCGCAGAGATCAGATCGAGCGGGTCGGGCGCGGCATGACCGGCGGCCAGCACCCTGAGCTTGGTTGACCGGCCTATCATGACCTCCTGAAGTGCGGGGATGCCGTCCTCTGACCAGGCAGCCAGGTCCGCAGCGGCGGAAAGGCCCAACCGCCGGCCCAGGGCCGGCCGGTCCAGGTGGGCCTCCAGCAGGGCCACGTTGAGGCCCGTTCTGGCCCAGGCCGCCGCCAGACCGATGGCCGCGGTCGTCTTGCCCTCGGCGCGGCCAGGACTGGTGACGAGCACCCGCTTGCCTGTGGGTTGACCGGCGCCTGGGCTGGCTCCGTTCCAAACGTGGCGGCAACCCTCGATGGCTGTCCACCATACCGGTTGCCGGGTGAGCGCCGGTCCTGGCGTTGGCGCGGATCGCCGGAGCAGGCGCTTCCAGCGTGGGCGAGTAGGCCGGATCACGCCGAACACCGTCAGTCCCAGGTGGCGAGTGACTTGTTCCGGCCTCTTGAGTGTGTCGTCCAGTCGCTCGATCAGGGCGGCTATCCCCAACGCCAGAAATAGCCCCACCAGACCGGCGATAAAGACGGCGATAAAGGGACGCAGGCTGGGCGCGGCCGGGGGCGTGGCCGGTTCGACGATTTGGAACAGTCCACGCAGGCGCGGGGGTGTCTGGAGAGCCAGTTGGCGGGCCGTGGCATTGGCGATGTCGGCGGCCTGCTGTGAGGTGTGGGCGACGGCGGTGATGTGCAAATATGGGCTGTCGGGCAGTATGTCTACCCGCAGTTGGCCGGCCAACTCTTGAGGAGTGAGGGAGAGTTGCAGTTCGTCAATGACGGCCTGGGTCATCGGCCGCATGGTCACCAGTTCCACATAAGTGGGGGCCAGCTCGCGACCGAGCTGGAGGTTTTCAAGGTTTTGGTCGGCGCCGAGCAGTTGAGTGCCAATGCCGACCGTGGCCGTGGCCTCATAAACAGGCACGTGGCCCAGGGCGCGAAGAGCATAATAGCTGGTCCCCACGCCCACGGCGACGCCCAGCAAAAGCAGCCACAACCATCTCCATACGATGCGCATAAAGTTCTGTGTCTCCATAGCTAAAGCTCCACGGCCAGAGCCGCCGCGCCAGCGGGGGTTTTGGCCAGCCAAACCCGATACAGCTCGAGCGTCTCTTGAATCATGCGTTCGGCGCTGAAATGTATTATCGCATGTTGTTGAGCCTGTTGGCCCAGCCGGCCCGCCAGAGCGGGATCGCCGATCAGTTGTAGCAGCGCCCGCGCCAGGGCCGGTGGGTCGGCCGGGGGTACCAGCCGGCCGGTGATGCCGTCCCGGACCACTTCGCGGTTGCCGATGATGTCGGTGGCGATGATGGGTTTGCCGGCGGCCATGGCCTCAAGCAACGAGATCGAGAGGCCCTCCCACAGGGAGGGTTGGGCATACAGGTCAAAAGAGGCCAGTAAGGCCGGCACATCCTGGCGAAAGCCCAGCAGGTGACATCGATCCTGAAGGTCCAGCTCTGCGATCAAGGCGCGCAGGTCGGTCTCCAGCTCACCGTCGCCCACCAGGATCACGTGAGCGCGAGGTTCGGCGGCGACGAGCAGGGGGACGGCGCGGATCAGGTATTCAAAGCCTTTCTGGGTCGCCAGCCGGCCGGTCGCGCCGATCAGGAGGGCGTCGGTGGGCAGGCCTATTTCGGCCCGCAGCGGGGCAGGCCGGGCGGTCAGGAACGGTTCCACGTCTATGCCGTTGAGCACGGTCACGATTCGGTCGGGGGAGGTGACGCCGGTCGCGATGGCCCGCTGGCGGTCCTGGGCGTTCACCGAGATGAACAGGTCACAGCAGGGCGCCGACAGGCGCTCCAGGGTGCGATAGAGCCAGGCCCTGGGGCGTGACATAAATTCGTTGAACGCCAGGCCGTGGATGGTGTGGATGACCAGGGGTGTATCGGCCATACGGGCGGCCACGCGCCCGATCACTCCACCTTTGGGCATGTGGGTGTGCACAACGTCGAATTTTCCCAGTCGGCACACGCGGTACATCTCGAACAGAAAGAGCAAGTCTTGCAGCGGGCTGATGGGTCGCCGCCAGTGGCGGGCGTGGATCACCTCGGCCCCGCTCTGGGAAAACTCGGCCACGGTGCGCGGGTCGGTGGAGCACAACACCGTCACCTGGCAGCCGGCGCGGACTAGCGCCTGGATCAACCGCAAGATGACGACGCTGCCACCGCCCCAGGCCGCCGCCGGGACTACTTGAAACACCTTTAATCTATGGCTCATCGTGCGCCTCCTGGGCCCCATCGGACATGGCCCACGCCAGCCCCAGGAGCAGGTAAAAGTGTCGCCAGTGGATGGTGTCTATGACGAAACTGTTGGTCAAGGTACCGGCCAGCCCTGCCAGCACGGCTGCGCTAGACAGGCCGTGCACTTTGCTGAACACAGTCCTCAAGCCTCTGGCGGTGAGGGTGAACAACAGGGTCAGCAAGGCGGCAAAGCCCAGCCAGCCCTGCTCGGCCAGGGTCTTGACGAAAAGCTGGTGGGCGCCGCCAAAATTGCCAGGACCTACGCCGATGGGGTCGGTAAAGGCGCTCATAATGCCTTCCTGGTGACGGGCGAAGCGAAAACTGTCGTAGCGTTGTTGCAGGTCCAGCCGCCAGTTAAACAGGTTCACCAAATCGGGTCGGCTTGCAAACAGTAGACCAACCAGGAGCCCGGCGACAGCCGCGCCGCTGCCCAGGATGACCAGCAGGCGCTTGATGCGCCGCCCCCGCAGCAGGTTGATGCTGGTATATAGAACCACCCCGACTCCCAGGTTGATCCAGGCTGCTCGCGAGAAGGAGAGAAAGATGCCGACCACCACCAGGGAACAAGTCAACCCTTTAAGCAGGGCCGGGATACGGGTTAGAGTCGGCTCGACCCATTCGTCCAGTACCAGCAGAAACAGGGGCACCAGAAAAGGCCCAAACACGTTGGGGTCTTTGAAGAGCCCGCGCGCCCGTAATCCGATGACCCCCAACTGTCCGCTATTCAACCCCGGCGCGGTGAGACGCTGTTGCAGCCCGATGTAAAACGGTAGCACGCTGCCGACGGCGATCCCCGCCGCGACCCAATAGCCGGCTAGAATGACGTGGCCCTGGCGGGGCGAGGTGACGTACATTTGGACCAGGTACATCGAGGCCAGCAGGTAGAACGAGACCGCCGCAAAGAGCAGCGAGGCGGGCGCGGGGTAGCCGCCGGGGATCATAGCAAACAGGTTGGTCAGCGCCAGCAGCCAGACGGACAAATGGATGAGGGGGGCGTTGTGCAAGCGCTGGGGGGAGAGCCGCCCGTTGAGCAGGCCGACAATTAACAGCAGGATGAGCAGCAGGTCCACCGGCGCCGGCTCCATGAACACGACGCTAGAGCAGGCCAGGGCGACGAACATCATCCAGTCAAAGCAATACCAGCACAGCAGCGTCACGATCAAGCCGGCCGGCAGAGCCAGCGCCAGCAGCGCCGTCTGGTCGCCCAGCGCAGGCGTCAATGCGGAAATGCCGACCCCAGCCATCCCACCCAGCAGGACGACCACCAGCGCCGCAGTGAGGGGATTTAGCATTTTGGATTTCAGATTTTGGATTTTCGATTCCCCGTACACAGTTGCCGATTCCCGAATTTACGCGTTCGCTTCACCCTTCGACAGGCTCAGGGCCGGCCGTTTCACGCCTGGCAGCAGGTCTACCAACGGCCCAAAGGTAAAATCGCGCAGCAGCGCCCGCAGTTTGCGTTCCATGCGACCCCGGTTCACCCCTTGCGTCAAGCGCAGCCGCCACGGCACCTGGCGACCCAGTTGACCCAGCTCGCGCTCGTCCAGATCATAAGGGTGGGTGTACAACACAGCCGACAGTCCCCTGGCGTTGAGGCGGTGTAGGCCCCAGCGGGTGAGAAGGTAGGGGAACAGCCGGAAATACCCACCCCCGGCCGCCGGCAGGCGCAGTGGGCCGAGGGCCAGCACCGCCACAGGGAACTCGACCAGTCCGTCTAACACATGGTAAGGGTGGCAGGGTGCGCCGGGCGTACCGTAGCGCGGGTTGGGGGCTGGAAAAACGCTCGAATCGTAGCGCAGGCCGTGGTCACGCAATACCTCCCAGGCCCAGGGGGCGCCGGGAGGGATGGAAAAGTCGGGGGCGCGGTGCCCGATCACCTGTTGGCCGCCGGCGGCTTCGATAAAGGCGATAGAGCGGGCCAATTCGGCGGCAAACTGCGCCTGCCCCAAGCGATAGACGGGCTGGTGGGAGTGGCCGTGGGTCCCCAGTTCGTGGCCGGCGGCGGCGATCTCGGTCACCAACTCCGGGTAGCGTTCGGCGACCATGCCCTGCACGAAAAAGGTTGCCCGTACATCGTACTCGGCGAACAAAGCTAACAAACGCCGTGTGTTAACCACGACCCGTTCGCTGATAGAGCGCGACAGGTCTAGCGTGGACTGCGCCCAATCTTCGACATCTACTGTGAGTGCGTTTCTGATCATAGGTATCTTTCCTGAATTCACATGGCGCCGTTTTGGCTAGATGTAGCCCAGATTGCGTAGGCGCTCTTCAATCGTTGCTTGCTCCTGATCGGAAAAAGGATGCACTTTTTGGCTATGCACCGGCGCGGTTGCCGACGTGTCGTAAACGACGGTTTGTTCGACCTCCCACATCTGGGTCAGGACGCGGCCGTCCATATAAGCCGGGACCGGTGCGCCCAGTAAATGCAGAATAGTAGGAGCCAGGTCGAACAAGCGCGCGCCTTCCAGGGCGTAACCACGCCGGATGCCTGGCCCGTGGGCTAAAAAGATGCCGCGCATGGTGTGTCCGCCGGAACGCCCGCGCACCGGCCCAGAGATGATCCCGCGACTAAAGCCGATCCCGCCCAGGTCGGTGTAGGCGTCGTTGAGCCACTCGACGTACAAGTCGGGCAGGTCGGGCACAGCCCCGTCGCCATAGATTTCCTGCTTACGCCACACCCGTTTGACCATGGGTTGACCGGTGGCAGGGTCGCGCAGGGTGTGCAAGACCCGCTCGATCTCGGCGCAGACCTGTTCGTACTCGGCCCCCGGCATGACGATGCCCTGGGGTTCGCGCCCCTGCAGGTTGATGGCGATCTGGCAGGCTCCGCCCAGAGGATAGGCGCGGGTGCGCGACCAATCCACGCTGTCTTGCATGAGCATGCGCATGTTCACCGCCATGCGGGCCTTTTGGGGCAAGAGCCTGCGCGTGAGAGTGCGCAGCCGCAAGGCGGCTAACAGACGCAACAGGTTGCGCGGGCTGAGGCCCAGCTTGAGCAGCAAGTAACGCAATTGGGCGGCGGGGGTCTGGCGGATGTATAGCAGGCCGTGCTGGGCCAACAAGTTGTCCAGGTACACGTCGCGGTGTAATGGCCCCATGCCGTGATCCGACATGAGTAGCAGCGTGGTCTGTGGGCCGGCCAGTTCGCGCAAGACAGCGATGGCGCGGTCCATGCGCTGGTAGTGCTTGAGCAGCGCGTCGCCGCAGCGCCGGGCCACGGCCGGTTCGTGGGCGGGGTGCGCCGGGTCCAAAAAACGCCACAGGGCGTGGCCCAACACGTCGGTGCCTCGAAAGACCACCATAAAAAAGTCCCAGTCCACCTGATCCAACAACCACAGGATCGCTTTGAATCGCTTGCCTTCGCTGCGCTCTACCGCCGCAATAAAGCTGGCTTCCTGGCCAGGGTCGTATTTTTCGGGCAATTCGATCTCATAGTCGAAACGCTCCAGCAGCGCCCGGCCCAGGTCCGGGGGGTGGGTAAAACATCCGTTGCGGTCAGGGGTTTCCAGGCCGGTGACCACCAGCCCATCCAGCGGTTTTGGGGGATAGGTGGCCGGTACGTTGACCAGGGCTATGCGCCGCCCGGCGCGGTTGAGCAGCGTGCCCAGGTCGGGCGCGCGCAGATAGCTGGCGTTAAAGGGAGTCAGGGCGTAGCTGTCGAGTTTGCGGCGCAGAAAGGAGTAGACGCCGTGATGGCCGGGTAACATGCCGGTCAGAAAAGAGGACCAGGCCGGCATGGTGAGGGGTGGGATAACCGAGCACAGGTCGCCCCAGACGCCCTCGGCCATCAGCCGGGCAAAGGTGGGCAATTGGCCTTCTCTGGCCCAAGGGCGGATCAAGTCGTAGGTGGCGCCGTCTAGCCCGATGGCGAGCACACGTTGTCGGGTCGAGTCGTTCACGCTCATAATTGATTTATTCTTTCCGTTGGTCCGGCGGAGGGACGATCTAGTTGTCGCACCTGCGCCGGCGCCAGCCGAGCCAGTAGCGGAAGTCGTAGCAAGAGCCGCATCTCGACTGGGGTGAAAACCCCCAGGCCCAAGAGCGCCGCCAGATAAACCATGCCCCCGGTGACTATCGGCAGCCACACCGTAAACCCACGCAGCAGCCACACGCTGCTGGCCATGAGGAGACCGGCCAGGGCAGGTTTGAGAAAAAGCTGGATGCTTAGCGGGCGGGTGGCCTTGCGCGACAGAATGATGAACAGTGTGCTGAAAAAGACGCTCTCGGTCAGCAGGGTGGTCACGGTTGCACCCACAAAGCTGTAAGGGGGGATCACGTACAGGTTTATCAGGATATTAAACACGGCCGCCAGCGTCACTGCGACCGAGCGTTGGCCTTGCAGCCCGAGGGCGGTGAGCGCGGTAGCCAGTGTGTTATCAATAAATTGCAGACAGATCATCGTCGTCAACAAGCGAAAGACGAGCACCGAGGAGGCAAAGTCTGGCCCGTATAAGAGCAAGATGAGACGATCCGCCAATGTGACGCCCAGGACGGTGAGGGGGACGCCCAGCACTAACTGATATTTGATAGCGGCGTGGATGTATTGGCGCAGGCGTTGGGCCTCTGTATCGAGCTCGCGGGCCATAAGCGGCAAGAGGGCAGTGTTGAAGGTGCGGGCGAACACATTGAGGCGATAAAAGATAGTTGTTGCAGCCTCGTAAAAACCGACGGCCGCGCTGCCTTGATAAATGGAGAGCATGACCACGTCAATGCGCAGGTAGATGGGGCCAAGGGCCATGTTGGCCGCATAGGGGAGCGATGTGCGCAATAGTTGGCAGATGAACGGCCTCTCAAAAGCAGGGCGGAGCGCGTGGCCGAATAGCCTGTAATATGCCCACCAGCCGGCCAGGAATCCGGCCAATCGGGAGGGGACATAGACGACAAACAGCCATATAAATGGCAGACGCAAGAGCAGCACTGCCACGCCGATGATTAGAAAGGTCAGTTCTTGCACGATGAGGATGAGGGCGCCCCACTCCATGCGCTCAAAGCCACTGAACACTCCGTTGAGCACTTGCCCCAGCCCCTCGCTCACCAGCGCCAGGCCGACCAGCGCCACGGCCAGTTGGATGTGGGAGGGGTAGCCCAACACGGCGACGGTTCCCACCATCAGCGGCACGTTGAGCAGGCCAGCAAGCGCCACCAGGGTGAGGCCGTTGCCGGCGTAGCGATGGGCCTGGTCGCGGTGAGTGGCGATCTCGCGGATCAAGGCCCAGGGCACCCCGGCAGTGGACAGAAAGGTGAATAACAGGGTGAACGTGATGACCAAGGCAAACTCACCCACCTGCTCCGGCCCGAATAGACGGGCGATGACGATGGTTATGAGCAGCTTGGACACTATCGTCGAGGCCAGGGCGACGATTTGAGCCAGAGTATTCTTGGCGACGCGGGCCGCCGCGTTCTGGGCTGACAAAGCCTCGGTCATTGTTCTGCCATCCTCGCCGGTTCTGGCTCGCGCAACCGCTCGAACAAGTCGTGCCGGCGCAAGTCGCGCCACAAGAAGGGTTGAGCCTGTATGCGTTCTTCCAGCAGCGCCAGAAAGGCGCGCATATCGCAGGCCAGGTCCTGAGGCCGGGTCCCACGGGTGACAAAAGCGAACGGCTCTATAATGACTCGTTGCGCCTGGCCCTCCTGCACCGGCAAGGCAGTAAACACCTCAGCCCCCAGACGCTTGGCCAGCCGCAGGCCACCGGTCTCTACGTGGACAACGCGGTCCAGGAACTCCACGGGCGTCAAGTGCTGAGAGCACGGTTGGCCCGGTTCTACGATAAAGTATTCATCAGGCAACAAGTAGAGCACCTGACCTCCTCGCAGGGCGTCTAGCAAGGCATGCTGCGGACCGTCTTGGGGATCAATCACGTTAAAGTGCTGGCGCATGCCCATCACACGCGGCCAGTACAGGCGACGGTAGAACAAACTGCTGCCTGGCTTGGGTCGGCCGCCAAAACCGACCTCACACACCGGGTATTGGCGGGCAAAGAGGGCAGCGGCGATGACGTAGGCAAAAGCGCCCAGGTGTGCGCCGAGCAAGAGCACGCCTTTGCCGCGCGCCAGGGCGGCGTCCAGGTGATGAGTTCCTTCCAGAGGGATCAGATGGGCGGCTTGTTTGTCGGGGAGCGCAGGCAAGAGATCGATCATCAACGAGTTCCAGGCGGTCAGGGCGAGCAGGCGGTGGATATGGGATTCGATCTCGACCTCGGACCAGCGGTCGGGAAAGAGTGTGCGCAGATTGGCGCGGATCAGACGCACGTTGTGCATGTTGCTCTTGTGCCACAGCGCGCCCAGCCATTGACTCATCCGACCGACGACCCCAACGCGCCGGGAGGCCGGCGCCAGGCGCAGGCCCAGCATCAAGCCAGCGGCCAGGACATATTCCAGGTCGCCCAGGGTGACCAGTGGAGGTCTGGTTTGCTCACCTTCTAGCTCTTGCATAGGGTGAGTGTATTTCAAGTTGCCCAAAGTGCACCTCGCGTCGCTATTCAGATAGCGTGATTTCGACGACACCCGTCATGCCCCAGCGCAGTCGCCCACGCAGCGCTTCCGGCACATCCAGCGCAATACGGACCACGTAGGTCGTCTGGTCCGCTTCCAGCGCCTGCAAACGCACCTCGGTCACACGACCAGACAGCGCCAGGTCGGGAAAGGCATCCAGGCGCACGGTGGCCGGTTGATCGATCTCGATCCGGGCCAGATCGAACTGGCTCAGCTCGGTGGTTTCCAGACCCAGGTGATCCAGGTCGGCCACTATGAATGCTGGTTGATTAGGAGCAACCGTCTGACCGGGCTGCGCCCACACGGCGACCACGGTGCCGTCCAAGGGCGCGCGCAGATGGGCCTGCTCGATTTGCAGCTCGATCTGGCGCACGGCCAGCCGGGCCTGCTCGAGCCGCGCTTCGGCCTCACCGGTTTGCGGGTCGGAGGCCTGGTCTACTTGCGTCTGGAGGTGGGAGATCTGAGCGGCCAGACTTTCCAGTGTGACGCTGTAGGCTTTTTGGGCGCTGAGTGCCTCTTTCAATTCTGCCTGAGCCACGTCCCGTTGGGCGGCCAGGGCGCTCAGACCGATGGCGTGGGCTTGCTGGTCGTTTTTGGCGCCGTCGAGTTGGGCCTGTGCCCGCGCTAACTCCCATCCGGCTTGTTGTAGCAACGCGGCGTATCTGTCGCGCGCCTCTTGGGTCTCCCAGGAGCGGTCCAGGGCTTCTTGATATTCGTTTTGTGCATAGTCGTGCGCCGTTTGCACAAGGGTGAACGTCACCTGGGCCAGGGTGAGCTCGGGGCTGGGGTCTTGGGCGCGGGCCTGGGCCAATTGAAGCTCTAACGCTTGTACTCTGGCTTGAGCCGCAGCCACCGTCGGCGCATGGTTTTGAGCTTTGAGCCGGTCCAATTCCCATTGGGCTTGTTCTAATGCCCACCCGGCTCCCTGAAAAGCTATCTCGGCTTCAATCCTGTCCTGGTTGAGGACGGCTTGCTGGGCCGAAACCTCTTGCTGGGCGATTTGCAACGCCACTTTTAACATTGTTGTGTCCAGTTGGATCACAGGATCGCCAGCGGTCACCCGGTCACCTGATTGAGCGACCACATCGCTGATCACGCCCGTTGTGAGAAAATTTATCAACGCCCACTGTTCAGGTTTGACTGCGCCAGAGGCCACGACCAATCGCGTCGTGAGTGCGACGAACGGTCGCTCATCGGCGCGGGATACCGGGACCGACGTCACCGTAGGAGCGATCACTGTCGGCGTCAAAGGCGCTTCAGACGTCTGAGAGGCCGTCTTGGCGACGCAACCCGCCAGACCCAAAACAAGACTTGCTATCAGGAAAAGTTTGTTCATCTTACGCTCTGTTTACAGACTGCGATAAGGCGTCAGGCCGTGGTTGACAATGGTGAGTGGATTTGGCTTGAGTCAGGTTCTGGCGCGACCTGCAACAATTGTCGGATCATCCAATCCAGCATACGCACGTCAAACGGCTTGATCAAATAGTCACCCGGCTCCAAATAGTCATAAGAGGCCGGCTCTACGTCCCAGGCCGAAAGCGCAATCACCGGCAGGTCCACCCGGCTGCTGGATTCGCGCAGGTATCTCAGCACCTCCAATCCCTCTCCATTCTCCGCTTTCAAATCCAATACGGCCAAGTCGAAATCGAGCCGATCAAGGGCGTTGATGGCCTCCTGAACACTCCTGACGGTGATGGGCTCCACTCCGCGACTTTTCAGGTGAGCGGTAATGGCCGTGCACAACCTGGCTTCGTCTTCCACGACGAGAATCCTGACCATGCGCCTCGTCCTTTCAAAGGTCCAGCAGCCTGAATACATGCTGGATACTGCCAATCGCTCTGATAACGTGTGGGTAATAGCATAATGGATCACCCTTGCATCTGCCTAAAGAGAAGGGCCGTCTTGCCTTACAAATGCCTTACAAGGTCGCCATTTTCCGGTTTGTGCCAGGGTTGCAGATTCGGCTTGAGGGTAGGGTTGGTGAAATTCGAGACGCAGAGGGAGAGACAGCTTTTTTACCGATTTCTAACACTTTATCTATTGAATTTCGTTGCGAAATATGTCACAATAGGTATAGTCATCAGCCAATGAGCGGCGTTGATGGGGGTCACGATACGGAACACGGTGAACCTGTTGAACCTCAGCAGCCTCATTTTCACCTTTCTCCTACTCTGTTTCCAGGGTTCATCCAGATAACCGCTAAAAGCTCTCTTGCAGTGCCAGTGCTTAACTTGATATCTGTCCCGGTCTCTCACGCGGGGATAATGCGTCAGAGTTTAGTCATCAATGTGACGAGGGCTTTGGAGATGGAAAATAAAAACAGTCTCGCTATCCTCATAGTGGAAGACGAGCCTGACATGGCCGACCTGGTCTGTGCGCTCTTGCAGCGCCAGGGATACCAGGTGCGGGCGGCGCGCACGGGAACCGAGGGCATACAACTGGCGCAACAGCCAGACGTGGCGCTGGTGTTGCTCGACGTCATGCTGCCAGACGTCAACGGCTTTGATGCATGCCTCAAGATCAAAGAGAACCGCCCGACGCTGCCGATCATCATGCTGACCGTCCGCGACCAGCCGATTGACATTGTCACCGGTCTGGACAGCGGCGCCGACGACTATATCACCAAGCCTTTTACCAGCTCCGTGTTGTTGGCCCGGGTGCGGGCTGCGTTGCGGGCCAGCCAGTGGCGAGATGCGGCCACCCGGCCAGCGATGGTGAGTGAGGCCGACGCCCAGCGCTACGCGCCAGAGTTGCTCTCTCTTATCTCTCACGAGTTACGCACGCCTGTGGCGGCCATCAAGGGGTTTATCACCACTCTGCTCAGCAACCACCGCTATTGGGACGACGATGAGCGCGAGGCATTTCTGGAAAGTGTCAACCAGAGCGCCGACCAGTTGAGCCGGTTGGTGGAGAACGTGCTAGAAATGGGGCGCCTGGACAAGGGCGTGCAGCTGCACAAGCGCCCTGTGCGGCTGGCTTCTCTGGTGCAGCGGGTGTTTTACGATCTCGGCTTTCGAACCGGCCACTGCGAATTTGTGAACGAGGTGTCGGCAGACCTGCCGCTGCTGGCTATCGATCCGTTGAAAATCGAACGGGTGCTGCACAACCTGGTCGAGAACGCGATCAAGTTTTCTATCCAGCGCGGCCGCATCCGCGTGTTCGCCCGTGTGACAGAACAAAACATAGAGATCGGAGTTGAGGATCAAGGAATAGGCATTGCGCCCGAACATCTGCCCCACATCTTTAAACCCTTTTATCAGGTTGAGCAAAAGGACGTGCCGCACGAGGGGGTTGGGCTGGGCCTGTCCATTGTCAAAGAGCTGATAGGCGCTCACGGCGGGCGAGTATGGGCTGAGAGCCAGCCCGGCAAAGGCAGCACGGTTTATTTTTCCTTGCCGGGGAAAGAGGAAACCATTCGAATTCAACCCGACTATGCCGCGCCGCTGCCTCCTCTGGCGGTGTCTATCCCCGAACATCCCGCGGGCAAGCGCCACAAACTAAACGGGTCGGCGACAGTTTTGGTGGTCGAAGATGACATGCAATTGTTGCGGGCCTTGCGGACATACCTGAGCGCCCAGGGTCTTGAGATACTGACGACCACCCGAGGGAGCACCGCCGTCGAGATCGTCGAGACGACCAGGCCAGATTTGGTCTTGTTGGATCTATGCCTTCCAGACGTGGATGGCTTGACTGTTTGCGAGCAAATCCGTTGTTTTTCCAACATTCCTATTATCATCATCACGGGCCAAACCGCCGATCACCACAAAGTGCGAGGTCTGGCGCTGGGAGCCGACGACTATCTGGTTAAACCTTTCAGCAATCAAGAGTTGTTGGCCCGCGTGCGGGCCGTGCTGCGCCGCGCACGCATCTCCAACGGCGTAGAGCGGCCGCAACCTCTCAAGTTTCAAGGTCTCGAGATCGATCCGACTTGCTATGCGGTTAAAACCCTCAAAGGTTCCACCGACCTGACGCCCACAGAACACAAGCTGCTTTTTTACCTCGCCTCGAACGCCGGTCAGGTTCTGACACACCAGCAGATCCTGGCTCAGGTGTGGGGATACGAATGCGACGAGCAAACACAATACCTGTGGGTGAACATCAGCCGTTTGCGTAAAAAAATCGAGCAAGACCCCGGTCAACCTCACTATATCCTGACCGAGCCGGGAATCGGCTATCGTTTTGCCGAGCCGGTCGAGGCTATCTAAACCATATCCCTGGATTTTTCCTTCATCCCGACAAACTGTAAGGCAGTTGTAAGGCAAAGTCGCCTGTCTCTTTAGGTGGATGCAAGGAAAACCTTTTATACTAAGACCACACCCAAGGGCGGAAACCTCGCCTACGTTTTGAAACGCCTCCGCCCATAGCAAAGGAGCAGCACACAGAATGATCGTCAAGGAGCAAATCCGTCAATTCCTGGCCGAAAACTTTTTATTCAGCAGCAATGGCTTTGAGCTGGACGACGACGTCTCGCTCCTCGAAGAGGGCGTCGTAGACTCGACCGGCGTGCTCGAGCTGGTCATGTTTGTCGAAGAGAGCTTTGGCTTGCAGGTTCCCGACGAGGAAATCGTCCCGGCCAACTTTGATACTGTAAACAACCTGGTCGCCTATATCCAGCGTAAGCAGGGGTAAACGGTAAGCGGTAGACGGCAGACGGTAGACAGGGGATAAGATGTTGCTGGTCAACGATTTCCTGGAGCATAGTGCAGCGCGTACACCGGACAAGTTGGCTCTGGTTTGCGATGGGCAGCGCTTGACCTACGCCCAGATTGACGCGCTGGCCAATCGCTTTGCCCACGCGTTGCGCGAGCATGGCCTGCAGCGCGGCGAGCGGGTCATTCTCTATCTGCCCAACACGGTCGAGCTGGTCGCAGGCATCTTTGGCACGCTCAAGGCCGGCGGGGTTTTCGTGGTGGTCAACTCTACCACCAAACGGGACAAGCTGGCGTATCTGGCGAACAACTGTCGCGCCACGGCCCTGGTAGCCCGTCAGGCCGCCATAGCGGACGATGTAATGTCCTGGGCGCCATCTCTCAAGCTCGCCGTCCTGACCCAAGCCCCTCCTCCCCAATACCCAATCGTTCGACTGAGCCTTCGACCCGAGCTCAGGCCGAGGGTGCTCACGAACGTCTCCAATCCCCAATCCCTAACCTTCGCCGCCATTCAGGAGCATTACCCCCCCACCTGCCCGCCCCGCCGCTGCATCGACCGGGACCTGGCCTGCCTGATCTACACCTCCGGCAGCACCGGCGAGCCCAAAGGGGTCATGTCGGCCCACAGCAACGTCGTCTTTGCCGCCGCCTCCATCATCACCTACCTGCAAAACACACCGACCGACGTCGTGATCAACGTGTTGCCTATGTCCTTCGACTATGGCCTGTACCAGCTTTTGATGACCTTCAAGTTCGGCGGGACACTGATATTGGAGCGTTCTTTTGCCTACCCGGCCCAGATCCTCCAGCGGATGCAAGCCGAAGGGGTGACCGGTTTCCCCGGCGTGCCGACCCTGTTTGCTATTCTGTTGCAGATGGATCTGAGTAAATTCGACCTGAGCAGCTTGCGCTACCTCACCAACACCGCCGCCGCCTTGCCGCCTAGTCACATCCAGCAGATCCGAGACAAATTTCCCTGGGCCACGCTCTACTCCATGTACGGTCTGACCGAGACCAAGCGCACCCTGTATTTGCCGCCCGATCAGTTGGACAGACGGCCCGGCTCCGTCGGCATCGCCATCCCCGGCACCGAGGTGTGGATCGCGGACGAGCAAGGGCAGCGCCTGGGGCCGGGACAGATAGGCGAGCTGGTCGTGCGGGGCGGCCACGTGATGCGCGGCTACTGGGAAGCGCCCGAGGCTACAGCCCGGCGCTACCGACCCGGCCCCCTGCCCGGCGAGCAAGTGTGCCACAGCGGCGACCTGTTTCGCATGGACGAGGACGGCTATTTCTATTTCGTCGGCCGCCAGGACGACATTATCAAAAGCCGGGGCGAAAAGATCGCGCCCAAAGAGATCGAAAATGTGCTCTATAGCCTGCCGGGTGTGGTCGAGGCGGCCGTCATCGGCGTGCCCGACCCTATCCTGGGCCAGGCCATCAAAGCCTTTGTCGTCTGCCAGGACGGCGGCTTGAGCGAGATGGACGTGTTGCGCCATTGCCGCGCCCACCTGGAGGATTTCATGGTGCCACAAAGCGTCGAGTTTCGCGCCGCGCTGCCCAAAACCGACAGCGGCAAGATCAAAAAGACAGAACTGGTCTAAAATGTGTGGGATCGTCGGCGTACTAGATCTCCAAAATCGGAAATCCGAAATCGAAAATCGTGAAGCGCTCCTGCGGGCGATGCTGGGAACGATCCGGCATCGCGGCCCGGACCAGTTTGGCGTGTACGTTTTTCAAGATGAGCACAGCGGCGTGGGTTTGGGCAACGCCCGCCTGAGCATCATAGACCTGGCCGGTGGCCAGCAACCCATCAGCAACCAGGCCTGCCCTGAGTGCCAGCGCAGGAACAGCACCCTGTGGATCGTCTTTAACGGCGAGATTTTCAACTATATCGAGCTGCGGCCCGAGCTGGAGCGCCAGAGCCATCGCCTGAGCACCGACTCGGACACCGAAGTTATCGTGCACCTCTACGCGCAATATGGCCCAACCTGCGTGGAGCAGTTGAACGGCCAATTCGCGTTTGCCTTATGGGACGAACAGGCGCGCTCCTTGTTCATCGCCCGCGACCGGCTGGGCGTCCGCCCCTTTTATTACACCATCCAGGACGGCGTGCTGCTCTTTGCTTCAGAGATCAAGGCTCTGCTGGCCGACCCGCGCGTGGCGGCTCGGCTGGACCCAATCGCACTGGACCAAATCTTTACTTACTGGAGTCCACTGGCCCCGCGCACGGCCTTCCAGAACATCCACACCCTACCACCGGGCCACTGGCTGCTTGTTACCCCCGATGGCGACATCCAAATCGAACGCTACTGGCAACTCTCTTTCCCGCGCCAGCGTCCCCAACCCCCAATCCCCAATCCAAAACCCAAAATCCAAAATCCCAAATCCCAAATCCCAGATTACGCCCACCAACTCCGCGACCTGTTGGTGGACGCTACGCGCCTGCGCCTGCGGGCCGACGTGCCCGTGGGCGCCTACCTCAGCGGGGGGTTGGACTCATCCACCATCACGGCCCTCATTCACCATTACACCGGCAACCGGCTAGAGACCTTTTCGGTTGCCTTTGCCGACCCGGCTTTTGACGAGAGCCATTTTCAGCGTGAAATGGCCGCCCACCTGGGCACGCGCCACCATCTGATCACCTGCACGCACGAAGACATCGGGCGCGTCTTTCCCGCCGTGGTCTGGCACACCGAAATACCCATTTTGCGCACCGCTCCCGCGCCTCTCTACTTGTTATCACAGTTGGTGCGCGAGTGTGGCTTCAAAGTGGTCCTCACCGGCGAGGGGGCCGACGAATTCCTGGCCGGCTATAACATCTTTCAAGAGGCCCAAATCCGCCGTTTCTGGGCCCGGCAGCCCGGCTCGACCTGGCGACCCGCGTTGCTCAAAAAACTCTACCCCTACATCGGCGGCCTGGCCCAAGGCAACCCCGCCTACCTGGCTCAGTTCTTCGGCCACGGATTGACTCAGGTAGACGCTCCCGACTATTCCCACGCCATCCGCTGGCGCAACACCGTCCGCACCAAACGCTTCTTCTCACCGGCGTTGAAGGCGGCTCTGGCCGAACAGCCGAGCGACAGTCTGTTTTTGCCCGCCGAGTTTGCGCATTGGTCCCCTCTGGCCCGCGCCCAATACCTGGAAATCACCTTGTTTTTGTCCGAATACCTGCTCTCGTCGCAAGGGGACCGTGTGGCCATGGCCCACTCGGTCGAAGGGCGCTTTCCCTTTCTGGACTATCGGGTGGTCGAGTTTTGCAACCGCTTGCCGCCACAGCTCAAACTGCGCGGTCTGAACGAAAAATACCTGCTCAAGCAAGCCGTGCGCGACCTGTTGCCGCCCTCAATCT
Organism: Anaerolineae bacterium; assembly: GCA_034435435.1. Taxonomy (GTDB): domain Bacteria; phylum Chloroflexota; class Anaerolineae; order S140-20; family S140-20; genus DAOTXN01. The sequence continues at coordinate 25,436 of DAOTXN010000130.1, read as the reverse complement.
GGCAGCGCCCCAAGCGCCCCTACCGCGCCCCCATCCACCGCAGCTTTTTCCCGAACGGGCGGCCGCTGGACTGGGTGGCCGAGCTGCTCGCGCCGGCCCAGATCGCGCAGGCCGGTTGCTTCGACCCCCGGGCCGTGGCGGGGCTGGTCAAAAAGCTAGAGCGGACCAGCGCGTTGGGCGAGACCGACGGCATGGCGCTGGCCGGCCTGCTCTCGACCCAGTTGGTCTACCACCAATTCATGGCCACTTACCGCCCCCCGGCGCCGCTTAACGAGCGCGACGACATCAAACGTATCATCAGGTCCCCGTTACTTTCCGAGTGACGGGGACGTGAAAGGCTGGACCCATGAATGCCGAATCCCAACCTGTCTTTCACCGTCACATTCTCCAACTCGACCCGCAGCGCGAGGTGGAGCGCATCGTGCACCAACTGCGCCAGGATGTCCTTCACACCCTCAAACGCAAGGGGGGCGTGTTGGGGGTCAGCGGAGGCGTGGACTCGGCCGTGGCCCTGGCATTGGCCGTGCGCGCCCTGGGGACCGAGCGCCTGGCGGCGCTGCTGCTGCCCGAAAAAGAATCCAGCCCAGACAGCGCCCGCCTGGCCCGGCAGGTTTGCCGCCAGCTCGGTGTGGAACCCATCGTCGAGGACGTCACCGGCGCGTTGATCGGTTTTGGCTGTTACCGCCGGCGCGACGAGGCCGTGCGGGCCGTTTTTCCCGAATACGACAGCACCTACCGGCTCAAAATCACCCTGCCCGGCGACTTGTTAGAGCGCGACACCCTCAACGTCTTTCGCCTCACCATCATCAGCCCCGAGGGCGAGGAAAAGACCCACCGCCTGCGGCCTGATCAATTGCGCCAGATCGTCGCCGCCTCTAACTTTAAACAACGCAGCCGGGCCGCCCTGCTCTACTATCACGCCGAATTGCGCGATTATGCCGTCATCGGCACGCCCCAAAAAAACGAGCACGACCAGGGCTTTTTTGTCAAATACGGCGACGGCGCGATGGACGTCAAGCCCATCGGCCACCTCTACAAGACCCAGGTCTATCAACTGGCCGAATATCTGGAAATTCCAGAGGAGATTCGTTGCCGCCCGCCCACGTCTGATACCTACAGCGCCGGCAGCACCCAGGAAGAGTTTTTCTTTCGGCTGCCCTTTGAGCTAATGGACCTGCTATGGTATGCCCTGGAAAACAACGTGCCGGTCGCCCAAGTCGCCCAGGAAATGGACCTGGCCGAAGCGCAGGTGCAGCGCGTCTTTGACGACCTCACACGCAAACAGGCGACCACGGCGTATCTGCGCACCCCCCCCCTCGGCCTCCCGTGACCGCTCCCTTTGCCCATGCCTCTCGTCCCGCGGTTTCCGTTTGCTCGCCCCGGCGAATTGCGGTAGAATGAGTGCATTGTACGAATCACATCCAATGCAAGCGACGGGGGAACCCAATGGGAATGGTATTGACGTGGGACGAGGCGTTGGTCGAGCGGGCGTTGCGGCGGCGCTACCGCGAAACCGTCGTGTTTACCAATGGCGTCTTTGATTTGCTCCACGTGGGACATCTGGAATACCTGGAGCAAGCCAAAGAGCTAGGCGACTATATGATCGTCGGCGTCAATGGCGACAGCTCGGCCTACCGGCTCAAAGGTTTTGGCCGTCCCATCGTACCGGCCGAAGAGCGTGTGCGGCTGGTCGCTGCGCTTGCGCCGGTGGACGTGGCCGTGCTGTTCAACCAGGACACAGCCGAGCCATTGGTGGAGGCCTTGCGCCCCGACGTATACGTCAAAGGCGGCGATTGGGGCGAACGCCGTCCCGCGCCCGAAGCCGCTGTCGTCAAAGCCTACGGTGGGCGGGTTGAATACCTGACATACCTGCCTAGCCATTCAACCAGTGACCTGGTGACGCGCATTCTCAAAAACTACGGGCATTGACACTGATGGTCCACAATGGCCAGCGATAGCGGTCCCATCTTACTTCCCCTCACCCAAGACACACAACCAACCCAGCCCTTGCCTTTGGCCCCGGTCGAGCCGGCGCCTGCCGAAGCCGGGCGCATTGCGCGGGCGGCGGTCATCATCGCGGTAGGCAACCTGGCCAGCCGGGCATTGGGCCTGGTGCGCGAAACGGTCAAAGCCGACTTGTTTGGCGCGACGGGCCTGGTGAGCGCCCTGGAGACGGCCACCGTCGTCCCCATGGCCCTCTACAACCTGATTATCGGCGGCGTCATCAGCGCGGCGCTGGTGCCCGTCTTTACCCAGTACACGCCCAAGGGCCGGCGCGACGATCTGTGGTACCTAGTCAGCGCGCTGATGACGCTCACGACAGTCGTGCTGGCGGCCCTGGTGCTGCTGTCTGAAGTCGTGGCCCCTTGGGTGGTCAGACTGTCGGGCGGCGGCCTGGCGGCCGAGTTTCTGACAGCCAGCGCGCGTATGTTGCGCGTCAGTATGCCGGCGGTTATGTTTATGTCGCTGTCGGGCATTCTGACCGGGTTGCTGTACGCCCTCAAACGCTTCACGTTGCCGGCCTTTACGGCCGTGGCGGCCAACGCGTGCGTAGTGGGGACGGCGCTCCTGTTCGGGCGCTCGTGGGGCGTGATGAGCATGGCGGCGGGGGTGTTGTTTGGATCGGTAGCCCAGGTCGCGCTGCAATGGCCCGGCGTGCGGGATGGTCGCCTGCGCCCGGTGTTCAACTGGAGGCACCCTGGTCTGCGGCAAATCGGCAAGCTCTACATTCCCTTGATGTTGAGCTTGATCGTCGGCGGGGTGGCGGAGATTTTGAGTTTTAATCTGGCCTCGCACACTGGCGAAGAGAGTGTAGCTTGGATGCGCTACGCGGCTCAACTGATTCAATTGCCGCTGGGCCTGGTTGCCACGGCCATCTCGTTCGCCATCTTGCCCACGCTCTCGCAACAGGCGCAGGCCAAGACGGCGGCCAACGCGAATGTTAGTGACGCCTGGCGGAATGGCCCATTTTTGGCGACGCTGGCGCAGGGGTTAAAACTTGTGCTCCTGCTTATCATCCCGGCCACCGTGGGCCTGTTTGTACTGGCGCAGCCGGTGGTCGGGTTGATCTTTGAGCACGGCGACTTTGACGCGCGTGACACGCTCTTCACGGCCCATGCGCTGCGTTTTGCTCTTGTGGGACTCATCTTTGCCGCCATCGACTGGCCGCTCAATTTTGCCTTTTACGCCCACCAAGACACTTGGACGCCGGCGCTGGTGGGGCTGGTGGCCGTCGGCATTTACGTCGTGGCGGCGCTAGCGCCCACCTTGTTTGGGCCGCTCACGCTCAACGGGCTGGTGCTCGCCAGCTCGATCCAGTGGGCCGGCCATGCGTTGATTATGTTGTGGCTGCTCCACCGGCGCATGGGGGGGTTGGCCAGCCACGGCATGCTGGCTTTGCTGTCCAAAGTAGTGGTGGCTTCGGCGGCGATGGGAGGGGTCACCTGGATCGTGGTCGAGTTGACCAGACAATCTTTGCCGGCCGGCCGGTTGACGACCGAATTGATCGGCGTAGGAAGCGCCACGGCCATCGGCTTTGCCGTTTACATGGCGGTGATGGCCTTGTTGGGGGCCGACAGCGGCGGGTTGCTGCGCCGACTATTGAGACGCCGGGCGGTATGATAGTTCTTGACGCTCCCCATGCCGTGGGGTATAATGCCGGCCACAACGGAGACAACACAAGCCCGGTTTGCCAAGACCGGGTTTCTTGAGAAACGAGGATGAACCCGTGGCCGAACACCGAGACGGCCCTGCAGTGCCTGCAGCCCGATACGATCAGAGTTACTTTCTCACGGCGTGCGAAGGACACCAGGAATTCCTGGCCAGCGAGGGTGTGCATCTGTCGCGGCGCTTGCGCCAGGCATTTGCCGTCGCCGGGGTACAGGCAGGCATGCGCGTGCTCGACGTCGGCTGCGGGCGGGGGGAGATTTTGCTGCACTGCGCCCAACTAGAGGCTGAGGCTTTTGGCGTAGATTATGCCCCTGTGGCGGTGCGGCTTGCGCGTGGGTTGGCCGCGGGGAACGGCCTGGACGACCGGATTGGCGTTTATCAGGCCGACGCCAAACGTTTGCCGTTCCCGTCCGCGCGTTTCGATCGGGTGTTGATGTTTGACATCGTCGAGCATCTCTATCCATGGGAGCTACATCACGCGCTGCTAGAGGTGCATCGTGTGTTGGCTCCCGACGGACAGTTGATTGTCCACACCGCCCCTAACCGCTGGTACGATCGCTTTGCGTATCCCCTAGTGCGATTCGTCCGCCAGTTGATGGGACAAGGCGCACAATATCCCCGCAATCCTCGGGCGCTCAATGTGGCTGTCAACACCGACGTGCATGTCAACGAACAAGACATGTGGAGTCTGCGGCGCACGCTCAAACAGGCCGGTTTTCAGGGGCGTATTTGGCTGGACACGCCGCCGCAGAGCCGGGTCGAGCACCGTTTTCTGGCTCTGGCCCGATACGTGTTGTTCAACTGGCCACCTTTTCGCTGGTTTTTCGAGCGGGAGGTGTTTGCCGTGGCTTACAAGTTATGAAAGACCGCCGTTGCGTTGATGACTTGGACATCGAAGAATTGGAGCGCATCCTGCTCGTCAGACGACGCGAGGCGCGTCTGGCGCAGCTACGCCACAGGGACCGTTCGGTTCACTCCGTGGGGCGAGATCCGGTGGAACCTATTCCGCCGGCCGGGACGCGGCCGCTTTCGACGATACATCGTCAATTCCAGGGGGTGGGCGCCTCGGCGAGTTATCATTCAGTCGAAGAAAAAAACGCGCGACACTTGAATTTTTTATATCGTCTGAGAGCACGCTTTCCCAACGTCCACTGGCGCTTTGTGAGCAAGGGGCTGTTGTTGTTTGTCGAAACGGTAGCCCTAGTGGGATTGGTTCTCATCGCCATCGGCACATGGCGCGACCAGGGACGCATCCAGGCCGAGGCGCGAGAACTGGTCGTACTTCCTACTGCAACGCCCACGGTCGCCCCGCCCGTCGAGACCGTGCGAGCCGTGGTGTTGCCGGGAGGACACACGCCGCCCGATGCGCGAGGTTTTTCGCAGCCCGAACCGATCCCGGAGACGCAACAAGTCAGGGCGATGTTGATCACGCCTGCGCCGCTGCCTACCCGTGGGCCAGAGCACGCCACACGCCTCGTTATTCCATCTATCGGCGTGGATCACCCGGTGGTCGAAGGGGACGACTGGGAAGCCCTCAAGCAGGGTGTGGGGCATACGCCGTGGAGCGCCAATCCGGGCCAGGCAGGTAATTGTGTGCTGTCGGCGCACAATGATATTTTTGGCGAGATCTTTCGACGTCTGCCCGAGCTGGCGCTGGACGACGAGATACTGGTCTTTAGCGCTGCTCAGAGCTATCGGTATCTGGTCAAAGAGACTTATGTGGTGGATCCGATAGAAGTAAAAGTGATGGATCCGACCGAACGGCCGACGCTGACGCTGATCTCTAGTTATCCCTATCTGGTGGACGATCAGCGCATCGTGGTCATAGCAGAGTGGGCTCAATAGTCCGTAAGAAGGAGAACATAGATGGCGAAAAAATCCCGCCGGGTGCGGCAAAAAGGCGCACAACCCCGGCTTTCAGAGGCGCAATTGGTTCAACCGACCCTGATTGGCGGCACAGAACCGCCCGCCCTGGTGGAAGAAACGGTGAACGAACCGATTCCCGCCGCCCCGAATGGTTTCGGGAACGAATATCATTACGTCGTCAAGGATTTGCAACGGATCGGTCTTTTGGCCGCGGCTATGTTGGGCGGGCTGGTCATCCTGTCGTTCCTGTTTTAGTCTTGCCAGACATCATGGACTTGCCTGGGGCGTAAGAGGGCGACCAGAGCCGCGTGCGCGGCTGCCGTCAACCAAAGGTTGTGGGTTTCCAGAAAAACGAGTGCGCTAATCCAGGCCACTCCCACCCGGAACAGCGCCGGCCCAGCGGTCTCGGCGCTTTTGAGCGCCCACCAGAAAGCCGGGTCCAGTCCTATTTCGAACAGTGCAATGCCCAGGCCGATAAAGACGCCCCAATAAGGATCATCTAGCCAGAAGATAGGGCCACTGCGGTAAAAGGCCCAATGAACCTGCCAGTAGAGCACCTCTAACCCTCGTCGCCAGAGGGAGTATGTCCCACCCTGGTTCATCGCGTCTAGCCCTGCCCGGCGTGAGGCAGCGCCTCCTATGAGCCACGCTGCTGCCATTCCCAGTACGGCGGCCGTCGCCAGACCCGCCCCGCGCGTCCAATCTTTCCACAAAAAACCTTGGACACTTGCGCCGTTCACCTGGTCAGTCCCGCTGATGCCGAACACGTCCGCTCGTAACAGGCCGATCATTGCTGCCGCGAGAGGAATGCCCAAATAGTAGAGCAAGCGCACACTCTCACCCAACCCAGCGACAAAAGGCTGATCGCGCCAATGGTCGATCCAGCGCCCCAAGCGATCCACCCGTCCTGGATGGCGGTACTGCCAGGCCAATTGAGCGCCCAACATGTATAAAAGACAAGAGGCCACCAACCAGGTGGCCAACTGCCCTTCTATGTTCAGATGTAAAAACCAATCACCCATGCGATACGTCGCCCTTGGACTCTTAAGAGCCTTTGTGGGGGATAATCACGGTGATGCGCGTGCCTTTGCCGGGGGCAGACTCGATACGCATTTTACCCCCCAACAATTCCGTGCGCTCGTGCAAGTTGATCATGCCTAAACTGCCTCGCTCGTCGTAGCGATCCTGTACACCTGCGACGTCAAATCCAATCCCATCGTCTTCGATCTGGAGCACAAAATTGTTTTCGCGCAGACCCATACGCACCCACAGGTTATTTGCATGCGCGTGTTTGCGGGCGTTTGTGATGGCTTCTTCAACGATGTAAAAAATAGTCCCCTGAGAGTCCTGGTCCAGATAGTCTTCGACCGACTGCACCTGGAGATGGTAGTGAATGGAATCGGTTTCTTGCAGCTTTTGAATATACTGTTCCAGGGCGACGGCCAGGCCCTGGGTTTCGAGAATGATGGGTCGCAAGGTGAACAGCATCTGCCGGATTTCTTTGGTCGTACGCCGGGCCAAATCCTCGATTTTGGTCAGTTCTTCGTTCACCTGTTGAGGCTCGCGACTGAGCAGCATTTTGGCATAATTGAGTCGCATGGCAATGGCGGCGATGCTCTGGGTAGGACCGTCGTGCAGGTCGCGGGCCAGTTTTTTGCGGGCATCTTCTTCGATCTCGACGATGCGTTCCTTTTCGGCCAGCAAATCCTGATAAAGCTGCGCGTTTTGCAGCGCGATAATGGCCTGATTACAGATTGCCACCAGCAGTTCTGTGCGGTCGGGTGAAAAAGTATCGGGGGCAGGACTGCCAAAGACGACCACGCCAAAAGATTCAAACCCGGCCCGCAACGGGACGGCGATGGCCGAATGCAGATATTGAAAGGCCATAAACTGTCCCAATTCGGGATCTTGGCGTGGGTCGGCGCTTATGCACGGCTCGGCCGTATTCAGAGCCTCGCCAATGATACCCTGCCGCCCCGGTAGACGCCGGCCTTGATCCACGCGGTTCAAACCCCGCGAGGCTGTGACGAACAGGTCGCTCTCGCTAAAGAGCAGAACCAGGCTCACCATTTTGTCGGCCAGCGGCCCTAGCTCGACCAGCCCCAACACGCTCACGTCGAGCATGGCCTCTAACACCCGTTCATAGCTCAACGTGGCGCTAAGCGTGCTGGCCATTTCATAAATCGCTCTGGCGCGCTCTCGAATAGCCCGCAGCCGTCGCAGCTCGTTTTCCTCTTCCTCGCGCAATTCCTTGTCGGCCAACCCCACGACGCGGCTCCCCACTAATCCGCTGATCAGCGCAGCCATGAGCAGAATAAAGCCGTTCAGCGCCATCGGCAACAAGCTGCTCGGCGCGGTGGTCTGCTCCGGTTGGACTGAAACCAGTCCGTAAGCGGCGACAATGGCGCTGGCCGTGATGACGCTGATCGGCCAGCCAAAACGCAGCGCCGCCGTGATGATCGGGAACAGGCCGAAAAAGAGTAAAGAGTTATTCGCTCCGCTACTCGAAGCACTGACAAAAGCCACTGCCAGCAAAGAGTCAATGAGTAACGTAATGGACGACAAAGGGCGAGGAAAAAAGTCGAACGACAGCAACAACAGCACGATCAAGTTATAGACCGCGCCCACCAGCAATAATCCCAGCAAAAGAGGCAGGGTTTCTCCTTCTCCTGGAGGATCGATGACAACGACGATGGCGACCGCCAGCAACAACAGCCAGCGCAGATTGCTGAGTAGCCAATCAACCTGGAAGCGCGAGCGGTGGGTGCGGTTTACAGATTTGATGCCCATCTTGCATAGAAAATAAGTAAATCAGGATCAAAATAGCGGGCCGGAAACATTGTAGCACAACTGCCAGCCGAGCACAAGTGAACTCGGTGGTCGGCCTGTCACGCTTTTCACACATCCCGAAAGATGCGCGTTCCAGGATTTTCCCCACGCAAGGCGGCCGTTAACGCTCCACGCTGTCGTCCGTTGACCAAGGACACCTCGCGCACGCTCTTGGCCCGGCTCAAGGCAGACAAGAGAGCGCGTTCCACTGGCAGATCGGGCAGGTCGCGCTCCAGTAGCTCTTGGGCGCCGGTTTCGGCGATAAACCCGGCCTGTGGGTTGCGCTTGGGATCGTCGGTAAACAATCCGCGCTCGTCCTTGATCAAGATGCAGCGCCGGGCGCCTACGACTTCGGCCATCAGGAACGCACCCACGTCGGTGCGGTGGGGAGGGATGCGCCCGACGGCCGGCGGCTCTTCCCACAAGCCGTAGGGCGGCATGCCATGCATGACCGGAATGGCATTCAGTGCAATATAGGCGGCCAGTTTAGGTACGTCATCGTGACCGATTTTTAGACCGCCGTAGGGCGCCAGCAGCAACGCTACCATGAGGGCGTTCTGTTCGCTGATGCTGGCTCCCAATTTGGCCAATACGCCTGCGGGCATCCCCAGATCCAATGCGATGGCGTAGGCGTGGCGCGAACGGGCGCCGCCGCCTGTCACCAGGACCATGGAGTGCTCGGCCCGGGCCGCGACGATTTCGTCTAACAACGGAAAAAGCGTCTCGCGACCGCGGTCAATCATGCTCTGGCCGCCAATCTTGATCACGCTGAGGTTGGGCAGCGCGCGATAAACCTGGCCTGGGGGCAAATCGGTGTCGCTCAACAATGTCCGGCGCATCAGCGACTCGCCCATCAGGGGAGATTCGATGTGCAAACGGCCCGATTCGTCTCGTGTGAGGGTCATCGTATGTAGCTCCTGTTTCTCAAGTTCATGTTCGGCATACTCGGACGCACACCGCCGTTGGCTCGAATTATAGCGAGTATTGCTCAACTGCGCCATGAGAGTTCCCCCCTGGCCTTTTGTGGTATACTTTTGGAACTGAGGATGAAGTAAGAATGGACCATACCACCTCACTCGCGCCGAGCATGTTCAAAATCTCCCCTCCGTCCTGCCGCATCTGGCTGCTGGGCGGTCTGCGCATCGAGGGTGTATCGGGACCGCTGCGCCTACCGCATGGATTGGCCCATAATATGTTGGCTTATCTGGCCCTGCATTCGGCCACGCTTCATCCGCGCGAGGCCCTGGCCGATCTGTTCTGGCCCGACGCCCCGCCGCACCGCGTCCGGCGTAATCTGTCGGATCTGCTGTACCGTCTGCGCCGGGCGCTGGGACCAGATTGGCTGCTCATCGAGGAGGATCAGGTCGGTCTGCGCACGGGAACGGACCTGTGGGTAGACGTGCGGGCGTTTGAGGATCTGTCGACAGCCGGCGACCCTAACGCGCTAGAAAGCGCCATCGCACTTTACACAGGCGATCTGTTGCCCGAAATCTACGATGACTGGGCGCTGATCCCACGGATCAGCCTTCAGGAAAAATATCTGCACTGTTTGCTGCGGCTAGGACAACTGGCCGAGGAACACGACGAGCCGGCCCAGGCCTGCACGTATTATCAGCAGTTGGTAGCAGCCGACGCCTTGCACGAAGAAGCGCAACGCGGCTTGATGCGCAGCCTGGCCTGCTTGGGGCGTCACCATGAGGCGCTGCGGGTTTTCGATCATCTCCTCACCCTGTTGCGTCAAGAGTTGAACGTCTCCCCCAGCGCAGAGACGCAAGCCCTGGCTGAGATATTGCGGGGCGAGCTGGATCAACGTCGCCTCGTCCCGGTGCCTTTTGTGGGGCGGAGCGCCGAACGCGCCCACCTGTTAGACCGACTCCAGCAGGCGCAAGCCGGACGTGGAGGATTGGTGGTCTTGATGGGCGAGGCCGGCATCGGTAAGACGCGCTTGCTGAAAGAGTTGGCTCACGCCGCTGCCTGGCGTGGCTGGCAGGTGGTCTGGGGATTCGGGCAAGAATTCGGCTTGCCTGCTCCCTACGCACCGTTGGGCCAGGCGCTGGATGCCGCGCTGCCTGATCCGCGCCTGCAACAACTGACGCGACTAATCCCGCCTTTGTGGCTGGCGACCCTGTCTGGCCTGCTGCCGCGCATCTCCGCAGTGGTCAATCAATTCGATCTTGCAACCGATGCAGATCGCTTTCCTCTCGCTTTACGTCATATCTTGGGCGCCCTGGCGCAAATTGCACCCCATTTGTTCATCCTTGAAGACGTTCAATGGGCCGACCCGGCGCTATGGCCCCTGCTGACCGACGTGTACCCGGCCCTGGCTCATATCCCCCTGCTGGTCGCGCTTAGCGGTCGAGACGATGAGCTACACACTCAACCAACGGCCTGGTCTGCGCTGGAGGAGTGGGATCGCTCTGGCGAAACGATTATGCGTCTGGATGGCTTGAGCGCCGAGGAATTAGAAGAACTGGCCGTCGCTTTTGGTCGGCGGCAACTCACAGCGATCCAACGCGCTGAATTGAGCGCAGCCAGCGGCGGAAATCCCTTGTTGGCTCTGGCTTTGTTGGAAGCGGACGAAACGGGGCGAGCTGTGGAATCCTCTTTGCTGGCCGATTTGATGGCCCGGCGGCTGGCGGATCTTTCAACCCAAGCCCGGCAAGCGTTGCAGGCGGCAGCCGTGTTGGGATACCGCTTTCAATATCCAGCTTGGGAAGCGGTGATGAGTCAGGATACATCGGCGGAAGCGTTGGCGAGAGTGGCTGGAGAACTGGAGAGAGCCAGGTTGATCGCTTTAGAGGCCGACAGCTATCGCTTCGCCCACGACACGCTGCGCGCTCACATGTACCGGCAACTGTCAGACCGTCGTAAACGTGATCTGCATGGCCGCGCCCTGGCCGCGCTGAGCCGCTACACCCCTCAAGCCACGCTGGATCTGCTCTACCACGCCGGTCAGGCAGACGACCGGCCCGCTGTGGCTCGTTATGCCTTGCAGGCCGGTCAACAAGCTCTGACGGCGTGGACGCTTTCTGCCGCCGTGCGGTACTTTGCTCAAGCGTTGGAGGCGCTGTCGCCGGACGATCTGGTCAACCGCTACGCAGCCCTGCTGGGGCGTGAGCGAGCCTTGAACATCCTGGCCGACCCCAAGGCTCGACAGCGTGATCTGTCTTCCTTGCAAGAGCTGGCCGATCAACTGGGCGACGTGCGCCGCCAGGCCGAGGCGGCCCAACGCCGCGCCGACGCGAGCTGGATGGCCGGTAAACAGCAGGAGGCGCAATCGTTGGCCGAAAGGGGCCTGGAGTTGGCGCGTCAGGCGCGCGACGTCGCGCTAGAGGCCGCGTTGTTAGAGACCCTGGGGCGCATCGCCCGCAATCAAGGCGATTATCAGCGCACGCGCCGCTGGATCGGCCAGGCCCACGAACGTTTCTGCCAGGCTGGAGATCGCTTCGGGCAGGCCTCCACGCTGGACAAACTGGGCAACCTGGATTTCGAGGCCGGCGACTATCTCAAGGCCGCCGAACAACACACTCGGGCGGCGGAAATTTTTCGAGAGCTGGGGGCAATCGTGCACGAGGCGCGGGCGTTGAGCGGTTTGGGTCTGGCCTTGCGCAAGACGGGTCAGTTCGACCGGGCGCGAGAGACCCATGAGCGCGCCCTGGCGACCTTTAACGAAACGGGCGACCGCCACGGCGCGTGGATTCAGATGGCTAACCTGGGCAACATTGCTTTCGAGCTGGGCGATTATACTCAAGCCGTCGAATGGAATGTGGCGGCGCTGGAAATCTGCCGCGCGATTGGCGACCCGCGCGGCGCTTCGATGATGCTGAACAACTTGGGTTTTGCCCATCGTGGATTGGCGCAGTTCGATCAGGCCCTGGCTCATTTTGACGAAGCTCTGCAGATCAATCGTGACAAGGGCTACCGGCGCGGCGAGGGTTACACTCACAAGGGGCGCGGGTTAACCCTGCTAGACGCCCAACGCTATGACCTGGCACGCCAGGCGTTTGAAGCGGCTCAGGCGATTTGGGTCGAGCTAGACGACCGCATCAACCGCGTCGAGACCGTCGCCGGGTTGGCCCTGGCTCACCTGGCCGAAAACGACCCAGACAGGACGCAGGTCTATTTGCAGGAGGCCTTGGGGATCTTGGACACCCAGCCCCTCGACCCTTTTTTGCGCCAGTGGGTCCATTTTGTGGCCTATCGCGTGCGCCAAGCCCAGGGACGACCCGCTGACGCCGCCCGACATTTGCGCCAGGCTCAGGCCGCGATGCAGGAAATGGTCGAGAGCTTGCCCTCCGCCGCCCGGGCAGGTTTTCTGATCCGGGTCCCGCTCAACCGCCAGGTGCAGGCCGCACTCGACACCCTGACCATCAAAATCCAGGCCCGATTGGCCCGCGCCGATGCGCCGCTGGGTCGCCGGCTGACCGACGCCGATTATGTCACTATCACCTGGACCACGTATGCCCCCGAAGACGAGCGTGTCCCCACCAAGACCGAGCGCCGCCAGCACGTCCTGCGCCGTCTCCTGGCCGAGGCCAAAGCGCAGGGGGGCGTTCCTACCGACGACGACCTGGCCGCCGCGCTGAGCGTCAGTCGGCGCACCGTCTTGCGGGATATGCAGGCGCTCGGCCAGTCCGGTGTAGCCATTCCAACCCGCCGCCGCCGATAAAGCGCGAATTGCAGTAAGCCAGGAGCAGGATATAATAGGGTCAACTGGTCGAGTTTGAACACGCCCGACCTGCTTTGCAAGCCGTGATCCTGAACGAGGGAGTGATATTATGAATGTGACCGATTCTCAGATGCCTATCAATTCACATGCAACCGTCAGCCTGCGGCAAGTCACCGCCGAGACTTTGCGCACGATTCTGAATCTGCACGTCCATCCCGAGCAGGAAAAATCCGTCGCGTCTAACGCCGTTTCCATCGCCCAGGCCCACTTTTCCGAGCACGCCTGGTTTCGCGCCATCTATGCCGATGAGACGCCGGTCGGCTTTATCATGCTCTACGACAATCCCGCCGAGGCCAAGTATTTTCTGTGGCGATTCATGATCGATCAGAATTATCAGGGCCGGGGTTACGGTCGCCGCGCTCTCGAGCTGCTCATCGAGCACGTGCGGGCGCGCCCGGCTGCGAAAGAGTTGTTGGTGAGCCATGTGCCTGCCGAGGGCAGCCCCGGCCCTTTTTATGAGAAAATGGGCTTTGAATACACGGGCGCAGAATTGGGCGGCGAATTGGTGATGAAACTGATCCTCTAATTTCCCCTTTACCCAACCCATCGGGTAGCTCCACATTTAATCGTAGTCGCCGAGGGCAAGCCCCAAATGTAGGGCAGGTTTCATACCTGCCCCCAGATGGCGGGTAAGAAACCCGCCCTACGGTTGCACCACGATTAAGTGGGGTCCTACCACCCATCGAGACCCTAAAGGTAATACGACATCTAGGGTCTTGTTTTGTCACAATACCCTCCGATTCGGGGCGGCGCTTCGACAGCCGTCCGATACCCATCGTATAGAATATGCTTTGTATCAGCGCAAGACGGGCCATTGTTTCTGATTGGAGGGCATACGTGATCCGACAACGCCTTGTGTTCGTGCTACGCCTGTGGACCGAGTCGCCTGCCACGGGCGCGGATCTCCGGCCTCAGTTGCGCGGCTCGCTGCAGCCGGTGGACACGGAGCAGGTGTACTATTTCCGGTCGTGGGATCAAATGGTCGATCATGTGCGCGGAGTGTTGGGATGGGACGAGACGGCGCTCGAGTCGCCGTCCGAAAAATAAAAAAGGAGTCAAGGGAAATGAGGAAAAAACTAGTTTTGCTTTCGTTCTTGGGTGTGATCGGTCTGGCAGTCGTTCTGGCGCTGGCGGCGGGTGCGCCGCAGGCATTGGCCCGCTCGCTGGCCCAAAGCGGCGCGCCGGCATTGATCAGTTATCAGGGCTACCTGACCGACGACGTGGGTCAACCCATCAGCGGCACGGTGGACCTCAAGTTCGAGCTGTATGCGGCCTCCAGCGGCGGCAGCGCCTTGTGGAACGAGACGCAGACCGGCGTAACGGTGGGCAATGGCTTCTTTTCGACGCTGCTGGGCAGCGTCACGCCGTTGAGCGCGTCCGATTTTGACGCCACCACCCGTTACCTGCAGGTGAGCGTGGACACCGGCGGTGGTTTTACGGACATGCCCCGCCAACGGCTGGCGTCGGCGCCCTATGCCCTGCAAGCTGAAGAGGCCAAACACGCCGCCAGCGCGGACAGTGCGACCACAGCTACCACCGCCGACAGCGCGACCACGGCCTCCAGCGCCGACTCGGCCCCGTGGAGCGGCTTGACCGGTGTACCGGCGGGTTTTGCCGACGACACGGACGACGATGTGTTGGGCGGATTGTCTTGTGGCGACGGCCAAGTGGTCAAGTGGAGCGACGTCGCTGGGGAGTGGGCGTGTGGCGACGACAACAGCGGTGGCGGTTACGAAAACGTCATTGTGGTCGCCAGGAGCGGCGGCGATTATAGCTCGGTGGCCGACGCGCTAGACAGCATTGCCAGCCCAGCGGCGGACAATCGCTACCTGGTGTGGGTGGCGCCGGGCGTCTACACCGAGACGCAACTGACCCAGGTGCAGGGCTATGTCCATCTGCAAGGAGCGGGGCCGAATGCCACGCTGATCAAGTCCAGCCGGAGCGGGGCCACGCCCGGACCCGACGCGGCCACGCTTCAACTGGACGACAACGGACGGGTGAGTGACGTGAGTATCGTCAACCAGGGCACGGGCACCTTTGGCATCGCCATTTATAGCGCGCTGGCGACGCGCGCGGCGATAGTGGACAACGTGGTGGCCGAGGTCAATGGGGCCGGCGGCGTGGGCCACTATGCCGCTTATCTCAACGACTCGGAAGTCAACATCCGAAACAGCACGCTCAAGGCCACTGGGGCCGTCGGTTTTGGGACAGCGGTAAACGCGGCGGTAGGCATCGTGAACATCTCGGGCGGTTTTCCCCAGCCGCTCATCGAGAACAGCAAGCTGATCGGCGGGAACAATAATGGCACCACGTGCGTGGACGCTACCGGCACCGGCTTTGGCCTGCAAATGGTCAACGCCTCGCCCGACGTCCGCGATAGCTACGTGTGCGGCGGGCATCGGGGCATCTTTGTGGGGACGGCGGGTAACGTGCAGATGCGCGGCTCGCACGTCGAGGTCAGCTCGACCGGCAGCGCCTTTTTGTTCGAGACGACCGGCTCGGCCACCGTACTGGTCGCCAATTCGGGTGTGTTCTACGTGGGCAACAAGCACACCGGCGTGGGTGGGCTGACGTGCATCCACAGCTACAAATCCAACTATACGGCAGCCACTGACGGGACCACATCGGGCACGGCGTGCAACTAGAGGGGGGCGCAAAATGAAACCGATAGCGACGAATCGTAAGGTAGTGAGTATGGGGGTGCTTGGCGGATTGGCGGCGCTGCTGCTGGCGGCCGGGGTGGCCCTGGCTGCCGGGGAGACGCTCCCGCGCAGCCTGGTGAGCAGCGGCGGCGGGCAAGTGAGCGCCGGCGGGCTGCACCTGCACAGCGCCATCGGCCAGCCGCTCGTGGGCGCTGTGGGCGATGGCCCGGCGCTATGCAGCGGCTTTCTGTGCGGTCCGGGCGCGCCCGGCGCCAGCGGCGGCGGCGAGCCGTTCTTCCTCTATCTGCCGTTGGTACAGCGATAAACGGCGCACCTTTCAGAACCCCGGTTTCTCTGAGAAACCGGGGTTCTATGTTTCATCTGGGGACGCATCGGCGATTTGCCACGCCTGGCGACGTTCGCCGCTCACCCCAAAATGGGCTTTGACGGCTCTGGCGACTTCAAACGGAATGCCGGGCAGCGCGGCGATCTCTTCGACGGTGGCGGCGCGGATGGCTTCGAGCGAGCCAAAGTGCTTGAGCAGGGCCTTGCGGCGGGCCGGACCGACGCCGGGCACCTGGTCCAGTTGGGAGGCGATGCCGATCTTGCGCCGCTGCGTGCGGTGGCTGGTGATGGCAAAGCGGTGGGCCTCGTCGCGCACGCGCTGGACCAAAAAGAGCGCCTGCGAGCTGCGCGGCAAGAGGATGGGATCGGAGCGACCCGGCACGAACAACTCTTCGTTCTGTTTGGCCAGTCCCGCCACGGGCACCTGGCCGAACAGGTCAAAGGCCTTGAGCACCTCGACCGCCACGCCCAACTGGCCCTTGCCGCCGTCCACCAGCAGCAGATCGGGCAAGAGCGCCCAGGCGACCTGTTTGCGGGCCTTGGCCCCGGGGTCATCGGGGGCCAGCTCGCCTTTGCTGGCGGCTTGCCAGCGCTGCAAGCGGCGCGTGAGCACCTCTTTCATGCTGGCATAGTCATCCGGTTGTCCCTGCACCGACTGGACGTTAAAGCGCCGATAGTCACTTTTGAGCGCTACGCCGTGCACAAAGACGACCATGCTGCCCACGGTGGCCGCGCCCTGCGTGGTCGAGACGTCGTAACACTCGATGCGCACGGGCGTGGTGGGCAGGTCGAGGGCCTCCTGCAGCGCGGACAAGGCCTGCTCCTGCTTGTGGCGGTCGGCCTGCCACTGGGCGCGCAGGCTGGTCAGCGTTTCGGTGGCGTTTTCGGCGGCCATCTGCACCAGGTCGCGCTTGTGACCGCGCCGGGGCACGGTGAGCATGACTTTGGTGCCGCGTTTCTGGCGCAGCCACTCTTCGATGATGAGCGCTTCTTCGATCTGGGCCGGCAGAATCACTTCAGGCGGGATAAAGGCGGCCTCGTCGTAAAACTGTTTGACAAAAGAGGACATGATCTCGGCTTCGTTTTCGCCCTCGGCGCCGTCGAGGACGAAATATTCGCGGCCCAGCAGTTTGCCGCCCCGAATGAAAAAGACCTGCACGCACGTGTCGCCGTCCTCGCGGGCAAAGGCAATCACGTCCTGGTCGGCCTGGGCCGAAGAGACGATTTTTTGCTTTTGCACAATGTGGGCCAAAGCTCTGATCTGGTCGCGCAGGGCGGCGGCCGCTTCAAAGTCGAGCGCGGCGGCGGCGGCCTGCATGCGCGTTTTCAAATCCTCGACCACGCCCTCTGACTTGCCCTCCAGAAAGCGGACCAATCCGGCGATAGTGTCGCGATATTGTTCCCGGCTGACGGCGCCGATGCAGGGGCCGTTGCACAGCTTGATGTCGTAGTACAGACATGCCCGTCTGTCCTGGCCGGTGATAATTCGGTCGCAAGTGAGATATGGAAATACCTTGCGCAGCGTTTCCAGCGTCTGGTGCACGGCGAGCGACGAGGTAAAGGGGCCAAAGTAGCGCGCGCCGTCGCGCTCCATGCGCCGCGTGAGGGTCACCTTGGGATAGGGGTCGCGCCAGTGGACTTTGATGTAGGGATAGCGTTTGTCGTCTTTGAGGCGCACGTTGTAGCGCGGGCGGTGCTTTTTGATCAGCTCAGCTTCGAGGATCAGGGCTTCCAGTTCTGAATCGGTGACGATGAACTCGATGCAGTCGATCTCGGCGACGAGGCGGGCCGTTTTACCCGAGACGGCCAGGTCCATCGCGCCGGCGTGAAAATAGGAGCGCACGCGGGCGCGCAGGTTGACGGCCTTGCCGACGTAGATGACCTGGCCGGTCACGTCGAACATCAAGTAGCAGCCGGGTCGGGTTGGCAGGTTGTCGAGCGTTTCCTGGAGGTGTTCGGGAGCGGCCATAGAGGGAATTGTAGCACGCTCGTTCGTAGGGGTCAATGGGAAGTCAGGTGCGAGGCACTTCAAAGTGCGTCGCACCTGATCTGTGCTTCTGGAGTCTACATTTCCTCTTGTTGGGATGATAGATCCACGATGGCAGCAATGATCAACGCAACGGCTGCGCCCAACGACAGCCAGACGCCGATCTTGAGCTGATCTTCAAATCCTGCCAGCAAGGCCGTGCTCCACAAAAAACTGGGTATAAAACCGGCCATCAAGCCCATGGCGCTGATGCTGGTGGTCATCCACGCCCGAAATGCGGCCGTCCGGTCTGCGCTGTTGGCTCTGCCTATGCCAAAGATCAAGCTGCCAATACCCGCCAACACCGTTGAGCCAAAAATGGCTTTGAAGAGCAACTCACCGGGCAAACTATTGCTCCCCAAATCTGCTTTGATGATATCGTAGCCACTCCCTTCGGCTCCCCAGGGCAAAAAGAACGCAATGATCAATACCGTTCCCACGATGATGGCCGGGATGCCGCTGGACCCTGGCGGGGAGTAGCTATTTTCTTCATGTTCAGATAGGGCGCTGCTCAAGCCGACCAGCCCGACAAAGGCCAACAAGAGATCGCTTCCCAGCGAGAGCCAGATGCCGCCCTGTAACTCGTCTAGCGTGTCGCCCAACAGGGCGTAACTCAAAAAGAGAGCCGGAAGGAAACCGCCCAAGACGACCATCGCGCCGAGGCTGGTGGACATCCAGGACCGAAAGGGCGCGCCGCGATAGCCGTGGGTCGCCAGACGAAAGCCAAAGAACAGACTGCCCATGCCGGCCAACGCCGTCGAGCCAAAGATGAGCTTGTACAACACCTCACCCACAAAGCTATCGGCTCTCAGGTCTTGTTTAACGGCGTCAAAGGCGCTCTGTCCATCTCCCCAGGGCAAAAAAAAGGCAACCAGCAACACCAGGCCGGCCAACACTCCCAGCCAACCCATGGCGCTGCCCTCAGAGGTGGTCTCTTCATAGTCTGGTGTGGAATCCTGGTGCTCGAATTGCATGATCTACCTCCATCGCGTGCGCGAGACGTCTCGGAAGATGGAGCATGTGAGGAGCGCAGGGGATGTCTGCCTGAGAGATCCCGCCGGAAAATTAGCGTGTGATGCCAGGTCGTCTGGCATCACACCCGTGTGTCTTGTTGGATTACGCGCGCTGGCGCTGGGCGAGAAAGGCGCCGATCAGGCCAATGAACGCAGCGATACCCAAAAAGGCCGCGCTGCCTAAGGAAATCCAGACCCCAATTTTGATCTCGTCGGTATTATCGCCGAGCAAGGCAAAGGTCCATATCCAGCAGGGCAAAAACGCCGCCAGCACGACCATAGCGCCGATGCTAGTCGCCATCCACGAGCTAAATGCTGCATTGCGCCGGGCGAGCAAAGCGCCACCCGCCAGACCCAGTCCAAAAACCACACTGCCACAACCGGCCAATGCAGTTGAGCCAAAGATAACTTTGTACAGCGTCTCGCCCAAAGTGTTGTCCGCGCCCAGATCCTCTTTGACCGTATCAAAGGCGCTCTCATCGCCATCAAAGCCCACGGTCCAGGGCAAGAAAAAGGCGAGCAACAAAATCAAGCCGATCAACACCGCACACCCACCCCCCATGGCGCCTAATGCCGGGCCGGCTTTGCTTTCTGAGGGTTGGGAAGGATACGAGTAAGACTGCCAGTTCTGTTGTTGAGCCATTGGCACCTCCTGTAGCTACTTGCCAGGTGCGACGCACTTGGGAGAGTGCATCGCACCTGGATCCACAAGTTGTGAGGATTAAGAGAGGTCCTGCTTGAGGATGGCTGGTAAGGCCAGGGCGACGACTGCCCCCAAAGCGATGAGCACCGCTCCCACCGGCGCGCACCACCATCCAATGCTGGCGTTGTCGCCCAGCTCGATAAAAATCGGACACAGCAGACCCACAGACAACAGGACCAGCAGGCCGCCCGACACGGGCTTCAAATACGGGATCTTGCGGCGCAGGAACGGGACGGCTGCCGACGCCAGACCAACCAGGATAATCACGATTCCCAGCAAAGGAACACAGCATAGCAATGTTTGATCTCCGTCTGTGGCGGACTTGAGACCAGACCATCCGTGCCATTTCAAAAAGAAGCCCACAAAGGCGAAAAATCCACCGATGGCCGCCAGAATGCCTCCAATGGCTCCGGGCGCTTTTCCCGGCAGATTATCAAAGTCGAAAATCTCGTTCATGTTGTTCATTTTTGCCTCCTATGGCTCGTGCAAAAGGCGAAACAGTGAGAGGAAAAGCGAGTAGCGATAACGAGATTATACCATCAAAGCCTTGCGCAAGTCAATTGGCGGTTGAGCGGTTGGTTCCCGCGCTATGACATTTGTCACTTGACAGGGCTGGCATCCTGGTAAATAATGGAGCTTGTCAGACATCTGACAAATTACCTGGCCATGGACGGTGCGTGCCGATGGCGTTGCAAGAGGTGACCCCCATCCGCGATCAACGCCCTCTCTACCTGCAAGTAGAGGAGGCGTTGATCGACCTGTTGGCCGACAGCGAGCCGGGGGCGCAACTGCCTCCCGAACCCGAGCTGGCCCAAAGGCTGGGCGTCTCGCGCTCCACCCTGCGCGAGGCGCTGCGTGCGCTCAAAGACAAAGGCCTGATCGCCGGCAAGCGCGGCGTGGGCACGTTCGTCCAATCGCGCCTGCCGCTGATCCCCAGCGGCCTGGAAACCCTGGAGAGCGTGGACGTGATTGCCCGGCGCATGGGGCTGGACATCCGCACGGCGCTAGTTACCATCGAAGAGCAACCGGCTTCACAGGACTTGCAGAAACGGCTCGGTTTGTCTGCCGGCGACGCCGTAAGCTGCGTGCGGCGGGTCAAGCTGGCCGGGGATCAGCCGGTGGCTTACATCGAAGATATGATCCCCGCTGCCGTCGCCAGCGTAGCTGCGCTGCAGGCCGGGTTTCAGGACTCGGTGCTCGATTTTTTGCGCGAGCGGGGGGACCCATCGCCGGACCATGCCCGCGCCGACATCGTGCCCATTGCAGCCGAAGGAGAATTGGCCGTCAAGCTGGCCCAGCGCCCTGGAACGGCCGTCTTGTTGCTCAAAGAGACGCTGTTCTCGGCCGAGGGTACACCCATCGGCTATTCGCGCAACTATTTTGTCCCTGGCTTTTTTGACTTTCACGTGATCCGACGGATCAATCATCTGTCACAGCCTCAACCTGTTAATAACATTTCTGAAAAAACTTAAAGGAGAAAAAAATGCGAACCGATTCTTTCCGTGGACGTGACTTTATTACCCTGCTCGACTGGAGCAAAGAACAAGTCGAGACCATTCTCGACGTGGCCTTTGACCTCAAGCGCGACCGGGCCATGGGCCGGCATCACGACGAGTTGTTGCGCGGCAAGACCTTGTTTATGATTTTCTACAACCAGAGCCTGCGCACGCGCAACAGTTTTGAGGCCGGCATGCATCAACTGGGCGGCCATGCTCACTTTCTCGACCCCGGCAAAATCTACACCCCTGCCCTGCCGGGCAAGGAAGTGGCCTATAGCACCGAGCGCGTCTCCGACGTGGCCCGCGTGCTGGCCCGCATGGGCGAAGGCATCGCCATCCGCTGTTACGGCGACCCGGTGGACTGGGTGTACGGCGGGGCCAACGACCTGATCCGCAACTTTGCCTACTGGGCCGATATCCCCGTGCTCAACATGGAAGACGACAAGTACCACCCCTTCCAGGCATTGGCCGACGTGATGACGGTCAAGGAAAAGTTTGGCGGCTTCAAGGGCGTCAAGTTCGTCATGAGCTGGGCTTACTCGCCCTCGATTCACAAGCCGCGCGCCGTGCCTCAGAGCGCCATCATCGCCGCGACCATGATGGGTTGTGACACCGTGCTGGCCCATCCGCCAGAGATGGACCTTGACCCCGAAGTCATATCGGCCTGCCAGCAATACGCCCACATGAACGGCAGCAGTTTTGAGATTAGCCACGATTTTGAAGCGGCCGCCCAGGGTGCGCACGTGCTCTATCCCAAAGCCTGGGCCCCCAGCGTGTTTTTCAAGCCGCCCGTGGGCAACGACGACGAAAAGCAGGCCCAGGCTATCTTTGATAGCTACAAGAGCTGGAAGGCGACCCAAGAATACATGGCCCTGGCCGACCAGAACGCCATCTATATGCACTGCCTGCCGTGCGACCGCAACTGGGAGGTGGATGACGACGTGGTGGACAACACCGACCCCAAGTCCGGCTGGCGCAGCGTGGTGTATGACGAGGCAGAGAACCGGCTGCATGTGCAGAAAGCGGTGATGAGTTTGGTGATGAGGTAGAAAAATGGATCTCTACGGACGCGACTTTATCGTGAGCCAAGAGTGGGCCAAAGACGAGCTGCTGGCGCTGCTCGACCTGGCGGCCAAGATGAAGCGCGAGCGCTTTTCGCCGCGCTGGACCCGCATCCTGGAGCACAAGACCTTCTTCATGTTCTTTTACAACCCGTCAGTGCGCACGCGCCAGAGCTTCGAGTGCGCCGCCACCGAGCTGGGCGGCCACGCCCAGTTCCTCGAACCGGGCGGCATGCGCCTCAAGACGGCCACCAAAGCCGGCGAGACCATCGAGGACGCCGCCAAGGTGATGGCCCGCTATTGCTGCGGCATCGGCATCCGCATCCTCGAAGACAAAGTGCCCTTCTATGGCGCGGGCAACGAGCTGCTGCGCGAATACGCCCACTGGGCCGATGTGCCCATCATCAACATGGCCGACGACAAATACCACCCCTGCCAGGGCATGGCCGACGTGATGGGCTGGGCCGAGTGGTACGGCGAGGGTCCCGGCCGGCCCAATTACGAAAATCTCAGGGGGCGCAAATTCCTGCTCACCTGGGCCAGCGGCGCACTGGCCCGCTCGTGGTGCAGTGTGCAAGAGGCGCTCATCGTCGCCAGCCGCTTTGGCATGGACGTGACCATCGCCCGGCCCGACGGCTACGATTTGGACCCGCAGGTGTACGAGTGGACGCAGGCCAACTGCGCGGCCAACGGGCGCCAGTTCGAGGTCATCAACGACCCCGACGCCGGTTACGAGGGCGCGCACATCGTCTACAGCCGCAACTGGGTCACCGCCGACGCCTACCAAGACGGCGAGTTCCAAAAGCAGGCCGAAATCCGAAAGGCCATAGCCGTCCCCGGCTGGACGACCAACGCCGCGCGCATGGCCCGCACCGACAACGCCATCTACACCCATCCCATGCCCGTAGACCGGGGCAGCGAAGTGACCGACGAGATTGCCAGCGGCCCGCGCAGCGCCATCTATGACATTGCCGAGAACCGCTTGCACGTGCAAAAGGCGGTCATGGCGCTGACGATGGGGAATCTATGAAACGGACCGACTTGTCTCAATATCTGGACGAATACCTGCGCCTGCGCGAGATCGAGGACAACTCGGACAACGGCTTGCAGGTCGAAGGGGCCGAGGAGGTGACGCGGGTCGCCTTTGCCGTGGACGCTTGCCAGGCCAGCTTTGAGGCGGCCGTGCAGGCCGGGGCGCACATGCTGATCGTGCATCACGGGCTGTTCTGGGGGCGGGTCAAACGGCTGGTGGGGCCGCATTACCGGCGCATCAAAACACTGCTCGGCGGCGGCGTGTCGCTGTACGCCGTCCATCTGCCGCTAGACGCGCACCCCCGGGTGGGCAACAACGCCGAGCTGGCCCGACTGCTGGGCGTCGCCGACGCTACGCCCTTGGGTGATTATCACGGTACAACCATCGGAATGGCGGGGTCGGTAGAGCCGCCGCTCGCGCTGGCCGATTTCGTGGCGCGGGTGACGGAGCAGATCGGCCCGCCGCTGCGCGTCTATGCATTCGGTCCGCCGCAAGTCCGGCGCGTGGCGCTCATCTCTGGCGGGGCCATGAACATGGTGGATCAAGTGATCGAAGCGGATTGCGACGCTTTTGTCACCGGCGAGACGACTCACGAGTTGTACCACTTTATCCGCGAGAGTGGCCTCAACGTGATTTGCGCGGGGCACTATGCCAGCGAGACGGTTGGGTTGAAAGCGCTGGCTCGGCATCTGGCAGACAAGTTCGGGCTGGAGACGACGTTTATCGACCTGCCGACGGGAGCATAGAGGGAAATTGGCAGATTGGTCAATTGGGGCCGCACCCAATCTACCAATCTACCGATTTACCATCCTACCACTGAAAAGGAGACAGTTATGACCACACCTGACAAGACGCGCCGCGTGGCCGTGGTGGCCATCGGCGGCAACAGCCTCATCAAAGACAAACAGCATCAAACCGTCGAAGACCAGTACAAAGCCGCTGGCGAGACCTGTCACCACATCGCCGGCATGATCGCCCAGGGCTGGGACGTGGCTATCGGCCACGGCAACGGCCCGCAGGTGGGCTTTATCTTGCGCCGCTCTGAGATTGCGGCCCGCGTCGAAGGTATGCACGAAGTGCCGCTCGACGTGTGCGGGGCCGACAGTCAGGGGGCCATCGGCTACGCCCTGCAGCAGAACCTGCAAAACGACCTTTACCGGCGCGGCATCCAGAAAAACGTCGCCACCGTGATTACCCAGGTGCTGGTGGATCGGAACGACCCGGCTTTCAAGAATCCCACCAAGCCCATCGGCGGCTTCATGGACGAAGCCGAGGCCAAACGCCGCCAGACTGAGATGGACTGGGACGTGGTGGAAGACGCCGGACGGGGCTGGCGGCGCGTGGTAGCCTCTCCTCTGCCCAAAGAAGTGGTCGAGCTGGACACTGTCAAGGCGCTGATTGCCGCCGGCGTCGTGGTCATCACCGTCGGCGGCGGCGGCATCCCGGTGATTGACGTGGGCGAGGGCGAATATCGTGGCATCGCCGCCGTGATCGACAAAGACTTTGCCTCGTCGCTGCTGGCGCAGCAAATTGGGGCCGACCTGTTCCTCATCTCCACGGCGGTCGAAAAGGTGTACCTCGACTACGGCAAGCCGAATCAGAAAGCCATCCATCGTATGACGGTGGCCGAGGCCAGGCAGTA
The DNA here is from genome assembly GCA_034435435.1 of Anaerolineae bacterium. GTDB lineage: Bacteria > Chloroflexota > Anaerolineae > S140-20 > S140-20 > DAOTXN01. Next base: position 379 of record DAOTXN010000130.1, on the reverse strand, counting down.
CATCCAGGAAGGTCACTTTGCCAAAGGCAGCATGTTGCCCAAAATCCAGGCCATCATCCAATTTCTGGAGGCGGGCGGAAAACAAGCCCTCATCACCGACCCACCCAACATTGAGCGGGCGCTGCGCGGCGAGACCGGCACATGGATCGTGCCGTGACATCCGACACGCCAAAATAGGACTAATGACAATAGACAAAGCAGTCCTTTTACCTCTATGCTTAAAACCAGACAACACTTGACTAACAAGCTGAAATTACGGTATAGTGAGTTGCTTCCACTCCAGAAAACGCCATAATCGTTGTTCAAGCCAAATCGCGATTGTCGTGATGCAGAATACTCCAACGTAGTCAAGATGAGACGACAACTTGCACAGGGGAGC
>DAOTXN010000129.1:0-13586 GCA_034435435.1 Anaerolineae bacterium | reverse complement strand
CTTTCAGGGCATCACGGGTGTGTTGACCTGCGACGAGAACGGCGACTGCGCCGACCCGTCCATCACGGTGAACCAGATCATCAACGGAGCCTACACCCCCATCTGGAACGACAAGAAAGGCTACCTGGGCGAGTCGGTTGCACCCGAAGTACCCGAAGGAGCGACCAAGATCACCATCTGGCACGGCTGGAGCGGCGCCTACCTGGAGGCCATTGAAGCGGCCTTTGCCGAGTTCAACGAAACCAACGATATGGGCATCTTTGTCGAGCTGTCCAAGGTGGACAACCTGAGCGATGCGTTGGCGGTAGCCGTACCGGCTGGCGAAGGCCCCGACATCTTGGCCTGGGTGCAGGACCAGATCGGTCGCAACGCCATCACTGGTAACATCGTCCCCATTGACGAGTTCGTAGACATGGCCTTCCTGGAGGGCAACTATGAGCCGGCAGCGGTCGAGGCGATGGTCTGGAACGACCAGATTTGGGGCTTGCCCGAGTCGCAGGAAGGTATCGCGATCATCTACAACGCCGACCTGGTCGGCCCCGATGATTTCCCGTCGGACCCCTATGACTTTGCGGGTCTGCTGGAAAAGGCCACGGCCTTCCGCGAGGCCAACCCCGACAAGTACCTGCTGTGCAACCAGGGCCTGGGCGCCAGCTCGAGTGACGCATACCACGTGGCTCCGATCTACTTTGGCTTCGGCGGCCCCGATGACATCGGCTATGTGGACTTTGAGGGCAACGTGTACATCAACAATCCCGAGGCGCGCATCGAGGCGGGCAACTGGATTGTAGAGTGGTCCAAGGTTGCCCCCGCCGAGACCAGCCACGAACTCTGCCAGTCCATGCTGGTTGACGGCCAGGCTGGGGCCTGGTGGACCGGCCCGTGGGCAGTCGCTGACCTGGAGAAGGCAGGTGTGAACATCGGTCTCCTGCCGATGGGCCGCCCCTTTGCCGGCATCAAAGTGCTCATGCTAACTGCCAACGGTTATGACCGGGGCAACGGCGAGGCGGCTGTGGAGGTGATGAAGTACTTTACCAGCGCCGAAGTGCAGAAGAATCTGGCGCTGGTCAACAAGACCATCCCTGCCAACTCGGCAGCGCTCAACGATCCCGAGTTGCAGGCGATTCCCATCATCGCTGGCTATGGCAATGCGCTCAGCTATGCCGTGCCCATGCCCAACCATCCCTTCATTGACGCGCAATGGGGGCCGGTAGGCGATGCTACGGCGGCTATCTTTAGCGGCGCTCAGTCGGTCCAGGAAGCTCTGGACACAGCACAGGCGGCAGCCGAAGAGACGGTCGCTTCAATCAAGGGCGAGTAGCCTGATGTAAACGCTCTGGCGGGGTGGGGGATACCTCGCCCCGCCATTGTATCTTTCAGACACTCGGAGTTTCCATCGGGTGTTCAAGTCCCCGTGACACCGTCCTTTATAAAGGAGGCTGCCCGTGGTTGCTTGGTCTGGTGCAAGAAAGAATCTCACGGTTCTTTTGTTTATCCTGCCTACCATTCTCGGCCTGTTGCTCACCAGCATCTACCCCATGATTTATCAAACATTCATCTCTTTCACCAACCGGAATGCAACGTACAACAGGGCGCCGTGCGAGGCAGGAGGGTTGCCCAAAGTTCTGGATCCCACTTGCTGGGTGCAGAAGAAAGGGGTCACGCTGCGCGCCCAGCCTTACAAGTATCAAGATCCGCCGTTCAAGAACTATGTCAGAATGTTCGAAAAGCTGGTGAGTAACGAGGCGCTGGCAGCGCTCGGGAAATTGCTTTTGTTCTTACTGCCCATCGTGGCGGCCTGGTTTGTTGTGCGCCGGGTGATGGAAAAACGTGTGAGTAGCGCACCCACCGGGTGGGTATGGCTGCTGGGCCTCGCGGGGACTGCGGCGCTGTGGCTCATCTTGAACATCAGCAAGGCGATCAACACGTTGATGAACACAGGTGACTTTTTTATCGTCATGTTCAGGTCGGTACTGTACGTCATTGCCTGTATGCCTTTCTTTTTCCTGTTTGGCCTGCTGCTGGCGCTGATTCTCAACAGCGAGTATCTCAAAGCGCGGCCGGTGTGGCGGGTGTTGCTCATTGTGCCGTGGGGTATCCAGGCGTACATTGCGGCTCTGGTATGGCAGTTCTTTTTCCGGGGTGAGAGTGGCACCATCAACCAATTGTTGGACGTCTTGGGCGTCAAGGGACCGGTCTGGCTGCAAGACCCCATTCTGGCCTTTTTTGCCGTAGTACTGGTGAACATCTGGATGAGCTATCCTTTCTTTATGGTCGTCATCCTCGGAGCGCTGCAGTCTATTCCCCAGGAGCAATACGAGGCGGCTGAGGTGGATGGCGCCACCTGGTGGAACAAGTTGACCCAGATCACACTGCCGTTGCTCCGGCCGGCGGTCATGCCGGCGATAGTGCTCAGTTCTATCACCACCTTTCAGATGTTCAACACGGTGTGGATGATCACCAATGGCGGCCCCACACGGGGCGCCGGCAAGCCGGGGGCAACCGAGATGGTGATGATCTATGCCTACAAGCAATTCCAGGATCAGAACTATAGCCGCATTGCTGCTTTCGCCATCATCGTCTTCATCGTGTTGTTCATCGCGACCCTGGCTAGCCTGCGGATCACGCAGGTGACGAAAGGAGCGTACGAATGAGCCGCAAACCCCGTACTTGGACCCAGGTCTTGAACTACGCCATCCTGGTGTTGATGGTGCTGTTTGCTCTCTACCCCGTCTGGTTCATCTTTTTGGCGGCGATACGACCGGGGCAGCGTCTGCTGACTCTGAACATCACCGGCATGTTTCTCCCTACCGAATTCACGGCTGAGAACTTTGAAAAAATGCTGTTCGAGTTGGATTTTCCCAACTGGCTCAAGAACAGTCTGTTTGTGGCGGGCCTGACCACCGTTGCCGCGGTGACCTTGTCCACGTCGGCCGCCTTTGCCTTTTCTCGCTTCAGGTTTAGAGGTCGGGAGTTGGGGCTGATCCTCTTTCTGGCGATTCAAGCCTTTCCGGGTGTGCTGGCGCTGGTGCCGATAGCCCAGACCTTGACCGCTATTGGTCTTTACAAGACCCACTGGGGCCTGATTCTGGCCTATTCCTCAGGCTCACTGGTCTTTACCACCTGGAATTTGAAGGGTTATTTTGACACGATACCCATCGACCTGGAAGAGGCAGCGATGATAGACGGCTGCGGGCCTATCCAGAGCTTTATCCGCATTGCCCTGCCGCTGGCCAAGCCCGCACTGGCTGTGACCGCTCTCTTTGGTTTCCTGGCCGGTTGGGGTGATTACGTGTTGGCCTCGGTGATCATCCCCGCGCCCGAGTCGATGCGCACGCTGCCGGTGGGTCTCTACAGCCTGGCCAATGACCACGCCGTGCCTTGGGGGCTTTTTGCGGCCGGAGCACTGCTCATCACGATACCGGTGTTGATCCTCTTCCTGGGGCTGCAGCGCTATCTGGAGTCGGGGTTGACGCTGGGTGGCGTGAAAGGGTAGTGTCAATGAATAACCCAACGGATGAACGGATTTTCCATCCGTGGACTACCCGTTGACACCCCTCCCACACGCGGCTGGTCTGATTGGGGCCAGCCGTTTTGATGTGACCGGTGATGAGAGATCGCGCGCGGCGGTTTGGGTTTGTGGCCTTAATTGTCATCCTGGCCGGTTTCGTGCGGGTCAAGGCCGCTTTAGAGTTGCCCACCGACTACGACGAGCCGGTGTACGTGGGCGCGGGGGTTCATTATGCCCAGGCCATGCGCGACGGCGACCTGGGCGAGATTATCCGCTACGATAATACCATTGAACATCCGGTGCTCGTCAAATTGCTCTACGGCGGCGGCATCGCGTTGTTGGGCCCAGACGCTCCCCCTGACGACTGGCTCACCGTCAGCCGGATGATTTCGGCCTTTCTCGGTGTGGCGTTGGTAGCGCTGGTGACGTGGGTGGAACCCTTTGCCGGGCTGGCCCTGGCGCTGCATACGATGAACACCAAATACACCAGTCAGGCCTATCTGGAGGCGCTGCCCGCCTTTACTTCGGCGTTGTGCGTGGTGGCCTTTGCCCGGTCTCATGGTAGGGGCGATCCTCGCGGCCGCCCAGACCGCTGGTTCTGGCTGTCGGCAGTGGCCTTGGGGATGACGGCAGCGGGCAAATACATTTACGTTGTCACGGGCCTGGCGGTCATCGGGATGGCGGTTTGGGACATCCGGAGCGGCGCGCTGCGCTGGCGGGATCTGTTTCTCTTTGGCCTGGTGGCTGTGCTGGTCTTTGTGGCGCTCGATCCCATCCTGTGGGCCGACCCGCTCGGACGTCTGGTCGAGTCGGTGACCTTTCACGGCGCGTACTCTCACGGGGCCGAGGTGACCCGTTACGGCTACGCCTGGTGGAAACCGCTCGACTATATGTCCCACTCGTTTCCGGTGCAGTGGCACGGGAGCGTCTTTCTCTTTCCTCTCGACGAGTTGATCTTTGTCGTGGGCCTCGTGGGCCTGGCCTGGCTGTTGTGGCCGACGCCTCTCGGTCACACTCTCCATCGTGCCTGGGCCAAATGGCGCGGCCGACCGGAACCCACTCCGATTGTTCGTGAATCGTCGTTCGTCTATCGCCTCTCGAATCTCACCCTGGCCTGGTTTTTTGCAGGCCTTGTGTTCCTGCTGCTGTGGCCGACCAAGTGGCCCCAGTACACCCTGCTTACAGCTACGCCGCTATGCCTGGCGGCAGGGCTGGTGGTCGGGGCGGCCTGGCGCTGGCTGCGCCAGGATCGGGCTTACTGGGGCGAGATGAGCATTGACGTGTTGCCCCGCGAGTTGTGGGTAGCGGTGACTGTGCTGATATTGTTGACAGTAGGTTTGGGCATCTGGCGCAGCGTGGTGCGGCATCGCCAGTTGCGAGGCTGGACCACGTTCAGGCGAGAGACGTCCGCTTTGCCCAGCAACGTTGTGCAGAGTGTCGCCCTGGACGCCGCAGGGCGCGTCTGGTTAGGCACTTTGCGCGGCGTCACGGTGCTGGAACTGCCACTCCGGGGGCAAGCGGGTCAGCCTCACTGGACGATTTACAACCGGGACAATTCCGGCTTGCCGGATAATGATGTGTTGACTATCGCGGTGGGCGACGACGGGCGTGTGTGGATCGGTACCCGCAGCGGGCTGACCCGCTTTGACCCTGCGGCAGACGCTTGGAAGACCTGGACGCCGCGCAACGCACCCCTGCCCGAAAGCGAGTTGCGCGACATTGCCCTGGCCTCTGACGGTAGCGTCTGGGGAGCCACCACCGCTGGGGCTGTCGCGCTGACACCCGGCGAGGAATGGCGAACCTACAACACGTCCAACTCGGAGCTACTCAGCGATGCCGTATTCGACATCGCTATTCAAGCGACGACACAGGGCGACCGCATCTGGTTTGCCACCAACCATGGCGCTTTTGTGCTCGACCCGGACCGCAACACTTGGACGAACTATACGCCTGAGAACTCGGGCTTGGCATGGGACGCTGTTTCGGGCATTGCCATTGATGCAGATGGAAAGATCTGGCTCGCCACATTCGGCCGGGGGGTCAGTACGCTGTCGCCCGACGGACAGTGGCACAGTTACACGGTGCGCGACTCGGATATTCCCTGGAGCATCGTCACCACGGTGGTCGCCGGTTGTCGGTGTGGGGAGCGGTCGGCCTGGCTGTGGTTTGGAACCGAAGGTCCCGGCGCTGGATTGGGCCAACAACTGGCGGCCTACGAGCCGCCCGGCCATCCGGGCGGGGCCGGACGCTGGCGGGCCTACGGCCACAACAACTCTGGTCTGCCCAACAGCCCCGTCAGCGACATCGCCGTGCAGTGCCCCAACGCGGTTCCTGATAGCGAAAACCCGGAGACCTGTGAGGGCCTGCGGGTGTGGGTCGCGACCTACACCGCAGGCGTGACTTTGTACGAAATCCCTAACCCGTGAGATCGCTCATGCTTGACGGATTGCGTGTATTGCGCCGCTCCTGGCGCCCCTTTTATCAAGAGATGTTTTATCTGTCCATTGCTAATCTGCTCTGGGCAGTGCTGGCCTTTTTCATCATTCCCATTCCTGCCACGACGGCGCTGGTCTTTTATGTCGCCAATCGCGTCGCCCACGACGAGGCTGTGGGCTGGGCCGAAGCGTGGACGGCCGTCCGGACTCATCTGGGGCTGATCTACCTGTTTGGCGTCGCCAACGCCCTGGTCTACATCGTGCTTTTGTACGACGTATGGTTCTATGCTCCAGCGCCCGGCACGGTGGGGGCTATCATGCGGGCAGTACCCGTGGCGCTGTTGGCCTTTTGGACGCCGATCCAGTTGAATCTGTTGCCTGTGCTGTTTGAGAGCCAGGAGAAACGTTTCTGGCCAGTGCTGCGCGATGCCGCGCTGCTGGTGCTGGACAACCCTGGCTATTACCTGGCGATTTATCTGTTTTTGCTCATCCCCATCGTCATCAGCTCGATTCTCATTTTTCCCTGGGCTATCGTGACGCTCGGCTACATCGCCGTGGTGCTCAACGCGTCCCTGCTAGATCGCCGGGGCTTTTACACCGAGATGGACCGGCGTCAGGCCGCTCTGGAGCGCAAGCGTCGTATGCAAGGAGACAATAACCCGTGACCGATGCTTTCTTGCTCGAAACAAAATTCTTTAGCGACGTGGGCCTGCTCTATCCCTACGACGTCCGCTACGATGAGCACAACCGCGCCTTTTGCAACCCTCTGCCCGACGGACAGGTGCAGTTTCGCGTGCAGGCCGAGCCGGAACTGGTCGAAGCGACGTTGGTGTACAACGACGGGAGCGTGCAAGGCGCGCCGCTGGAGCCGATTTTTGCTCCACCGGATGACAATCGCCGCTTTGTGTACTGGCAGACCACCATCCGGCCTGCAGCTCGCCGGTTGCGCTACTCTTTTGCCTTCAAAAACCGCCGGGGCCAACCGGTCTACTTTTGTCGCCACGGAATAGACCACGCCGTAGAGCCGCTAGATCGCTGGCAGCTCGACCTGGACGCCGCCGCGCCGTTCGAGACGCCCGAATGGATGCGCGGCGCGCCGGTCTATCAGATCTTCCCCGATCGTTTCGCCAACGGCGACGCCAGCAACGACCCGCCTGATTGCGCGCCCTGGGGGACGCCGCCGCGCTGGTTCGAGTTTCAGGGCGGCGACCTGCAAGGGATCGCCCGGCGGCTCGACTATTTGCAAGAGTTGGGCGTGGAGGTGCTCTATCTCAACCCCATTTTTACCTCGCCTTCTACCCACAAATACGACACGGCGGATTATTACCAGGTGGACCCGGCCTTTGGCGGGAATGAGGCCCTGCGGACGCTGGTGGACGAATTACACCGGCGCGACATGCGCATCCTCCTCGACGCCTCCTTCAACCACTGCCACCCGCGCTTTTTCGCCTTTCAAGACCTGGTGAAAAACGGCCCCGCTTCGCCCTACGCCGACTGGTTCACGATTTACGAGTACCCGGTCGTCTTGCGCTACCGCCCGGCAGGATTGACCGGTTATTGGAAAAAACTCATCACAATCGCGTCTGAACACCTCGGATTACCGTTGGTGGCCTTGGACAAAGCCGATGCGGACGGTCCCGCTTTCGAGCCGACCTACGAGGCATGGTACAATGTACCCAACATGCCCAAGCTCAACCTGAGCCACCCCGCCGCGCGCCAATACTTTCTCGACGTGACCGCCTACTGGCTGCGCGAATTCCACATTGACGGTTGGCGCATGGACGTGGCCCGCCACATCGCGCCCGACTTTTGGCAGGATTTTCGCCGCGTCGCCAAAGCGACCCGGCCCGACTGCTACTTGCTGTCCGAAATCTGGGGCGACACGTCCCCCTGGCTGCAAGGCGACATGTTTGACGCCACCATGAACTATTTCCTGCGCGACCTGTCGCTGGGCTACTTTGCCCAGCAGACCACCAGCACGCCCGAATTTGTGGATGGCCTGCTGCGCATGCTGGCGCTCTATGCCCCGCAAGCGCAGGCCGTCACCCACAATCTCCTCTCCAGCCACGACACGGAGCGCTTTTTGACCATGGCCGGCGGCGACCTGGCTCGCCTCAAGCTGGCGACGCTGCTGCAGTTCACCCTGCCCGGCGCGCCCGGCCTCTATTACGGCGACGAGATCGGGATGGAAGGCGGGTCTGACCCCGATTGCCGGCGCGCCTTCCCCTGGCATCAGCCGGAGAGTTGGCGGCGTGATGTGCTGGAAATGGTCAAAACGTTGATCCATCTGCGCAAGACCCATCTCGCTCTGCGCCACGGCGATTTTTTTCTGATTTGGCAGGGCGAGGATGCTTTTGCCTTTCTGCGGCGCTACCAAGGTCAGCGTGTGTTGGTGGTGGTCAATCGCGGCGCGGCGTTGGAACGACTGGCGCTGCCCGTCGAGTCGGCTGCGCCGCAGGTGGTGTGGGGAACGGGGCATGTCACGATCAAGAAAAGGGGGATCGTGATTTCAAGATTGGCTGCCAGGAGCGGGGCCGTGATCCGGTTGTAGGACAAGATGTATCTTGTCCACTCGGGGCAAGTTGCCAACTTGCCTTACATCGGGTGCTTGCAATAGGTCCACGGCCAATTGTCCCAATGCTCGACTAATCCGGCTTTCACGGGGTTGTTCAACACATAAAGGACAATCCGTCGCCATTCAGCGCGGTCTCGCACCACGTGGTCGTAACTCTCGTGCTGCCAAAAATCTCCTTCACGTCCCAACAACTGATTGGCTTGCCGAGCCGTGTAGCGTTTGAGGGAGTGCATAATAGCAGACAGGGCATGGTAGCCGCCATCCGCTTTAGGCAGCGGGGTATACACCATGTGGACATGATTAGGCATGATACAAAAGGCATCCAAGTCATAAACCCGGCCGTCACGGTAGTGCAGACTTGCCGTTACCAATTCAGCAATTTGAGGATGGTGGAGCCACACAGGACCGTTCCTAGCTGTGTCCAAAGCTCTATCCCACTTGGCGAAAAGAATCCGCTGCTCCAGATAGGCTCGCCGAGCGCGCTCTTTGAGATCGAGTGTTTTGCCCAATATGGCATCCACTCGCTTGGCTTCTGTGAGCAACTGCTGCAGCACCGTTGTGGGGATGGAGCCAGCCAGTCGAAAAGTGATAAATAATGTTGCCCCAGCTAATTGCAAGTGCGGCAAGTGTCGTCGGTAGAAGAGTTGATATTCTAGTGTGCTCATAGGGGGGCTTTGCAGAGCAAGGTGGGACAAGTTGCCAACTTGTCCTACATATGTTCATGTGGACAGATTGTTCCTGCATCTGACGTCCTCTGGTCAAACTACCCACCTTAGTATACAATCACCTGTAGTGATCGTCAATTCATTTCCAGGAGCGCATGATGAGCAAAACAACCATCTCTACCCCCGACTGGATCCCCGATGCAGTATTTTACCAGATTTTCCCCGACCGCTTTGCCCGCAGTGGCCGCGTGGCCGGCCTGACGAATTTAGAGCCGTGGGACAGCCCGCCCACGCGCCACGGCTTCAAAGGCGGCGATTTGTGGGGCGTGCTGGACAGGCTGGATTATCTCCAGGATTTGGGCGTCAATGCGCTGTATTTTTGCCCGGTCTTTCAATCGGCGGCCAACCACCGCTACCACACCCACGACTATTACCGGGTAGACCCGCTGCTGGGCGGCGACGCGGCCCTGCGCGCTCTGCTGGACGCCGCCCACGTTCGGGGCATGCACATCATCCTCGACGGGGTGTTCAACCACACCGGCCGGGGCTTTTATCCGTTCAACCACCTCCTGGAGACCGGCCCGGCGTCGCCCTACCTGGACTGGTTCACCGTTTTTAAATTTCCGCTGCGGGCCTATAGCCGCAAAAAGCCCCCCAACTATGCCGCCTGGTCGAACCTGCGCGAGCTGCCCAAGCTCAACACCGCCAACCCCGCCGTGCGTGCCTTTTTACTGGACGTGGCCCGCTACTGGGTCGAGTTTGGCATTGACGGCTGGCGGCTGGACGTGCCCAACGAGATTGACGACGACGAATTCTGGCGCGAGTTCCGTCAGGTCGTCAAGGAAGCCAACCCCCAGGCCTACATCGTGGGCGAGATTTGGGATGAGGGCCAGCGCTGGCTGCAAGGCGACCAGTTCGACGCCATCATGAATTACGTGTGGGCGCGGGCCGTATTGGGCTTTGCGTTGGGCCGCAAACCGCCCAAAAAACTGCGCAAGCCCGACCGCGAGATCAAGCCGCTGGACGCCAACGGCTTCGCCGCCGAGATGGAGCGTCTGCTAGAGCTGCATTCACCCGAAATCACTTATGCTCAGCTCAATCTGCTGGGTAGCCACGACACGCCCCGCCTGCTCAGCGTCGCGCGCGGCGAGATCGACCGGGTCAAGCTGGCCCTGCTGCTCCAGATGACCGCGCCCGGCGCGCCGTGCATCTATTACGGCGACGAGATCGGCATGTCCGGCGGTCCCGACCCGGACTGTCGCGCCGCCTTTCCGTGGGATGAGGAACAGTGGGATCAGTCGTTGCGCGATGATGTGCGCCGATTGATTGCCCTGCGCCACGAGCTGGTCCCGCTGCGGCGGGGCGACTGGACGCACATCCACATCAGCCACAAGCAAAAAGCCTACGCCTTTGCCCGCCGCTACGCCGGCGAGACGGCCCTGGTCGTGGTCAACGCTGACGAGCGCAAGTTTCAGCGCTGGCTGTTAGGTCACAAGACCGGCTGGGCCGACGGCACGCCGTTGGTGGACCGGCTGGGGGGCGGCGCGGCCCAGGTCACGGATGGCCGCATTACGGGTTTGCGCGTGCCGCCCCTGAGCGGGGCCATCCTGACCCCAGCCACGCCATGACCGGGGCGACCGACGCAGACGCCGCTCGGCCCTGGTATCTCTACTTGCTGGCCTGCGCCGACGGCAACACTTACACCGGCATCACCACCGACCCGTCGCGCCGCCTGGCCGAGCACAACGCCGGGCGCGGGGCGCGCTACACGGCGCAAGAAAAGCGCCGCCCGGTGCGCTTGCTGGGCGTGTGGCGCTTTCCCGACCAGGCCAGCGCCACCCGCGCCGAGCTGCGCTTCAAGCGCCGCCCCGCCGCCCGCAAGCGCCAACTGGCTGCCACCCAGAGCCAGTTTGACGGCGCGCCGTTTTGTGCGGAATTGCTTCCAACCGAGTCTGCTCACTCGACGGCGGCAAGCACCACGACATAGCCTGGCAGTTGTACGTTGGCTTTACGCAGAGCCGCTTCGAGCTGCGCCGGTTCGGCCACGTACAACTCGACGCGATTTTCGGGCAGGTTGATCCCTGAGTTCATCGAGATGCCCAGATCACCGATGGCGCGCATAGCTGTAGCCTGGGCAGCTTGCAGCTCTGCCAGCGATACCTTTGCGGTGCGGATCTCGATGATATCAGCCAACAGCCCGTTTTCGACGTAGGGCCGGATCGTTTCCTCACCGTTGCGGGTGAACTGTGCGATGATGCGGAACTGGGGGGCGTGCTGAATCCAGAGGCCGGCAAAGGTCTCCTGCTCCCGCACAGCCAGCTCGGCGTCCAAAACCCCGGCCAGCTCTTGGAGCTTTAACCGGCGCATGGCTTCCTGGATATCGAGGCCATAGTGCGTGGCGTAGGCTTGGGCGTCCTCCAGCAGCGCATCTTGAGCGCTGGAAACGGCGGGTGAAGCCGGGGGTTCCTGTGTGGCCCCGACCAGACCGGCCACATCTCCGACGACCCAGTAGGGCCCGGGACAACTCGCCGGTAGCGCCTGGCGCAGTTGTTCGTCCAAGTCTTCGGCGCTAGAGACAGCGTGGCCCCCCAGGTGTACAATGTCTCCGATGCGCCACACCACCGTCTGGCCCCGGTCTATGACCTGGACCGTGTCATTTTCCACACGCACCTGGCCGGTATATTCCGGGGGCCACACGAGCAAATGGCTGACGGCGCCGGGGGCGGCGTTCACGCGCAGGCAGTTATCGGCCACGACCAACTGGCCAGTGAGGTCGGCGGTCAATCGCGTGGCGACGGGGTATGGTTGTGTAGAGGGGGTAGGGCCGGGCGTGGAAGTACAGGCCGTCGCGAGCGCGATAAGGATAAATGTCATACGACAATACATCGTTTCGTTGATAACGAATGAACCGTCAATAGATCGTTTCGCCCTTTAACAACCGAACCGCCAATAGATCGTTTCGTTGTGGTTTAATCCGTTCAGCAAGCACAAGGAGGTTGAACGGATGAACGACCTACAAGCACAGCGAGAGCAAGCCATGCACCTACTGCGGGCAGGCTTGAGCACACAAGTCGTGGCGGCTCAACTCGGTCGCAGCCCACAGTGGGTGCGGAAATGTCGGCGTGGGTTCGAGGCCGCCGGTTGGGCAGGTCTGGTGACGCGTTCGCGTGCGCCCCATCAGCACGGCAGACGCACGTCGGAAGCCGTGCGTCAGGCCGTGAAGAAAGCCCGCAGCGAATTAGAAGCCGAAGCCGCACGGGGGTGTGGGTTGAAATACATCGGCGCGATCGCCGTGCGCACGTGGTTGAAAGACCAGCACATCATACCCTTACCCAGTGTGCGGACGATTGAGCGCATCTTGCGAGCCGCCCAGATGACCCAGATCAGGCCGACCAAACCCCAGATAGCCTATCCGCATCTGCGACCGACTCAGCCGGGTGAACTGTGTCAGATTGACCACATCCCGCGCTACTTGCAGGGTGGCGAACCCGTCTATTGCTTCAACGCCATTGATGTGGTCTCGCGCTATCCCACCGGGCAAGCCAAAGCCGACCGGCGAGCCACCACTGCCGCAGACTTTCTGGTGCACGTCTGGCAAACACTGGGCCTCTCCACCTACACCCAGGTGGACAATGAAGCCTGTTTTAGCGGTGGCTTCACCCATCCGTATGTCTTGGGCCAGTGTATCCGTCTGGCGCTCATGGTCGGAACCGAGTTGGTTTTCTCGCCCGTGCGGCATCCCCAAAGCAATGGCTACGTGGAGCGCTTTCACCAGGACTATCAAAAACACGTCTGGGACGACACCTATCTGGCCGATCTTCCAGCTGTGCAAAGCCAGGCCGAACATTTCTTTGACCTCTATCGTTGCAGCACCCATCACTCCGCCTTGCAGGGTCAAACACCCGATGAACGTCACCGCCAGATTTCCCCAACGCGGCTTTCGCCCCACTTCACCCGGCCAGCAGGAAAACTCCCTCTCTACGCCGGTCGTGTGCATTTCATCCGCCGCGTGGACCCGGACGGCACCGTCTCGGTCTTGAACGTCAAGTGGTCGCTGCCCCACCCAGACTGCACCCGAGGCGTTTGGGGCACCTTGGAAATCAATCCTCAGGGCGCTACCTTGTCCATCTTCGACCAGGCACCTGATGTAGCGGAACGACGATGCTTGGCTGTCCATCCCTTTCCTCTCTCGGAGCCGGTACTCGAACTCGCACCCGCTCAGGAACAGCCAGTGTCGCCGTCCGAAATGTCATCCTGTCAGCTACGTGAGCGGGCCCAACTGCCCGCTTTTTTCCCGACCTTACGCCGAACGTTACCCTGGCGACTCGCCTCTCGTCTGCCTCGGGCTTTGAGTTCGCGGATACGCCTTTTTAGGCGTTCTTTCAGCGAAACGTTCTATT
>DAOTXN010000128.1:0-63091 GCA_034435435.1 Anaerolineae bacterium | reverse complement strand
GTGGCGTTGATGATCTCTACCCCCGGATACTCGGCCTCAAACACCTTGTACATCGCGTTCAGCCCATCCGCCTCGCCGCCCGCCGTCCACCAGCTAAAAATCTCTACTTTCCCACCGGCAGCCGGGGCAGACGTAGGCTGGGGAGCTTGGGTGGCCTCTTCGGCTTGGGTTGCCTCGGGCTTGGGTGTATCGGTGGCCTCTTCGCCACCGCCACAGGCCGCCGCCAACAGGCTGACGATAACCAGCAATGTCAAAAGTGACCAAAAGGTTCGTTTACGCATCTTTTGCTTCCTCCTCTGAATTTTGTCCTTATACCGACAGATACGGTTAAAAGCAAGCATTTCAAATCTTGATCGCATCACCTCCTTTTTACCTGGCAAACGTCTCATTCGCAGACTTGCGCTCAACACTGGTCGGTTGGGATAGAATGGCCTTGACGACCAAAGCCACGGCGCCCATCACGCTGGCGTCGGGGCCAAAGGCAGACGGCGCAATCTGCACCTGGCGGCGCATTTCGGCGAGCGCCCGTTCCTCCACCGCCTTTTGAATGGCCGGCAGTAGATGGGCCCCGGCCATGCTCATCGCGCCGCCTATCACGACCATTTCAGGATTAAACGTGTTAATTAGATTGGCTACGCCCATGCCAATGACGGTGCCGGTTTCAGAGAGCGACTCCCGGGCCACGCTATCGCCCCGGTCGGCCGCCTGGGCGACGAGCGCCAGAGACAGAGGGGCTTGTTGTTCAGCCATCAACTGTGGGATCAGGCCGCCGCGTCCCACTTCGAGCAGCGCACGCACCCGTTCGATGAGTGAGTATTGGTTCCCAAAAGTCTCCCAACACCCCCGGTTGCCGCAGCGACAGGGGCGGCTGCGATCCAACGTGATGCTGGTGTGTCCAATCTCACCGGCGATGCCGCCCATCCCGCGATAGAGATCGCCATTCAAGAACAATCCCCCTCCCAACCCCACACCCGCCACCAGAAAGATAAAATTCTGGGCCTGGCGGGCGACGCCGAACAAGTGCTCGCCCAGCGCGGCGGCGGTCGCGTCATTATCCACAAACACACGCACGCCGGTGTGAGTGGAAAAAATCCGCCCCAGTTCCACGTTGCGCCACTGGAGATTGGGAGAAAAGAGCAGCACGCCGTTTTCGACGTCCACCATGCCCGGCAGCGTCAGCCCCAGCCCAAGCAACCTCGCCCCCACTGGTTGGCTGGCTGCCCGGGCCGCATCCACCAGACATAGGCCGGCGCCAATCGTGGTCTCCTGGGACTGATCGGGGACGATGTCCTGGCGTTGCCGCCATAGGACCCGGCCCAGAAAATCGGTCATTATCACACTGATAAAATCCACCCCCAGCTCGACGCCGATGATGTGACCGGCTTGTGGGTTCAGGTCCAATAGCGTAGCCGGGCGCCCTCCCCCGGACGTGTCTTGCCCTATTTCATGGACCAGTCCGCGGTCGCGCAACTCGTCAACCAAGCTAGACACAGTCGTTTTGTTGAGGCCGGTCAGATCGGCCAGTCGCGCCCGCGAGAGGGGGGCGCTTTCCTGAAGATAGCGCAGCACGGTAGAGAGATTGATTTCTCGGACCAGAGATTGATCGCCGGTTTGATAACGGGGTGCCATTTTCTCCGTCCCGTTTGTTGGACTAGAAAACAAAGAAAAGGGGTAGAGCAGTGTAATCTGGACCTTCGAGTCAGCAGATGGTAGGAAATAGCCGTTTGTCTTATTAGTTGGTTGTGGCAACCAACTAATAAGATTTTACACCTTATTTTATTCGTGTCAAGGGGTTTACGGGGATAATCGCCCGAATTTTAAGGTTGTTTGTTGAGAGAGTAGACTTATTCTTTGAAAACTCGGCCCGCTTCGACTTGAAACACGGTCAATTCACTCAGGGAAGCCGCGTCGAAAAAGGCCGGGTCGGTGGTGGTGATGAGCGCCTGCTCGACGCCATTGACCTGGCGCAGCAAAAAACTGCGCCGGGTCACATCCAGCTCCGAAAACACCTCATCCAGCAGCAAGATCGGCCACTGGTCCGTGCGCTGGCGCATCCAGTGCACTTCGGCCAGCTTGAGCGCAATGACCGCCGTGCGTTGCTGTCCACGCGAGCCAAACTGGCCCAAATCTACCCGTTCGTTGACCAGAAAGCGCAGCTCGTCGCGGTGCGGGCCGACCAGCGTCATCCCGCGCTCGATTTCGTCGCGTCGGCGGCGCTTTAGCTCGGCGCGATATGTGGCGCTCAGGTTTTCTGCATCGTCTCCAGAAGCGATGGGCACGGAGGATTGGTAGACCAGGCGCAGGCGCTCGAGGCCGCCGCTCAACTGGTGGTGCAATTCGGCAGCGCGCTGCTCCAACTCGATCACGGCGGCGCGCCGGCGCAGTACGACCGTGACCCCAAACGTGGTCAATTGTTCATTCCAATACGCCAGCTCGTCGGGGTCTACCCGGCGCGCGGGCCACTGTTTCAGCAGCGCATTGCGCGAGCTGAGCACCCGATTGTAGCGGCTGAGGGCGCGACAGTATTCCGCGTCCACCTGGCACAGCGCCACATCCAGATAGCGTCGGCGGCCGGCGGGCGGGCCATCAATAAGCGCCATATCCTGGGGCATAAACAGCACCACGTTGATCTGGCCGACCAGGTCCATCGCCCGTCGGTTGGCCTTGTCCACGCGGATTTGCTTGCGCAGGCGGCTTTCGTCGTTGGGCGCTCCGGCGAGCGGCTCCTTTTGCAACACGATTTCGATCTGCCGCGTCCGATCGCCGCGCACGACCTCGGTCGCCAGGCGTACAAAAGGCAGCAGCTCGTCTGCGTCGGCCATCCAGTTGAGCAGCTCACGGTCGCTGCCGGCCTGGGGCGAGCGCGAAGTCGCCAGGTAAAAGATGGCTTCCAACAGGTTCGTCTTGCCCTGGGCGTTGGCGCCGTGCAGCAAGACGGTCCGCGCCGGCAGCTCCAGCTCTAGCCGGGCATAGTTGCGAAAGTTAGTCAAACTCAGGTGGCGGAGGTACATAGGAAGTAGATGGGTAAATTGGTAATGGATAGATTGGTAGGTAGTGTACTCCAAAAGAGGTGGGCTGGCAATGCAGAAAATCCCCACAGCACCAGCAGCCGGTTGCGCCGAAATACGTAGCACACGACCCATACGTTAGGCGCATGTGCCGGGAATGCCAGTCCAGCAATCCGCCGGTCTCGCAGCGCAGGATCAACATTTTCCCCGATGACTCTGGCCAAAACGTATGGTATAGTACGGGCAGAATAATGAAGCGGGAATCATAACCAACAGGAGGTATCACAATGGAAACCCTCAAGTTTATCGAGTTCTATGCAATGGAAATGATCGTGCTCGGCGCGGTGGCGCTGACGGCGCTGGCAGGGCTGTATCAACTGATTCTGGGCAAGGTTCAGGGCACGGCCCCCACTCCCGAGACAGCCAAACGCTAAAACAGAGTTAGGTCCGGCAAAAACCCGGTCTCACCCCGAAACCGGGTTTCTGTCTGCCATCAGGTCCAGCAGAGCCGGGTGTACGTGGCCGTTGCTGACCAGCACCCGCCCCTCCCACGCTCTCCAGGGACGTCCCTCTAAATCGGTAACGCGACCGCCTGCCTCCTGCACCAGCAGCAAGGCGGCGGCCAGGTCCCACGGCTTCAAGCTCACGTGAAAGTAGGCGTCGTAGCGCCCGGCAGCCACGTAACACAGGCCCAAAGTCGCCGAGCCCATCCCGCGCAGCGCGCCGCAGGCCGGCGCGATTCGATTCACCCGGGCCAGGATTTCCTCTCGAGCCGCTTGGGCGTGGGCCCAATCCATGCCCACGACGGCGTTTTGAACCTGGTCAACGGCGCTGACGTGCAATGGCGCGCCATTCAGCGTCGCGCCGCGTCCACGCTCGGCGGCAAAGAGCTGCTCACGCAGCGGATCGTACACCACACCCAACGTCAATTGCTCCTGGTGCAATAAACCGATCGAGACAGAAAAGCACGGCAGACGCCGGTTATAGTTGGTCGTGCCGTCCAGCGGATCCACCACCCATACATAAGGGGCGTTGCCGTCGCTCGCGCCGTTTTCCTCGGTTAGCAAAGAGTGATCGGGGAAGCGCTCACGGATGGTTCGGATGATGGCTTGCTCGGCGGCCAGGTCGGCGTCGGTGACGATGTCGCGAAAGCCCTTGATATGCACCTGGCGCGGGTTCGGCAGCCGCTCGACCAGAATCTGACCGGCGATTCGGGCGGCCTGGGTGGCCGTTGCCCAAAGATCTGTGTTCATCTGCGTTCATCCTCCGGCGTTGCTCAGGACATGTCCGTGTCCTTTTTCTCACAGCGTCACCCGGCGAGGATGGACGCGGCTGTGCTCGGCCTGGATAATCGCCATCACCTGGGCCACGGCCTCGTCCAAAAAGTCCTGCCGATTGACCACGAAATAATCAAACTCGGCCAGGCGCTTCATCTCCTGGCGTGAGGTGGCGATACGGATTTTGAGCTGCTCGGGCGACTCGGTCTTGCGGGCCTGCAGGCGTGTCACCAGTTCGGCTTCGGATGAAGCGGTGACGAAAATGAGCACCGCTTCGGGGAGCAGACGGCGCACGGTGGCCGCCCCTTGTACGTCTAGCCGCATGATAACGTCCTGTCCGGTGGCCAGGGCGTCGCGCACTTGCTGCTTGGGAATGCCTTTATAGTCGCCGTATACGACGGCATATTCGAGCAAGTCCTGGCGCTCGATCATGTCGGCAAATTCGCTCATCGTGACAAAGATGTAATCCACACCGTCCACTTCTTCGGCGCGTTTGGGGCGGGTGTTGGCGGTCACGACAAAGTGAAATGGCAACCCCTTTTCTTTTATGCGCTGAATGAGGGCGTCTTTGCCCACGCCAGACGGACCAGAAATAACCACGACTAACGGTGTGCGCTCGAAATTGTACAATTGGGCGGTGTGGATGTCGCTTTCCATTGGTTGCTCCTGCTGATAGGGTGGGGTATAATGGTTGGTAAATTGGGAATTGGGGCCATCAATTTACCAATTTACCAATCTACCAACCCCAGGGAGGTCGTATGCCCATTTATGAATATCGTTGTCGAGACTGCGGTCGCAAATTGGCCGTGTTCTGGCGCAGTCGCGCCGCCGCCCAAAACCCCGTCTGCCGGCGGTGCGGCAGTGAAAACATGGTCCGACTGGTCTCGCGCGTGCGCGTCGTCCGCTCGGAAGAGAGTCACATGGAAAACCTGTCGGACGACGCCATGTTGTCGGGATTGGACGAGAACGATCCCCGCAGCATGGGGCGCTGGATGCGCAAGATGAGCCAGGAGATGGGCGAAGAGCTGGGACCCGAATTCGACGAAGTGATCGGCCGGCTGGAGGCGGGCGAGGATCCTGAAGAGATTGAAAAGTCGATGCCAGAACTGGGCGACATGGGCGGCTCCGATTTCGTCGGCGGCAGCGAGTTTGACTAGCCGTCAGCCGTCAGCTTGACTGCCAACACGCTTTGGACCGCTGGTTGAATCTTGGCCTGGATCTCCTCTATCGAACGACATGCATCCAGCACAAGCCAACGTCGCGGCTCGGCGGCGGCCAGAGCCAGATAGCCCTGGCGCACCCGCCGGTGAAACTCGACTGCTTCCCGATCCAGACGATTCCACTCCCCTGCTCCCGACGCTTGCGCCTGCTGTTTACGCTCCAAACCCTCTTCCACCGGACAGTCCAGATAAATCGTCAAATCGGGCGTCAAACCGCCGGTGGCAAACTCGGTGATGCGCCGCAGCGCCATCAGATCTAACCCTCGCCCATAACCTTGATAGGCCATGGTGCTGTCGGCGTAGCGGTCGCTCAGAACGACGTGGCCCCGTTCTAGCGCCGGGCGGATCAGTTGCCCCACGTGCTGCGCCCGTGAGGCCGAATAGAGTAGGATTTCTGCCTCGGCCACCATCTCGGTGTTGTTCAAGTCGTGCAGCACCGCCCGAATCTGGTCGCCGATGGGCGTGCCGCCCGGCTCGCGGGTCGTGACGACGGTGTGACCGTTGGCTCGCAGATATTCGGCCAACAGGTGAATTTGTGTGCTTTTGCCGCTGCCGTCAGGGCCTTCGAAGGTGATAAAGATGCTCACGGAATCTTTACTCGCGAAAGATGCGCACCCTCCGCCGTGGCTCTTTGCCATAGCTGTGCGAAACCAAGTTAGCCTGGCGAGCCAGCTCGTGCTGACGACGCCGAATGTAGGCGTTCTGGGGATTCAAGTCCACCGAGCGGGCGCCGGATTGCACGCGGCGGATGGCATCGTAGGTCTCGCGCAGCGCCACAGACAGCGGATCCAATTCAGCCTCCGACAGACCAAACAAGTCGGTAAGGGCGCTTTCCATCTTGCTAATGGTGTTGTTGCGCAACACATGAATGGGTAGACCTCTTTCTTCGGCCTGGACGATGACCTGTGGACGGCGCCGATAGTAGCTGCGTGCAGTGATCAGAGCGTCCGCTTCGTCCAGCGTGTCCACGATAATCACCGGCAACTGTGCGCGGCGAGCGGCCTGGTATAACCGGTCGCGGGCAATGCCATACGGATAGGCCCTCAACGGCGTGACGGATCGTTGGGGTGAATAATCGGTGACAAAGTGGCTTTCGGTCAGCGCCGGGGCTGGTTCTTGCCCCACAATGACGCGCGCGTGAGACGGTTCCACCTGCACCTGCCCGTCCGCGTCTCGGTAACGCAGCTCGGCCTCCGGGGGGCGTCCACGCAGCAGTGCGTCCACCGAGTTAGCGATGCTGTGATGCACGTTCAAGTGCTGGCGGTCTTGAATCTCGATCAGCACGTTAAAAGTGGGTGGAGCGCGGCGCTCCAACACCGTCTTTTGGGTGCCGCGCCGCCGGGCCTCTTCGTCGCCCAGGGTGACGCTTTCGATGCCGCCGATCAGGTCGGCCAGCGTAGGGTTGAGCATTAGGTTTTCGAGTGTATTGCCGTGGGCAGTGCCGATGAGCTGCACGCCGCGCTCGGCGATGGTGCGGGCAGCCGCCGCTTCCAGTTCGCGGCCAATCTCGTCAATGACGATGACTTCAGGGTTATGGTTCTCTACCGCCTCGATCATCACCTCGTGCTGGAGCATAGGAGTAGAGACTTGCATGCGGCGCGCCCGACCGACCGCCGGATGAGGCACGTCGCCGTCGCCCCCAATCTCGTTAGAGGTATCTACGATAATCACCCGCTTTTTGTCGGCCAGCACGCGCGCGGCCTCGCGCAGCATGGTGGTTTTACCCACGCCAGGCCGCCCCAAAAGCAGCACGCTCTTGCCGCTCTCGATCAGGTCCCGTATGATGTCTATGGTGCCATAAACCGCCCGCCCGACCCGACAGGTCAGGCCGATCACATCACCGCGCCGGTTGCGGATGGCCGCGATGCGATGCAGGGTGCGCTCGATGCCGGCCCGGTTGTCGTCGTCGAATTCGCTGATGCGGGCCTCGACGTGCTCAATATCCATTTTGGTGACATGGGTTTCGCTAAGAATCAGCTCGCCATCGATGAAACGCACGGCAGGTCGCCGCCCCAAGTCTAGGATGACTTCTAAAAGATCGTCGCCGCGGCCGGCTGTGCGCACCGCCGTTTCGAGGGCAGGCGGCAACACAGCCAACAGAACGTCGAGATCATCTGTTATTTTTTGTTCCATGCTGCTATCGGTTCACTCCGCAGGTTTAAAATTGCGACTCTTGTAATTGGGTATGGGCCAGCGGAGACGTCATCTCCACGCGCCCCTCTACCACGGGTAATCGATTCCATTCCGGTGCGAGCACGCGGTTGACGGTGTGTTTCACCAACAAGGCTGTGCAGGCCGCCGACTCCATGCCGCACGCCTCCAGCGATGCTTGCAACCAACTCTCATAGCGACGCACCCGGCAATAGATCGGGCGGGATGACCTTTGCGACAAAACTGCCAGTGCGTGCCGGATCAGCGCCTCTGCGTGAACGTCAACTTGTGGGTGCAAGAGTAGTCGCAGCGCGTTACCCGCGCGTCCCCGCCTGATAGACACCCCTGCCAGGATCTCTCCATCGCGCTCCAGCACCCATCGTTGCAACCAGCGCGACGAGGCAAAGGCGTTTTCGATGGGGGCTTCGATTTGCTGAACCAACTGAGGGACGGTATTGGTGTAGAGCAATCGCAAGCCCCACTCATCGGTCGAGCGCCACGTCCGCAGCCCTGCCGGGGGCGCCGATTCAGATGACGGGGAAACAGGCCCTGGCAGACGAAACAATTGTTGGCGGGTAAATACGCCAAAGCCGATGCGCTGCAACACTTCTATTTCTGGGCTGCCGTCTTGGGCTTCGGCCACAATATGGTGAATCCCTTGAGCGCCAACTGTCACCATGGCCTGTTCCAGCAGGTCAACCCATAGATCGGCATAGTCGGCGCGGGTCAGAGCGGGAGCAACGAGACAGAGACGCACGAGTCGGGCGTCGGGCGTGCTGGTGTATTGCACAAAAGCATCCTTGCCCGTCAGAACCAGAGTTTGGCAGGTCGTTCCACTCAACGAAAGGTAGGCGTGCAGCGCATCACGCAAGGGAAATACCCCATCCACGCTGGCCCCTTCGTAATCCAACACCTGACCTGAACGCTGCAAGCGTTGCACGAGCCGCAAATCGCGCAAGTCGAAAAACCGAATCTTGTTTTGATCGCCCTCATGATCCATTATGGAAGTATTGTACACTGGTTTGATGCGAGTAGCAAGAGAAGCGCGATGTGTTTTTGATTTCATGCCAAGCTATGCTATAATGGAGTGTGGTCCGCTTGGTGCAAAGTAAAGGCTGTTTAGTGGAGGAGCAGGCCGTGCACGCGCAGATCGAGCGATTCTTGAGCTATTTGAAAGATGAGAAAGGTCATTCGGATAACACCATCGCGGCCTATCGTAACGATTTGAGCCAGTTCACTCTCTTTATCGAACACCAGTTGTCCGAAACAACCGGAGCTTGGCGACAAATCAACGAGTCGTTGATCCAGGCTTACGGCGACCATCTTTACCAACGCATCGAGGAGCATGAATACGCGGCCTCCACCGTGGCACGTAAAATCGCGGCGGTCAAATCTTTTTTTTCCTATTTGATGGACAAAGGTGTGCTGGCTCATAATCCCGCATCGGGTCTCAGTACCCCCAAAGTGGAAAAACCTTTCCCGCGCATCCTCACACCTGAAGAGATTAACAGGCTCCTGGCGCAACCTGCCCAAAAAAATACGCCCCAGGCGCAACGCGATCGAGCCATGCTGGAACTACTTTATGCTATCGGCATACGCGTTTCTGAGATTGTCGCCTTGAGGATGAGTGAGTTGGATCTGTCCGAGTCGCGCATGATTATCCAGGGCCGCAATGATAGATCGCGATCATTATCGCTGACTGCGCAAGCGTGTGATGCGCTATCGGTTTATCTGGCCAGAGGGCGGGCTGCCCTGCTCAAAGATCGCACAGCAGAAACCGTGTTTGTCAACCAGCGCGGCAAACCCCTGACGCGACAGGGGTTATGGCTCATTATCAAGTCGTATGCGACGACTGCGGGAATGGGTCCTGATTTTACTCCTCACACTTTGCGACATTCGTGCGCTGCGCACCGGCTGGCCGAGGGCGCCGATCTGCAGCAAGTGCGTGAGTTGTTAGGGCACGCCAACATTTCTACCACTCAAATCTATCAAGAAATGATCCGAACGACCGCCAGCGAGGCTGGCGTCAACGCATCTTGACCAAAAGGATGGAGGCACACACATGGGATACCTGAATAGCCTGATGGGGCGCAACGAACAGCTCGTATTTATCACGCGACAGCATTGGTTGGTGCTGGTGTGGACGGCTCTGACCGACCTGATCGCCGTTGCTTTGATCATAGCCGGATCGCTCTTTCTGGCAAACCTCGGCGATGGTCTGGGCTTTATAAAAGCACTCATGGTCTTGGCTGTTTTTCCCGTCGTCCACTTTATCATCCGCTACTTGAATTGGTACAACACGCAATACATCGTCACCAACCGGCGCGTGATGGAGATTCGCGGCGTGATCAACAAGCGCGCGTCCGACTCGTCGCTGGAAAAGGTCAACGATGTGGTCCTCGAACAATCCATCTTGGGGCGGTTGTTGAATTATGGCACGGTGGAAATCATCACCGGCAGCGACATCGGGGTCAACTTTTTCAAACACATGGCCCGTCCGGTGCGTTTCAAGACTGAGATGCTTAACCAAAAAGAGGGCCTGGCCGAGCTAGACTCTTACGGTTCGCGGGCCAAGCGCGTGTTGGCCGAAGAGCCGCCCACCCAAGGCGACATCCCCGAACTCATCGCCGAGTTGGACGAGCTGCGCAAAAAGGGCGTGCTCACGGAGCAAGAGTTTAACGCCAAAAAAGCCGAGTTGCTCGGTCGGCTCTAGCAAGGCATCTGTTTTTTATAAACGGGCGCTCAAAGCGGACCACCCCAGCGCCGCACAGCTTTGCTGGGCAGGTGTGTCCGCGTTTTGAGCGCCGGACGCCTGCTCAGCTAAGCTGCGCCACTTGCACCGCGCTGTGGTGGTCCTGCGGGAGCGAAATTAGATCTATTGGATTTGGTTTTTGCGAATTGGGTTCCTGGGGGCAAATCTTCCTTATGTCACAAGAATGGATCACGTTGAAACAAATCAATACCGCCGCTGAGTTTATTCAGGGCCGCACCCGCCACTCCCCTCAAGTAGGGGTGATCCTGGGATCTGGACTGGGACCGTTGGCCGACCAGATCAAAGATGCAGACATTATCCCCTTTGACGAAATTCCCCACTTTCCCGTCTCTACGGTGTGGGGCCATAGTGGTCGCCTGGTCATCGGTGAATTGGAGGGCCAGCGAGTATTGGTGTTGCAGGGGCGGGTCCATTATTATGAAGGATACTCGATGGCCCAGACCACCTTTCCCGTGCGCGTGATGCAGGCATTAGGCATCCAGGTGCTCATCGTCACCAACGCCGCTGGCGGGCTGAACCCCGACTGGCAGCCCGGCGACCTGATGCTCATCACCGATCACATCAACCTGATCGGTATGACAGGCACCCACCCCCTGCGAGGCCCCAACCTGGAGGCTTTTGGACCGCGCTTTTCCGACATGAGCGTGGCTTACGACCCGGCGCTGCGTCAGATGGCCCGCGAAGCCGCTGCACAGGCGGGCATCCTTTTACGTGAAGGAATCTATACCGGCTTGGGCGGTCCCAGTTTCGAGACGCCGGCCGAGTTACGCTTCCTGCACACGATCGGAACCGACGCCGTGGGCATGTCTACCGTGGCCGAGGTCACGGTGGCCCGACACGGGGGCATGCGTGTGTTGGGTCTGTCGGGCATCGGCAACATCGCCGTGCTCGATCCCTCCCTGGGCCAAGCGCCCAACCACGAAGAGGTATTGGAGGCCGGCAAACAAGTTGTTCCCAAGTTGATGACCGTCATCAAAGGCGTGCTACAGCGTTTACCCCAAACGGATCGCTTGTGATGTTACCCGGCTGGAGAAAAAAGGACCGCGTATGGCTGTCATCCCGCGATTGATCGCGCGCTACGCCGCCATATTGTACGTGTTGTGCACGCTGGGCGCCTTTTTTTACGTCTGGACCGCGATCCGGGCGCAACGGAAAAAAAGCCTGGCGCTCTTTGCCTTGGAGCGCGAAGACGCTGCGACCCAGAGCCGGCGCGCGTGGCTGACGGCCGGCTTGTGCGTGCTTCTCTCGGTAGGAGTGTATAGCGTGGGGGCGTTTGTTGTGCCCAACCTGCCGCCCTCACACGCCGAAGAGACGCCGGTCCTCGCGCTCCTGTTCACACCCACCGCAAATCCCACCCTTCCCCCGCTACCCACTGCAACGATACAGGTATCGCCCACGCCCTCCTCTGGCCCTGTGCCTACCGTCGCACCCATCGCCACGCCGTTGGATCGCGTCCCCGACACGCCCACACCCGAACCTACATTGGAAGGTCAGCAGGCGCCCTTGTTCGCCGCCTGTACGAGCGCCGGTACTCAAATCGTCTCTCCCAGCAATGGCGACCATCTATCAGGTGTCGTCGAAGTGCTTGGGACAGCCAATCTGCCCGAATTCTCCTTTTACAAATTTGAACTCCAACGACCTGACAGCAGCGAATGGATCACGATAGAAAGCTTTACAGTGCCCGTCGCGGGAGGGGTGTTGGGCTACTGGGACACGACCCTCCTGGCGCAACAGCCGGGCAATTATCTTTTCCGGCTGGTTGTGGTAGACCAGACGGGCAATTTTCCAGAACCGTGCGTCATCTCGGTGTTTATCGACCCACCCGGCGGCTGATGGCTGACCGCTAACCGCTGATCGCTGCGCTTACTTGACGAAAGCGCCGAACTGGATTACAATGCGCCAAATTTTAGTCTTGCCGCCGGGCTTTGGTCCGGCGGCTTGATGATATATCGCAGCGCATCCAATGTTCGAAAGCCTGACCGACAAACTGCAAAAAGTTTTCGACAAGCTGGGGAAACGTGGCCTGCTCACCGAGGCCGACGTGGATGTTGCGCTGCGCGAAGTGCGTCTGGCGCTGCTTGAGGCCGACGTGAACTTTAAAGTCGTCAAAGATTTTGTCCAGCGCGTGCGTGAGCGAGCCATCGGCGTAGAAGTGCATCGCAAGCTCAGTCCGGCCCAACAGGTGGTCAAAATTGTTCACGAAGAATTGGTGGCGACGCTGGGACAGGCGGGCAAGCTCGATCTGGGCAAGCAGGCTCCGCACGTGATCATGCTGGTTGGGTTGCAGGGTTCGGGCAAGACGACTGCCGCCGCCAAGCTGGCCCTGCACCTGCGCAAAGATGGACGCAAGCCGCTGCTGGTCGCCGCAGACACCTATCGGCCGGCCGCTGTCAAACAGTTAGAGACCCTAGGACGGCAGATCGACATCCCGGTACACAGCGAAGGGGTCAAGCCGCCGCCGCCGCAAATCTGCGCCAACGCCCTCAAGGCAGCCCAAAAAGGCGCGTTCGACGTGGTCATCCTGGACACCGCCGGTCGCTTGCAGATCGATGAAGCGATGATGCGCGAGTTAGAGGCGGTCAAGCGCCAGACCCATCCTGTCGAAGTGCTGCTGGTGGCCGATGCTATGACCGGCCAGGAAGCCGTCAACGTGGCTCAGGGCTTCCATCAGCGCGTAGGCCTGACCGGCCTGATCTTGACCAAAGTGGATGGCGACGCGCGCGGCGGGGCCGCCATCAGTATGCGCTCGGTGACGGGCGTACCCATCAAATTCCTGGGCGTGGGCGAAAAAGTGGACGCGCTAGAGACATTCCACCCCGACCGTCTGGCCTCGCGTATCCTGGGCATGGGCGACGTGCTCAGCCTGATCGAAAAGGCCGAGACCACCATGGACCAGGAAGAGGCGCAAAAAACCGCCGCTAAATTACTGGAAGGCGAGTTCGATCTGGAGGATTTTCTCAAACAACTCCAACAGATCAAAAAGATGGGGCCGTTGAGCCAGCTATTAGAGATGGTGCCGGGTTTCCGCAACGTCGCCAAAGAGGTCTCGCCCGAGATGACCGATCGGGAGATGCGCAAAGTCGAGGCCATTATCAGCTCGATGACGCGCCTGGAGCGCCGCCACCCGCGCATCATCAACGCCAGCCGCAAACGCCGCATCGCCCGCGGCAGCGGTACACAAGTTCAAGACGTGAATGCGCTGTTAACCCAGTTCCGGCAAATGCAGCGCATGATGAAACAGTTGACCAGTGGCAGAGGCAAGGGCTTGCTGCGCATGTTGGGTATGTAGCGCGGCCACTGCCATTCATAAATGGATTGGAGTCTAGAAAATTATGGTACGCATTCGATTACGTCGTGTTGGCGCCAAACGTCAACCCTATTACCGCGTCGTCGTGGCCGACTCGCGTTCTCCGCGCGACGGACGGCACATCGAGGTCATCGGGCACTATAACCCGCGCACCGATCCAGAAACGGTCGTGATCAAAGAAGATCGCGCCCTGTACTGGTTGAGCCAGGGTGCGCAGCCCAGCGAGAACGTGCAGCGCTTTTTCGAAAAACAGGGCACGTTAGCTCGTCTAACCCGGCTCAAGGCCGGCGAATCCCTGGCAGCGTTGCTGGCTGAATACGAGACCGGAGAGGCCTTGCAGACGAGCGTTCAACCCGTCGCGGCTGAGGTTGAACAAGAGCCACAAGCGCTGGTTGGCGAGGCCGAGGTTCTTGCAGAAGAAGAATAGTCGTTCTGCATAAAAACCGGAGGACCGGGTAGGTTTTCCCGCCTGCCAGGTCTCTTGTCTGTGTCCTAAATGGGAGGCGCTGATGAAAGAGCTGGTTGAATATATTGCCAAATCGCTGGTAGATGACCCTTCACAGGTACAAGTGATCGAGTCGCGGCGGGCCGGCAGCGTAACCGTGCAGTTGCAGGTGGCTCAAGAGGACAAGGGGCGCATCATTGGGCGCAACGGACAAGTGGCGAACGCCATACGCAGCCTGTTGCGGGTGATAGCGGCCCGCCAGGGTAAGCGGGTAGACCTGGAAATTTTATGACGAGTCTTGCGCGCAAAGAAAATCGAGGCTCAGGAGCGTCTCGGCGCCGCCCTGAGCCTCAATATTTAGCCATTGCTCGGGTGGCCCGACCCTTTGGTGTGCGTGGTCAGCTTAAAATAGAGTTGCTCACGGAATATCCGGATCAACTGGACCGCTTACACACGGTCTACCTCGGTCCCCAAGCACAGCCGCGTACGGTGGAAGAAATGCGCCTGCACAAAGAGGCAGCGTTGATCAAATTGGCCGGCTGCGATGACCGCGACGCCGCCGAAGCCTTGCGAGGCATGCTGGTGCAAATTGCCCTCGAAGATGCCGTGCCGTTGAACGAGGACGAGTTTTACGAACACCAAATCATCGGAATGGACGTGATTGAAGACAGCGGCGCTTATCTGGGGCAGGTGACCGAAATCCTCAGCACCGGGGCCAACGACGTGTACGTGGTGATCGGCCCAGAGGGCGAATTGCTACTTCCCGCCATCCATTCCGTGATCCTCGAAATTGATTTAGAGGCCGACCAAATGACCGTCCACCTGATAGACGGCCTGCGCTGAACGGGTTATGCCATTCTTGAATGTCAACGGGTGCAAGCTATTTTTTGAAACGAGCGGCGATGGGCCGCCGTTGGTGCTCTTGCATGGTCTGGGGTCGAGCCAGGCCGATTGGCAATTGCAAACCCCCGTCTTGGCCGGTTCCTTCTGCGTGATCGCACCCGATCTCCGGGGCCACGGAAAATCGGACAAACCCTCCGGACCTTACTCTATCGAGTTGTTCGCTGGCGATGTAGCGGCGATCCTCACCCATCTGGATGTCAAACAAGCCCACGTGTTGGGCGTCTCAATGGGCGGATTGGTAGCCCAGCAATTGGCGCTGGACTCGCCCGAAACCGTCAAGAGTCTGGTGCTGATCAATACCTTTAGCCACCTGGTCGTGTCCGGTCTTGGCGCGTGGCTAAACGTGCTCCGACGAATTTTGATCATGCAATTCTTGAGCATGGCCCGCATAGGCCAGCTAGTCGCTCGCCAGCTCTTTCCCAAGCCCGAGCAAGAGACGTTACGCCAGATCACCGCGCAGCGCTGGGCGCTCAACGACAGGGCCGCTTATCGCGCTGCGGCCGGGGCTGTGTGGCGCTTTAACGTGGCCGAACGGCTGCGCGAGATACATTGCCCTACGCTCATCATCGCAGGGGAAAACGATACGACCGTATTGTCCCCTCACCGCGAGGCGCTCCAGCAGGGCATCGCCGGTTCGCGGTTGGTCGTCATTCCCGACTCGACTCACGCCACGCCGGTGGATCAGCCAGAGATATTTAACCAGACAGTATTGGAATTTCTGACCTCCATAGACTCGCTGTGACAAAAGTCGCTGACCTCGTGCCGCCTACTCTGTAAAATAAAACCAAACCTCACCCGCAAAGGCAAAGGCATGCGAATTCTGGTCATCATCACCGGCGATTACGGTCAGCGACACGTGGACAACCTGCGCGCCCACGCCCCCCACCATTGGACCCTGGACGTGTGGCGTGCGCCTACGGCATTGCCGCTCATCGTGGACTATCCTGAAGATTACATCCCGGCCGATCTGCCCCCTACCGACTTGATTCTGGCCTTGCACGAGCACAAAGGCGTGGCCGAGTTGATCGCCGAAGTGGCCGAACAGACCGGCGCCCAGGCCGTCATCGCGCCGGTGGACAACGTGGCCTGGCTGCCGCCAGGGCTGGCCAACCAACTGCGCGACTGGCTGGCCCGCATCGGTGTGGCCTCGGTGTTTCCCAAGCCTTTCTGCTCGCTGACCGAAACCAGCTACAACGTGCGTCGTTTTCGCAAAACGTACAACCATCCCCTCGTCCGCGAGTTCGCCCGCCATTTCGGCCAACCCGATCTGAAGCTCTCCCTCGACCCACAAAGCCGCGCCATCACCGCCGCCGAGGTGGTCCGCGACGCCTGCTGCGGCTGCGCCCGCTACGTGGCCGGCCAACTGATCGGCGTGTCGGCCGACGATGCAGAGTTCAAAGCAGGCATGGCTCATCACCACTATCCCTGTTTGGCCAGTATGATCAAAGACCCGGATTTCGCCGACACACTCATGCACGTCTCCGGCCACCTGCTCAAAGAAAACGTAGGCGAGCAAGTCAAGCCCTACAAGCGCGTGTTGATGATTCGCCCGGCGGGGCGTGTAGAAGAGAGATAGAGATGCGGAAAAACGGCAAACCAGCAATTCGATTAGAGTTACGTGGACTATCACCCACACCGGAAGAGCGGTGGGGGCTGTTGAAGCGTTTCCTCGACTTGAACCGAGCCGACCTGGACGCTATGGCCGCCACACTAGAGACGTTGATGCGGCGCGGTTCCGAATTCGTCGCGGAGACTTATGCCTATCTGGCCGCATTTCCCGAAACGGCCAGCGTGCTGGGCTGGGAGACAGGCGTAGACGAGGCCCATCTGGAAGAGCGACGACGCTTTTTCACCTTATGGCTGGCCCGCACGTTGGGGTTGGACCTGAGCGGCGACATGGCTGCCTATCTCTTTCGCGCCGGCAAATGGCACGCCGGTCACGGCCCCCGCGCCATCCACACCCCCGACATCTTTGTGATCGGCTCCATCAGCCTGACCCAGACCGCCTTTGCCCGCTATCTGGCCGACGCAGGCGCCTCCGCCGATCTTATGGCCCGCGCGCTGACGGGCTGGAACAAACTGCTCACCATGCACCTGGACCTGATGCTGGCCGGCTATCAGGCCGCCCGTGCGCTAGAGGCAGGCGAGGGCCGGGCGACCATCCAGGTCTATAACCAGTTGCGCCCCACCCTCGGCCTGCACGCCTTCCAAGTAGGCGTCGGTCCGCAGACCACCGCCGCAGACGTGTTGCGGCGGACCTTGGATTATTTTCCCCAAATCCGCCAACAGGTTTTCGAGACGCACCCCGAAGCGGCCCTTTCTGAAGACGGCCAGGTAGCCACCTGGCTCGAAGACCTGGAGCAAGTTTACGTCCTGCGCCCCTCGTGGACCATCCTGCACAACCACGTCAACCTGCGCTGGCGCAACGGACTGGGGGTGCACGTTCGGCCCGGCGACACACTTGCCATTTTCCCCCCCACGCGCTAAACTTGTTCAAGTTTACCACCAAGACACCAAGGCGCAAAGAAATGGGAATTCTTCCTTTGAGCCTTTGAGTCTTGGTGCCTTTGTGGTGAGCAGATGCGTGTGATAGCGGGAAAAGCCAAAGGACGAAAACTCAAGTCCGTACCAGGGCCGGGCACGCGCCCCATCACCGACCGGGCCAAGTCGGCCTTGTTTAGCATCCTGGGCGCCGACGTAGTAGGGACGCGCTTTCTGGACCTTTTCGCAGGCACGGGCGGCGTGGGCATCGAGGCTCTCAGTCGCGGGGCAGCCGCGGCGGTCTTTGTAGAACAAGGCGGCGCGGCTCTGCGCACCCTGCGCGAGAACCTGACCCACACCCAACTGGCCGGTAATGCTCGCGTCGAGCCGGCCGACGTGTTTGCCTACCTCTCGCATCCTCCCATTCCTTTTGACTACATATACGTCGCCCCTCCGCAGTACAAGGGCCTGTGGGCCGAGACATTGCGCGTCCTCGACCGACAGCCCGGTTGGCTGGAAGAGGACGGTTGGGTCATCGCCCAGATTCATCCCCGCGAGTACGCGGCGCTGGCGCTACACAACCTGATCCAGTTTGACCAACGCAGCTACGGCAGCGTGATGTTGTGTTTTTACACGCGCACACAAGCGGATTGAGCAATTGACACCACCTTTCGCACGTGATAAAATCAAAAGAGAACGAGTATGCTCATGAGGGGTGGGGATCGTTATGAGCGAAGCTCCAGGTGACCGCTTTCGGCGTCTTGTCAGAGTTTGGCGAGAGCAGCAGCAACCATCTAGCCCGGTGGAGACATTTGCGCCCCCGGCGCTCGCTCTCGCCTCTCAACCTGCTCCAGCTTCTGTCGAACCCGTTCAACCCGTGCGCGCAGACGTGATCAAGCC
Source organism: Anaerolineae bacterium (assembly GCA_034435435.1). Lineage (GTDB taxonomy): Bacteria > Chloroflexota > Anaerolineae > S140-20 > S140-20 > DAOTXN01. The sequence goes on along the minus strand of DAOTXN010000128.1, from coordinate 44,626 downwards.
CCAACCTGTCGCCGTGTCTCCCCCAACGGTCAGTATCGAAAAGATAATGCCTGTTGTTCCTCCCGTGGAATTGTCCGCCCTGGATCCCGACCCCGGTCCCGATGAGTTTAAAACCCCTACCGAAGCCCGTCGTTTCCTAGAGCGTCTACGCGCCAAAACCACCCAGGTCGTCCAAGACTTTACAGACGGGGCCATTAACCAACGCCAATTCGAGGCCATCTATGCGCATTACCAGCGCCAGCGCATGGCCGTCGAAAAAGCCCTGATCGAAATGCCCGGTTCGGGCGCCTGGCGTGCTGCGGCAGTGGAGGGACACACCATGTTTCTGCACCAGCAACATGCGGCTACAGTGTTGGGCTATGCGATCTATGAAACATCCACCTGGCGAACCTTGGCCCAGGTCGGTGAAGTGAATCTGGACTTGTCGATGTTGCCAGCCCTAACCGAACGAAAAGACGCCGCGCAGGATGTCCACTTTATCGAGGGCCTGGCAGTGGTGCAGGGCCGTTTTTCGACCCTCGTGGCGATCTTTACGGCCGAACCGGCCACACTTCAATTGCAGATGATCCAAGACTTGCATCGTGACTTTGAGATGGTGACCGAGATGCATCTTTCCAGTGATGATGTAGAGCAACTCGCGCATACTTTTACCAGTCTGTGGGCCTTTGAACAGGAACTACCGGAAGTATAGATCGATCTCAATCGCGGACAGTTTATCAAATTGCTCTCGTTGGACGGGGATCCGGCGAGAGCGATTTTCGATTATCAGTGGCGGACAAATGAACCACCACGATCGGATCAGGCGCAGTCCCGGGGTTTTAAAAAATCAAGTTCACAATCGAGTGGCCGATACTATTGCCATGCGAAATTTGCGCCACAACGGTTCTGGGCCTTGCGCGTAATCAACGAACATAGAATGTGACACATTGAACGAATTGATCCTGGTGCACAAAACAGACGACCAAGATTATGATTTGATCAGACAGGCCAAACAGGAATGGGAATCTACTGTAGATTCGCTTTCCCAACTGATCTGTTTGCTCGATGAACAAAAGCGCATCCTGCGCGCCAACCGTACACTGGAGACGTGGCAACTCGGCCGGGTTGAGAGGGCGGTAGGGCAAGGCATCCATGACATCCTGCATCCTGACTGCAGCGGCATGGCCTGTTATTTTGAAGATTTTGTGTCTCAAGCCTGGAAAGACCTGAGAAACGGCCACCCCGCCCAATGCGAAGCCGCCGACAGCCTCTTGCAGCGCCACATTTTGGTCCAACTACGACCCATTTCGACCCAAACACGCCGTGATGGCGACGCCCAGGCCAGTTTTGCGGTGCTCGTTATTCAAGACATCACGAAACAAACCCGAGCGGCTGAGGAACTCTACAGACGTGAGCAGTTTCTGGCCTTGCTCAACGACATCACGCACGCCGCCCTCGAGACCCCCGATCTGGCAACGATGCTTCAAACGCTCGCCGACCGCATGGGAGGCCTGTTTGGCGCCGACGGTTGCCACATCACCTTGTGGGATAAAGCCACCGAGACTGTCGCCATCGCCGCAACCTCCAAAGCTTTACGCGACACTCACTCACTCATGGGCTCCACTTTTCCCGGACTCGAACTGACAAAATCGGTCATCCAGACCGGACAGCCCATAGTGGTCCAAAGCGCCTCTGAGAGTCACAGCTTGTTAGAACAACGGGAAACCGGCGCTTTCCCTGGGCGATGGCTGTTGGGCCTACCCCTGATCGTGGACGGACAGAACCTGGGCGCAGCCATTATTCTCTCTACCTCGCGGCATCATTTTACACCCGATGCGATCACGCGCGGCCAGCAAGCTGCCGGGCACGTAGCTCTGGCGATTGCCAAAGCGCAGTCGTTGGAGGCCGAACGAACCACACGCCAATACACCGAAGCCCTTTACCGAGTGACTCGTTCATCTAGCGCTCTTAAAAGCCTGCCCGAAACCCTGCAAATCATCGTGGACAGCATCGCCGAGGTGCTGCCGGCCGACCGGGTCCAATTGATCGGCCTGGACATGGAACGACGCCAAGTTACCCATTTTGTCAAAGGCGGCCCCGGCGCTGCTCAGACTTTTCTCGTGCCTTTTGAGCAGCTCGAGCACAGCCTGAGCGGTTGGGCGTTGCGCGAGATGCGACCTGCCCTCTCGCCCAAAGGACAGCCTGACCTGCGAGAACGTTCGGATGTGCAAGAGCTACGCGCCAAAACCAACTGCGGGGCGGTCATGGTGGCGCCGATGACCTACCGCGACAAGACGCTCGGTACACTCACCGCGATTAACCGCCCTGACCAACGCGATTTTACCCCCCAAGATGTAGAGCTGATGATGGCGATGTCCCATCAGGCCGCCATAGCTATCCAGAACGTGCAGCTCTACGAGCAAGCCCAGCGCCGGGTGGCTGCCCTAGAGGCGCTCCAACGCATCAGTCTCCAAATCACATCTTCGTTGAGCCTGCCGGCGGTTTTGGACACCATCACCGAGAGTGCGCTGAGCCTAGTCAGCGCCACCGATTGTCACATTTATCTGTATGACGAATCGAGTGAAACTTTTACCTTTGGCACGGCCCTGTGGCAAGACGGGCGGCGCGAACCCGCCGTACCGTCGCCGCGCTCCGCCGGTCTCACGGCTACCGTGGCCCGCGAAAAACGGGCCATTGTGATCAACGATGCCGTCAGTCACCCACTCTACGTTTCAGAAGAGGCCCGCCGCTGGCGCGTGCAGGCAGTGGCCGGTTTTCCGCTCAAGCGGGCCGACCGCGTGGTAGGCGTTTTCACCATTGCCTTTCTCGAACCCCACGTTTTTAGCGCCGAAGAACAAAAGTTGCTCGGGTTGTTGGCCGATCAAGCGGCTATTGCTATCGAAAACGCCCACCTGATCGAAAATCTGGAGGCCGAGGTCAGAGCGCGCACGGCCAAGATCATCGCAGAACAAGAAAAGAGCCAGGCCATTTTGAGCAGCGTGGGTGACGCCATTGCCATGACCGATCTGGATCTGTGTATTCAATACGTCAACCAGGCTTTTACATCTGTAACCGGTTACGCCGCACAGGAAATCCTGGGGCAGGAAATCGGCTTTTTGAGCGGAAACGGATGGTCGCGCCAGGGCTGGCAACCCATCGAAATCGCCCTGACGCAAGCGGGGCTATGGCAAGGCGAATGGACCATGCGGCGCAAAGATGGGCGCACATTTGAGGCCGCCGTTACCGTCGCCCCCATGCGAGACGATCGCGGGCAGCGCGTGGGCTACGTTTTCAGCCACCGCGACATCAGCCGTCTCAAGGATCTGGACCGGGCGCGCTCTCAGTTCATCATCAACATCTCCCACCAACTGCGCACACCGATGACGAATCTCAGGCTATACACGCATCTGCTGAAAACCGGCTTGAAAACCGCCCAAGCCCCCCAGTATCTGGAGATACTGGAAGGACAAATCAACCAACTGGATCATTTGATCCAAGACACCCTCGAAATGGCTACGCTGGACGGCGGCGGGGCCGTCACGCGTTGGGAACCGCTTTCCTTGTCGTCGCTCATCGAGACCGTCGTCGCGCGTTATACCAGCCGGGCCCGAGATTCCATGTTGGCGCTAACGCTTGCTCCCTGTCCGGAGAATCTGCCGCTCGTTCGAGGCGATCAAGTGCGGCTCGCTCAGGCGCTGAGCGAGCTGGTCGCCAACGCCATCACGTTTACCCCCCCTGGCGGCAGCGTAACCATCGCCGCCGATACGTGCAAAAAAGACGGGTGGCGTTGGGCAACACTCGCCGTGCAAGACACAGGGTCGGGCATTTTGCCCGACGAGCAACCCTGGGTCTTTGACCGCTTTTTCCGAGGTCGCATCGTGGACGCAGGCCACATTCCCGGCACGGGCCTGGGGCTGAGCATCGCCCACGAAATTCTCCGGGCGCACGGCGGACACGTGACCGTCGAAAGTTCCGGTCTGCCTGGGCAGGGCAGCACATTTACCCTCTGGCTACCCGCCGCGCCGGTTTCGTGAACAAATCCCGCTACTGCTGAGTTGGGGATATGACAACGAATCTCCAGGATTGACCGAATGGCAGCGCTGCTGCCAACCCTCCCCCAGGGATGTCCTCGTTCTGCAGTTAGGATCCCTTTGGACCACGGTCAGCATGGCTGTGGCGCCCAGGCCATAGAGCTGGAAGGCGCAGATTCGCTCACTCCTCTGATTCGTTGTCATATCTGCACAGGCCGAGCAGTTACCAAATCCCAAGCCTTGACATCCGCGCAAAAACCGATATACTTTGTGAGACAAAATAATTGGAGTGCAAAGCATCATCGTGGCCCGACTCCCGAACCAGATAGCGGCCCTGAGGCCGCTTTTGCTGTGAGACCACCGTGAACCGATGATCCAAGATCAGGATTTGCGCAATCAAACCATCTCTCGCATTGCCCGCGTCGTCGGACAACTGATATGGCTGGGCAGAAAACGCTTTGCCCAACAATTCACACCCTACGGGCTGACAGTCCCGCAGTATTTCACCCTGTTCTTTCTCTGGCATCACGGCCAGCCGTGCCCGATGAACCTCCTGGCCGAGCTGACCTATCAAGACGCCGCCACCCTCACCGGCATCGTGGACCGCCTGGTCAAACTGGGCTGCGTGAGCCGTGAGCGCGGCCACGCCGACCGGCGCAAGGTCTACGTAACCCTGCAAGAGGCCGGCCAGCGCATCGTCGAAGAGGTGCGCGAGGGCCGTCACGAAAACTGGCGACGCAGCTTTGCCGCGTTGAGCCAATCCGACCTGGACGAGATGCTGCGCATGCTAGAAACTCTCATGAACGCCTGGCAAGCCAGCGAACCAACCCACCCGTTATTGGAGGAACCATGACCCGCCTATTTACCGAACTGACCCGTTTAGCCCTGCGCTTGCGTTGGCCGACCATTATCTTTACGCTGGCCGTGCTGGCCGTGGGCGGTTACAGTCTGACCCAGCTCAACCAGGAGTTGTTGCCCAACATCGAATTCCCGGTCAACGCCATCGTCGTGCGCTGGCCGGCCGACTCGGCTCAGCACATGGTGGACGAAATCACCATCCCGCTCGAAAACGCCCTGGCCGGCATTCCCGGCGTGCTCGACATCACGGGCGAGTCAGGGGCTAACTTTGCCTTTGCCACCGTGCGCAGCGAATTCGGCGCCAGCCAGGACCGCGTGCGCGAGGACATCCTGGCTCGCCTGGACGCCGTCAACTGGCCCGCCGGGGTGGTGCGCGGCGTCAACGTTTTTGCCCCCGAGCTGCTGGACGACCTGACGCCTGAGCATCTGACCCGCCTAGCCCCCGCCGCCCTGCGCGTGCTGCCCGACGAATACCTGAGTGGTTTGGACCCGGCGTTGCGCGCCCAACTGGAAGAAATTTTGGACAACGGCGACCCATTGCCGCTGCCCCCTAGTTGGGTAGAGGCCGCTTTGACCCTCAACATCTCGGTCGAAACTACCGCCGATCTCAGCCCCGACCTGGTCGCCCTGCTCTACGAAAACCACCCGGCCATTTTTGACGCTTTGACCGACGAGCTGATTCTGGCTTTTGCTCCGCCGGTTCAACTGGCCCTGCCCGACGCGGTAAAGGCCGACCTGAGCGACGCGCTCAAGGCTCAACTGGACTATCCCACACTGCCCGCTGCCTGGCAGGCCTACGGCGACGAAATCGGCCTGCCTTTGCGCACCACCGCCGACGTAACTGCCGAGGCGCTCGAAGGCTCGATCATGATCCTGGCCTTCGACCTGAGCGCCATCCCGGCCATCAACGTCAGCGCCTCGTCAGATGTGCTGAGCCTGGCCGAGCTCAAAACCGTCGTGGCCGAGCGGGTCGTGCCCGAGCTGGAGGCGCTGGAGGGCGTCGGCGGCGTCGAGGTCAGCGGCGGGCAGGCGCTCGACGAGGCTCAGGTGCTCGCCGCCCGCCAGTCCATTCAAGACATGCACGCCCGGCGCGGGACCGGCCCGCGTCTGCCCTTGATCTGGACGGCCATGGCCAGCCAGCAAGGCCAGCGGCTCAACACCGTGGGCGACCTAAGCCCCGACTTTATCCAACTGGCGGGCGGCCTGGGGCGCTTTGCCTTCACCGACCTCACCCCCGACATGCTACGAGCTATGGCTCCCGCAGTGTTGGCGGCGCTGCCGGGCTACTATGTGGCCGAGCTGGACGAGAGCTTGCGGGCCGAGCTGGAAGCGCTGGCGGCCCCGGCGGGCGGCCTCGCCGAGCCGCAAGCGCTGCCGGCCGGCCTTCCGCTGCCCGCCTCGTGGGCCCAAGCGGTGGCAGAAAACTTTCGCGGCATGGTGACCGTCGAAACCACCGCCGACTTGGGTCCATTGACCGTCTCGTTGCTGCTTGGCTCAGAAAGTAGCAATCCGTCTCCGGCCCAGCTCCTGGCCGACCTTAGCCCTGCCATCCTCAACGCCATGCCCACGGCAGTGCTCACCAGCCTGCCCGGCGACTATTATCTGGGACTGGACGAGAGCTTCAAGGTCCAATTGAACGAGGCCGTCCTAGCGATGGTGGCCCAGGCCGAGCGGCGCGAGGCGCTCAAAGACCAAGCGCCGGTCATGCCGGCCTCATGGATCAGCACCTACGCCCAGAATGGCTACGACCTGCAGACCGCCGCCGATCTCAACGCTGACGGCGTCAATCAGATTTCCAGCTTCTTCCCCGACATCATGCCCGCTCTGCGCCCTGACATCTTGGTGTGGCTGGCCGAGGCCGACCCGGGCTTTTTGCCGGCCCTCGACCCGGCGGCGCTCAAGCTGCTATCGGCGGACGCGCTGGCGGCTATCCGCGAGGCCCAGCCCGACTTTTGGGCCGGGCTGGATGACGATGTGCGCACTACCCTGGACGGGATTGCCGATGGCCTGATCGTGGCTGAAAGCTACGCGGACACGGTCAACCGCACCAACGGAGAGCTTAGCCTGCGTCTGTCGGCAGCCAAAGAGCGCGACGCCAACACCGTCGTCGTCGTGCATGCCATCCGGGACCGCCTGGCAGAACTGGAAAAAGAGCTGGGCAACGTGAAATTCGACGTGGTCTTTGAGCAGGCCAGCTTTATCGAAGAGTCCATCAGCGGCGTGGCCCGCGAGGGCGGGCTGGGCGCGATCTTTGCCATCGTCGTGATTCTGGCCTTTCTCAGCGGCCGCGTCGCAGGACGCTGGCGCCCGGCCTGGCGCTCCACGCTGGTGACGGCGGTTTCCATCCCCACCTCGGTGCTGGCGGGCTTTGCCCTGCTGTGGCTCACCGGCTATACGCTGAACATCATGACCCTCAGCGGCATGACCGTCGCCATTGGGCGCGTGGTAGACGACAGCATCGTGGTTTTGGAAAACATCTACCGCCACATTCAAAAAGGCGACGAGCGGCGCCGGGCCGTCATCGACGGCGCCAAAGAAGTCGCCCTGGCGATTTTTGCCTCCACTGCCACCACCGTCGTGGTCTTTTTGCCTATCGGACTCATCGGCGGCATCATCGGCGAGTTCTTTCTCCCCTTTGCGCTGACCGTGACCTTTGCGCTGGCCTCCTCGTTCATGGTTGCCGTCACCCTGGTGCCGCTGCTGGCCTATCTGTTCATCCGCAAGGAACACCTGCCCGCCGAGAGTGAAACCTGGATGCAGCGCATCTATGCCCGCGCCCTGGGTTGGGCGCTGAATCCCAAGCCCTGGCTCGACGCGCCCGTGCTGCGCTGGTTTGCCAATGCCCGCATCTCGAGCATGGCCGTGGCGACCCTCGTGATCATCGGTAGCCTGTTCCTCATGGCCCGCCTGCCGCGCACGTTTATCCCGTCGCTGGGTGAGCCGACCATCACCGTCGGCCTGGACCTGCCCAAGAACGACCTCATCACCACCGACGCCACGGCGCGGCTGGTAGAAGCGCACCTGGAAGAGCTGCGCCAGGCCGGGCGCATCCAGACCTACCAAACCATCGTCGGCAGCGGCGGCGGCTATGACGCGATGTTTAGCAGCGGCGTCAGCCAGGACGAGGCCGCGCTAGAGGCCGTGCCGGCCCACGGAGAGAACGTCGAGGCGCTGGCCGCCGAGCTGCGCGTGTTTGCCCAAGACCTGGTAGGCGCCGAGCACGTCACCGTCTCCGCCGCCGACCTGGCCTCCAGCGGCTTGGGCGGTTTTGAGCTGGTGATTACTGCTGTGAGCATGCAAGACCTGCTCACGGTCAACGACCAGGTGTTGGCCGAGCTGCAAGGAGTGGAGGGCCTCATCAACGTCGCCAGCAGCCTGCAACTGGACCGCAACGGCCAGCCCCGCAGCATTGGCCGTTCCAATGGTCAACTGGCTGTCACCTTTACCGCCGAGATCGTGGCCGAGGACTCGTTGGGAGTGAGCCAGCAGGCTCAGGAGCGGGTCGCGGCGTTGGCGCTGCCGGCGGGGGCGGGCGTGTCGCAAGGCTTTGCCACCGAGCAGCAGACCCAGGGCTTTGCCGACATGGGCAAATCCATCGGCCTGTCGGTGATCATCGTCTACGTGGTGATGGTGACCACCTTTGCCGCCGGGCTGCCCCCGTTTGACATTCTTTTCTCGCTGCCCTTTGCCGTGGTCGGCGCGGCGGTCGCGCTGACCCTCAGCGGGCGCGTGCTGGGCATCTCGTCGATGGTGGGGCTGATGATGCTGGTGGGCATCGTCGTGACCAACGCCATCGTGCTGCTCGACCTGGTGCAGCAGTTGCGTCGCAAGGGCTACAGCACCTACGACGCGCTCATTCAGGCCGGCAAGACCCGCCTGCGCCCGATCTGGATGACGGCGCTGGCGGCGGTGCTGGCGCTGGTGCCGCAAGCAATGGAAGTGTTTGCCAGCGGAGTGATCATCGGGGCCGACCTGGCCACGGTGGTCATCGGCGGCTTGCTGTTCAGCACGCTGATCAGCCTGCTCATCGTGCCCATCGTCTATTCGCTGACCGATAGCGTGGTCAAGAGCAGCATCGGTCGCCTGCCCCGGCGGGCGGCGCGCTTTCTGACGCTCATTTTGATGGGCCGCGGCGCCGCCGACGCGCTATAAAGAAAAAAAACCGCCGGGTTTCTGAAACCCGGCGGGTCTTTTCTACGGTCGTTCGTACCGACCCGCATCCTCCGAACACTGACAATGGCCTGGGTCGCCGCCCCAGTTCCAACAGGTGCAGCGTCCACCGGCGAAAAACAGCAAGCCGGTCTCGTGTTTTTCCCCATCGGTCAGGTCGTAGCAGTAGTCCCCCGGCGCCAGGCAGATTTGGGCCAGCGCGCCGCTCTCCACGCTCAACGTGAACTCGGGCTCGGGACCGGTTAGGGACACCTGGAGTGACTTGGGTAGATGGTTGCCAAGCTGCACCAGCGCCAATCCGTTGTTGCAGGTGCTCGGCATGGGCGTGGGGGGAGGGTCTGACGTGGGAATGGGAGCGGCCGGGAGCACGCTCTTGGCGACGTCCACGTTGACCAGCACCGGCAGCGTCCACCCTTTGACCCCGTCGGCGGTGCGCACGAGCACCCAGCTCACACAATCGCGGCCGCGCGCCACACCCAGCAGCGCCACCTCGGTATGTTCTGGCACTTGGGACACCTCGGCGTAATCGTTGCCAGGGCCGGCCCGCAGCGTGACGTCGGACAGGGTGGTGACGCCGGGTGGCGTGGGGGTGGGATTGCCGGAGCATCCGGCGATGAGCAGCAGCGCCGCAAGTAGGACGAAACGATAGCGTCGCATACGTGGGCTCCTGTTTCTATGGCTGAACGTCGTTGACGACGGGAATGATCACCGGGCGCAGCTTGGTTTCACTATACAAAAAGGCTCCCAGGCGTTTTTCGATCAGCCGCTCCCAGTCTCCATTGCCGCCATTGAGGACGGAAACCAGTAGATTTTCCGCCGCTGTGATCAATTCTTCGGCGTCGGGTGGGTGCACGAACCCACGCGACACCAGCCGTGGGCGACCCAGCAACGCGCCGCTGCGCGGGTTGCGATTGACCACGACCACGATAAAGCCGTCCTGCGCCAGCAATTCCCGGTCGCGCAACACCGTGGGGCCGATGTCGCCCACCGTCGCGCCATCCACGAAAACATAGCCGCCCGGCACCCGCTCGCCGATGGTCATGCGCTGCTCGTCGAACTCGATGACCGTACCGTTCTCGACCACCGCGATGTTATCCGCCGGAATGCCCAGTTCGCGGGCCATAGCCGCGTGTTGGTGCAGATGGCGCAGCTCGCCGTGGATGGGGATAAAGTATTTGGGGCGGACGGTGTTGAGCAGCAGCTTTTGCTCGTCGCGGCTGGCGTGGCCCGACACGTGCACCGGCGCGATGGCGTCGTAGAGCACGCGGGCCCCGCGCTGCAGCAGGCGATTGATGATGCGGTGGACCAGCTCTTCGTTGCCGGGGATGGGATGGGCCGACATGATGACCGTGTCGCCGTGTTGCACTTGCAACTGCCGATGCTGGTCGGCGACCAAGCGGCCCAACACCGCCGACGGCTCGCCCTGCGTGCCGGTGGCCATAATCGCCACCTTGGAAGGCGCAAAGTTGTCCACACTGCCCAGGGGGATGACCAGGTCGGTGGGGACGTTGAGATAGCCCAGCTTTTTGGCAATGTTGACGTACTCGGTCATGGTGTGGCCGGCAATGGCGACTTTGCGGTCGTAGCGTTGGGCCACGTTGAGCACCTGCTGGATGCGCGAGATCAATGAGGCAAAGGTCGCCACGATGACGCGCCCCGGCGCTTCGCGAAAGACCCGGTCAAAGGCCTCTTCGACCGAACGCTCCGAGGGCGTCCAGCCGGGCCGCTCGGCGTTGGTGCTGTCGGCCAGCAGAGCCAGCACACCCCGGCCGGCAAACTCGGCCAGCTTGGCAAAGTCGGTCGGCCAGCCGTCTACCGGCGTGTGATCGAACTTGAAATCGCCCGAATGGACCACCAGTCCCAGCGGCGTGGTGATGCCCAGGCCCACGCCGTCGGGGATGCTGTGGCAGACGTGATAGAACTCGACTCCAAAGGGACCGATATTGATCTGTTCGCCCGCTTCAATCGTGTGCAGGGTGGCCTGATCCAACAGGTGGTGTTGACGCAGTTTGACTTCGATCAGTCCCCGCGTGAGGCGGGTGGTGTAAACCGGCGCGTTGACGTCTTTGAGCAAATAGGGCAACCCGCCGGTGTGGTCTTCGTGCCCGTGCGTGACGATGATCCCGCGCACCAGGTCGGTTTTGTCCATCAGGTAGCCATAGTCGGGGATGATAAAATCTACCCCCAGCATGTCGTTTTCGGGAAACATCACTCCCGCATCCACGACCAGGATGTTGCGGCCGTATTCAAAAATCATCATGTTTTTGCCCACTTCCCCCAGGCCGCCCAGGGGGATGATGCGTAGCTTTTGGCTTGCCATAGTACTCCTCTTGTAACCGCTCAGGCCCAGCGATTTTTGACAGGATTTACAGGATTCAACAGGATTTCGGACTGTTTTTCATCCTGTCAATCCTGTGAATCCTGTCCAATTTGACGGTAAGCTGAGCAGTTACCTCCTCTTTAGCATTCAGCCGTCAGCCGATGGCTGTGGATAGTATCACAGTTCTCACCGATTGTCTTGTGATAGACACAATACACAACCCGTGCTGGTCTTCACGACCCGCATTGTACTCGGATCGATGAACACGCGCAACCGCTGACGCTCTCCGAAAACACGGAGACGGGGCGGCGTGATAACCGAATGAGTTTTGTCTAAAGCCATCACAACCAACACCGTGACATGCTCCATTAACTCGACGGCCAATTTGGCGCTCGCTAAATGCGTTGGAGGGCAACGATCCAGTAGCCGGACCAACGAAAAAGGGAAGGCTGGATTTGCCTTCCCTTTTTCATGCACCTGCTGCGTCGAGGCGGCGGCCAATTAGATGCGAGCTAACCAGCGCATGATGTGACACAAAGCTACTCGTGTAAAAGATACATGATCGCCTCTAACACCCCGCCTCCCAGGGCCAGGGCTTTGTCGGAAATCGTAAAGCAATGAGAGACCACACCTCTGGGGTCCACGTCTCCTACCTTCATCCCGCTGGAGACCCGCAGCCCGTCGTGCAACAGCCCCCGCACCACGCCATCCAATTGAGAGCGGACCGGCGCGTCATCTACATAGGCCACGACCTGTTCAGCCTGCACCCGGTCGCCGATAGCACGCAGCGCTTGGAAACGCCCCTCGGCGGACGCGCGCAGCACCCGCCGGGCGCTCTGCCCCCCAACGATCCCCGGCGCCCCGGTGTTCGGCTCGGCGCTGCCTTGCAGGAGCACCCGTCCCAAGTTATGTCCCCGGTTGGTCTCCACCACGGCGTGGCAATCCACTCCAGCGGTAAAGCCCGGTCCTAACGCCACGACGACCGGCGCGTCGGTGATGTGAGTCCCAATGTTCCGCTTGGCGATGATGGCGTCGACCACCACGTCGGGTTGCAATCGCAGGATGACGGCCCCCTCGGGGTCTACCAACACCGGCACCCTCTCTTCTTTCCAGCAAGTTGCCACGCCAGCGTCGTCCGTTACCTGCCGCGCAGTGATCCCATCGACCGTGATCTCATTTTCATAGACCGCCGAAGCAAAAGCGACGGCTCGGCGGATGACGGTGGGGCGTGGAATCTCGGTCACCAGCACGCGAAAGCCGCAGCGATGCAGCCGCCAGGCGACTCCTGTGCCCAGGTCGCCGCCTCCCTTTACCACCACGCACAGCGCGGTTTGAAGCCGAATCACTTTTGTCTCAGGGTTCATGTCTCACCTCCGTCCCCGTTGCACGGCAATGATCTCGGCGATGATGCTGATGGCGATCTCTAGGTCCAGTCCGATGGGCGTATGGATCCGTTCCAGCAGCTCTTCGGGAAGGCCGGATTCCCGCGCCCGCCGAAGTGAGCACCTCCACCAGCAGGCGCATACTCCCGCCGCAGATGCCGGGGTCGCCCTGTTCTTCGTCTACCAGGTTGTAGTGTAATTCGCGCGATCGCCCTTCGGCCGGGGCCTCCAGAGCTTCTTTGAACGCGCAGGCTTCGACGCCGCCTCCACCCACGCTGCCCGCCGTTTGCCCGTCCGGGAAAATGAGCATCTTGCGCTGCGGGGTGTTGATCCCCGCGCTCTAGAACGGTAGCCATAGCCACCGGCTCCCCCCGGTCGATGGCTTCCAGGGCCGCTGCATTTCGCCCCGAACACTCACACCGCTCTCGGCAGTGCGGTGAGCGACACCTGTCTTGCATAGCCACGCAGTTGCACGCCGCGAATCTCGCGCCAATCTTGCCCGTCAGCATAGATCGCTGCCGCCGCCTCAGGGTGGTTCTGGATGTTGAGCGAGTGCTGTGCGTTCGGGCTGGAGAGGTAATACAAGCGCAGCGCCTCGTCGTGGGCATAGAAAAGCGCCGCCACCGCCGGCCTGCCTTGCGCTCCCACGGTCGCCAGGGCCATGGTCGTGTGAGCCGCGAGAAACACACTGAGGCGCTTCTGAACTAGATCCGTCATTCTTTTAATCCCTGCCATTCTTTGTACAGCGCATTATCAATTCCCAGACGCGCCAGCACGCGCCCCACGGTGTGATTGATAATGTCGTCCAGTGTTTCTGCCTGGTTATAGAATGCAGGAACCGGCGGCATGATCACACATCCATTCTCTGCCGCCTGCACCATCAGGCGCAGGTGGCCCAGGTGCAAGGGAGTCTCCCGCACCACCAGCAGGACCGGTCGCCCTTGTTTTAACTGTACGTCGGCCGCACGGACTAGCAGATTGGCATTGTAACTGTTGGCTATGGCCGACAACGTCGTGATGCTGCACGGGATCACCACCATGCCCACGGCCCCAAAGGAGCCGCTGGCGATAGCTGCGCCAATGTTTGTCACCGGATAGACCATGTCGGCCAACGCCTCCACCGCAGATACGTCGAGAGCCGTCTCTTGGCGAATGATGATGCGCGCCGTGTCACTGACCACCAAATGGGTCTCGATCTCAGTTACGGTTTTCAAGACCTCCAGCAGCCGGATACCATAAATCTGTCCACTGGCCCCCGAGAGCCCAACGATCAATCTTTTCAAGTCAAACCTTCCTTGGACGTTTCCGCCAGGACAGCTTGCAAGGCGTTAACCAGTCGCTCGTTACCCCGTTTCGCCAAGGCGGCTGTGATCTGGGACGAGCTCCGTCCCGTGTCTCCCACGTCAAACAAAATGATACTGGCGGCAGAGCGAGAGCACTTGGCAACGGCGTTGGCTGCCAGAAGCATGCGAGCACGCATCACCTTCACGTGAGACGCCTTGTGAGCATTCGCCAGCTTCCGTAGGGCTTGCTCTTCTTCTGTTGTTAACTCGATGGGATACTTGGGCTTGGGTCCACGCATCTTGCACCTCCTGGCCCAAGTATACCTCAACTCAGCCGCTTAAGATAGGCGCGAATTTGCGCGTCGCTGTACTTGGTCGGAACTTGATAGGCCAGACTCTGATGGGGCCGCTTGTGATTGTAGGTTGTGAGGTAGCGCTGCAGCCTGAAGTGCGCCCCCGCTTCTCTGTGTTCTTGACAAGCCATCGCACATCGGGTACTCTTACGCCGTCACACCACGCAAATACGGGGGAATGAGCACGTGTCGAAAAAGCACTGGATCGCTTTTAACCTAGTCAGGGGCATCGGCCCGATGAAAGTGCGGGCGCTGTTGGACCATTTCGGCGACCTGGAGGCCGCCTGGCGAGCCGACGCGGCGGCGCTACAACAGGCCGGTCTCGACAAACGAGCGCTCTCGAGCCTAACCCAAACGCGCCGCCAACTGGACCTGGATGCTGAATTGGACAAGCTGGCTCAGCATCACGTTCAGGCGCTCACGTGGGACGACTCGGATTATCCCCCCCGCCTCCTGCAAATCCCCGACCCGCCTCCGGTGCTTTACGTGCGCGGCCAGTTGACCGCTGAGGACGAGTGGGCGGTGGCCGTGGTTGGCACGCGCCGCGCCTCGGCCTACGGCAAAACGGTCACACAACGCCTGGCGACCGACCTGGCCGTGAACCACGTGACTCTCGTCAGCGGGTTGGCGCGAGGCATAGACGCCGAAGCCCACCGGGCCGCCTTGCAGGCCGGTGGGCGCACCATCGCCGTGTTGGGCTGCGGACTGGACCTGGTATATCCACCGGAGCACCGCAACCTGGCCCGAGAGATTATCGAAAACGGTGCGCTGGTCAGCGAATACCCGCTGGGCACACGGCCCGAGGCCAGCAACTTTCCGCCGCGCAATCGCATCATCAGCGGTCTTAGCTTGGGCGTGCTCATCGTCGAGGCGGGCTTGAAAAGCGGCGCGCTCATCACTGCCGATTTTGCGGCCGACCAAGGTCGCGACGTGTTCGCAGTGCCGGGCAATCTGTTCGTGCGCAGCAGCGAGGGCGCCAATCGCCTCATCCAGGACGGGGCCAAATTGGTCACAGGGGCCGAGGATATTCTGGAAGAACTGAATCTGATGCTGGTGGCCGAACAGGCCGAAGTAAGGGCCATGGCGCCCGAAACCGAGACCGAAGCCCGGCTGCTGCAATACCTGAGCATGGAGCCGGTCCACGTGGACGAGATCGCGTTGCAGAGCGGGCTGCTCATTTCAGAAGTCACCAGCAACCTGGCGCTGATGGAACTCAAAGGTATGGTGCGCCAGGTGGGCGGCATGAACTATGTGTGCCTGCGCGAGTCCACTGTCGAGTATCGCATAGACTGACCACAGATTGCACGAATTGCAGTGAACCCATCCGTGTAACTCGTGAAATCTGTGGTCGAGGAGAACAACATGTCGTCGTTTTACGCTGTGATCATGGCCGGGGGGGTGGGCACACGCCTGTGGCCCCTCAGCCGCCAGAACCGGCCCAAGCAGGCCCTCCCGCTCATCGGCGAGCGCACGATGTTCCAGCACGCGGTAGACCGGCTGTTGCCGCTGCTGCCGCCGGAGCGCATCCTCGTCGTCACTGGAGAGCAGCAGGCCAAGATTCTGCGCCCGCAGGCGCCCGAACTGCCCGCCGAGAACTGGATCCTGGAGCCGCTGGGGCGCGACTCTGGCCCGGCAGTAGGGTTGGGCGCCATCCACTTGCAAAAGCGCGACCCGCAGGCCGTGATGGCCATGCTCACCGCCGACCACTATATCGCCGACGCGGCGCGTTTTCGAGCCGTGTTGGGTGCGGCCGAAAAAGTGGCCCGCGCGGGAAAAATCGTCACGCTGGGTATCCAGCCTACGTTCCCCTCTACCGGATTCGGCTATATTCAGCAGGGGCAAGCCCTGGGCCGGTTTGACGGCTTCGAGGTGTACCAGGCCGCCCGCTTTGCCGAAAAGCCCGATGAGCTCACAGCCCACGCCTTTTTCGAGAGCGGGCAATATAGCTGGAATAGCGGGATGTTCATCTGGCGTGTGGATCATGTGCTGGCCGAGTTTCAACGCCAACGTCCGCAAATGTATGAGCAACTGATGGCGCTTGCGGCTGTGCTGGGGACGCCAGACGCGACGCCGGTACTATCCGAAGTATGGCCGCAGATTCAGAAACTCTCGGTCGACTATGCGATAATGGAAGGGGCTACAGATGTGACCGTCATTCCTGTGGACATTGGCTGGAGTGACGTAGGAAGTTGGGCCACGCTACTGGATATCATTCCTGGAGATGCCCAAGGCAATATCATTGTGGGTGAGCATCTGGGGCTGGATACTGTCCGCACGTTGGTACGCGGGGGGGCGCGTCTGATAGCGACCATCGGCTTGCAAGATATGATAGTCGTAGACACTGCCGATGCACTGCTCATCTGCCCTAAGGGACGGGCGCAGGAAGTCAAAGCAGTGGTGGAACGGCTACAGAGGGATGGGCAAATCAGTCTGTTGTGATGATCGTTATGCCTCCCCGCCCGAATAAAAAAGATTTTTATGATAAATATTGACAAACCCCTGCCGGTGTGTTATACTCCCTCCGAAATTGGAATCAACTGCTCCAGTTAATGGCCTGGTTTTCAATCGCATACACAATGGCAACAGGAGGAAATATCAGAAATGAGTGAGCTCGAGATACGTGACTTGCATGTTAACGTCGGGGATCAAGAGATTCTCAAGGGCGTGAGTTTGACGGTGAAAAAGGGCGAAATCCACGCCCTCATGGGACCCAATGGGTCGGGCAAGAGCACACTGGCCTACGCGCTGATGGGCCACCCCAAGTATGAAATCACTGCCGGCGACGTACTGTTCAAAGGCGAAAGCGTTCTGGAAATGGAGCCAGACGAGCGCTCGCGGGCCGGGATGTTCCTGGCTTTTCAATATCCGGTGGCTATTCCTGGCGTAAGCGTCGCCAATTTTTTGCGCACGGCGCTTAATGCGCGTCTGTCCAAAGAAGAAAACGGCAATGGCGGTGGTCCCAAAGGCATCTCGATTCCGCAGTTCCGCAAGATGTTGAAAGAAAAAATGGCGCTGTTGGAGATGGACCCCAGCTTTGCCGGGCGCTATTTGAACGAAGGTTTTTCGGGCGGCGAGAAAAAGCGGGCCGAAATTTTGCAAATGGCGATGCTAGAGCCAGAAATTGCCATTTTGGACGAGACGGATTCGGGGTTAGACATCGACGCCCTGCGCATCGTCGCCAACGGGGTCAATACCCTGTCCGGTCCAGACATGGGCGTGTTGGTTATCACCCACTACCAACGCCTGTTGAACTATATCAAGCCCCACGTGGTCCATGTGATGATAGGCGGTCGCGTGGTTGAATCGGGCGGTCCCGAGCTGGCGCTGCACCTGGAAGAAAAAGGCTACGACTGGATCCGAGAAAAGTACGACTAGTACAAGTCAGCGAAGCATCGAAACAGCGAGCGGTGGAGGCGAATAATGTCTGACGAAAAGACAGTGGTGGCCACGATTGGCAGCGACTATGCCGAAAAGTATGGCTTTCACGACTCTGAGAACTATGTCTTTAAATCCGAGAAAGGGTTGACCCGCGAGATCGTGGAGCAAATCTCTTATATGAAGGGCGAACCGGATTGGATGCGCGAGCGGCGGCTGCAGGCCTATGAACACAATCTGGTGCGACCCACGCCTACCTGGGGCGGCAACCTGGCCGGCCTGGACCTGAATGACATTTACTATTATGTGCGGCCGGCCGAAAAAGGAGCCGGCGACTGGGACGATGTGCCCGAAGAGATCAAAAAGACCTTCGACCGCTTGGGCATTCCCGAAGCAGAGCGCAAGTTTCTAGCCGGCGTGGGAGCTCAATATGAGTCGGAGATGGTGTACCACAAGGTCCAGAAACAACTGGAGGAACAAGGGGTCATCTTTCTCAGCAGCGACGATGGATTAAAGCAGTATCCCGACATTTACAAGAAATACTTTGGCACCGTTATACCTATCGAAGACAACAAGTTTGCGGCCATCAATACGGCGGTGTGGTCGGGCGGCTCTTTCGTCTATGTGCCGCCGGGTGTACACGTCACGATGCCCCTGCAGGCCTACTTTCGGCTCAACATCGCCAACATCGGCCAGTTCGAGCGCACGCTCATCATCGCCGATGAAGGCAGTTACGTGCACTATGTGGAGGGTTGCTTCCTGGCAGGAGCACGTGTTCGCACAAGACAAGGGGAGAAACCCATCGAGGCCATTGAAGAGGGGGATGAGGTTCTGACACACAAAGGGCGTTATCGCCAAGTGTATCATACTATGGAGCGGCCCTATCGTGGGATGATTTACCGCATCCGCTATTTCGGCGATAGCAGGCAAGAGTTGCATGTCACTGAAGAACATCCGCTACTGGTTGTGCAGCGGGAGCGAGCACACAACCGCAATCGAGAGTTTGTCCCCAAGTGGTTGATGGCCTCACAGGTCAAACCGGGCGATTATTTGGCTATTCCGATTCCACAGGTAGAGACCGCTCCCGAGGAGTCATACCGAGTCACTGTGCCGATTGGCCGCGGGCGTCATGCGTCGGCCAACAAGGACGTAGCTTTGCCAATGGAGCCGGATTTTTTCCGTCTGTTGGGCTATTATCACACTGAAGGTCACGTTGACCAGGAACACTATCTATCGTTCTCGTTCAATATCAACGAGACGGCTTATCTTGATGATACTCGTGCGCTCATCAGGCGCTATTTTGACAAGGCTCCCGTCGAGAACATACCTCGGCAGAACGGCCAGTCGCTGGTTTTGTGTTCGACCCCAGTGGCGCGGACGTTTGCGTATGAGTTTGGCTCGACGGTCTATGACAAGCGTGTGCCCGAACAAATACGAAATGCGCCGCTCCAGCAATTGGCCGAATGGGTGCGCGGCATGTGGTGCGGCGATGGGAGCTACGACAAGCGCAAGAACATGTTTCGATTTAGCACAGTATCGCCAGAGTTGGCGTATGCTTTCCGCGACGCAGTGTTGAGGCTAGGTATTGCCGCCTCGGTCAACCACCAGGAGCGCACCGCGCCACGACAGCCGATGTACACCGTCGTGATTTCGTCGCCGTGGAACTCGCGCTTTGGGGCGATTGTTGGGTGTCCCGCGCCTAATGGCGGTCAGAGCGGTTCGCCGTTCCATCTCGATGATCAATATATGTACGTACCGATTCGCTCCATCGAGATCAAAGAAGTGAATGCGCCTGTCTATAACTTTTCGGTGCAAGAGGACGAATCCTACGTTTGCGAAGGAGTCGTTTCACACAACTGCACCGCCCCCACGTACTCTACCGACTCGTTCCACAGCGGCGTGATCGAAATCATCGTCAGAAAGGGCGCCCGCATGCGCTACACCACCATCCAGAACTGGTCGAACAACGTGTATAACCTGGTGACCCAACGCGCGTTGGTGCACGAAGGGGCGACCATGGAGTGGGTGGACGCGAATTTGGGCTGTTTGGCTGAAGGCTCAACCGTCACAACGCCTGACGGCGTCAAGACGATTGAAACGCTAAACGTCGGAGACCAGGTTCTTTCCTACGATGAGAACACGGGACAACTTGTCTTCCGAACCGTGCTTGCCAGGCGATTTTCAGGCGTTCAACCGGTTCACACGGTTTCGGTTGGGGAGCGCAAGTTGCGCGTCACTGCCAATCACCCATTCTACTCATACCTTTACGATCCTGAAAGGCCAAAGAAGCTAGGGCGCTATCGTCTGGGGTACGTGCGCGCGGATCACTTGCAAGAGGCGGTTATCCCGCGCATTTCAATAGATTACGGCGAGCCATACCGGCTCAAGCTGCCGTCCCTCATCACTGTGTTCGACTCGCTGAACCAATACGCCGATGGCTTGACGATGACCAGAAGCCGCATTTCGCGGATGAACTCGCCTGAACACACGACCGACGAGATCATGTGGCTGCTTGGTTATTGGGTGGGCGATGGGGATATTGTGTTCAAGCCGGGCAAGACCCAAGATGTGACACGCTTGGCCAAGGTTGGTTTTTCGACACCCAGGCAAGATCGGGCCCGCGAACGGCTGATGGGAACGATGACGGCTCTCATCGAGGCCGAGCCGACCGAGCGCGACGATGGCATCCACCTGGCCTGGAATAGCAAGGAGCTGGCCGAGTTCTTCCGCCTCAACGGATTCGAGGGCAAGGCGAGTGAAAAACGGGTTCCGGCGTGGGTCTGGTCTGTTCCAGAGTCACAGCGATTGGCTTTCATCGCTGGCTATCTGGATGCGGACGGTACAGTGATCGTTGAGAAGCGTCGTTTCAGTCTCAAGTCATCCAATCGTGGATTGCTGGAGGACATTGCCTCGCTGTTGGTGACGCTCGGGATCACGCCGCGCCTCTATACAGAATTCAGCCAACCCAGGACAGTCATCATCCTGGGCGTCGAGTGTACAGCTCACGGCTCACATCGGTTGGAATTTCCGCTAGATGAGCGCTTCTTCAGTCACCTTAGCCCGACCCTGCGGGAAAAGGCCGGGTCTGTCGAAGCGGCCCGGCTGGAGCACAATCGGGCCATTGGACGCTCTACGATCCAGTTAAGCGCCAGCGTAGAGATAGCCGATGTCTCGGTTTCCGAACCGAGCGTAGAGGGTGCGCCGACCTGGGACATTGAAGTCGAAGGGACGGGTAACTTTATCGCGCAAGGATTTATTGTCCATAACTCCAAGCTCACGATGAAGTATCCAAGTGTCTACCTCCTCGAGCCAGGCGCGCACGGCGAAATCCTATCCATCGCCTTTGCGCGAGGCATCCAGCACCAGGACACCGGCGGCAAGGCCATCCACGTCGCGCCGCATACCACTTCCAAGATCACATCCAAGTCCATCAGTATGGCCGGCGGACGAGCCAGTTACCGGGGGCTGCTCAAGGTGCACGCCGGGGCGCACGGCTCCAAATCCAACGTGGTCTGCGACGCGCTGTTGCTGGACGAGAGCAGCCGCTCCGACACCTACCCGTACATCGAAATTGACGAAGACGACGTCAACATCGGCCACGAAGCCACCGTCAGCAAAGTGGGCGAAGACCAGCTTTTCTACCTGATGAGTCGCGGCCTGAGCGAAGAGCAAGCCACGGGTATGGTCGTCAGCGGTTTTATCGAGCCGCTGGTCAAAGAGTTGCCGATGGAATATGCGGTCGAGATGAACCGGTTGATCCAGTTGCAGATGGAAGGATCGATTGGGTAGGGAGGTCACGTTGATGCAGGAAACACTGCTGGCGACAAAAACGGTCACAGAAATGGACGAAGAAGACATTCTGGCCTTTTCTGAAAGCAGAAGCGAGCCAGAATGGATGAGGCAGCGGCGGCTTGAGGCGTGGCGGGTGTTTCGCGACACGCCCAGGCCGACGACCAGCGACGAGGCGTGGCGACGCACCGATATCCGCCGTTTGCGCTTAGAGCAGGTAGCTCCGGCGAGCGGCGGAGCGCAGTGGGGCGATTTGCCCTCTCGGTTGACCGAGATGGTGGGCGCCGACGACCAGGCCGGGCTATTGCTTCACGCCGACGGCGCCAAGGTGTATGCGTCTTTGGATGAAAAGCTCACCTCGCAAGGCGTGGTTTTCACCGACATGGACACCGCTGTGCGTGAGCACGGGAGCCTGCTGCAAGATGTTTTTATGCGCCAGGTCGTCTCGGCGGGGGATGGCTATTTTGCCGCGTTGCACGGGGCGCTGTGGAGCGGAGGCGCTTTTTTGTACGTGCCCAAGAACGTGCAAGTAGAAAAGCCGCTGCACGCCGCTACCTGGGCCGGGCCAGGCATGAACAGCTTTACCCACACACTGGTCGTGGTCGAAGCGGGCGCTAAGGTTGTCCTCATAGAAGAGTTTACATCCGATGACAGTGGCGCTCAGGCCGTGCATAATGGCGCGGTCGAGCTGATCGTGCGGGATGGCGCGCAGTTGGACTATGTGAGCTATCAGGATTGGGATCGCAAGGCATACAACCTGACCACCGAGCGAGCCGTGGTCGAGCGCGACGCGACGCTGCACTGGGTGGTCGGTGGCATGGGCAGCCGGCTGACCAAGAGCTTTATCGAGTCGTCGCTGGTTGGGCCTGGTTCTACAGCGTTGATGAGCGGCGTCTTTTTCGGCGACGGCCGCCAACACCTAGACTATGATACGCAGCAAAACCACATCGCCCCACACACCACCAGCGATTTGCTCTACAAAGGTGCGCTGAGGGAAAGAGCGCGCAGTGTATGGCAGGGGATGATCAAGGTGTTTCCCGGCGCACAAAAGACCGATGGCTACCAGGCCAACCGCAATTTAATCCTGGACAAGAACGCACGCGCCGACTCGATCCCCGGTTTAGAGATCGAAGCGGACGACGTGCGCTGCACACACGGCTCGACCGTCAGCCAGCTCGACCCCGAAGAGGTCTTTTACATCCGCAGCCGTGGCTTGCCGCTGGCCGAAACTCAGCGCCTCGTGGTGCAGGGCTTTTTCGCGCCGGTCATCGAGCGCATTCCGCTGGAGAGCGTGCGCGAGCGATTAAGGGCAGAGATTGAAAAGAAAATTGGATGAGTCAGTAAACTGGTGAATTGGGAAACTGCGGAGTGAGTGGGATGAAAGATGGTGGTTATGTAAACCCAGATGTATTGGTGAGCACGGCTTGGGTGGCCGAACACTTGCGGGATTCTAACGTGCGGATCGTCGAATCGGATGAGGATGTGTTGTTGTACGACACAGGCCACATTCCCGGCGCGGTCAAAATCGACTGGGTGACCGATTTGAACGATCAGGTGCGTCGCGATTACCTGGACCAGGCCGGTTTTGAAAAACTGATGTCGGAAAAGGGCATCGGCAATGATACGCTGGTCGTGTTTTACGGCGACAAGAACAACTGGTGGGCGTGTTATGCGCTGTGGGTCTTTCAGTTATTCGGGCACGCGCAGGCCGTAGTGATGGACGGCGGGCGAGCCAAATGGATCGCCGAGGAACGCCCCCTAGAAAAAGCTGCGCCTAGCTATCCGGTCACGGCATACCATGCCAAACCCCGCGTGGATTACAAAATCCGCGCCTTCCGCGACCAGGTCTTGGAGCACGTGCAGAACGGCCTGCCGCTGGTAGACGTGCGCTCGCCCGCCGAGTACAGCGGAGAGCTTTTGCACATGGCCGATTATCCCCAAGAAGGAGCGCTGCGCGGGGGACATATCCCCGGCGCCAAAAACATCCCCTGGGGGCGCGCGATGATGCCGGATGGCACCTTCAAGTCCGCCGCTGAACTGCGGGCGATTTACGAAAAAGAGCAGGGTCTCTCGCCTGACCAAAACATCGTCGCGTATTGCCGCATCGGCGAGCGCTCGTCGCACACCTGGTTTGTGCTGACCTATTTGCTGGGCTACCCCAACGTGCGCAACTATGACGGCTCGTGGACCGAGTGGGGCAATTTGGTAGGGGCGCCGATTGAACGATAGACAGTAGCCAGCCGGCTATCTGGAGGAGCTGCGTTTTCCCGGATTCGGTTCGGGTTGTATGGGTACAAGGGAATGAGGAGAGTTGGACGAGAGGCTCAATCATGATATACTTGATTGAGCCTCGTCCGTTATTCTACACTTGGGTCCTGCGCCGACGCCACCACCCCGTCTGCATCGCGCCTGCCGGTCCCGGGTATCTTTGTGGACGTAGAGGTTTTTGGCGTTCGTTTTCGACCGGGAGTGGCGGGTTGTCCAGATGGGTTTGGGTCACGACAGGGATGTTTTGCGCCTGGCTGGTCGTTCAATTCACCGACGCCGGTCCCACTTCTGCTGCCCAAACCGGCAGCGGCTGCGTCATCAACGAGCTGATGTATCACCCCGCCTCCGAGCAAGACGGCCACGAATACGTCGAAGTGACCAACACCGGCGTCATAACCGTGGACCTGTCGGGTTGGTTTTTTGACGACGGCTTTGCGTACACGTTCCCTGGCGGTACGCTGCTCCCGCCAGGCGGCTACCTCGTCGTCGCCCACGACCCCGCCGCCGTCGCCGCGCAATATGGACTGGACCCCGCCGTTTTGCTAGGCCCGTTCGCCGACAAGCGCCTGTCTGACGCCGGTGAGCGCGTGGCCCTTTACGACGCGAGCGGCGCATTGATGGACCAAGTGACTTTTGACGATGCCTCTCCCTGGCCGGTCGAACCGGACGGAGGAGGCCCTGCGCTGGAACTCATCAACCCCATCTTTGACAACGACCGGGCCTGCAACTGGGCCGCCAGCAGCGCACAGGGTACGCCTGGCGCTCAAAACAGCGTCTTTGCCCTCGACGTTCCTCCCTGCGTCGAAGACGTGTCGCACGCACCCACCTTTCCTACCTCCAGCCAAAACCCTATCATCACGGCTCGCGTCACCGACAACGGCGCGCTCATCACGCCAACCGTGTACCACAAGCCCGACGCCAGCGCCTTGTTTGACGCGACGCCCATGCGAGACGACGGAAGCGCCGCCGACGCTGTCGCTGGGGACAGCATCTACACCGCCCAATTACCGGCCTACGCGGACGGCACGCTGGTCGAGTTTTACATCGAAGCAGTGGACGACGCCGGCCTGAGCACTCGCGTGCCCGCCGGCGCGCCCGGCGCGATTTCGTCGGAAACCGGCGCCCCTCTCACCATCGGCTACCTGTTCCTGGTAGAGGATACGCCGCCCGCTTCGACGCGCTCGGTTTACCGGCTGCTGGTCAGTAGCGAAAACTGGGCCGAATTGACCACCCGCGACCTCTACTCCAATGCACTGCTAGACGCCACCTTTGTCTATGGCGACGACGTTTACTATAACGTCGGGCTGCGCTATCGCGGCGAAACCTCCCGCCCCTCCTATCCCAAATCCTACCGGGTCAATTTTCCCTCATCCCATCTGTTTCACCCCGCCGCATGGGGCGGCAGCGGCGGCATCCAGCGCCTCAACCTGGTCGCCGACCGCATCGCGCGCGAGGCGCTGACCTACGATCTCTTTCGGCGGGCCGGATTGACTGCCTCGGACACCGAATTTGTTGACCTGTACATCCACACTACCTACCAGGGCCTCACTATCGCCATCGAGCAGGTGGACGAGTATTTTCTCGGCGCGCACCTGCCGGGCGACGATATGGGCAACCTCTATCGCGGCAAAGATGGCGGCGACCTGGCCTACCGGGGCGCGGACCCCGCCGACTATCGGGCCTACTATTTGAAGCAGAATAACGAGGGCGCCGGCGATTACAGCGACGTCATCGCGCTCACTGCCGCGCTCACCAACAGCAGCGCAGACGAATTTCCGGCTGCCTCACAAACCGTGGCCGACATGGCCCAGTGGGTGCGCTGGTTTGCCATCAACGCCGTGGTCTACAACACCGAAGGCGCGCTGTGGGTCGGTCAAGGCGATGATTATTACCTCTACCATCGGCCCTCGGATGGACGCTTTATTCTCATCCCCTGGGACCACGATTCGACCTTCGGCGACGCGCAGGGGAGCATCTGGATTTCCAATTTACCCATCGTGCAGCGCATTCTTCACGCTCCCCTGTTCACGCGCTGGTATTACCAAAACATCACCTCTCTCGCCGCCGCCGAGTTCTCGGCGGCGACGATGGCCCCGCTCATCGACGCGCTGCCCTCCGAGCTGGACGGCGAAAAGGCCCAACTGAAACAATTCGTCGCCGACCGCCTCGGCTCGCTAGAGGCTCAGGCGCCCGATGGCGCGCTGAGCATCAGCACCAACGCCGGGGGGAGCTTTAGCACCACCCAGCGCACCCTGGCGCTAGAGGGGACCTGCTCGCCCGTGCGCGACGTATTCGTGAACGGCAGCTCCGCCGCCGTCACCTATCCTACCGTCGACACCTGGCGCTACACGGCGCAGCTTCGCCCGCGCGCCAATCGCTTCGTCGTCACCGACCGGGACCTGGCGGGACAGATCGTCTCTACCCACACCATCACCGTCACGTTCGACACCTTCGACGGCGGCCTGTTGACCGAAAGCCTGACTCTTACCCTCGCCGCCAGCCCGCACGTCATCCTGCAAGACATCGTCGCGCCTGCCGGGCTTACGCTGACCATCGAACCGGGCGTCACCGTCGCCCTGGCCGAAGGAGTTTCCATTTTCGTCGCCGGGCAATTGTTGGCCGAGGGGAGCGCCGACCAACCCATCACTTTCACCCGCGACATAGACACCGACCACTGGGGCGTCATCGGCATCTATAGCTCCACCCAAGACAACCGGCTGACTTATGCCGTCGTCGAATACGCCGGGCAAGCTGACTATGCCGGCCACACCTTCGAAGGCGTCGGGGTGTACAACGGCTATTTGATTCTGGAAGACAGCGAAATCCGCCACACCAGCCACACCGCTCTGCACTTGCTCAGCTCGACCGTCGTTGCCCGGCGCAACCAGGTGCACGACGCAGCGGCAGGCCCCGGTTTGTATGCCCAAAGCAGCGCGCTTGAGATTGTGGATAATCTGTTTTTTAGTCTGGCCGACCGCGGGCTAGTGTTGAGCCAGACCCGCACTATCAGCGCCAGCGGACTGCTGCACAACGAGATTTACGGCGTGCAAGGCGACTGCGTGCATCTGGTGGGCGAGGGGCTGGCGCTCGAGCGCAACGACCTGCACCACTGCACCGGCGCAGGCGTTTTCTTGAGCGTCACGCATAGCCTGACACTGACCAATAACTTGTTGCGCCAAAACGACGTGGGGATGGCCGTGCACAGCGCCGCGCCCGTCCACCTGCTGCACGACACCCTGGCCTACAACAACACCGCCGGGTTGGTGATTGACGATCCCGCGAATCAGACCGCGCTGGTCAACAGCATCGTGTGGGAAAACGGCGTCGCCATCTCGCACACCATCGGCGCGTCGGTCAGCGTGGCCTACTCAGACGTACAGGGCGGCTGGCCGGGCGTAGGCAACATCGCCGCCGACCCGCAATTCCGCCAGTCCGGCGCGGGCGTCTTTCGATTGCTAGAGACCTCGCCGTGCGTAGACCAGGCCACGTCCGTCGGCGCGCCGCCCATTGACTTGATGGGCATTCCGCGCCCCGAAGGGGCCGGGTACGACATGGGCGCTTTTGAGTTTTTCGAGTATTATTCAGTCTATCTACCCTTGATCGCAAACGACCATTGACAAACCAGAGGAGGCCAGACCTTGACCCAAACCAACTCCGTCGTAGGGCGGGTTTCTTACCCGCCAAAGGTCAATTTTGATGTCCAGGCCGTACGCGCCGATTTCCCGGTGCTGGAGCGACAGATTAACGGCAAGCCGCTGGTCTTTTTGGACAGCGCCGCCAGTTCGCAAAAACCGCTCGCCGTCATCGAAGCCATGAGCCATTACTACCGCACCAGCCACGCCAACGTCCACCGGGGCATCTATCGCCTCAGCGAAGAAGCC
This sequence comes from Anaerolineae bacterium, assembly GCA_034435435.1. Lineage (GTDB taxonomy): Bacteria > Chloroflexota > Anaerolineae > S140-20 > S140-20 > DAOTXN01. The sequence goes on along the minus strand of DAOTXN010000128.1, from coordinate 16,937 downwards.
ACCGACGCCTACGAGCAGGCCCGGGCCAAGGTGGCCCGCTTTATCAACGCCGACAGACCGCAAGAGATCATTTTTACGCGCAACGCCACCGAGGCCATCAACCTGGTGGCTGCCAGCTGGGGGCGAACCCATTTGCGCCCCGGCGACGAAATCCTGCTCACCGAGATGGAACACCACGCCAACCTGGTCCCCTGGCAGCTCATTGCCCAGGAACGCGAGGCCAGGCTACGCTTCATCCCATTCACCGACGACGGCCAACTGGATTTGAGCAAACTGGACGACCTGTTGACCGGGCGCACCCGGCTGGTCGGCTTTACCCAGGCCTCCAACGTGCTGGGCACGCTCACCCCCGTGCGCCAGATAGTGGATGCGGCCCACGCCGCCGGTGCGGTGGTGTTAGTAGACGGCGCCCAGGGCGCGCCCCATCTGCCGGTGGACGTGCAGGCGCTGGGCTGCGATTTTTACGTCTTTTCCAGCCACAAGATGTGCGGGCCAACGGGCATCGGCGTGCTGTGGGGGCGGCGCGAGCTGCTGGACAGCATGCCCCCCTACATGGGCGGCGGCGAGATGATCCGGCGCGTCACGCTGGAAAAATCCGAGTGGGCCGCCCTGCCCCACAAGTTCGAGGCCGGCACCCCGGCCATCGCCGAGGCCGTCGGGTTGGGCGTGGCGGTGGACTATCTCAGCCAGTTGGGCATGGCCGCCGTGCGCGAGCACGAGAAAGAGCTGACCGGCTACGCGCTGGAGCGGCTGGCTGAAGTGCCCGGCCTCACCGTCTACGGCCCGACCGATGTGCAGGTGCGTGGAGGGGTGGCCGCTTTTACGCTCGACGGCGCCCATCCGCACGACGTCGCCACCATTTTGGACAGCGAAGGTGTGGCCGTGCGGGCCGGGCATCACTGCGCCATGCCCTTGCACACCCGGCTCGGACTGCCCGCCACCACCCGGGCCAGCTTTTACATCTATAACACGCCTGCCGAGATTGACCGGCTGGTGGAAGCAGTGTATAAAGTAAAGCACATCTTTTCGAGGTAGAGCGAAGCATGGAAGACCTGTATCGTGAAAATATCCTGGACCACTATCAAAATCCGCGCAACTATGGCACGCTAGACGCCCCCGACATCTCTTACCAGGACGACAACCCCCTCTGCGGCGACGTCATCCGGCTGGACATCCAGCTGGATGACGAGCAGCGGGTCAAGCAGGTGCGCTTTAGCGGCGAGGGCTGCGCCATCAGTCAGGCTTCGGCCTCCATGCTGACCGAAGAGATTTTGGGCAAAACCCTGGACGAGATAAAACAAATCAGCAAAGACGACATTCTGGATATGTTGGGCATCCAGTTGGGGCCGGTGCGCCTCAAATGCGCCTTGCTGTCGCTCAAGGTGCTCAAGGCCGGCGCTTACGGCATCCAGGACTGGTCTGGGGAGGACGAAGCATGAGCGAGTTTGTGGCCGTCGCCCGCGTTAACGAGTTGCGACCGGGCCAGGTGGAGGTGTTTGAGGTAGACGAGGAATTTGTGGCCGTCGCCAACGTGGACGGCCAATTTTGCGCTTTTGCCGACGTGTGCACCCACGACGGCGGCCCGCTGGTCGAAGGCGAGCTGGAGGGCCGCGTGATCACCTGTCCACGCCACGGCGCACAATTCGACGTGTGCAACGGGGCCGTGCTCAAGCTGCCCGCAGTGACGGCGCTGCCCACCTATGAGGTGCGCGTGATAGGTGGTGAGGTGCAGGTCAAAGCCGCATAGCACTCACCTCGTACTTGTTGTTTTTTTCGTGCTCCAGGCCGGTCTATCCCACGGGGAGGCTGCAAACTGACCGGCGTTTTCGGGTATATGACACACGACACCCCATCCAAAATTCATCCCAGACGCCCCTGGCGCGTAACCGTCTTTAGCCTGGCGGTGTTATTCTTTGGGAGCGGCCTGAACCTGCTGCGCAGTGTGTGGGCCTGGGGCCAGGCCGACGCCCTGACTGCCTTGCACACGTCGCTGCCCATGCCGCTGCTGGCGGGGGCCAGCCTGGTCTGGAGCGTCGTGTTTGCGGCTTGCGCGATGGGCTTGTGGCGACTCCGGCCCTGGGGCCGCCGGGGGACGCTCATCGCCGTCACCCTGTACCACGGAACCATCTGGCTCAATCACATCGTTTTCGACCGGGCCGACTATGCCCGGCAGGTGTGGCCTTTTGCCATCGTTCACACATTGCTCACGCTGCTGGTGGTGTGGGGGTTCTTGAATTTGCCCGCGCTGCGGCGGGTGTACAAGGGAGATTCAGATGAAAACGGAAAAGCCCAGACATCTCAGTGAACGTGAATGGCAGGCCATCCAGGACTATTCGACGCGGCTACAGCAGATCTATCCCAATCAGGTGATGCGCCTGGTTCTTTACGGGTCGAAGGCGCGGGGGGACGACGACTTGGAATCGGACATTGATCTGTTTGTCGTCCTTGAGGAAAAAAATGGGGAGCGTTTTCGACAGCTCGAAGATGCCGTTTACAAGATTGACCTCAAGTATGACGTTGTGCTGTCTGACCTGGTTGTCGATTCTAACCGATATGCCTGGATGGAACGGCACCGAGAACCGTTGATTGAGCACATCGAAAAAGAGGGAATCAAGTTATGGACGACGCACAACGAGTAATTGTCCGCATCCGCCTGGAAAAATGCGACCAAGACCTCAAATACGCTCGCCTGCTTCTTGCTGAGGGCGCTTATCGTATCGCTATCAGCCGCGCCTATTACGCCATTTTTGTCTTGACGACGGCAGTTCTATTGACGTTAGACATATCTCGCAGCAAACACAGCGGTGTTATCGGTGCTTTCAATCAATTCCTGGTCAAGCCAGGTCTGATTGAGGACGAATACGGCAAGATACTTGTACGTGCTTTCAAGGCCCGCACAGAAGCCGATTACAGCGACTCGACCGAATTTACTCGGGAAAAAGCGCAGCAAGCTATTAAAGACGCCGAGCGATTTGCAGAGAGACTGAAGATTTTTCTCAAAGAGGCCGGTGCTATCTAAACCCTGGAGGTCTTGGAAGCTATGACCCTGGACCCGAAAATTCAACGCCTGCGTGAATTGAAAGACCAGGCCCGGCTGGGCGGCGGGCCAGAGCGCATCGCCGCCCAGCACAAACGCGGCAAGCTGACCGCCCGCGAGCGCATCGAATTGCTGCTGGACAGGGGCAGCTTTCGCGAGCTGGATATGTTTGTCACCCATCGCACCACCGGCTTTGGTATGGAGCAGAAAAAGTACCTGTCCGATAGCGTCGTCACCGGCTGGGGGACGATAAAAAACCGGCTGGTGTACGTCTATGCGCAGGATTTCACCGTGTTCGGCGGCAGCCTGGGCGAGGTGCACGCCGAAAAGATTTGCAAAGTGATGGATCTGGCGACGCGCAACGGCGCGCCGCTCATCGGCTTGAACGATTCGGGCGGGGCGCGCATCCAGGAGGGCGTGGTCAGCCTGGGCGGATTCGCCGACATTTTCTTGCGCAACGTGATGGCTTCGGGCGTCATCCCGCAGATTTCGGCCATCATGGGCCCGTGCGCCGGCGGGGCGGTGTATTCCCCGGCCATGACCGACTTTATTTTCATGGTCAAAAACACCAGCCACATGTTCATCACCGGGCCAGAGGTCATCAAAGCCGTCACACGCGAGGACGTCACGTTCGAGGAATTAGGCGGCGCGATGACGCACAACACGCTCAGCGGCGTCTCGCACGTGGCCGCCGAGAGCGAAGGCGACTGCCTGTTCCTGATCCGCGAGCTGCTCAGCTACCTGCCCTCCAACAACATGGAAAGCCCGCCCTACCTGGACACCGGCGACGACCCACTGCGTATGGAGGCCAGGCTCAACGAGGTCGTGCCCGACGACCCCAGCAAGCCCTACGACATCAAAGAGGTCATCCGGCTGATCGTGGACCACGGCGAATTCTTTGAGATTCATGAGCATTACGCGCCCAACATTGTGGTTGGCTTTGCCCGGCTGGGCGGCTATACCGTGGGCGTGGTCGCCAACCAGCCGGCGTTCCTGGCCGGCGTGCTGGACAACGACGCCTCGCGCAAGGGAGGGCGCTTTGTGCGCTTTTGCGACGCCTTCAACATCCCGATTCTGACCTTCGAGGACGTGCCCGGCTTTATGCCCGGCGTAGCGCAGGAGCACGGCGGCATCATCATCCACGGGGCCAAGCTGCTGTACGCCTATTGCGAGGCCACCGTGCCCAAGCTGACCGTGGTCACGCGCAAGGCCTACGGCGGCGCGTATTGCGTGATGAGCAGCAAGCACATCCGGGGTGATTTTAACGTGGCCTGGCCCACCGCCGAGATCGCCGTGATGGGACCCGACGGCGCGGTGAATATCATCTTTCGCAAAGAACTGAGTGAGGCCGCCGACCCGCTTGGGTCGCGGGTCAGCGACCCGCTTGGGTCGCGGGTCAGCGACCCCGCCGGGCGCAAGGCCGAGCTGGTGGCCGATTACCGCGAGCAGTTCGCCAATCCCTTCGTCGCCGCCGCGCGGGGCTATATTGACGACGTGATCGAACCGCGCGAGACCCGCCCGCGGCTGATCAACGCCTTGCAGAGCTTGCAGAACAAGCGCGACGAGAACCCGCCCAAGAAGCACGGGAATATTCCGTTGTGAGAGAGTAGACGCGCCCTATTCGATGTGCTATAATAGCACAAGAATATGACACAGTTTGTGCTAATCGAGATGCAGGAGATGTCCCTATGACCTGGACCATACAATCCACAGACCTGCGGCGGCGCGTGCGCGAAGTGTTGGACCGTGTGCGTATGCAACGCGAGCCGGTGGTCATTCAGAGTTACGGCACGCCGCAGGCGGTCATCATTCCCTACGAAGACCTGGAGGGGTTCAAAGAATGGCAAACCCGCCGCCAGCAGCGCACCGCCTGGCTGGCCGAGCTTCGGAAAATCGCCGAGGAGGTCAGCGCCCGCGCGGCGCTGGCCGAGGATGACGCGGCGGCGCTGGTGACGCAGGCCATCCGGGAGACGCGCAAACAGTGATTCGGGCGGTCGTGGACACTAACCTGCTGGTTAGTTATCTCATTTCCCACCGCCCCCCCATGTCCGAGCTGATTGACATTTACCTGGCCCGGAACGAGTGGATACCCTTGACGGCCCTGCCACTGCTGCAGGAATTGGACCGGGTGCTACAGTACCCTCGCTTGCAGCGTTACTACACCTCTGAGGCCCGTATCCGGTTTGTGGCCTTGGTGGCCGCCTTGAGTGAGCTGGTAGAACTGCCCGATGCAGCGCCGCGTATTTGCCGTGACCCGGCGGACGATTGGGTGATCGCCTGCGCCGTTATCGGCCGGGCCGACGTGATGGTGAGCGGAGACCGGGACTTGCTGGATTTGGAGCGGGTCGGCGATATTCCAGTTCTCTCCGCCCGGCAATTCTGGCAGCTTTTACAGGACAGAGCGGAAGAACTATCTCGATGATGGACACCACTGTATACTCCCGAAACGATGTACCTATTCGTCTGACACAGGAGCGCTGGAAACACATCGTACGCCGCCACCCAGAGATGGACAACCAGCGCCAGCGGGTTTTGGAAACAGTGGGAGAGCCGGACATGGTTCAGCAAGGTGATTTCGGTGAATTGCTGGCTATCCGCTTTTACTCCGAAACGCCATTGACAAGCAAGCATCTGGTGGTGGCATATAAAGAAGGCGGCGCGAGTGACGGGTTCGTTCTGACGGCGTATCTGGCCCGCCGCCCATCTGCGAGGAGAAAAACCCTATGGAAGCGGTGAAAATTCTGAAAAGACCGGCTGAGATCACTTGGGATTACGACCAGGAGGCCGACGTGTTATATCTCTCGGTCGGAGACCCTCAACCGGCTGTAGGTGTAGACATTGGCGCGGGAATCATCTTGCGCTACGATGAAGCGCAGCAAGAGGTCGTCGGGCTGACCTTGATCGGGTTGCGGGAGCGGTTGCTGAAAAGCCTCGCGATCAATAACTGATACGATGCCCCACGATACGTCGGAGAAAAAGGAAAATCATGTTTAACAAAGTCCTGATCGCCAATCGAGGCGAAATTGCGGTGCGCATCGTGCGCGCCTGCCGCGAGCTGGGCGTGCAGACTGTGGCCGTCTATTCCGACGTGGACCGGGCGGCGCTGCACGTGCGTTACGCCGACGAGGCCTATCACATCGGGCCGCCGCCCGCCCGCGATAGCTATCTGCGCATAGACCGTCTGCTCGACGTCGCCAAATGCTCCGCCGCCGACGCTGTGCATCCCGGCTACGGCTTTCTGGCCGAGCGACCCGACTTTGCCCAGGCCGTGCAAGACGCTGGGCTGGTGTGGATCGGTCCCCCCGCCACGGCCATCGGCGCCATGGGCGACAAGGTGACGGCCCGCCAGACGGTCGAGGCGGCCGGCGTGCCCATCGTGCCTGGCACCGAGCTGGACCTACGCGACGACGCCTTGGGCGTGGCCGCCGATTTCGTCGGCTTTCCGCTGCTCATCAAGGCCACCGCCGGCGGCGGCGGCAAAGGCATGCGCCTGGTCGAGCGGCAGGAAGATTTCGAGGCGGCCCTGCGCGGCGCCCGGCGCGAGGCCGAGGCCGCCTTTGGCGACGGCGCGGTTTACCTGGAAAAGGTCATCGAGGGCGCGCGGCACATCGAAATTCAACTGCTGGCCGACCAGCACGGCAACGTGATCCACCTGGGCGAGCGCGAGTGCTCGATTCAGCGCCGCCACCAAAAACTCATCGAGGAGTCGCCGTCTATCGCCCTGGACGAAGACCTGCGCCACAAAATGGGCCAGATCGCCGTGCGGGCCGCTCAAGCGGTCCATTACGTCAACGCCGGCACGGTCGAGTTTTTGCTAGACAAGGACAAAAACTTTTATTTTTTGGAAATGAACACCCGCCTGCAGGTGGAACATCCGGTGACAGAGCTGGTCACCGGCGTGGACATCGTCAAGGCCCAGTTGCGCATCGCCCGCGGGCGCAAGTTGCCCCTGACTCAGGACGACGTGCGGGTGAACGGTTGGGCCATCGAATGTCGCATCAACGCCGAAGACCCGTACAATAATTTCCTGCCCAGCACGGGCGTCGTGGACGACATCACGTTGCCCACTGGTCCCGGCGTGCGGGTGGACATGGGCATCTATGAAGGGTTCGAGATCACACCCCATTACGACCCGCTGATCAGCAAAGTGATCTGCTGGGGTGAGACGCGGGCCGAAGCCTTGCTGCGCATGCGCCGGGCGCTGGAAGAGTATCGCATCATGGGTATCAAGACCAACATCCCCCTTCACCAACGCATTTTGGACAGCCATCGCTTCATGGCCGGGCAGATTGACACAACGTTTGTCGAAAATCGCTTTTCGCTGCGCGAAGACCTGCCGCCGGAGCAGGCCCGCCTGGCAGCCATCGTCGCCACGCTGGTGGCCCATCAGGACAGCCTGCGGGCGGGTCAGTTGATGCGCTTGAGCAACGAGACCTCTGGCAAAGGCCAGCAGCGCAGCCAGTGGAAGTGGAACACGCGCCGCTACCTGGGAATTTAGAGGACCTTCCTGGAAAGTAGCCAAGGGTGAAAGATGAAATATTTTGCGACGATTGACGGGCAAACTTTCGAGATCGAGATCAACCAACAGGGCGAGTTGTGCGTGGATGGCAGATGCGAGGAAGTTGATTTTCAAAGCATCAGCGGTAGCTCGATTTATTCGTTGCTGCTGGGCAACGCCTCTTTCGAAGCTATCGTCGAAGCCCGCGACGATTGCTACGAGGTGATGGTGCAGGGTTCGCTGTATCGGGTGTGTGTGGAAGACGAGCGCATGCGCCGGCTGGCCCAGGCCGCGCGCGGGTTCGCCCCCCCCAGCGGCGAGATCGCCATCAAGGCCCCCATGCCGGGGCTGATCGTCAACGTGCCGGTCCACGTGGATCAGGCCGTCAAAAAGGGCGATGTGCTGGTCGTGTTAGAGTCAATGAAGATGGAAAACGAGCTCAAGGCCCCCCGCGACGGCGTCGTCAGCCAGGTGCGGGTGGAGAGCGGCCAGAGCGTCGAGCAGCACGAGCCGTTGGTGGCGATGACGTAAAGATATTGGATATTGGGTATTGGAGGCGATATGGAGGACAATTTGCTCAACGACAAACAACGCTGGGAAAAGGAAACTCTGGGGCCGGCGTTGAAACGCTCCCCGGAGCAGAAAGCGCGTTTCGAGACCAGCTCTGAAATCGAGCTGGAGCGGCTCTACCTGCCTTGCGCTTTCGACTATATGGGTCAACTGGGCTTTCCGGGCGAATATCCGTTCACGCGGGGCGTGCAGCCCACCATGTACCGGGGTCGCCACTGGACCATGCGCCAATACGCTGGCTACGCCACGGCCGCCGAGAGCAATGCCCGCTACCGTTACCTGTTGGAACAGGGACAGACCGGGCTTTCCGTCGCTTTCGACCTGCCCACCCAGATCGGCTACGACAGCGACCATCCGCTGGCGCTGGGCGAAGTAGGCAAAGTGGGCGTGGCTATCTCATCGTTGGAGGACATGCGCACCCTGTTCGACCAGATTCCGCTGGACCAAGTCAGCACGAGTATGACCATCAACGCTCCGGCGGCCATCTTGCTGGCCATGTACATCGCCGTGGGCCAGGAGCAAGGCGTCGAGCCAAAACAACTGCGCGGCACGATCCAGAACGACATCCTCAAAGAATACGTGGCGCGGGGCACGTTTATCTTTCCGCCCGCACCCAGCATGCGGCTCATCACCGACGTGTTTCAATATTGCGCCCAGCACGTCCCGCGGTGGAACACGATTAGCATCAGCGGCTATCACATCCGCGAGGCCGGCAGCACCGCCGTGCAAGAGGTGGCGTTTACGCTGGCCAACGCCATCGCCTACGTGCAGGCGGCCCTCGCCGCCGGGCTGGCCGTGGACGATTTTGGCCCCCGCCTGGCCTTTTTCTTCAATGCGCACAATCACTTTTTGGAAGAGGTGGCCAAGTTCCGCGCCGCGCGGCGCTTGTGGGCGCGCATCATGCGCGAGCGTTTCGGGGCCCAGGACCCGCGCAGCATGATGCTGCGTTTTCACACTCAGACCGGCGGCAGCACGTTGACCGCCCAGCAGCCCGAAAACAATGTGGTGCGGGTGACGCTGCAAGCGCTGGCGGCGGTGTTGGGCGGCACGCAGAGCCTGCACACCAACAGCCGCGACGAGGCGCTGTGGCTGCCCACCCAGGACAGTGTGCGCATCGCCCTGCGCACCCAACAAATCATCGCCTGCGAGAGCGGGGTGGCCGACAGCGTGGACCCGCTGGCGGGGAGTTATCTCATTGAGCGCCTGACCGACGAGATCGAGCGCCGCGCCGAGGACTATATCCGCAAAATTGACGACATGGGCGGGGCGCTGGCCGCCATTGAAAGGGGTTACGTGCAGGGCGAGATCGCCGACGCGGCCTATCGCTACCAGCAGGCCGTGGAGCGCGGTGAGCAGGTCGTCGTGGGACTCAATCAATTTACCATCCAAGAGGCCTCGGTCGGTTTGGAGCGGCTGGTGGTGGACCCGGCCATCGAGGCGCAGCAGCGCGAGCGGCTGGCTGCGCTGCGCGCCCGGCGAGACGGCGCGCGTGTCGGTGAGCTGCTGGCGCGCATCGCGGCGGCGGCGGGTGGCGCTGAAAACCTGATGCCGCTGTTCGTCGCGGCCGTCCAGAACGATGTGACGCTGGGCGAGATCTGCGGCGTGTTGCGCGACGTATGGGGCGAGTACCGCCCGGTGACTAGAATTTAGTAGATGGGTAGATTGGGCCACACGCCCCCCCATCTACCAATTTACCAATTCCAAATCTACCGGAGATAAAATGACCATCAAAAAAATCAACCACGTAGCCATCGTCGTGCCCGACGTTGACGCGGCGATGGCCTTTTGGCGCGACGCGCTGGGGATGGATCTGTCGCGCGTCGAAGAGGTGCCGCAACAAGAGACGCGCGTGGCCTTTTTGCCCACTGGCGACAGCGAGGTGGAACTGGTCCAGCCGACCACCGAGACCAGCGGCATGGCCCGCTACATGGAAAAGCGCGGCCCCGGTATGCACCACCTGTGCCTGGAAGTGGACGACATCGAGGCCATGCTGGTCCGGTTGAAAGAAAAGGGTGTGCAGCTCATCAACGAACAGCCGACCGTTGGCGCAGGTGGGCGGCGCGTGGCGTTCGTGCACCCCAAGAGCGCCGGCGGCGTGTTGGTGGAGTTGGTGGAAACATAACACCTGGGGACAGCCCACACTTGCGTATGAGGCGCTGGCCTGGAGAGTAGAGTGAGCAGCATCCGCTTGGGCTGTTTGAAAAGCATCGTGTCAAGTCTGGCTCACGGTTCCCCGTCATTCAAAATCGCAGGCAGATAGGCGTCATAACTGCACGGCGGAAAAGCGCCAACCTCAAAAGCCGGCAGCGCCTCCCAGTTGACGCCCATGTCGCTGCCATCGGAGGCGGCCCCCCGACCTGGACTGCCGTCGCTCAGCCTGAAATCCCACTGCGCCGGGTCCACGAATAACGGCTCGGCGGCCAGCGAGCCATGCCCGTATCCGGCCTGCTTGTGTTGAAACTCTTCCAGGCTCAAACGAGCGTAATGAGCAAAAGTGTCTCGCTCGGCCGGGTCTCCCCAGCTCACGATGGCGTCGGTGATGCTTTGATTGTGCCACAGGTTGTGGTGGTAGGTGTTGCTCAAGGGACCGTAGAGCGTTTCGAGGAGCGGATCACGGTCGGTGGTTGTGCTGCTGCCGATGACCAGAGGGGCCGTCTGGGTGAGCATGGCGCTTCCCACCACACCGACGTTGTCATAGACCTGCGTGCTGCTGCTGGGAATGCAGAACTCGGGCGTGCCAGGGAGCGCGCCGTTGAGATTAGACGTGCCCTCGTAGATAAACACTGCCCCGCCGGTGCGCTCGACGACCGTGTTGTGATAAACGCGCGTCCCAATCGCACAGTAAAAGGTGATTCCCCATCCCTCGCACATGCCGTTATCGAAGGCCAGATTGTTATAAATCTCGTTGTGGTGCCCGCGCTTGATGCGGATGGGGGCCTCGCCGTTGTGATACAGCACGTTGTTGCTGATAAAGTTGTGATGGCTGTGCACCAGCCAAATGCCCGAGTTGGGACTGTTGTCGTGAATGACGTTGAAAGTAAAGACGCCGTATTGCACGCCAAAGCTCTCTGGGTCGGCGTCAGGTGGAAAGGCTCGAATGCCGCCGCCGTGCCCCGGCGTGACTTCCCAGGTGCTCGTCACGCTTGGCTGAGGGAGCCACGCCCCGGTCAGCTCGAACCCGTGGATTTTGATGTACTCTACGCCGCGCAGGTCGAAACAGGCGTCGCCGGGGGAATCAATGACCACGTGGTCGTTCTCATAGTTGAGGAACTTGATCAGCGCGCTGGGAGCGCCCGAGGCCGTGACCGTGACCTGCTCGTGATAGACCCCCTCTTTGACCCACACGGTGGTCCCAGAGACGACCCGGTTGGCGGCCTCCTGGATGCTGCACAGCGGCGCGGCTGCGCTGCCGGGGTTGGCGTCGTTGCAGTTGGAGTCTTTGATGGCGACGAATAACTCGGTCTCCAGAGCGGCGCTGGCCGGAGGCAGCGGCGGCCCGGAAGCTGTGGCGGGGCACGTGGTCGCCACCCACAGGGTAACTCCCAGGCACACTAGCGCCAGCCCTACCGTCATGACGAGTTGGCCGGCCCTTGATCCGGCTTGACCCTGTGTAACATTCATGCTTTTCATCGTTTGCTCCTTTTGTTGGCTGATTCTGACCTTCCAGGAAGCTCACAGCGTGGGAGTGTCCGTGGGGCTTGGAATCGGCGCGGGCGGCGGGCCGATGATGGGTTCGGGCGACGGCGTCTCGGTAGGCGTCTCGGTGGGCGTCTCAAGCGTGGGCGTCTCGGTCGGGGTCGGCGTGGATAGCTCTGGCGTGGGCGTCTCAAGCGTGGGCGTCTCGGTCGGGGTCGGCGTGGGCAGCTCTGGCGTGGGCGTCTCGGTCGGGGTCTCGCTGGGCGTCGGCTCCGGCCCGACCACGTTCACCAGCACCCGCGCCTCCACGTTGGTCCCATCGCTCGCAAAGGCCACCACGCGCAGTGTGTACGGTCCCGGCGAAAGGCGGGTGGTGTCCCACACCGTCAGCTCACCGTCGGCCACGGGGGCCAGGTGCGGCCCGCTGATCCAGCCCCAGCCCTGCGGATCGTCCCCGATGCCAAACGTCAACTCATAGTGCTCAAAATTGGGCAGTTGCACATCGCCCCGCACCGCGATCATACCCTGGGGCACAGCCTCGCCGGATCCCGGCGCGGTGATGCGCACCAGCGGTTGAGCGGCGGCAACGCAGAACTCGGTCGGCGGCTGCTCCAGGCCGCGGGCGAGCGCCCATTCCAGCACCGCTTTGTCGTCCGCCGGCGCGACGAAATAGGGTCTTTCCTCCACGTCCGCCGGGCACAACTCGTTGGCCCGCAGCCCGCTAGCGCGGTCAATGAGGATCATCTGCCACAGGTCGTGGCTGGCGTCGAGAGGCGGCTGGCCCTCGGCAAAGATTTCCGTGCGCCGGTTGGGGCAAGCCGGGCTGGGCTGTGCGCCCGTGTCGGCGCAAATCTCCATCTCGACGATGCCCGCCGGACGCGCAAAGTCGCTGGGGGGGATGCCCAGTTGGGCCAGCGCGCGGGTCATAAAAGCCTTCCATATCGGGCCGGCGCCGCGCGAGCCGGCGACGCGGTCCATGGGCGAGTTGTCGCTGTTGCCCACCCACACGCCGGTCACCAGCTCGGGCGTATAGCCCACCGTCCAGGCGTCGCGGTAGTCGGTGGTGGTGCCGGTCTTGGCGGCGGCGCGCCGGTCGTCCAGTTGCAGCGTGTTGGGGCAGCCAAAGGCCGGGCAGCGCGCAGCATAATCGGACAGGATGTGGGTCAGCAGGTAGGCGTGCTGCGCCGAGACCACCCGCCCGCCGGGGCGGTTCCGATAATCGGCCAGCAGCTCGCCATTCGCGTTCTCGATGTGGCTGATGGCCGTGGGCGGGATGCGCACGCCGCCGTTGGCGAACACGGCATACGCTCCCGCCATCTCTAGCAGCGTGGTCTCGCCGCCGCCCAATGTGAGCGACAGGCCATAGTCGGGCGGCGCGGGGTAGGGATATTCGGGACAATACTGCTCCGGGTGGCGCAACGAAACCACGCCCAGCCGGTCGGCCATCGCCAGCAGGCCTTCCAACCCGACGAACTCGAGCGCCTTGACCGCCGGGACGTTGTAGGAGTTGGCCAGCGCCGCCCGCAGCAGCGTGTTGCCGTGATACTTGCCGTCGTAATTGACCGGCACGTAGGGCGGATTGGGCGGGTTGGGGTACTCGGTCTTCAGGTCCCAGATCAGCGTGGCGGGCGTCCAGCCGCGCTCGAACGCGGCCAGGTAGGTCAGCGGCTTGATGGCTGAGCCGGGCTGGCGACAGCGCACGGCCACGTTGACTTGACCGTCGATGGCCTCGGCGTTAAAATCCACGCTGCCGACCATAGTCCAAATCTCGCCTGTGCGCGGGTCCAGGGCCACCAGAGCGGCGTTGGTCACGGTAGGATCGGCCAGGTTGGCCACGCCCGCCCGCACCTCTTCCTCGGCGATGCGTTGCAGGTTCAGATCCAGCGTGGTATAGATGCGCAGCCCTGCGCCGCGATACAGCAAGTCGGGGCCGAATTCAGTTTCGACTTGCTGACGCACATACTGTACAAAGTGGGGCGCGGGGATGTCGCTGCGGGGGGGTGTCAACGTCCCGATGCGGGCGACCATCTCGGCCGCAGCGGCGTCGGCCTGCTCCTGGGTGACGCCAGGGCTGAGGTTGCCGGCCTGGGTGGCCTCGACCATCAGCCGCAGCACGTCCTTCTGGCGGGCCAGGGCGCCGTCGGGGTTGGTGAACGGGTCGTGAATCGCCGGGCTTTGCGGCAAGCCGGCCAGCAGCGCAGCCTCGGCCAGGTCCAGCTCGAGAGCCGATTTTTGGAAATAGGTCTGAGCAGCCGCCTCGATGCCGTAGGCCAGGTTGCCATAATTGTTCTCGTTGAGATAAATTTCCAGGATTTGCTCTTTTTCGTAGCGCCGCTCGATCTCGATAGCCAGGACGATTTCTTTGATTTTGCGCCCGGCGGTCTCTTGGGCGCGTTCTTGGGGCGAGAGCAACAAATTGCGGGCCACCTGCTGAGTAATCGTGCTGGCCCCCGACACGGCCTCGCCGGCGCGCAGGTTTTGATAGACGGCGCGGGCCACCGCAAAGGGGCTAAAGCCTCGGTGTTCCCAAAAAGTCTCGTCCTCGGTGGCGACGGTGGCGTCCACCAGGTAGGGGGAAACCCGGTCGAGCGTGACGCGGGTGCGCCGTCCGCCGGCGGGGTCGAGCAGTTCCCACAGCAACGCGCCGTTGCGGTCGTAGATGCGGCTGCTGACCCATTCCGTCTGCCGGCCCCACAGCTCGTCAACGGGCGGGAGCTGCCGGGCGATGTAGACGTAGCCTACGGAGGCCACGGCGACCCCCACGAAAACGAGTACGACCAGCGCAAAAATCGAGAGCACGATGCCGCGCAACAGACAGCCCCTGGCGTCGCGGCGGCGGGGCTGCGGGACAGCCGGCTGGCGAGGTGGGTACTGGGCTTGCGGCGGAGTCGCCGCCGGGCGTGGTTGCGGCGGGACATAACCGGTGCGTTGGGGGACCGGTTTCGCCACCTGCGGGCGGGGCTGCGGCGGACGCGGGGTAGGGCGCATGGGCAGCGTGCGGTCGGGGTCTTTGGGTGGCGGGTCGGGATTCGGCCAGCGCCGTTGGGTTGGCTCTTGCTCGTCCGCGGGCTGCCGCCCATAACGCGGATCGTCTTGTGTCATACGTCATCCTCCGCCAGCATGACGCCAAAGCGATGTCCAGAGTTCCTCAGACCCACCCCAGGTTAATCGATCCCTTGCGCCGCTTTGTCCACCGCCCGCAAGATGCTATAGTAACCGGTGCAGCGGCACAGATTGCCCGTGAGCGCCTGCTTGACCTGCGCCGGGGTGGGGTGGGGCTTTTCGGCCAGCAGGCCGGCGCTGCTCATCAACAGGCCGGGTGTGCAATAGCCGCACTGCACGGCTCCCTCGTCGATAAAGGCTTGCTGGATCGGGTGGAGATTTCCTCCTTCGATGCGCGCCCATTCCGGCAAACCTTCGATGGTGATCACCTCGGCGCAATGAGCGCGCGGCGCGGCCACCATGCAGGCCATCACCGCCACGCCATCCAGCAGCACCGTGCACGCGCCGCACTCGCCCTCGGCGCAGCCCTCTTTGGCGCCGATCAGGCCCAGGTCTTCGCGCAGCATGCGCAGCAGCGTTTTGTCGTTCGCGCCAAACACCGTCACCGATTGGCCGTTGACCACGGTCTGGATCGGCTCGCCGCGCCCTTCGCGATGCACAATCGTCTTACCGACCAGGGTCGGGAAGCGACCGTTGCCTTTGGCCCACAGCATGGGCGGGTCAGAGGGCCAACCATCTCGTTCCTGGCCGGCGCTCAACGCCAGCAGCGCCCGCCGCGTAAACACCTCGACCATCAAGCGGCGGTAGCGGGCGCTGCCGCGAATGTCGTCGATGGGTCGGGCGGCGGCAGCGGCCAATTCGGCGGCGCGTCGGATGGTGTGTTGGTTTAAGGGTTGATTGACCAGGGCGGCTTCGGCCTCTCCCGCGCGGATGATGGTCGGCGCGACGCTGCCCAGCGTGATACGAGCGTCCGCAACCGCTGATTCGCTGATTCGTTGATGCGCTGATTTATCAAAAGTAAGCACGACGGCGACGTTGACCACGGCGATGGCCTGGGCCTGGCGCAAACCGAGCTTGAGAAACGTGCCGCGCTGGTTGGCGCGCAGCGCCGGAAAACTGATCTCGACCAGCATCTCGTCGGGGGCCAGGTCGGTGCGGCGCACGCCGTGATAAAAATCGGACAAAGCGAGCGTGCGCCGCCCACGCCCGGCGCTGTGCAGGATGACGCGGGCGTCCAGCGCCCACAGCGGCGGGATGGTGTCGTTGGCCGGGCTGGCTGTGATCAGATTGCCGGCCAGCGTGCCCCGGTTGCGGATCTGCGGCGCGCCCACCTCCCAGCAGGCCCGCGCCAGCGGAAAAGCTCGCTGGACACACAGCGCCGACCCAACCACGTGATTGTGCGTCACCAGCGGGCCGAGGCGGAGCGTGTCGCCCTCCAGCGTGATCTTGTCCAGCCCGTGTATGCGGCTGACGTCGATGAGGGTGTCCACACCGGGGCGCTGCTCGCGCTCCAACTCGAGCAGGATGTCGGTGCCTCCGGCGATCAGGCGCGCCCGCTCGCCGCGCTCGGCCAGCAGGCGCAGCGTCTCGTCGATGGAGGTGGGGGTGTAATAGTTTTTCCACATGACATTTTTACCTTTTGCGCCCTCGCATTCCTTCAGGCAGGCGATTGTCCCCACTGATGTACCACAAAAAGACGTGGGTGTCGAGTCAAAGTTTCATCTTGCCTCAAATGCTTCGATTATATCTTGAGGTAGCGGCGCATCAAAATTATCGAGTACTAGAAATTCTCCCGCGCATAGCCCAAAAGGGCGCAGGGATTTCCCTGTCGCAAGTAGAGGTTTGATTTCTGCGAGGGGTTTTCCGGCCTTGAGAATGACGAGTGTTTCCCCTGCCTCGACCCGCTGAAGAACGTCTGAAAAATCTTGCTGGATCTCTTCTACGTTAATTTGAACTATCTGAAATTACGGCATAGTGTATTTCGATAAAGCCAGACTGCCGCACTGTAATTTGCCGGTTTCTGCATCTTTTCCGACTAGCTTATATCTCGCAAGTAGTATGATTTGCGAAAGCCGGTCAGAATTGTCTTCACTTGGCTTCCGTGCAATTTAAAAATACATACTTGTGGTAGGCAGTCGATTCAATCTATCTCAATGATTTGAGACTGCTAATCGATGTGCAGGACACCTGACT
>DAOTXN010000127.1:0-26484 GCA_034435435.1 Anaerolineae bacterium | reverse complement strand
CTGGCTTCACCTGTCCAGCGACCCTGACCCTGAGCCAGCTATAGCTTCACGCACTCAGGATCAGAGCCGACCGCCACTTCAGTTCTCTGTACAGTATGCCCGTTATGAATGAGTTTTGTCAGTCAACCAGGCTCCTGAGTGTAAATCAACAAGGGTGTGTTTCATTTCAGTTGAAGCGTGGAGGGAGTGTCCCCAGATGCGACCGAAGCGGGCTGGTTCCCAGTAAAAAGTGGAACGGACGCCCCGATTGATCGGGTTTTCCTGGCTGAAGCCAGGCTTTCAGCCCCGTTTTGTGCTGAGAGCCATTGAGGGGTGCTCACCCTTCAACTCATTTGAAACACACCCAAATCAAAAAGGGCAGACTCGCGCCTACCCTTACTCCTCACTCCTCACTTCTTACTCTCTCACACACCACAGCTCCGTCTGCGGCGTGCTCAAATATTCGCAACCTCGCGCCGTCACCAGCACGTCCTCCTCCAGACCGACGTAACCCCGACCCGGCACGTGTACGCCCAATTCGAGGGTAAACACGTTGCCCTCTTCGACCACGTTATACGGCGTCTGGCCGTAGCGTTCCCAACGTGGGCCGAGGATGGTTGAGCCGTCGTGAGCCGAGCGACCGATTTGA
Source organism: Anaerolineae bacterium (assembly GCA_034435435.1). Classification (GTDB taxonomy): domain Bacteria; phylum Chloroflexota; class Anaerolineae; order S140-20; family S140-20; genus DAOTXN01. The sequence continues at coordinate 25,856 of DAOTXN010000127.1, read as the reverse complement.
TGGCCCAGCGCGTGCTGATATTCGGGATAGCCGCGTTTGGTAACGGCGTTGCGCCCAGCCATGTCTACTTCCCAGCCGATGGCGCCCGGCTTGAGCGTCGCCTTACCGGCCTCGATGGCCGCGCGCACGGCGTCAAAGGCCTGCTGCACGTCGGGGGGGGGCTGTGTCTCGCCGTCGTCGAGGAAATACCAGGTGCGTTGCAAGTCGGCCACGAAACCGCGCTCTTTGACGCCAAAATCGATCTGCAATATCTGGCCGCGCGCGGTCTGCCAATCGCCGGGCATGGCGTGGCCGTAGGGCGAGTCGGGACCGGCGCTAAAAACTGGGCAATATTCTGGCTCCCAGGCATAGTCCAAGCCCAGCGCCGCGACGCGCTCCTGGACCCAGTCGGCCAGCTCGCGCTCGCTCTGACCGGGCCGCAGATGCCCGCCCAACTCGGCGAACATCTTTTCCGTCGTGGCGATGGCCTGGCGGATGCGCGCCAACTCACCCTTGGATTTGCGCCCGCGCAGCGCGCTGATGATGTCTTCGGCCGACACCAGGCGTGTCGTGTATGGCGTGTTGGCCAGGTGTCTGAACAACAAGCTCCACATCCCGTGCGTCAACCCATCGGCAGCCGGGTCGTTCTCTGAATAGTTGATGGCGATGAATTGCGGGTCCAGCCGGTTTAAAACTTCCAGCAACGGCTGGCGCAAACTCTGGTGATAACCGATCACCTCGGTATAGCCGCCGGTGCGCCGCACGTTCTCGGCGTCAAAGTGACCCACAATGGCAATGCGCTCCCCCTTGCGGCTGACCAGCAGCGCCGACTGCCAAGTAAGATCCAGCCCCATGATCAGGGCCAGGCTAGGGTCGGGTGACTGGCGAGTCTCGCGCACAAAGGTCAGCCACAGGTCGATCTCTTTTTCTTTTAGAATTTGCGTGGCCTGCTTGAGCTTTTCAGGCACCAGTTCAAAGGTTCTCATCAACGCTTGCCTCCTATATCACCCAGACACAACGATTGTCCTCTTTTCTTCGCGCCTTGCTGTCTTGGTGGTCAATTACTCCACCCCGACGATGCGCTCGTAGAGGTGCTGTAGCTCCTCGTCAGAATAAAAGTGGATCACGACGCGCCCGGCTCCTTTTTCATTGCGCTGTAAAGTCACTTTGGTCCCCAGCCGTTCACGAAAAGCCGTTTCCAGCGATTGGGTTTGGGGCGACGGCGGGGGCGCGGGTGGGGGCGGCTCAACCTCCCCTGTCAGGCGACGCACAAGCGATTCGGTTTGGCGCACGTTGAGACCTTGCTTGAGCACCACCGCCAGCGCGGCTTCCTGCGCCTCATCGGTCTCCAGTGCCAGGAGCGCCCGTGCGTGCCCTTCGTGGATCTCTTCGTCTAACAAGGCTTTTTTTATCGCTGCGCAAGCCTTGAGCAAGCGCGACGTGTTGGCGATGGCGACGCGGCTTTTGCCCACCCGCCGGGCCACTTGATCCTGAGTCAGGCCAAATTCGTCGATCAACTGGCGGTAGGCGTGCGCCTCTTCCAGCGGATTCAGGTCGGCCCGCTGTACATTCTCCACCAGGGCCAGTTCCAGCATCTCTTGTGGGGCGACCTCTTTGACGATGACCGGCACGCGCTCCAAGCCGGCTTTTTGGGCTGCTCGCCAGCGTCGCTCGCCGGCGATGAGCTGGTATGCGATCCCATCAGAGGACGGAACCGCCAGGCGCGTCACGACCAGCGGTTGGATCAAACCGTGTTCACGGATTGAGGCGGCCAGCTCATTCAATTGCTCGTCGTCCAGCTTGAGACGCGGCTGGTGCGGATTGGGTTGGATGTCGCCCACGGCGGCTTCCAGCAGTCCCACGCCGACGGTCCCGGCTGTTGGCGGTGGGCCAAAAGGCGACTCGGCCGGGATCAGGGCATCCAATCCGCGCCCCAGACCGCGTTTGTGCGACATGTCTCTCTTACTCGTTAATCCAGGGGTCGAGCGAGCGCGTCCAGGAGACGATCTCACTCGCATCAAAAAAGAGCGGCACTTCAAAAGCGGCCGTTTCCGGCCCGTCGGAGCCGTGGACCAGGTTGCGCCCGATCTCCACACCAAAATCGGCGCGAATGGTGCCGGGGTCCGCCTCGGCGGGATTGGTGGCGCCCATAGTGCGACGGGCGATCTGGATCGCGTTTTTGCCCTCCAGCACCATCACTACCACCGGGCTGGAAGTGATGTAAGAGACCAGCGGTTCGTAGAAAGGTTTGCCCTCGTGCACCGCATAGTGTCGCCGGGCCAACTGCTCGGTGATGTGCATGAATTTCATCGCCACGATGCGCAAGCCGCGCCGCTCAAAACGCTGGATGATCTGGCCGATCAGGCCGCGCTGGACAGCGTCGGGTTTGATGATGATGAACGTGCGTTCCACGATCTGCTCCTTTTCAAGGATAAAGAACGGCCCTGTTCGTCTTTGATCCTTCGTCGGCTTCACAGACTCGCCAATGCGCGGCGATAGGTCGCCAGCGCTTCTGATAGGCGATTGTCGCGCATATAAGCGTCGCCTAGCAGGCGCAACACCGGTTCTTCGACTGCTTCGTCGGTTGCAATGCGCTCCAAATCACCGATCACGTCTTCCAGTAGCGGCGATTTGATCAAACGTTCGTACTCGGCCTGCGCATCTTTTTTCTGGCCCGAGTCCCACAAAGCGCGGGCCAGCGCCAGGCGACCCTGATCGTCCTTGGGTTTGGCGATAGCGGGCGGCGTTGGCTCGGTCACGATGGGAGCCTTTACAATAGGGGCCTTGGCAAACGGCTCTGCTTCTGCCGCCACCCACGTGGGGCGCGCCGGCGCTTCTGGCTCTACGGCGGGAAGGGGTTCTTCTTTCACCGGCTCCCAGGTGGGCGGCGCGCTGACGGGTGGTCCTTCCACTATGTGGGCTTCGGCTTCTTCCTCCTCGGTCAACATCACCCAATCGGGACCCACCTGAGTCTCCAAAGCGCCTGCGACGGCCCAATCGGGTAGCTCGAATACCGCTTCTTCCCAGGTTTCAACCTCTTTTGGTTCTGCTGCCTCAGCTTCAAATGCTACTTCTTGGGCCGCCGGCTCGAGCAGCGGTTCTTTTTCTAGCGTGGCCTCCGCAAGCGCTTCGAGCGGAGCCTTGGCTTCCAGCGGCAACTCATCGCCCTCCAGCGCCATCCAATCCTGCGGTAATTCGGCTGCTGGCTCAAGGGCCAACTCTTCTTTCAGTGCGAGCGGCGCAGCGACCTCGGCCGATGGCGCTTCCTCCTCCCACAACGCCGCGTCGCCCTCCAGCGCCATCCAATCTTGCGGCAACTCGGTCGCCAGCTCCACAACCTCGGCCTCGACCTCGCCTTCGCTCTCGGCGAGCATGCGCTCCCACGCGGCAAAAGCCTCTTCCGGCGACAGGTCTTCCAACCGCGCCAGCAGGTCGGCTTCGGTCGGCGCCGCCTCCGGCTCTGGGGCCGCCGGCATCTCTTCCACTGCCTCGACCGGGGCCATCTCGGCCAGCCAATCTGGCATTTCTGCCGCAGCCAACTCCGGCTGGACGACCTCAACCTCGGCCTCGACCTCGGCCTCAACTTCGCCTTCGCTCTCGGCGAGCATGCGCTCCCACGCGGCAAAGGCCTCTTCCGGCGACAGATCGTCCAGACTGGAAAAGAACTCTGCCTCGGCTTCTGTGACCTCGCCGCCGGCTCCTTCGGGATAGACGAGTGTTTCTTTATCCGGCTCCTCGATCACGATGGATCCCGGTGGCATGCGCGTCGCAAGCATTGGCTCTTTGAACAAATCGCCCGGTTTTTCTTCTGCTTCGTCTAGCGTCGCGCCGGCGGCTTCAACCAGTTCCGACAGCCAGTCGGGGGTCTCGGCAGCCACGAGCGCGGGAGCGGGTTCGGTTTCCTCCAGCTCTGGTTCGGCAAGATCATCCCCTGTAGGCTGTGTCTCGGCTAACCAGTCGGGCACAACAGCCGGCGGCAAATCTAGATCTGCCACAACCTCCGGGGTGGCTTCTGGAGGAGCCATTTCCACCAGCCAGTCTGGAATTTCAGCCGGGGCCAGATCAGGCTTTCCACCCGGAGCCATTTCTGCCAGCCAATCAGGGAGTACGTCCGGTTCGGCTTTGCTTTCTTCCGTTGGAGCCATTTCCGATAACCAATCGGGAAGCGCGCCCGGCTCGCCCTCGCCTTCTTCGGTCGGAGCCATTTCTGACAGCCAGTCAGGCAATGCGCCTGGCTCCACCGCAACCTCTTTGACCGGACCTATCTCGACGTCTTTTGCTTCGGCCAAAGGGGCCGGAACATCCTCCAGCCAGCCGGGAATTTCTTCCAAGAGCAGCGGTTCGGCAGCCCGGTCTGCCGGTGTGGTGGTCAATTCGGCCAGCCAATCGGGCATAGCTTCAACGTCAAGGTCCGGGAGCGACGTCTCAGATAGAGGGCCAAGGGCTCCCATCTCCACCTCGGCTGCGCTTGTCACGTCGTGCAACCAGCCTGGGACGTGTTCGATCTCCTCAGGCTCCGCCGGGGTAGCAACGTCAATTTGGGCCGAAGCCGCTACGGCTTGCAACCAATCGGGGATCGCCTGGTCGTCCGCAGCGGGACCGACGCTTTCTTCTACCAGGGCTTGAAGCCAGTCCGGCTCTTGTTCCAGCGGGGCAGGAGGCGCGACGTATTCCATGCGGCCAATGCGCACCTCGATGGGTTTTAGGGGAGATCGTTCGCCAAACAATTGGTGCGCCTGTTGATTTTCCGGGTCGATCTGTTGAGCCCGTTTTAGATGCGCCTCGGCTTCTTGCTCTCGTCCCCCCTTGGACCAGATTTCGCCCAAAATGAGATTGGCTTTGAGGCAATAAGGCAGCCGTTCCAGGACGGCCAGGCTGATCTCGGCGGCTTCGATGCGTCGGTCGGCCCGCCACAGCGTCTCAGCCAAGGCGATTTGTAGATCGGCCCGCCCAGGTTCATTCTCTAGCAAGCGTCGAAATTCATTGATCGCCTGGCTAAACAGCCCTCCTCGCGCGTACAGTCTAGCCAGCGCCCCCCGCGTGAGGGGGACCTTTTCCGGCTCTACGCCATCCCGCCGTCCGTACAAACGCCGCAATTCGCCTGCGACGGCCTGGTTGTCGGGCGCCAATTCAAAGGCGCGCTCCATGTGCCATACCGCCTGTTCCAGCGACCCATCTTTGTCGCTGGCAATGCTCATTCCCACGCGAGCGATGAAATCTTCGGGATTCATGGTGAGTGAGCGACTGAACAGGTCAGCAGCCGCTTCCTGGTCCCCTTTTTCTAACGCCGCTTTGCCGATCAAGCCATAGACCGGCAAGTACTTGGGGTATATTTTTAGAATGTGTTGACAGTGAGTGATAGCGGCATCTAAAGCACCCTGATCAACCAAGTTTTCGATCTCTTCGCAATACTGACGAAGCGTCACTTCGGACATGGTCAACTCCTCTTGTTGGACCCGCGCCAGAGACGAGATTTCCTTGACACCACGCTGGTCACTGCACTGTGAACAACGACGCAAACGGAAATAGCAAATACGAACCGACCGTTAAGATTAATTCAAGTGGTGCACCCGGCGCAACTCGGCCACCAGACCATCAATAGGCTCCTCGGGTGTTGGCGATGGACCGAGCGGGTCGCTCGTCGTTTCATCCCCGATCAGCGCATAAAAAGCATTGAGCACGCCGTGAGCCAGGACGTCGAGATGGTAGCCTCCCTCCAAAACAAAAACGATGCGCCCGTTGCACACCGCCTGTGCAATCTGGCACAGCTCGCGGGCCAAACGCGCATAACCTGTCAGCGACAGCAACATAAACGCCAGGGGATCGTTCCAATGCGCGTCAAAGCCGGCCGAGACGAGCAAAAGCTGTGGTCGAAAGCGTTGCGCGACGGGCCAGAGTATCTCTCGAAACACTTTCTCAAAGCCGGCGTCTCCCACGCCCGCCGGCAGCGGGACGTTGACCGTTGTCCCTTGGCCCTCTCGTTGGCCGGTCTCGCGCCAGTGACCCGTTCCAGGATAATAAGGATATTGATGTGTCGAAAAGTATAGCACCGACGCGTCGCGCTCAAAGATTTGCTGCGTGCCATTGCCGTGATGCACGTCAAAATCCACGATCATCACACGCTCCAGCCCAAACTCCTTCTGGGCGACCCGCGCTCCGATGGCGACGTTATTGAACAAACAAAAGCCCATACTCCGGTCGGGCGTGGCGTGGTGTCCCGGAGGCCGCACCAGGCAAAAACCGTTATCCGCGTCGCCTCTCAACACCGCCCGCACTGCTTCATTGACGCCGCCGGCCGCCAGCAACGCGATGTCATAGGAACGCCTGTTTACATAGGTGTCGGGGTCCAGGTGACCTCCACCACGTGCGGCGACCTGCTGCACGCGCTGGCGATGGCCCTGAGAATGGACCCACTCAATTTCGTCTTCGGTAGCGAACGTCGGCTCCAAAGCCGCCAGACGCGCCAAGACCTGCTCAGCTTGAAGCAATTCCATCGCGCTTTGCAGCCGCGCTGGACGCTCCGGGTGGCCGGGGAACTTGTGTTCCAAATATAGCGGGTGGTATACGTAAGCAGTTGTCATCACTTTATATTATAGCCGTTGTTGTCTTGCACCACAAGCGACTTGAACTGTTAAAATTATACTGGAACCGGAGCGAAACGGCAAGCCGCACAGCGTCCGTTCGACCCGCGTCCGGCGGCGTGTGGAATTGAACATGGGGATCAAGTCCGTTGTCCTTTGACATAGCTCCGGTTGCCGATTATAATGGGCGCGTTGAGAAACGTTTTTGAAGGAGTATAGCCGTGATAGACGTCAACGACCTACGCAAGGGTGTCACTTTTACGATGGATGGCGAGATCTATAAGGTGTTGGAGTACCAGCACCACAAGCCAGGGCGGGGCAACGCCGTGATCCGCACCACTCTACGCAACCTGCGCAGCGGGGCCACCCTGCAGCAAAACTTTATCTCAGGCGACCGGGTTCAAGACATCCGCATCGACAAGAACAGGATGCAGTATCTTTATAACGACGGTGACTTTTTCCATTTTATGGATGTGCAGACTTTCGACCAGATAGCCATTGCGGCCGCGGTGATGAAAGACATTGCGCTCTATCTCAAGGACAACCAAGAGATCGAGATCCATTTTTACGAAGGGGAACCCATTGACGTGAACCTGCCGGTCACAGTCGAGATGGAAGTGGTTGAGGCTGAACTGGCGGTAGCGGGAGATACAGCCACCGGCGCGACCAAGCAAGTCACGCTGGAAACCGGGCTCAAAGTGACGGTACCGCTCTTTGTCCAAGTGGGCGACATCATCCGAGTGGACACTCGCACTGGCGCATATCTTACCCGCGTCTAGTTGCGACTTGGCGGTTTTTTGAAACCCGCCAGGTCCGTTCAATTTCAAAATGGTCACACCTGCCGGAGACGAATGTCGCTTTTATTACCAAGATTATCACCGCGGGCGCTCGACCCAAGAGTGCCGGCTCATCGGACGCAACCCCGATAGCGAACCCTGGCAGCCGTCGCTGTGCGCGACCTGTCCGGTGCCGGGTATCCTCAGGGCCAACGCTTCACCCCATCTGGCGCTGGAAGGCCAGGTCGCGCGGCGTTTTTTCTTCTCACGCCGGATCAAAGTGTATGCCGTGTGCAGCAAGCATCTGATCGAGCTGGCTGATCCTCATCTCGGCTGTCCCCAATGTCGAGCTGCGACGCCTGGCGCCGACATTATTCTCAACCCAAGACCTGATGAATAGCTGGTTAACCGATAGACGGTTGTGGTTGTTGCTCGCCTGCCTGGCAGGGACCATCCTCTTGTTCAATGGGTCACCCACGACCCAGACCCAGGCTCACCCTCTTCAATCGCCCCCTACTCCCGAGCTCTTTGAGACACAACCCTCGACGCCTAGTTCATTTGATGGCGTTCCCCTATTCCGCTTTGAAGGCTTTTGGGATACCCTGGCTGAAGTAGCGCCGGCGCTGCTGTTAGCAGCTTTACTAGGCGGGCTGATCGCCTATCGGCGGCGGTTGACCGTCTTTGAACACAACCTGTTCCACGCTCACATCCTCCTCAGTGTGGCCGGGGCGCTCATGATGCTGATCGTGGGCAACCAATTGGTGCGCGCCTTTGGGTTGTTGGGCGCGGCCAGCGTCGTGCGTTACCGCTACGGGCTGCGCAACCCGCGCGACGCCAGCATGCTCATCATCGCTCTGGGTATCGGCATGGCCACCGGTGTGGGGCTTTATGCTTTAGCCATCAGCGCGGCGGCGGTGGTGTTTGTGTTTGTGCACGGGTTAGATTTTTTGAGTTCTCGCACCCAGTTGCTCATCATCGTCACCCGTCCGGTCACGTTGCGCGTTCAAACCACCCAACCCGACGAAACGCTGGCCCGCATTGAGCAAATCTTTGCCCGGCAGGGTATCAAAGCCAGGTTGCGGCGTCTTCGGCGCGCCCGCCGTCGGAAAATCGACGGCCTGAGCGTTTATACGCTGGTTTACACCGTGCAAATCGGTCTCGACGACAGCCGCTCGGCGCTGACCTCTGAAATTGCTGACCCATCGGTCGCCTCGGTGCGCTGGCAAACCGAAAAACCCTCCAAACAGTAACTTGACTTGCCCCCGAACCGCGCTATACTCACCCCGATGCGTATGCGAATCAAGCACACCCTGATCGCCATCGGTCGCAGGCTACGCTGGCTCTTGAGCTCGGCCTGGCGATTGCTGCGCCTGCTCTTTCGCCTGCCGTTGTGGTTGTGGCGTGGGCTGATCGGCCTGCTCCGACTGCCGGGGCGATTGTGGCGCGGGTTCAAAGCTATTATCCGGTTCATTATCGGTATCCCTGCGCGGATTCGGCGCGGTGGGCGCCGCCTGGCTTTTGAAGCCTATCGTCTGGGTCTCAAGCTGCGCGAGTGGCGGGCCAGATTCGCCGCGTGGTGGCGCACGCGGGTGCTGCCTCCGCGCACGCTCAGCCCGCGCGGGCAAGTGCTGGCGCTGTTGACGGCCCTTTTGAGCCTGGTCGCGCTCGGCTTGTTGGGAACCCGGACGCTCCGACCGGTAAAAAGGGCGTCGGCGCCCCTCGTTGTGACGGCAACGCCTGCGCTGGCCGTCCAGATCACCCCGACAGTTCGCGTTACCGCGCTGCCTAACGCGACTCAAGCACCGGACATCCCCCCCCTCTTTGGCGGCGGTGGAGCGGTCGCCTTTGCGCTGCGGCGCAACGGCAACACCGACGTCTACGTCCGCAAGCTGGGCGACGCCCAGTTACTACGCCTAACCTATCACCCGGCTGAGGACCGTGAACCGGTTTGGGCGCCTGACGGCGAGACGCTGGCCCTTGTCTCGCATCGAGGGAACAACTGGGACATTTATCGCCTGGACCTGGTTAGCGGGCTTCTTATCCGCCTGACACGCCATCCGCACTACGACGCCCACCCCAGTTGGTCGCCGGACGGGGCTTTTATCGCCTTTGAATCGTATCGCAGCGGCAATTTGGACATTTACATCATGTCTGCCGATGGCAGCCAGGTCACACAGCTCACAACTAACGCCGCCGCCGATTTCGCCCCGGCCTGGTCACCCGACGGCCGGCACATCGCTTTCGTCTCCGACCGCGACGGCAGTAAAGATATTTTGCTCTATCCACTCGACGCTGGCAGCGAGTCGGCTGTGATCAACCTGACCCAGACTCCCGACCGCGACGAAGACGCGCCCAGTTGGTCGCTGGATGGAGGTCGCCTGGCTTTTAGCGTGGGGCGTTTTGGAAGCGAGATGATTTATATCACTACTTTTGACTGGGATAGCAAATTCCTGGACGAGGCTCAAACGCAACTCTTTAACCCTGGCGCCAAGCCGGCCTGGTCGCCCGACGGGAGCAGCCTGATTTTCGAGTATCGCCGCGCCGGACAGTCATTTTTGATCGCCGACACGGTCACGGGTTGGGGCGCTGGGCAAGAGATCTTTAGCAGCGATGTAGCTGCGCACACACCCAATTGGGATGTACTGTCGGTAGACCCTCAAATCGTCGCTCAACAGCGTCAGACCACGCCGCTAGAGACCGCTACTCTTTTCATCGAAGAGATTTTGCCGCTGCCGGCCAGCGGTCCGCCGTACACCATTGTCGGCCTGACTGACGTCAATGGCGGCGACGACCGCGAGTTCCTCAGCGACCGGGTGAACGACTCGTTCGAGGCGTTGCGTCGGCGCGTGCTGCAGGAAACCGGGATCGACTACCTGGCGACGATTGGCGATTCGTTCCGCGCCATCGGGGTCGAGCCGCCGCCGGGTCAATCGCCCCGCAACTGGCACAAAGCCGGGCGGGCTTTTGATTTGAGCCAAAGTCTGTACGAACGTGAAGATCAATTGGTCGAGTTGGTGCGCGAGGATATTGGCTTTCGCACGTACTGGCGGGTCTATTTTCGCGCGGCGCAGCAAGACGGCAGCATGGGCGAGCCGCTGCACCAAGCGCCGTGGGACCTGAAGGCGCGTCAAGAAGGCGGGTTGGCGGCGCGGGAGGGCGGCGAGCTGGAACAAGCCGCGCCAGCGGGTTATTACGTGGATTTTACCGCCCTGGCCGCCGATTACGGCTGGGAGCGCGTGGCGGCCAATAACCGGTGGCGGCGCGAATGGGCCGACGTTAATTGGTGGCAGTTCTACAAACCCCAGGGTCTGACCTGGTTGGAAGCGATGCTGGAGCTGTACCGGCTGGACCAGATCGAAGCGATTTTTGGGCCGGTAGAGGATGAATGATGGCGCCTGCGCAGTTGGTAGACATCTTGATGATCGGCCACTTTGCCAAAGACCAGGTGATCGTGGATGGCCGGGGCGAGACTATGTCGGGAGGGGCAGTCTACTATGGCGCGGTGGCGCTGCGGCGTATCGGCGTCTCCGTGGCCGTCGTCACCCGCTTGCACCCAGCCGACTTTGGTCGGCTAGAAGAACTCGATCGCGAGGGAATACAGGTTTTTGCCACGCCCGCACCCGAAACGTCGGGCATTGCCAATTATTACGACTCGACCAACATGGAGCGCCGCGTGTGCAAGCCGCTGGGTTTTGCCGGGCCCTTTCGCCGGCAGGACCTCCCCGACCTATCGGCGCGCATATACTACGTCGGCCCTATCATCGCTGGCGAAGTAGACCTGCCGCTACTCAAGACGCTGGCCGCGCGCGGGCCGGTCGGGCTGGACGTGCAGGGATTTGTGCGGGTGCGCGAGGGAGATGATCTCGTCTTCCGGCAGTGGCCGGAGATGGCAGAAGGGCTGTCACATGTCACTTTTCTCAAGGTAGACCGCGCCGAGGCAGAACTGTTGACCGGGCGGACCGATTTACCGGCCGCCGCCCGCCGATTGGCGGAATACGGCCCACGCGAAGTCGTCGTCACGCAGTCTTCAGGCGTCACCGTGTTTGCCGACGGCGACATTTACTCTGCCCCGTTTACGCCGCGCTCTTTGGCAGGGCGCACCGGGCGCGGTGACACCTGTTTCGCCACTTACTTGGGTAGACGATTGACGTCCTCGCCGGAGGAGGCAACGCGCTGGGCTGCTGCCATCACCACGCTCAAGCAAGAGCAGAGCGGCCCGTGGCGCGGAAAATTGGCCGATGTGGCAAAGTTGTTGTCGGGTGATGAGCTGGACGCGCTAACGTAACGCCCCAACCTGACTCGAAACAGCGCCGGTAGCCGCTGGGGCTGCGTGGGACCGGCGGCCAAAGACCCCATTCCTCGTACAGACGGACGGTATTGAGATGACAGCCGACGGCTCTGGCAATGTCAGAGGTGCGCAGATAAGGCTCGGACACTTTTGTTCGCCGGGATACTCAGACCAATTTCAGGTTGGGTACCACATCCAGGTCCCACCCATCGCGCCAACCGGCCCGGAAGCGATAGTGGGCTGCCGCGCCAATCATCGCAGCGTTGTCGGTGCATAGCTCGATGGGCGGATAGTAAACGGGAATGTTGCCGGCCCGCGCTTTCACTTCGGCTCGCAATGTCTGGTTGGCCGACACGCCGCCGGAGAGCAGGATGGCTCTCACGCCGTTCGCCGCAGCCACTTGCACCGTCTTTTCTGCCAGCACGTCTACCACGGCCTCTTGAAAAGCGGCCGCCAGTTGCGAGGTGGGAAAACCTCGCGGCGGAAAGTCGGCGGATTGCGGGTTGCCGTATTTCTCGACTTCGCGCAACACGGCAGTTTTTAGGCCACTAAAGCTAAAATCGTTACTGCCCTCCAGCCAGGCGCGCGGGAAGCTAAAACGGGTCGGATCGCCGCGTCGGGCGGCTTTTTCGATGGCCGGGCCGCCGGGGTAGGGTAGCCCTAGCAGCCGCCCCACTTTGTCGAACGCCTCACCGGCCGCGTCGTCCAGCGTGGCGCCCAAACGCCGGTATTGGCCGTGGTCGGACATCAACACTATCTCGGTATGTCCGCCGGAGACGATGAGCACGAGCAGTGGAAATTTCAAATCACCGGGATGCGCAGCGCCCTCGCTGCCGGTTTCCAACCAGTGGGCGTAGACGTGCCCTTCGATGTGATTGACGCCGACCAGCGGCAGGTTGCGGCCGAGAGCGATGCCTTTGGCCGCGTTGACTCCCACCAGCAGGCTGCCCGCCAGCCCTGGTCCGTAGGTCACGGCCACGGCCGCCAGGTCGTCCCAACCGATGTAGGCGGTTTTCATGGCCCGGTCGATCACCGGTACGATGGTCTCCACGTGGGCGCGCGAGGCTGCTTCGGGGAACACCCCGCCGTACTGCGCGTGCAGGTCCACCTGCGAGGCGACCACGTTGGACAGGATGCGCCGTCCGTCTTCGATGACCGCCGCGGCGGTCTCGTCACAACTGGTTTCGATAGCGAGAATTCGGGTCATAGGGTGCGCCTGTCGGTTGATTCAATTCGTCAGATAGACTTTGTGGCCTTCGCGCCGGGCAATTTCAAGGATAGCACTGCTGTCGTCGCTGTCGAACTGAACTGGGCCGACAGGGATAGGTTCGATGCGGCTGTCGATGCGTGCGGCGGCGCGCCAGAGTTGATTGATGTCCTCACGTTTCCGCTCGCCTTCAAATCGAGGCGAAACGACTAATAAATCGATGTCACTCCAGGCATCGGGGTTCCCACTTACCTGAGAACCAAAGATAACGCCAAAGCGAACTGGAACCCCTTGTTCTTCCAGTTTCTGGAGATAATTCCTTACAGCTCTTACAATTGATTCATCAACCATTGATACACCTCTTTGGCCCGGCGCAGATATTGCCTGGCTTCTCTTGGGGTTGGCGGCGGCGCCAGTGTATCGGGATAACGTCCTTCGATGTTAAAGGCATTCATCTCGGCCAGGGCATCAATTTGACCCTGGTCGAGATTGAGGGCAGCGAGTTCAGCCAGCCTGACCAGATTGTGAAGGCGAGGCGCCAGGTCTTGTGTACGGCGACACAAGTGCGCTTTCAGCAGTTTTTCGAGAGCCAGATGGGCAAAGAAGAGACCGTGGCGTGTTCGGCCTTTGTTGATCAGTTCTTGCGCCACTGCCCAATCTTCAGCGGCTCCATTGCGCCAATAGGAAATCTGTTTTTCTATGTCAATCATAGTGATCGAGTTCTATTACCAAGTCTTTGTCAAACTCGGTCAGATGGTGTAATTGCCCGCTTTCGTCCAGATAGACCGTGTCTTCGATACGCACCCCGTAGCCCTGTTCTGGATAGTACAACCCCGGCTCGAGGGTGACCACCGCGCCGGGCCGCAGCACATCCTGGTTGACCGCCGCCAACCCAAAGATGGGCCGCTCGTGCAGCTTGAGGCCGACGCCGTGGCCCAGCGTGTGCACGTAACCTGTTTGCTTTTGGCGGTCCACGCGGTGGGTGTTGTGGCCCTGGGCCTCAAAAATGTCGCAAGTCAGTTCTTCGTAGGCGCGGGTGGGCGTGTCAGGTTTCAGGGCTGCCATAATCTGCTCCAAGCACGCTTTCACGTCGGCGTAGACCTTTTGCACCTCTGGCGGGGCATAGCCCAGACAAAAGGTGCGGGTCACGTCGTGAAAGTAGCCCCCGCCCATTTCCTGGGGGTAAAAATCAAACACGATGCTCTGGCCCAGACATAAGGGATCGTCGGCCTCGCCGCGGCTGTGCGGCACGCCGGCGTCGCGCCCGATGGCGAAAATCATCCCTTCGGGGTCTTCCAGCTCGTGCGCAAAGAGCCGACTGCGCCCAAAGCGCTTCACGTCGCCCACCGTCAGCGGACTGCCGTCGGGTTTGACCAGCATTTCGACCTGCTGTCCGTTGTGGGCGCGGCGCACCACCTGGTGATCGCGCATAAAATCAACCATCTCGCGCATCACGGCGGCGGTGGCCTGCCCGACGCGGCGCATGCGGGTGATCTCGTCTGGCTCTTTGGTGGCGCGGGCCGTCTCAAAGATGTTGTTGTCGTACTCGCCGATGACGGCGATGTTCTCCAATTCTGCGTTGAGCGCGTTGAGCAGCGCAAAACTGGCCCCCTGCTCGGCCGTGCCGTAAAAGGCCACCTGCCCCGCGACGCCCAAGCGCTCGAAAACCTTCCGATAGAGTTTGACGGTGGCTTCCAGGCGCGTCTGTGACTCTTGCAACAGCCCGGCATAATCAAAATCGGTCATTGATAGGGTTGCCAGGCCGCTCTTGGCCGCCTCGTCCCGCTCCATGGCGTAGTGGATCAGAGTGGGTTCCTGGCCGCGCGGTTTGACCAGGATGCCGCCGGTGAGGTGCGCCCCGTTGGCCATGTAGAACATGGCCGGGTTGTTGTGCGAACCGCCGGTAACGATGGCGGCGTCGAGGCTGCGTTCGGTCATCAGTCGGTCGAGGTCGCGTTTCATGGCGCTCCTATGTTCAAGCGAATTGGGAAGGCGCTGCTTCCAGCTTGAGGCGGGGGACGTAGACCGTGCGCACCTGCGGGACCATCTCGATGCGAATATAGATCACCTTGGCCCCCTCGCGTTCGCGCTCCCGTCCCAATTCAATGTTGGCCTGGCGTAGGACTGGATCGCTGTCGGGCAAAAAGATAATGTCTGCGCCGTCCGGAATCCGGTCCAACAGATCAGGATTGTCTAGAACCTGCTGCATAAATATAACAAACAACTCGTTGTTTTTGCGAAACATCTCATCTCGATTCACGTTGCCACCTCTTGTAACGTTCTCGATAATCGTTCCATTTCTCTTGAATGTTGTTGATGGCGAATGTCAGAGCAGTATTGTCGTCGCCAGGTTGCAAGTTCTCTGGGCTATCAGCAGTCTTTCAAGCGGCCTCGCGCCACTCATCCGGTATTTGAGCTACCTTTTCTTTTCCCGTGGGCTGGTGCACGGGCTTGCCGATGGGCCGGTGGCGCAGCGTCCCATCCAAGCAGGCCAGCAGACGCTTACGGGCAATCTCAACGTACTGGCTCTCTTTTTCACTCCCCATCGCTCGTCTGCCGTGCATCACCGCCGCAATCAGCGCACTGCCCACGCCGGCATACGGAT
The DNA here is from genome assembly GCA_034435435.1 of Anaerolineae bacterium. Taxonomy (GTDB): domain Bacteria; phylum Chloroflexota; class Anaerolineae; order S140-20; family S140-20; genus DAOTXN01. Next base: position 10,420 of record DAOTXN010000127.1, on the reverse strand, counting down.
CCAGCACCCAGTCGTCCTCATTCGTGAGCGCCAGCACACACCGCTCGACCAGCTCAATGGGGAATTGACATGGGTGGGGGGTCTTTTCGGGGTGGTTAGATTTGACGTTGGGAATGTCCCAAAAAGCCTCCTCCCAATCCTGGGCCAGGATCTCCCACACGTCGGATGGATTCTTGCCCAGCGGATTTCCCGATGGCTTCCCCCTGTTAGGCCCCTTGAAATGCCGCTTGCCGGGATACTTGGCGGGCACGCGCACCGCGTCGAGATTAAAGACGTAACGATCGCTTTTGGTGAACCACAAGATGGTTTCATAGCGCCCCGAAAATCGCTTCGAGGCGTGCAGGCCGTGCCCAAAGCGCCAGATAATCCGGTTGCGCAAACGCAGACCGAGTTCCTTAAAGAGCGGGTAATAGAGAATGTCCAAAGGGTAAACCTCACCATTCTCCACAAAGTTGCCCACTTGCCAGCACAAGCTGCCGTCCTCCCGCAGCACCCGGTAGAGTTGACGGATGACCTGGGCCTGCATCTCCAGGTATGATTCGATGGCGACCCGGCTTTCGTATTCCTTGCCCAGATTGTAGGGCGGCGAGGTGATAATCAGCGTGACCGAGTCGTCGGGGAGGCCGGCGAGAAACTCACTCACGTCGCCGTGAAAAAGAACGATCTCGGCGTCGGGACGAAAACCGCTGTCTATTAGCGTGGGAGCCTCAAAAAGAGATAGGTTCCTCATTATCGGTAGCCCAAGAACTCATCGAGCGTGAGGTTAATGTCCTTGGCGATCTGTCGCAACAGAATCGGTGAGATGTCTCGCCCTTTGTGCAAGGGTACGGTCGTGCCCCGTCCATCTGGATGCCGAAATTGTACGTGCGCCCCTCGCTGCCGCACTTGCTCAAAACCCAATTTCTCCAGAATGGTGATCACCTCTCTGGGTTTGAGAATGGGATATTTTTTACCCATGGTCAAGCAACCGCGATGGTCTGGGTGCCGATGAATTCGGTTTCGAGGGCTGGTTCGCCATCCTCCAGTAGCATTTCGATCACTTGGCGCAGGTTCTGGTAGAGTTCGTCCAAGGTCTCTGCCTGCGTGTGAGCGCCGGGGAAATTTGGCACATAACCTATATACAACTCGGTGTCGGGACACTTTTCAACGACCGCCGTAAAGCTCTTCATGCGCTTACCTCACTCCAGGAATTTCTTATCCTTTGCAACGAATCGCTTTCTTGCCCTGCCAACACCGTGCGCGGATCCAGCAGCAGCCGCTCGGTCTCGATACGCGCAATCACCGGCGGGTCGCCCAGGCGCAGCCGCCCGGCCAGGGCGTCGGGTGAAGGAACAGCCAGCGCCACCAGCCAGGTGGGTAGCGCGCCGCCGGGCAAGCTGCCCCCGCCGACGGTCGAGCGTCCCTCGACCACCTGCGCCGACAGCCCTGCCGTCTGCAATTCGCGTGCCCAGGCTTCGGCCTGCCGCCGGATGTCGTCCAACGCGCGGCTGATCATCTGCCACACCGGGACTTGCCCGGTCGCTTCGCCTTTGGCGTAATGAGTTAACGTAGCCTGCAAACCGGCCAGAGCGATCTTGTCCATGCGCACGGCCCGCGCCCACGGGTGGCGGCGCACGCGCTCCAGCAGGTCGGCCCGCCCGACGATGAGGCCGGCTTGCGGGCCGCCCAGTAGCTTGTCGCCGCTGAAACACACCACGTCGGCCCCGGCAGAGATGCTCTCTTGCACCATCGGCTCGTGGTCCAGGCCGTACTCGGCGGTGTCCAGCAACGCGCCGCTGCCCAGGTCGTCAATCAGAATCAGGCCGTGTTCGTGGGCCAGGTCGGCCAGCTCGGCCAGGGTTGGCTCGCTCACAAAGCCCACCAATTGAAAGTTGGAGCGGTGCGCCCGCAAGAACGCGCCGACGTCCTCGTGCTCGACCAGCGCCTGTTCGTAATCGTGTAGATGCGTGCGGTTGGTGGCGCCCACCTCGACCAGGCGAGCGCCGCTCTGGCGCATCACGTCGGGCACGCGAAAACCCCCGCCAATCTCGACCAGTTGCCCGCGCGAGATGACTACGCCCTGTCCGGCAGTCAGCGCAGTGAGGGTTAGCAGCACCGCCGAGGCGTTGTTGTTGACGGCCAGGGCGGCTTCGGCGCCGGTCAGGCGGGCCAGCAGGCGCTCGACCGCGGCCCCGCGGCCCCCGCGCTCGCCGGTAGCCAGGTCCAGCTCCAGGTTGCTGTAGCCCGCGGCGACGGCTTGCATGGCCTCGACTGTGGCCCGGCTCAACGGGGCGCGACCCAGGTTGGTGTGGATGATCACGCCGGTGGCGTTGATCACCGCTTGCAGGTGGGTCAATTGCTGAGCCTGGAAATAATCTCGCACGGCCTGCGCCAGGGCCTCTTGAGACGGCGCGTCGGCGCCGGAAAGGATGGTCTCGCGCGTCCTATCCAGCACGGCGCGGATGGTTTCGGCTGTGGCATCGTGGCCGTGCTCGGCGGCCAGCGCCTGGACCGCAGGATTTTGAAGCAATCGATCTACACTAGGAAGCTGGCGTAGTGGATTAGTCATCGCGTTCGGACTCCCCTGTTATGGCTCCCACCTCATGCAGATAGTCTTCCAGGCGCGTCACAAAGCGTTCTGCATCAGCAACAATCTGCTCCGCCTCTTCGGCCGCGGGCCAGGGGGCATCCAGATCGTAATCGTGCCGCTCACGCGCCTTTCGTGCACGGCTGTAAATCTGCCCATACGCTGCTTCGATAATTCCAGGCTTGATCAAAAGCTCGCCAAAGGATGATTGGGTACCAGAATGACGGGCGCGTTCGATGTCGTGCCACAACAGAACGGCCGAAGCGGTGTGAAAGACAGTATAGTAGGCGCGGTTGATCGCGCCTCGCCAGTGCCTATGAACCAGATCATCCCGAGCCGTTGCCAAATCATCGTGGGCTTTGGCTAAACGGACTCGTACATAAGCGCGTCGGGCTGCCGCATCCATAGAATCACACCGTCTCGTTCAATATTGCGGTAGAGCAAGAGGCGGTCGCGCTGCATCTGCTCGTACTCGATAGGCGTCTTGATGATAATGGACATAACTACACTGTATTCAAATTCCACTTCCCAGGCCATATCGGCAATTTGTCGCCAGTGCTGCCAGTAACTTTTTTCGGGGACGCACACAACGATCAGTACATCCAGGTCTGATTCGGCGTCCGCGTCCCCACGAGCCTTGGAGCCAAACAGCACGACACGTAGCACATGGCCGTTATATCGCTGGAGCAGGCGGGTGACAAGGGCCTGTAACGCTGCCTGTTCATTCCTATCCAAATGCCAATGCTTTGCCGGGGTATCCATAATCGAATTCTACCCCAAGCGGGCGGCTCGCGCAAGTGAAAAGACCTCCGAGGTCTCTCGAGACCGCGGAGGTCTAACGCGCCCCTTCCCCGCCTACCGCCTCACTTGCGCCTGCGCAGTGCAGGTGACTGTCTACTGAGCAGCTTGAGCAGGCGATCTCGCCCCTGCTTGATCTGAAAGGCGCGCAGCCTCCACGTGCCCACAATGCCATAGGGCACAAACAGCACCAGCGCGACGTACACCATGCCCAGGATGTAGCCGGCGGCCTCGCCGAACCACTTGTTCAGGTAGAAATCCATCAAGCGAAAAGTTGCCGCGCCGACCATCGCACCGCTGAGCGTGCCCATGCCGCCGATGAGGATCATGAGCAGGGCATTCACGGTATAGTTCAATCCGGCGATTTCGGGGCTGACGATGGGTTTGTAGAGCGTGTGCATGGCGCCCGCCAGCCCGGCCGTGATGGCGGCCACCGTCAAGGCCGTCAATTTGAAAAAGAAGGTGTTAAAGCCCAGCATCTTTGCCCGGTCTTCGTTTTCACGGATGGCAATACACACGCGACCGGTGGGTGAGTTTACAAAGCGGCGATAAAAGAGATAAACCAACAAGGCAAAGGCCAGAGCGATGAAATAGAAACGCAGCCGTTGAGTGGCCGGATTGAGAAAGTCGGGCCGGGGGATGCCTTGCAGACCGACGTCGGCCCCGGTGTATTTGGCCAATTCGTTGGTTTTGATGATAATGTCAAACACCGAAGCCATGCCCAGCGTTACCAGCGCAAAGGTAATCCCCTGGACGCGCGGCAGCACGATACTAAATAGCAGCGCCTGCACGACGCCCGCCACGGCCACCAGTCCTAACGTGGGCAGCAGCGACCACCCGAAGCTCTTGAGCATGATGCCCGTCAGATAGGCCCCCAAGGCGAAAAACATGGCATGACCAAAAGAGAGCAAGCCGGTGATGCCCAGCACCAGGTCGTAGCTGATGGCAAACACGGCCAGGATAAAAACCTCGATCATCAAGCCCTGGATGAATTTGCTATTCCCGGACTCATTGGCCAGCATGTCTGAAATAGACTGACCATCCACGCTGGCGATGACAAAGGGCAAGGCGAGTAGCAGGATCAGAATGACGAGCAGGGCGATGTTATCTCTAGTCCCCGCGACAAACCGCGGTCGTTTCGTGGCTGTGTGTTCCATCGCTCACTCCTTTCGCCCCAGGAGGCCTTGCGGCATAGCCAGGAGAATGATAACCATCAGCAACACAGTCGAGGCGGGCACCAAAGGCGGAGACGGTTTGAACGGTTCGTCGAGAAAAGGCAAGTTGATGCCGGTCTGTCCGTATTTGATGATGAATTGCTGTAGCATCCCGACCAAAACCGAGCCGGCCGCCGCGCCGGGAAAGCTGGTCAGGCCGCCGATGGCCAGAGCGATGAGGGCGCCCAACAACAAGTTGCCTCCCATGGCATCGGACAGACCCGTGGCGGGGCCAGAGAGCACGCCGCCCAGCGCCGCCAACCCTGCGCCCAGCGCAAAGACCAGCGTAAACACGCGCCGCACGTTGATGCCCAATGCTTCGACCATTTCACTGTCTTGCACGCCGGCGCGAATGATCATGCCCAGGCGCGTGCGCTGGATCACGATCCACACGACGATGAGGACCACCAGACCCGCTAGGATGAGAAAGATTTCGTTGTAAATCCGGATACGGGCCGCTTCACCGCCGATAGAGATAGACACAGTCGAGCATTGATGTTCCAGCCAGCCGCTCAGGCTGGCGGCGGGGCAGCCATCGCCCGAACCGGCAAACAGCGCCGGCCGAGGCATGGTAAAGCCCGTGCGCCCCCACAGCGCCCGCACCACTTCGGTGCCGATAAAGCCCAAGCCTAGCGTGAGCATCAATTGGTAGATGGGGCGCGTGTAAAGGGGACGAATAAGAGTGGTCTCCATCAACCCGCCCAACGCGGCGCCTACCAGCGTGGCGACCACCACCGCGACCAGGAAGAGCCAGTTTGTGTTGAGGCCAAACAGCCAGTCGGTCAGGGCGTCGTTGGCCAGATAGGCTCCCAGGCCGATAGCGAGCAAAACGGCGCACGAGACGATGGCTTGCCAAGGCAGGCTTTTGGATTTGGGGGTAGGGCCGCTGGTGGTGCGCTGTTGAAAGCCGACCAGGCTCACGGCGAGGAGGATGCTTCCCACCACGAGGCCGCCCAGGCCCACAACCGGCGACATCCCGCTGTATTTAGCTGATAGCACGGTGGAGCTGATCTGGCCGCTCTCGAATTGTTGGGTGTAGACGATGGGACTTTCCGTATAGACCTCGGCGTTCCATTTGGCGATGGGCGCGCGGGGCAGCGTGAGCGCCAGGACCACACCTGCCAGAATCAACCCGACCCAGGGCCAGAAACGCCTTACGGTCGGCGGCAGGCGCAACTGATCGAGCAGTCGTCGCCACAGCGGGTTGAGTGTGAATCCGACGACCAGCAGCGCCAGTGGGGTGAGTAGATCCACGAACGTGTCGGGGCGCACATAGACGCTCCAACCCACGTAGGCCCCGACCATGAATAATGTTCCGTGGGCCAGGTTGAGCACGTCCATCAAGCCAAAGATGATAGACAACCCCGACGCGACGAGAAAAGTCACCGCCCCCACCGACAAACCCCGCAGCGTCGTCAGCACCCAGTCTCGAGTGCTCATCCCCCGAATAGCCAGCAGGAATACCACCACTAGAACGGCCAGGATGATGAATAACGTCCGGTTTTTGCGCAGCGTTTCCATGAAATTGCTCCTTGCCACGGGGGGACGAAAGACGAATGACGAGTGGTGGATATTCGTCTTTCGTCTTTGGTCCTTCGTCCCTCTCAGGCTGCCCCCAGGTAGCGATAGATCGTCTCTTTATCGTCTACCAGGTCGGCCATCGCCCCCGATTTGACCGAGCGCCCCTCTTCGATGATAACATAGTTTTCGGCGAGCTGGCTGGCGACGACAAAGTTTTGTTCGACCAGCAGCACCGTGGTCTCGGCGGACAGGTGCCGGATGGCTTGCATCATTTGCTCGATGATGACAGGGGCCAATCCTTCGCTGGGTTCGTCGATGAGCAGCAGCCTGTTGTCGGGGACCAGGGCGCGGGCCACGGCGAGCATCTGCTGCTGGCCGCCTGAGAGATGGGTGCCAGGCAATTTGATGAGTCGCTGGAGGTCGGGAAACAATCCAAAAATAAAGTCGGCCTTGCGGGCCAGATCGCCCTTTTGGCGCTCGGCAATTTTGAGATTTTCTTCGACGCTCAGATCCCGAAAGATGGCCCGGTGTTCGGGCACAAAGCCGATGCCCATAGCGGCAATGTCAAAGCTGCGCTGGCCCTGGATTTCCTGGCCGTCGAAAACGACCTTGCCGTGGCGGGGCGGCGTCAATCCCAGGATGGACTTGAGGGTCGTGGTCTTGCCCGCGCCGTTGCGGCCGAGTAGCGCCGTGATGCTGCCTTGGGGCACATTGACCGTCACTCCTTCCAGGATGTGAAACTGGCCGATAAAGGTGTGGATGTCATGGACCTCTAGCAGATGGCTCATCGCGCCTCCTCCCACAGAAGATAGAGATAGAGACGAGAGATAGCGGGTCTCTCTATCGCTATCTCCTTTCTCTATCCCAAATCGTACAACCCACCCAGGTAGGCGCTTTGCACGATCTCGTTAGCGGCGATTTCGGCCGGAGTGCCTTCGGCCAATACCTGGCCCTGGTGCATCACCGTGATAAAGTCCGAGACGCTCATGACCACGTTCATATTGTGCTCGACCAGCAACACGGTCTTGTCTCCGGCTTTTTGGATGCCTTGAATCAGCTCCATCAGCTCGGGCACCTGTTCAGCGGCCATGCCTGCCGTTGGCTCGTCCAGCAGCAATACTTGGGGGTCGGGGGCCAGGATCATGCCCAGCTCGAGCTTGCGCTTTTCACCGTGAGCTAAGGTCCGGGCCAGCATCAGCGCGCGCTCAGACAGTCCGACCCGTTGTATGACCTCCCACGCTCGTTCCTCGTACTGCCGAAAGTGGCGATAATGGCGCAGGAGGCGAAAATTGTCGTTTCCGAGGGCCTGGCAGGCCAGCCGGATGTTCTCCAACACGGTCAGGTTGGGAAAGATGTTGGTGATTTGAAAAGAGCGGCCAATACCCAGGTGAGCGGTGCGGTGCAGCGGCAGGTGCGTGATGTCGCGGCCTTTGAAATAGACCCGCCCGCTGGTCGGCTCGATATTCCCACTCAGCAGGTTGAAAAAGGTGGTCTTGCCGGCCCCGTTGGGGCCGATGATGGAGTGAATCGTATTGGGCCGCACCTTGATGCTCACGTTGGCGACGGCCACCAGCGCCCCGAACTCTTTGCGCACCCGCTGGGTCTCGATGATGTATTCTCGTTTTACGGCGACGGACTCGACCAGCGGCGGGGCGGTCGCCTCTGGCGCCACCTCCTGGATCAGGCGTGGGATGGCCCACGCATGCGCGGGGTCGGGATCCTTTACCATCTCGACCACGTACATCGGCTGGAGGGCCTGGTGGTCCTGGGGACGGAACGTATAGGCGCCTTTGGGACCCGCAAAGCTCATCCCCTCCAGGACCGGGATCAAAGCCTCGGCGTCGGGATCGCCCCCCGTTCGTTTCAGCGCCTCTACCAGGGCTACCCCGGCCGCAAAGCCGCCGCCGGTAAACAGGTCTGGGGGCTCACCGTGGCGCTGGATGTGCTTTTCTGTCAGCCAGGCGTTGACGGGGTTGTCGGGCAGGATGTAGGAGTACTTGCAGATGCCTACCATGCCCACGGCGTCCAGGCCCAGCGCGTGCCGGGCCTCGCGGTCGCCCAAACCGCCGGTCACTTTCATTTTGTCAAACACACCCAGGTCGCGCATCTGGCTAAAAAGCGGTCCGTGTCCGGCCCCCGACCACGATTGTACCAACACCTCAGCGCCGCTATCGAGCACCTCTCGTAAGTAGGGGGTGAAATCGGTCGTATCTGGGGGCGCAAAGATGTCGGCCAGGGTTTGGCCGCCGTGTTCCTCGATCACCCGTCTCCAAGCGGCCGAGCTTTGGCGTCCAAAGATATAGTCGGGGGCGAGGAAGCAAAAGGTGCGGCCCAGGTTTTCGACGGCGTAGCGACCGCCAGCCGCGGCGTCTTGCCAGACGCTGGCCGCCGTGCGGAACACATAGCGGTTCAAGTGCTCGCCGGTGATGCTGTCGGCGGCTGCCGGTTCGACCAGCAGGATGCGGCGGTATTCCTCGGCAATCCCGGCCACGACGATGGTCGTCGCGCTAGAGACACATCCTTGCAGGATGTGCACGCCCTGTTGCTCGACCAGCTCCCGCGCCTTGCGCCCGCCGGTCGTGGGATCGCCCGCGTCATCCTCGACGATCAGTTCGATGGACCGCCCGGCGACCTGCCGGGAGCCTTGCGTGGCGTACTCGATCCCCAGCTCCAGGCCGCGGACTTGCATCGTCCCGTAATAATCTAACGGGCCGACCCGCGTGGTCACGACGCCGATTTTGATGGGCTGGGGACCCCTGCGCAGGTCCTTCAATCGTTCCAGGAATGACTTTGCCATTGCGCTTTACTCCCGGAGAGAGGGGGCAGAGATAGAGAGGACGCGCCTCTCTATCTCTCTTCTTCATCTCTATCGGTCTTTACTCGCCGCTGAGGCTGCCGATGGGCAGGTCGCCGCAGCGCTCCTGCTTGTCTTCGGGCAACAAGCAGGGCGGCTCAGGCCGGGTCGTTGTGACCAGCTCAAAGAGCTTGAACTCTGGATCGGCCAGGTTGACCAGCTTGACGATGTACATGTCCTGAATCGCCACGTGGTCCTCGGGCCGGATGTAGATGGTGCCCTTGGGTCCCTCGAACTCCAACCCTTCCATAGCTGCGATCAGCGCGGCGGAGCTGGTGTCGCCGCCGGTGGCTTTGATGGCTTCGATGATGAGCAGCGCCGCGTTCATGCCGTCGGCGTCGAACAGGTCGGGCGGCACACCGTAACGGGCCTTGACCTGCTCCACCAGAAAGTCATTGATGGGATTGTCGGGCGCGGTATAGTGATACAGGATGCCGCTGATCTGGCCGGTCATCTTGTCGGCCACCGGGCCAAACACCGCCGCCATGGTCAGGTTGTCAAAGAAGGACGCGCCCAGGCCCATGTCGTCCAGCACGCCCAGCTCGGCTGCCGTCTGGAACATGGGCACAAAGCCGCCGCCGGCCCAGGTGACGATCCAGGCGTCGGCGCCCGAGTCGTAGATGGTCTCCATGTAGGAGGTAAAGTCGGTGGTGTCCAGCGGGGCAAAGATGTCGTCGGCCACGAACTCGCCGCCAAAGAAGGTGCAGGCGTCGCGGGCCGAGAAGGCCCCGCCGTAGCCAAAGCTATAGTCGGGCGCGATCTGGATAAAGGTGTCGTACACGGTGGTGAGATACTGGCACAGGTTGATAAAGTCCTGATAGTTCTCACGGCTGGTGCGGAAGGTGTGGTCGTTAAAGTTGGCGCCGGTGATGTCGTTGGCGGCCGCCGGGGCCACCACCAGCACCTTGTCGCTCTCTAACGCGATCTCTTGCAGGGTGGCCGTAGAGCCGGAGCTGACCGTGCCCACCAGGATGTCCACGTCGTCCACGTCGATCAGCTCGCGGGCCAGGGTGGCCGTGGTTTCGGCGCTGCCCTGATCGTCGCGCACCAAGATCTGAATCTCGCAACCACCGAGGGTAAAGACGTTGTCGTCGGTGCCGGGGGCGCCAGTGGCATACTCCATGCCCAACAGGAAAGCGCGCTGGGTCATGGTGCCATAGATGGCCAGTCCGCCGGTCAGATCGGTGATGAGGCCCACTTTGATGGGTTCAGCGCAAGAGAGTTCGACCGTCGGCTCTTCGGCGCCCACTGGCCAGCCGGTGCTGATAGTCCCGGCGATGACGCCCGCCCGCAGCTCCTCGATCTCGGCCTTGAGGTCATCGGGGATACGGTCTGCCCAATCGTGATAGTCGGCCAGACCCACCCCGTCGTTGACCAGCGTGCCCACGTACACGCCGCCGCCGCCAAAGTTGCCTTCCACTGCATCTTTGACCGCTCCAAACACGGCGTTGTCCAGCTTTTTCTCCA